>DATNAG010000024.1:0-146471 GCA_035572835.1 Solirubrobacterales bacterium
CCGTTCATCCCCATGTGGAAGTGGGTGAAGACGTGGCAGTGGTAGAACCAGCGGCCGGGATTGTCCTCGACGAATTCGAGCCGGAACGAGTCGGCGGGGCCGAACGTTTTGGTGTCGATGATCGTCCCGTCAGGGGCGGTCCAGCGGTGCCCGTGCAGGTGGAAGGTGTGGAAGAAGTTGTCGAGGCCGTAGACGTGGAAGGCGACCCGCTGGCCGACTTTCGCGTGCAGGTCCGGCGTGTTGCCGGCGTAGGCCCGCCCGTTGATGCAGGAGAAGTTTTCCTTGAGGCCGGTGATCGGCGGTTCCCAGGAGTGGAAGCCGAGGAAGAACTCCGCTTCCGGGGCCTGCTCGCCGGGCGCGCGGACGACCAGCGGCCCGAACAGCCCTTTGAAGACCGGCAGCGGATCCATCGGCCCGTGGTCGTGGTAGAGCCAGGTGCCTTCGGTGCCCGGTTTGGCTTCCCAGACGTAGGTGAAGGTGCGGTTCTTCTGCACGAAGCCGCCGGGGTCGGTGAACTTGCCTTTGTAGCCGCCGTCCATCTCGTTCGAGTAGAAGATCCCGTGCGGGTGCATCGTCACCGGCGTCTTCAGCTTGTTGCGGAAGTGGACGACGAGGGTCCCGCCGACTTCCACTTCGAGTAGCGGCCCCGGCACCTTCGCCGGCCCGAGCGGTTCTTTGAAGTGGGGGGTCCAGGCGCGGTAGGCCCAGGCGGTGAACTTGGTCGTGCCCTTGATCGGCATGTTCATCATCTGGTCGCGGCCGGTGGGGACGATGTCCCACTCGACCGGCTCGGCGGTGATCCAGTATTCGCGCGCCGGGCCATTGACGGTGAAGGCGGCGAGCTCGGCGGCGCCGGCGGCGCTCGCGCTCGCGGCGCCACCGCCCGCGTCCGCCGCGGCCACCTTCGGCGGGACCTCGACCGTCTTCGCCAGTCTGTCGACGTCGATCTGTCCTTCGCCGCCGCTGATCTTGTGGCCGGCGAGCGTGCAGAAGAGCGCTCCGCCGCCCAGCGCCAGGAAGCCGCGCCGATCCATGCCGTCGAAGTCCATCGCGCCTACTCCGGGCCGATCATCGTCATTTCTTGACGACGATCGTCATGTGCATCTGCGTCGGGTGGATCGTGCAGATGAACTTGTAGGTCCCCGGCGTCGTGAACGTCTTTTCGAATTCGGCGTTGGTGACGGCGGTCGTCTTGGTCGAGTAGGTCTTCTTCTGCTTCAGCGACTTCGGCCCGCTCTTCAGGTGGACGTCGTGCGGGTAGGTGTTCGCTTCCGCCCACACCCAGTTCACCGACTGGCCCGGCTTCAAGGTCAGTTTTTCCGGGCCGAAGTAGAAGTCGGCGACCGACACTTCCTTCGGCTTCGATCGCGGAGCTTTCGCCGGGGCGGTCGCGGCGGTGGCGACCGCCCCCGAGAGGGCGAGCGCCGCCACCGCGAGCACCGTGACCTTCCTCAGCACGTGACTTCGCCCGGCTGCGGGGCGACTTCCACCGGCTTGAAGCCCTGGAAGGCCGGGTGCGAGGCGACCCGCCGGACCCAGGTGCACTGCTGGTTCTGCGGCGGGCTCGAGCCCGCGTAGCCGAGGATCGTCGCCGGGTTACCGGTTTCGGCGAGGCTGGCGATCTGCAGGCCGGCCGCCAGGTTGATCGATTTCGCCGCCGCGTAGGCGATTTCCGCCTGCGGGCAGACCGGGTAGATCTGGCTCAGCGGCACTTTGCCGTTGCCGGGCGCGAACGTCGAGTTGGCGCTGTTGGCGCCCCAGCAGTTGCCGCCGCCGGTGTCGTCGTTCCAGAGGTCATATTCGCCATTCGGGTCGGCGCCTTCGCGGCCCATCACGTTTTCGACGATTTCGTTGTTGACGTTCTTCGCTTCGTTGCCTTCGTTGGCGATGAAGGTTTCGCCGGGGCCGGAGAACGAGGCGATCCCCCACTTGTAGTTGCCGAACACGTGGTTGCCGCGGACGACGTTGTGGTCGGAGCCGTAGAGGGCGATCCCCACGCCGGTCGGGTAGTTCACCGTCTGGCCGCTCAGTTCACCGAGCCCCTCGGAGACGGTGTGGAACGCCGAGCCGGCGAGGAAGTAGTTGTAGTTGTTCCAGAACACGTCGTTCCGTTCGATCACGTTCCAGCCGTTCGGCTCGAACCCCTCGCTGTCGAGCGTGTTGGGGACGATCCCGGCGCCGTTGTTGAAGAACGCGTTTTCGATGATCCGCACGTACTTCGAGTTGGTGCCGGAGTAGCCGAGCACGTTTTCGTAGCTCTGGTCGTTCTTCAGCAGCGTCCACTTCGGCTTCTTCTGGCAGGGAGTGCCGTCGTAGATGTTCCACTTCTTGTTGTCGCACGGAGTTTCGCCGACGTAGAAGGCGGAGTCCCCCTGGTGGTAGCCCGCCGAGTTGATCATCTTGCCGCCGTAACAGTTCTTCGCGAAAAGCCCGTAGGAGCGGTTGCCGGAGGCGAGCAGGTTGTCCATCGTGTACCCGTCGCAGTGCTGGCCTTCTTCGCCCGAGGCATGGATGAAGAAGCCGTTCGACTCGTAGTTGCGCGCCCACATGTTCTTCAGCACGAGGCCGTCGACGCTGATCGCCTCGATCCCGTTCTGGGCGGCGCCGAGTTCGCCTTTCGCGTTCTTGCCTTCGAGGACCGTCCGCTTGCGGTCCTTCTTGGTGCCTTCGATCGTCATCCCGTCGAAGCGCTTCTTCCGATCGGTGCCGTCGACGACCACGCCTTCGACGTACTTGCCCGGCCGGATCGCGACCTTCACCTTCGCCTTCTTGTTCTTGAAGGCGTAGCTGCCCGCGGCGTCGACCGCCTTCTGGATCGTCCGGTAGTGACAGCCGTGGCGACAGGCTTCGAAGACCATCGTCTTCTGCTTCTTCACCGGCTTGGTGGCGAGCGCCGGGGCAGCCGATGCCCCGAGGCCGACAAGGGCCGCGAGCACGGGGACGAGTGCAAGAACGGGCAGGCGATGCTTCATATATCTCCTTCGCAGCGTCGGGTTGGAGGGCCCCCGCTCCTCCAAGCCGGGGCCGCGCCGCGCATCCCTCATGCGCGGCGTCGCGCTGGCCGGACTGTATCGGAGGCCGAAGCGACTTCGGTTGTTCAGCCAGGCACGATCGACTGCATCGCTTCTTCCAATTCGGCCACCCCGTAGGCGCCCGAGAGGCGATCCTTGATCACGCCGTCCTTGCCGATCAGATAAGTCCAGGGCTCGGTCGGCAGGCCGAACGACTTCAGCTGGGGGCGGATCCCCTTGCTGATTTCGTTGTCGACGTAGACCTCTTGATGGATGAAGTCGGCTTTCGGTTCGTACTCGTCGGCGACCTGCTGGGCGACGTCGACGACCGGGCCGCAGACGCGGCTCTGGCAGAGGGCGGGGGTGGCGAAGATGAGGACGATCGGCTTCTTGCCCAGGACTTCGGCGAAGTCGACCTTGTGCATCTGGTCGGGCGGGACGCGGGTGTCGATCTTTTCCAGGTCGTTGCCGACATCGGCGGCGGTCAGCGTCTGGATCCTGGGCGGGCGTTCGCCGACTTTTGGCACCTTCGGGAACTTGCCGACCACCGGGCTGGGGATGCGGCTCGCTTCCAACTTGCCGTCCGGCGTCTTGATCATCGCGATCGCCAGCCAGGAGCCGTCCCGATCGAAGTCGACCTTCGGCACCACGTAGACCGACTTCGCCTCGCCCGGGCCGGAGCCGTTCTCGGAGCGGTAGGCGGGCTTCGTCTGCAGCGTTTCCAGCTTCGCGGGGAGCGGGCCGAGGACCTTCGACTTGCCGTCCTTGGCGAAGTAGAGGGCGACTTCGACGCCTTCCACCTGTTCCTGGCCCGCCGTGAAGACCCCGAAGGGATAGCGTTCGGTGCCGGTGTCGAAGACCTCCGAGGCGGGTGCGATGACCAGTTGCGAGGGGGTCGCGCCGGAGCCGTGCAGCAGTTGGGAGATGGTCTTGCCCTGGGCCGAGGGGAAGTCCTTCGACGGCGGGGCGGGGCGGGTTTCGACGTCGCTGCCGCCGCAGCCGGCGAGCAGCGCCGCGCCGAGGGCGGCGAGCGTGAGCAGGGTGGCGAGGCGTCGGGCGTGGGGGCGATGGAGCACGGGAAAAACCTACAAGGGCGCCTTAAGCTGGGCCTGTGCCGAACATCGAGGACCCTGACTTCCAGCCCCGCGAGGGGGCACCGCCCGGGTTCCGGGCCTTTCGGGCGCGGGTCGGCTACGAGCTGGGAAGCGAGCGGCTCGGGGCCAGCGTCTGGAAACTGCCGCCCGGCGAGGCGGCCTACCCCTACCACTTCCATTACTCCGACGAGGAGCTTCTGTTCGTCATGAGCGGCAGGCCGACGCTACGGACCCCGGCCGGGACGCGGGTCCTCGAGCCGGGCGAGGCGGTCAACTTCCCGCCCGGCGAGGAGGGTGCCCACCAGGTGCTGAACCCGACCGACGAGGAGGTCCGCTTCCTCTGCGTCTCGACCAACGGCGCCCCGGACATCGTCATCTATCCGGACTCGAACAAGATCAGCGCCAGCGAGCGCCTGCCGCAGGGCGGCGGCCTCCACACCTTCTTCGACCTCGACTCGCAGGTCGAGTACTGGAAAGGCGAGTCGGCGCCGGAGTAAGGCCTAGGGGGCGACCGCCGCCCCGCGGTCTCCCCAGCGCTCCGCCGACCGCGCCGCCAGGCGTGGTCGACCTCCGTTAAGCAGATCGGAGCGCGGTCGACCTGGGTATCGCATTGGTGTACTCAGGTCGACCACGGTGGTGGGGGGTTAACGGAGGTCGACCGCGTCGATGGGGGCGTGGCGGGTATCTCATAGGTATGGGTCGACTCCTGGGAAGAGTCGTGACGATGCTGGCGCTCGCGCTGGTATGGGTGCCGACGGCCGCCGCGGCCGAAGCCGCGCCGACGCCCGCTCAGCAGGCAGCGGCGATTCCCACGCCGTCATGCAGCGAAGGACCGGCGCGCGAAGGCGAGGTCATCGTCGGGAGCGGCTGCGCCGATCGAATCGTCGTGCCGCCGACCGTCACCTACGTCGACGGCGGCCCCGGCGACGACACGATCGTCGGCAGCCTCACCACCGCCGCCTCGGGCTCCTGCGCGACCGGCTGCCATCTGGAAGTCGGCAGCCAGATCTTCGAAGGCGGCCCCGGCGACGACCTCGTCTATGGCGACCGCGGCAACGACATCCTGCGCGGCAATGAAGGCGACGACCGCCTCTATGGCGGGATCGGCGACGACCGGCTCGAAGGTGGGGCGGGCAACGACTGGCTCTCCGGCGGCTTCGGCGCCGACACGATCGACGGCCAGGAAGGCAGCGATCATGTGCGCGGGGACGGGACGATCGACCACATCTTCGACACCGGCCTCGCCGGCCCCGACACGCTCAGCTTCGCCACCGGCGTGACGCCGGGCTTCGGCGCCGGGATCGCAACGGGGGTGAGCGGCTTTCCCGGCGCCAAAGGAGGGGAGCGCGGCGTCTACCTCCACCTCGGCGACGGCGGCGAAGACGCCGCGAATGGGATCGCGGCGTCCGGGGGCGGGGTCGACGTCGTTCAGCCCGGCGCCTTCGAGCGGTTCGTCGGCACGCCCTTCTCCGACTACATCGTCGGCACGGTCGCCGCCGAAGAAATCCTCGGCGGTGGCGGCGCCGACGTGATCGAGGGCGGCGGCGGGGTGGACGTGGTGCGCGGCGGCGCCGACGGCGACTACCTGGAAGCGGCGCCCAACTCCGGTTCGACCCTGGTCGGCGGAGCGGGGACGGATGGCTGCGTCGGCACGGGCGACACCACGGTCGAATGCGAGGGGACGACGAAAGCCGTCCACCTCCGCGCCGCCACCACGGTCAGCATCGGGGAGACCGACGGCGGCTCGGGCTCGACCGCCGTCTACGTGGTCGGCGGTAGCGGCGCCGAGACGATCACGGCGACCTACAGCCAGCTCGCGGTCGCGGTCACGCTCGGCAGCGGCAGTTTCAACGCGGAAGCGAGCGATGTCGGCGGCTGCACGATCACCGACAGCACCCACGCCAGCTGTCCGCTCGCCGCCCCGGCCACGCCGAACGTGCCGGCGCTCGACGCGCTGACGATCGCCGGGATGGGCGGCGGCGACATCGTCACCGCGGCCAACTTCCCCGACGGCACCGGGGTGATGCTGCTGGGCGGCGCCGGCACCGACCACCTGACCGGCGGGCCGAGCGAAGACACCCTGGTCGACGATCCACCCGAAACTCCGAGCGCCGACACGCTTGAAGCGGGGGCAGGCGACGACGCGCTTCTTCACGACGGCGGGCTCGACCTGCTCGAAGGGGGCGAAGGCTCGGACCTCTTTCTCTCGGTCTCGGTCTGCGACGGCGAGCAGATCGCCGGCGGCCCCTCGGTGGGCAGCGATCGCGACAACTCCTCCTGGGCGCGGCTCGGCGGCGGCGGGGTGTTCGCCGACATCGAAACCGGGGTCGTCGGCCGGGTGGCGGGTGAAGCGCCGACCTGTCCCACCGGGACCGCCGACAAACTGGAAGGGATCGAGGACCTCGAGGGCTCCGAAGGCAGCGACGTCCTGATCGGCAACGCCGCGAACAACCAGCTACTCGGCCATCGGGGGGAAGACGCCTACCGGGCGCTCGGCGGCGACGACTCGATCCTCGCCAACTCGGGCACGCGCGATCGGGTGATCGACTGCGGCGAAGGGAGCGACAGCGCGGTGGTCGACCTGGCCGCGGTCGGCGATCCGGTGCCGATCGGCTGCGAGCGGCTGCGCGAAGGGGTGGCGAACGAATTCCAACTCGAAATCGAACAGCCGCTGCCGGCCCCCGTGACCCCGCCCGTGGTGCCGCCGCCGGCGCCCCCGCCCCCAACCAAGCCGGATCGCACCGCGCCGCGGACGAAGCTGCTGCATCGGCCGCCGCCCATCGTGCGGGTCGCGCCGCGCCATCGGGCCGCGGCCATCTTCCGCTTCGGCGCGAGCGAGAGCTCCCGCTTCGAGTGCAAGCTCGACGCGAAGCCCTTCCGCCGCTGCCGCTCGCCGCTCCGCACCCGCCTGGCGATCGGTCGCCACAGCTTCAAGGTGGTCGCGATCGACGCGGCCGGGAACCGGGACAAGACCCCGGCGCTCGCACACATTCGCGTCCTCCCTCGCCGGCCGGCGAGGGCGCCCCAATAGGCTCGATCAGACAGCAAACTTCCGATTGGAGATCCGATGAGTAAAGCGATCTACACCGCCGAAGCCCATGTCACCGGGGGGCGCGCCCTGGGGCACGGGAAGACCAGCGACGGGGCGCTCGAGGTAGACCTGCGCCTGCCGGTCGAGATGGGCGGCGAAGGCGGCGGGACGAACCCGGAGCAGCTCTTCGCGGTCGGCTACGCGGCCTGCTTCGAGAGCGCGATCGGGGCCGTCGCCCGGCGCCAGAAACTGGATACGGAGGCGGTCGAGATCGACTCCAAGGTCTCTCTGCATGCAGGCGAGGAACGCACCTTCGTCCTCTCGGTCGAGCTCGACGTGACGCTGCCGTCGATCGACGATGACGTCGCCATCGAGCTGGTGCGCGAGGCCCACAAAGTGTGCCCGTACTCGAACGCGACGCGCGGGAATATCGACGTCACGCTGACCGCGAACGGCGCGGAGGTCTGAGCGAGGCGAGTTGGGGAGCGCCCGGTCTGACTGGGCGCCCAAGCTGGGCGCGTCGGCCTGCGAGCGCGCACCCGCCGGAAGGAGTCGGAGCGCGGGGGAAGAACCGGGGGGTCGTGCAACGACTGGCGCTCCGACTCCCGCTGACCGCGATCACCGTCCTCGGCATCGTCGCGATGGCGATCATCCTGCCGACGGCGTTCGGCGCCTCGGCCCCGGCGCCGACCCCGGTCCGTGAGGCGCTCGCCCAGACCGAAGGGGTGCAGGGCGCCCCCGGCCGCACCATGGTCCTCAGCAAGGTGACGGTGCCGCCGGGAGCCCAGCTCGCCGTCCATCACCACCTGGGGACGCAGATCTCGCGGGTCGTCGCGGGGACGCTCACCTACACGGTGCGCAAAGGCAAGGCAGAACTCTTCGAAGGCGAATCGGCAGAACCACACCTGATCCGTGACATCACCGCAGGCAAGACGGCGAAGATCGGTGCCGGTCAGTGGTTGGTCGAGCAGCCCAGCGACATCCACCAGGCCGCCAACCGCGGCTCCTCACCGGTGGTGATCTACCTGGCGACGCTGCTCAAGGATGGCGCCGCTCCTTCGACTCCTGTCGATCTGCATCGGCGTGCCGCTCCTCGGTAGCGTGCCGGTTCGGATGCCGCTCCTGTGGCTCCGGCTCATTCGACCCCGGCTCTTTGAGCGCCGCGGCCGCCCCTTTGGCTTTGTCGCTCAGGCTGCCTTTGCCTTTGGCGATGTCGGCGACTTCCTGGGCGTCCGCTTTCAGCGAGTCCACCCCGCCGCGTTCGTCGACGATTTTCTTGCCTTTGTTGAACAGGCCTTTCAGGTCCATGACATTCCTCTCTCCTCGGTGACGCCGCCCAGCCCGCGGGGGCCGCGGTGACACAAATCTACGCCTGTCCGTACCCAGCGCGCTATGCTGCGACGCAATGACGATCCCGGCCGGACAGAACGTGCAGCACCTCGTTCCTGGCGCGTCCACCGCGATCGTCGACGTTGCCCTTATCGGTGTCGTTACCGAGGCCGTGCTTGTCAAAAGCACGGTCATCGTCTGACACCGCAAGAACGCCCGCCGACCAAGCAGACACACCAAAGGGACGCGGCGGAGGCGTTGCAAGCCGTACCGATCCCTTCAAAGCACTGGCAGGAAGCCCTCGGGGTCCTCGCCGCGCGGCGCTACCCGCAACCACGGTTCCCCCTGCCGCTGGAACAGCGGCCACCGGCCTAGAACTCAGGCCCAGCCCGGCGGCTGGTACCCCTCGCCGGGCAGGACGCCGACCAGCAGCGCGACGACCGGCTCCTCGGACCGGTTCATCAGCGTCCGGGTGCTCTCCGGGTCGAGCGAGGCGAAGGTCCCGGCGGGGGCCGCCGTCTGCTCGCCGTCGACCGAGATCGTCGCCTCTCCCTCCAGCACGATGTAGAGCTCGACCTGGCCGCTGCCCGCCTCGTCGTGTTCGGGCAGCGCGCCGCCCGGCTCGATCTCGACCAGGTTGAAGCCGAAGGCCGAGGTGCCGAGCGCCTTGCGGGCGAGCATCCAGGTGCAGCCACCCGACCCCGCCATCCTCTCGAATTCGTCGCGGTGCTTGACCTGGCTGTCCGGCACGTCGCCTCCTTTGAAGGGTTCCCCACGACCATAGACCGGTCAGCCGCGGGCTGCCGGCGGCCGGATGACGAGCCTCCACAGAATCGAGGACGGGGCGCCGATCAGGGCGCCGCGCCTGCCCTCGGCGCAGACCCCGCACCAGATCTCGTAGGTGTAGGTGCCGGGCGTGAGGTCGGGGACGGTGAAGCGGAGCAGGTAACGGGGCGGGTCGCCGCCTTCCGGATTGTTGCCGCCCGGTGGCGGGACCGCCTGGCCGAGATAGGTGAACGGCGCCTTGTGGGGCGGGCCGAGCGGGGTCGGCGTGCAGAACGGGCCGTCGCCGCAGCTGCGCCGTTGCGGGGCTTCCTTGCTGCGGACCAGGGAGACGCCGAAGGAGACGGGCGGGTCGTCCTTGGTGCCCAGCATGCAGGGGCCGTGGTCGAAGCCTTTCGGGTGCCGTTCGCCCTTCGGCCCGACGCAGGGCGGGAAGCAGAAGCCGCAGCCCAGGGTGAGATCGATCGTCGCTCCGGGCGGGCCGTGATGGGTGCTCACCTTTTCGACCCCGACGGCCGCGTGGGCCGGGGCGGCGGAGAGGGCGAGAAGCGTCATGACGAGCGCCGGCAGCGCGATCAGCAGGGCGGTCTTGGGATGTCGGTGCGCGATGTTCATGCCTCTCCTACAACCCTCGCGCCGGATCGGTTCCCATGCAAATCGGAACCGAACCGTGGCGAGAGTTGTAGAAGGGACGAGTGGAGGCGGAGCGGATCGCCGAGGAGTCCCTGCTCGCCCGGGCGCGGGAGGGGGACGTGCGCGCCTACGAAGAGCTGGTCGAGCGCCATCAGGCGGTGGCGGTCCGGGTCGCCTGGCTGGTCACCCGGTCGACCCCGGATGCGGAGGAGGCGGCCCAGGACGGGTTCGTCAAGGCGTACCGGAACCTGGGCCGCTTCCGCGAGGGGGCGCCGTTCCGGCCGTGGCTGCTGGCGATCGTCGGCAACGAGGCGCGCAACCGCCGGGTCGCGGCGGGGCGGCGGGAGCGGCTGGCGCTGCGGGCCGGGGAGGAGCGGCCGGACGCGGTCGCCCGCGCCGCCGAGGCCGAGGCGCTGGCAGCGGGGGAGCGGGAGGAGCTGCTCGCCGCCGTCGGCCGACTGCCGGAGCGCGACCGGCTGGTGATCGGTGCCCGTTTCTTCCTCGAGCTGAACGAGGCCGAGACCGCGGCCGCCCTCGGCATCCGCAAGGGCACGGTCAAGTCGCGCCTCAGCCGGGCGCTGGAGCGATTGCGAAGGGAGATGGAGACCGATGGCTGAGCTGGAGAAGCGCCTGGTCGAACTGGGCGGTCAGCTCGATCTGCCCGCCGGCCGGGGGCTCGCCGAGCGGGTCGGAGCGGATCTGCGCGCGGGCGTGGAGAGAAACCGCCGCATAGGGACGGCTTCGCTCCGCAGGAGGTCGATGCCGCGCCTGCGCCTTGTCGGGCTGGTCCTCCTCGCCACCCTGCTCCTCGCCGCCGGCGCCGTCGCGGCGGTGCCTTCGGCGCGCCACGCGGTGCTCGAATTCCTCGGCCTGCGCGGCGAGACGATCGAGCGTGTCCCGAAGCTGCCGGAGAACGTGCGGGCGAAGCCGGGCTGGAAGCTCGGCCGCCCGACCACCCTCGCCGCCGCCCGTCGCGGCCTCGTCTTCGACCCGCTCCTCCCGAGCGGAATCGAGGGCCCCAATGGCGTCTTCCTCGACCCCTCGATCCTCGGCGGCGCGCTCAACCTCACCTACCCGCCCCAACCCCGCCTGCCCCGCTCGCGCCTGACCGGCGTCGGCCTCCTGGTCGACGAGCTGGAAGGCCAGGCCGCGCCGGGCTACTACGGCAAGATGGTGCCGCCCGGCGCCCGGATCGAACGCTTCCGCCTCGGCGGCCAGTTCGCGGTCTGGATCGAAGGCCTCCACGCCTTCTTCTACAAGCCGCACGCCGACTTCACCTTCCACAGCGACCACTCGCGCCTCGCCGCCAACGCCCTCGTCGTCCAGCACGGCGACGTGATGGTCCGCCTCGAGGGCAAGTTCGACAAAGCGACCGCCCTCGCCATCGCCCGCTCCCTCCACGGTTGACGATGACCCTCTAAGATCGACCCCTGCGGCCCTCGCGGGAGCGGTCGTATCCACGCCCAGGTAGCTCAGTTGGTAGAGCACTTCCATGGTAAGGAAGGGGTCACGAGTTCGAGTCTCGTCCTGGGCTCTCATGGAGCGCCTTAGAGAGGCGGATTCTCTCTGTCCGACACCCTAGCCCCCTACTGAGGCTCCCAGAGCCCGCGAGCAGGTTTTGGCGTCTCTTCGATGCCCAATCATGCGAGCCGATCATCGAAACCTCCAGGAGGCAATATCAATCCGGGACTTGAGCGGTGGGGGCGCGGTGCCTGACCGCCGACAAAGCAACTCGGATCAGCGGGATCCAACGCTGGCGAAACCGTCTGAATGAGCCAGCGGTCAATTTGTCGCGTCGACCCTGGCGACTACGCTCGACCGGGGATGCGCTCTGGCCAGCCGGAAAATCTTCGACGCCTGATCGGGGAGGCGATAGCCCTTGAGGCGGAGTCCGTCCCGCCTATTTCCGCGGCCGAGATAGATTTGCTGGCGACGGTTGACCCGATCGCGCCCAGCCGGTCCCGCGTGTCTGAACTGCGGGAGCTGATAAACGAGGGCTTTGATCCCCTCGGCGCAGATTTTTGCGAGATCTTCTCGCCGGTCGAAAGGCGAAGCAGCGGAGCGACCTACACGCCAGCCCAAATAGTCGAGGCGATGGTCGATTGGGCGTTGGACGGGCCGACACCCGATCGGATCATCGACCCCGGTTCGGGCTCTGCTCGATTCGCTCAGTCGGCTGCGCTCGCGATCCCTACGGCCACCGTCGAGGCTGTAGAGCTGGACCCCCTTGCCGCGATTGTCAGTCGAGCGAATCTTGCTGCGGCGGGGCTCGGGAAACGGGCGCGAGTGCGGCTCTCCGACTACCGGAGCTATCGAGCGCCTGAGACCGACGGACGCTCGCTTTACATCGGAAACCCGCCCTACGTCCGCCATCACAACATTGGCGCGAAGTGGAAGCGGTGGCTGACCGTCACGGCTCGCGAGCAAGGGGTGATCGCCAGCCAGCTCTCGGGGCTCCACATCTATTTCGTGCTCGCAACCGCGATCGCCGCCCGTCCTGGTGATCGAGGCGTGTTCATTACCTCGTCCGAGTGGCTCGACGTAAATTACGGCTCGCTCATGCGCGAGCTCATCTTGGGTCAGCTCGGCGGGGAGGCGATCCACGTCATTGCTCCCGAGGCCGAACCGTTCGAGGACGCCCAGACGACCGCCGCGATCACCTGCTTTGAGGTTGGCGCCCAGCCGTCCTCGGTTAGGCTCCGCCGGGTCAAAAAGGTCTCCGATCTTCGTCGTCTCAAGGGTGGCCAGCGGGTCTCGCGGGATCGATTGGCCGAGGCAAAGCGGTGGTCTCCGCTTCTGCGGACGACTCGAAAAATTCCCGAGGGCTACATCGAGCTTGGCGAGATCTGCCGGGTCCACCGGGGTACTGCTACTGGGGCGAACCGCGTCTGGGTGATCGACACCGAGAGTGTCGATCTTCCGGCGAGCGTCCTCTTTCACTCGGTCACGCGGGCTCGCGAGTTGTTCGCGGCAGGCGAGGAGCTTGCCAGTCCCGATCGCCTCCGAGCGGTCGTCAATCTTCCAACTGACCTTGATGTTCTGACAGAAGAGGAGCGCGCTCCAGTGGAGCGGTTCATCCGTAAGGCGAAAAGGCAAGGTGTCGATCAGGGCTACCTAGCGAGCCACCGACCCGCATGGTGGTCGGTCGGGCTGCGTGAGCCTGCTCCGATCCTTGCGACCTACATGGCTCGCCGCCCACCCGCGATCGTCCGGAACCTCGCAGATGTTCGGCACATAAATATCGCCCATGGCTTTTACCCGCGCCAACCGTTGAGCGAGCCGACCCTGGTGCGATTGGCGAGTGCCGTGCGGTCGTCAATACATCTCGGACAGGGGCGCACCTACGCCGGAGGATTGACGAAGTTCGAGCCGCGCGAGTTCGAGCGGATTTTGATTCCGAACGTAGTTGAGGCCGGGCCATGAGTCCGGTCGCGCCTCCTGTCTGGTCTGACGAGCAACTGGAGCTAGACCGCCAAGCCGCCATCGCGACGTTTCGGAGAGAGCGTTTAGAGGAGCCCCTGGAGCAGTACCTGGAGAATTTCAACGACTACAAGGCCGATGTTGACGAACTCCTAGAGGCAACGGTCGATCTGACCCAGATGTGGCCCCCAGATGAGAGCGTCTTAGAGAGCAAGCGCCTGATCCTGGCGCTTCGTTACCTTGCTGGTCCGCCAATCTCTGAGGACGATCTGAAGGTGCTTGCGGAAGAAGCAAGCCTTGCTCCCAGCAAACTCAAAGGCGATCCTGAGATGGCACAGCGAGTCGTGGACACGATCCTTATTGCGATCGATCGAGGACGGTTCCCGTGGGTGGTGGAGGAACGCGATCCCGAGGCAGCAGAGAGGGAGGCGGCCACGTTGGCGTCAGCCGCGCTCATGGCGACCCAGCGCCTTGCGACTCTCAGGCGTAGCGAAGGTAAGACCCTTCAAGAGGATGCTGTTGCTGATGCCTTGGTGGAGATCGAATTCAAAGAAGTGCCGCCTCGCACGGTTTCGACCATCAGCCAAGCTCCGGGCAGCGGGGAGTTCTGTCGGGAGTCCGAATTCGGGACCCGAAAGGCCGATTTTCTGGTCGGCTTGTGGGACGGCCGAACGATGGCAATCGAGTGCAAGGTCAGCAACTCGGCGACGAACTCGATCAAGCGCCTGAACAACGACACCGCCGTCAAGGCAACTACGTGGCTAAAAGAGTTCGGGACGAATCAGGTGGTGCCGGCGGGCGTGATCACCGGCGTGTTCAAGCTGAACAAATTGAAACAAGCGCAGGGTGCCGGACTGAGCTTATTCTGGGCCGAACAACTCGGTGTCATGCTCGACTGGATTGAGTCAACGCGACCATGAATAGTCCTCTGATCCTTTCGCGCTCTCACCGGTGTCGTCCCAGTGTTCGTTGAAACAGGCAGGATCGGATCACTCTTGCTCTTCGCACTCACTCCTGGTGCTCCCGGCATACCCCGATTCCGGTGTGCCACCTCGCGGACCACGGGAATGAAAATCCGTTCAGCGCGACGTCGCGTCACCAGTCTCTCTTTCCCGAGTTGACCTCGAATTCAGCGATTGCCGCATGTACCTAGCGGTTCCGCAGATAACGCCGCTCTTCGACCCTCCGCACCTCGTCGGCTTCGTCACCGGCCCTCAGTCTTTGGCGGTCAGCTTGCGGAGGAAGTCGGGGAGGCGGCCGGCGCTGAAGTCGAAGTAGCGCGCCCAGTCGGGGGTGATGCTGATCCGGGCCATCACGTCGTAGGTCTCGCGGACGGACTGTTCGAACGCGGCCAGTCGCTCGCCTTCCATCGACTTCCTCGACGCCTCGAGGTACTCCGGCACCACTCCATCGACGACCTCGATCGCGGCGTCGCCACGCAGGAGGAGGGACTGGGCCGCCGGCGTGTCGATCGTCAGCGCCACCCGCGGTCGCGCCTGGAGGGCGGCGAACTTCGGGGCGCTGGGGTGGGTGGCGACGACGACCGCTTGGCCGGTCCAGAGGAAGCCGATCGGGATCACGCGGGGCGTGCCGTCGATGCCGTCGTAGGCGAGGCGGGCCAGCGTCGCCGTCCGCAAGATCTCCTCGCCGGCGTCCAGCTCGGCCTTCACGTTCTCGGGGTCCATCGGGGTCATCGGGGTCCTCCTCCATCGGGGGTGTTTCAGCGTAGTCGGAGCCACTTCGCGGATCGCGACATCGATGACCGCGGCGCGGATCGTCGCCTGACCCCTAGATTGGGTGGATGCCGTCCGGGCGGATCGTCTACGTCGGCCATGCCACGGTCCTGATCGAGCTCGACCGGGTGAGGCTGCTCACCGATCCGGTGCTCGGGCCCTGGCTCGGCTTCCTTCGCCGCCACGGCCCGGCGCCGGCAGTGGAGGTGACCGAGCGCCTCGACGCGATCCTGATCTCCCACCTTCACCGCGATCACGTCGACCTGCGTTCTCTGCGTCGGATCGCGCCCGAGGTGCCGGTGATCGTCCCGGCCGGGACCCGGGCCTTCTTCGAGCGGCACGGGATCGGCGGGACGATCGAGCTCGCGCCGCGGCAGTCCCATCGGGTCGGCGCGGTGACGGTCACCGCGACGGCGGCCGCCCACGACATCGGGCGCCGCGGGATCGAGGCCGACCCGGTCGGCTACCTGATCGAGGGCACCCGGAGGGTCTACTTCGCCGGCGACACCGACATCTTCGACGGCATGGCGGCCCTCGGCGAGGGCCTCGACCTCGCCCTGTTGCCGGTCTGGGGGTGGGGCCCGAACCTCGGACCCGGGCACATGAACCCCGAGCGGGCGGCCCGCGCCGCGGCGCTGCTGGCGCCTCGCCTCGCCGTGCCGATCCACTGGGGGACGTTCTATCCGGCCGGGCTGGCGCGGCTGCGCCCCCGCCCGCTGACCGGGCCGCCACGCGAGTTCGCCGCCCGCCTGCGGGACCTCGCCCCGACGGTCGAGTCCGAGATCCTGACGCCCGGTTCGAGCCTCGACCTGAGAGGGTCCTGACCATGCGGGTCCGCCGGGTCATCTTCGTCACCGTCCTCGACGCGCTGGTGCTGCTGGCGCTGTCCTGGCTGCTCGACTCCTTCGAGCTCGAAGGGCCGGGGAGCGCACTCGGAGCCGCGGCCCTGGTCGGGATCCTCAACGCCCTGGTCTGGCCGGCGCTGGCGCGCCTCACCCTGCCGCTCAACGTGCTCACCCTCGGGCTCGGCGGCCTGATCCTGAACGCCCTCCTGGTCGGCCTGGTGATCAACCTCCTGCCCGGCGCGGCGATCGGCGGCCTGCTCGATCCGGTCCTGATCACCTTGGTCCTCGCGGCCACCACCGCGATCGTCAACTACGCCCTCGCGATCGACGACGACGAATGGTGGTACCGCCAGGTGGTCCGACGCCAGGCGCGCCGCCGCGGCGACGTCACCGAGAGCGAGGTCCCCGGCCTCCTCCTGCTCGAGATCGACGGCCTCGCCCATGACGTCCTCCTGCGGGCGATCCGCGACGGAAGCGCGCCGACGATGGCGCGCTGGCTGCGCGACGGGAGCCACCGGCTGCGGCGCTGGGAGACCGACTGGTCCTCGCAGACCGGCGCCTGCCAGGCCGGGATCCTGCACGGTTCGAACGACGACATGCCGGCCTTCCGCTGGTGGGAGAAGGACCGCGGCCGGCCGATCGTCACCAACCATCCGCGCGACGCCGCGGAGCTCGAGCGACGCCACTCCGACGGCCGCGGACTGCTCCACGCCGGCGGCGCCAGCCGCGCCAACATCCTCTCCGGCGACGCGACCCACTCGATGCTGACGATGAGCACCGCGCTCACCCGCCGCCGGCCGCTCGGCCGCGACTACAGCGCCTACTTCGCCCGCCCCTATGCGGTCGCCCGCACCATCGTCCTGACCGTCGCCGACATCGCCCGCGAGCGCCGCGCCGCCCGCGCCCAGGTCCGCGACGACGTCCGACCGCGCATCGCCCGTGGCCGCTCCTACGCCCTGATGCGTGCCTGGGCGACGGTGGTGCAGCGCGATCTGCAGGTGGCGACGGTGATCGGCGACGTCCTCTCCGGCCGCCCCTGCATCTACACCACTTTCCTTGCCTACGACGAGGTCGCCCACCACTCGGGGATCGAGCGGCCCGACGCGCTCGCCGTCCTCCACGACCTCGACCGCCAGATCGCCCGCATCGGCGCCGCCTGCGCCGAGGCGCCGCGCCCTTACCGCCTGGTCGTCCTCTCCGACCACGGGCAGTCGCAGGGGGAGACCTTCCGTGACCGCTTCGGCCGGTCGCTCGAGGACCTGGTGCGGGAGAGCTGTGACGCGAGCGCCGTGTTCGCCGCGATCGGCGGCGACGACGACGCGCTCTCCTACATCGGCGCCGGCCTCACCGAGGTCGCCCGCGACGACACGGTGGCGGGCCGCACGGTGCGCGCGGCGACCCGCGGCCAGGTGGCGGATGGCGCCGTGATGCTCGACCAGCGGGACCGGCGCGAGGCGGGCCGGACCGAGGACGACGAGCTGCCCGAGCTCTCGGTGATGGCGTCCGGCTGCCTCGGCCTGGTCAGCTTCCCGCGGCTCCCCGGCCGCGTCTCCCTGGAGCGGATCGAGGCGCTCTACCCGGCGCTGATCCCGGCGCTGCGCGATCACCCGGGGATCGGCTTCGTCCTGGTCCGCTCCGAGGCCCACGGGGCCCTGGCGATCGGCCCCGCCGGCGTCAACCACCTCGACGGCGAACGGATCGAGGGAGAGGACCCGCTCGCGCCCTTCGGGCCGAACGCCGCCCGCCACCTGCGGCGCACCGACGCGTTCCCGCACTGCGCCGACCTGATGGTGAACAGCGCCTACTGGCCTCAATTCGAAGAGGTGGCGGCGTTCGAGGAGCTGGTCGGCTCACACGGGGGCCTCGGCGGCACCCAGTGCTACCCGCTGGTGCTCCATCCCGGCGATCTCCCCTGGCCCGAGGACGAGGTCGTCGGCGCGGAAGCGATCCATCGCATCCTGCGCGGTTGGCTGGCCGCGCTCGGTCACCCCGACTACGGGCCGGTCTCCTCCGCGGGCGAGCCCGACCCGGTCTCCTGATCGCCCGGCCGCTTACGCCGGTGCCGTTCTTTCATCTCGCGGCTTTTCACCTTCGCGTCGTCGTAGGAGGAGCGGACCAGCGTCTTGCCGCCGCTCCAGCCGAAGACCCAGGAGACCATCAGCACGGCGAAGATCACGTTCCAGGCCGAGGTGACCAGCTGCTGGCTGATCGAGTAGGCGGTGGCGGTCGCCGCGTCGGTCGAGCCCGCGAGGGCGACCGAGTTCATCGCCTGGGTGACGCCGACGCCGCCGGGGGTCGCCGAGACCGTGTTGGAGATCGAGTTGGAGGCGGTGACCGTGGCGATGTTGTGGAAGGTGGCGGGGATCGAGTAGGCGGCGAGGAAGACGCCGACGATCGCCAGCCGCGCCAGGTAGCTGCCGAGCGAGGGGGCGACCACGTCGAGCAGGAAGCGGCGCGGGGTGCGCAGCACGGCACCGCCTTCCATCACCTGTTCGCGTAGCCCGGCGAGCCGTTGGCGGAAGACCCGGGCGAGCAGGAAGAGGAGGAAGACGCCGCCGATCAGGATGCCGACGACGAGGCCGGTGTGGTCGGAGAGGAAGCCGAGCTTGACCGAGAACGAGCCGGCGACCGAGAGGAACAAATAGAGGTAGAGCGCGAGGTTGAAGACGGTGAAGGGGATCTTCTGCACGACGATCCCGGAGACCATCATCGGGAAGGTGGCGCCGGCGAAGAGCGCGGTGAACATCAACAGCATCACCCAGGTGCCGATGTTCGCCGGCAGGAAGCTGTTGAGCGCGACCGAGGTCGCGTAGGCCGCGAGGACGATCCGGTAGCTGACGTCGGCGAGCGGCGTCGCCCGCAGGATGCCGAACCAGGCCGCCGCCGCCAGCGCCGTGTTCGCGGTCTGCAGGAGCACGCCGACGACGATCGCCCAGGGCGGGATCTCACCCAGCTTGCGGAAGAGTTCGGCGATCCAGTCGTCGACCGGGATGCCGAGCAGGTCGAGGACGAAGACGGCGAGCGCCGAACCGCCCACCCAGAGGGCGATCCGGGTCAGGCGGCGGGACAGCGGCTCGGCGTTCACGCGCCCAGCGTATGCCGAGTCGGCCCTTCGGCCGGACGTCCGTCTCGTCCGATTGCCGGCCGCGCGGCCCCCGGATAAGGTCTCCCAACCGAAGAGAGGAGAGTCCGGATGGGCAACTTCGAGGTCGAGCGACGCGAGATCCTCACCCGTGATGAGGCGGCCACCCGCCTGCGACGGATCGCCAACCTGCTGTCCGGGCCAGGCGAGGAGGTCAACTTCGACCGCGGGGAGATGCAGTTCAAGATCGGCATCCCCGACAAGGTCGAGTGGAAGGTGGAGTTCGAGGTGGGTGAGGAGGAGAGTGAGCTCGAGATCGAGCTGAAGTGGTGAGCGCGCCCGGCCGGCCGGGGACGTTCCGAGGTTCCAGGTGCGGTCGGCCGGTTACGCCGCGGCCGTCTCCAGTTGCGCTGCCAGCGCCAGCAACAGACCCTCCTGCCCTTCGTGGGCGAGCAGCTGGGCGCCGATCGGGAGGCCCTCGGGGGTGAGGCCGGCGGGGACGCTGATCGCGGGCCAGCCGGTGACGTTCCAGGGGAAGGCGTAGGGGCAGGTCTCGCTGGCCACCGAGCCGGTCACCCAGTAGCCGCGGCGGTCGAGGGCGCCGATGCGGGGCGGGGGTTTCGCCGTGGTCGGGGTGAGGACCAGGTCGTGGGTGTCGAAGACGCGGCCGAGGCGGCGGCGCAGGCGGGGCTCGGCCGCGCGGGCGGCACGCAGGGGCAGGCCGGAGAGGACGGCGCCGAGCCGGGCATGGACGCGGGTGCGGGGCTCGAGGGCGGAGGCGTCGATCTCGTGGTCGCGGATCCAGTCGCGCACGCCGGCCATGCCCCGCGGCACCAGTGCCGGGGCGACCAGGCCGTACTCGAGCTCCGTCGCGGTGACCTCGTGGCCGAGGGCTTCGAGGCGGCGGCCGAGGTCGAACGTCGCCGCCCGGTGCTCATCGCAGAGGCGGTCGTGGATGCCGAAGGGGACGCCGAGGCTGAGCGCGATCCGCAGTCGCCCCGGTTGGCGCGCGGCGGCCTCGGCGTAGGGCTCGGTCGGCGGGGGAGGCTGGTGGGTGTCGGCCGGGACGGCGCCCTGGACGGCGTCGAGGAGCAGTGCCGTGTCGGTGGCGTTGCGGGCCAGCGGACCGAAGCAGGTCAGGCCGTTGAAGGCCTCGCGGTCGGGCCAGGTCGAGATCCGCCCGCGCTGCGGCTTCAACCCGACCAGGCCGCACCAGGCGGCCGGGATGCGGACCGAGCCGGCGCCGTCGGAGCCGATCGCCCCGGCGACCAGTCCGGCGGCGACCGCCGCCGCGGCCCCGCCGCTGGAGCCGCCGGGGGTGTGATCTTCGTGCCAGGGATTGCGGGTGGCGCCGAAGGAGGGAGTCTCGGTGAAGTGCCACTGGCCGACCTCGGGCGCGTGCGTCTTGCCGACGACGATCGCCCCGGCCCGGTTCAGCCGGCGCACCAGCTCCGCATCGACGCGGCACGACTCGACCTCGCCGCCACAGCCGAAGGGGGTGGAGTGACCGGCCAGGTCGACGTCGTCCTTGATCGCCACCGGGACGCCGAGCAGCGGTGCGTTCGCGCCGCCGTCGCCGCCGCGCAGCCGCGCATCGGCCTGGTCGGCTGCGGTCAGGGCCGCCTCGGCGCAGATGACGCGGAAGGCGTTGAGGGTCGGCTGGGTCGCCTCGATCCGGGTCAGCGAGAGCTCGACCAGCTCACGGGCGGAGACCTCGCGCGAGCGCAGCAGGGCCGCCTGCTCGGCGAGGCCGGCGAAGGCGAGCTCGGGGGCGCCCGCCGCGCCCGGCCAACCGCTCGCCTCCGCCTCTCTCGCCGTGTCCGGCACTCCCGCCGTTCCCATCGCGACGGAAAGATACTAGATCGTTCGAACGAACGAATACCCACGATAGGATCTGCGGGTGGCCACCCCGACCAAGGAGGCGGCGCCGTCCACCGACCGGCGCCGCGCCCCCGCCACCCGCGAGGCGATCCTGCGCGCCACCCTCGCCCTGCTCGCCGAGGAGGGGACCGGAGCGCTCTCCAACCGCCGGATCGCCGCCGGGGCAGGCGTCTCCCTCGGCTCGCTGACCTACCACTTCCCCAGCCAGGCGGTCCTGCTGCGCGAGAGCCTCCTGCTCTACGTGAAGGAGGAGGTCGAGCGGCTCGAGGCGGTCGCCGCGGCGCTGCGCGCCCGCGATCCGAGCCCCACCGAGGTGGCGGCCGAGGTCGAGGCCCTGATCGCCCGGCCGACCGGCGGGCCCGGCCCGTTGGCGGAGCTCGAGCTCCACCTCCAGGCTGCCCGTGACCCCGAGCTGCAGGAGGCGTCGCGGCGCTGCTTCGCCGCCTACGACGCCCTCGCCGCCGACGCCCTCGCCTCGCTCGGGGTCCCCGAGCCCGAGCGCCACGCCGGCGCCGTCGTCGCCCTGATCGTCGGCCTCGGCCTACGCCGTCTCGGCACCGCGGCCACCGATTCGGCGGCGGTCACCGAGGCACTGCTGACCCACCTGCGCGGCGCCCTCGGGGCCTAGGGCCGCTTGGGGCGTCGCAGATGAGGAGCGTCGGCCGGGCCACGGCTGGCGGCCCGGCCGACGCGACCTAACCGACCGCCTTCTTCAGCTCGGCGCCCGCGCTGAACCTCGGCACCGTCTTCGCGGCGATCTGCATCGACTCGCCGGTCTGGGGGTTGCGGCCGACGCGGGCCTCGCGGTGGGAGACCGAGAATTTGCCGAAGCCGGTCAGCCTCACCTCGTTCCCTGCGCCCATCTGCTC
The DNA here is from genome assembly GCA_035572835.1 of Solirubrobacterales bacterium. Lineage (GTDB taxonomy): Bacteria > Actinomycetota > Thermoleophilia > Solirubrobacterales > 70-9 > VAYN01. The sequence goes on from DATNAG010000024.1 coordinate 21,712, forward strand.
CTCGATCGCCTTCAGCGTCGCCTCGACAGCGCGCTTTGCATCGCCGACGCCGAGTCCGCTTCTCTCGGCGACGTCGCGGACCAACTCATCCTTGCCTACGAGTGCCATGAATCAATCCTCCGAACCTTCGGTGCTCCGCTCCCTCGCGGACTTTCGCCCAGGGACGGTAGAGACGCCGTAGGTCGGTACGGCGGGCGGCGCTGCTCAGAGCTGGTAGACGGCGATGCCGAGGGCGAGCAGGACCAAGATCAGGAGGGCGACCACGAAGGCGCGGAACGAACTCTCGACCGAGCGTATCTTCGCGTCGGCCACCTCCCAGTTGAAGGCGAAATGGTGCAGTAGTTCAGCTGCCCGTTCGAGCCTCTGGTCGCCCTGTGCGTTCTTGTGTCGCCCCAGCACCGGATAAGGCAGGACCCACGACCACTTTCGGAAGGTGACGATGGCTCGAGCCGCGTAGAAGCCGGCCGCCGCGAACATCAGCGTCGCCAGCGCGAACGCGAGGGCAAAGCCAAAACGCCAGCCCTGCTCGGGAACCTTCGCCCGGTCGAGCACGAGGCTGGCGCCGCCTACGGTCAGGCTTGCCGCAACCGCGACCGTGCCGCCGAGGGTGGTCGCCCGTCGGTCGGCCGCGACGGTGCGGTCGACCGCAGACTGGGCGACTTCCTTTGCCTGCTCGAGCGTCTCGTCCACGTCGGCCGGATCTTTCAGGAGCCTTCGAAGTCGCTCTTCGCCCAACACCGCGCCGTCGGCGTCGGTGAAATACCACCGCGGATTCTGGGTCGGCCAGAGCCAGTCGTGCCACTTTCGTCTTGGGATCGGAGGCGGCATCGCGATCGAACCTAACTTTCCTGCCGATCGGAGTCCAGCAGCCGAAGGAGAACCCTGATGTAGGGGTGGGTATCGTGGCGACAGCAGGCACCGGACGGAGGTGGGCGCCGTGGACGACAGGCATCTCAGCTGGAAGGGGACCTACAACTCACGCGACCTGGGTGACCTCACGACCGCCGGGGGCGGCGTGACGCGCCGGGGCGCGATCGTCCGCTCGGACTCGCTGCAGAAGCTCGAGGCGCAGGGCTGGGAGGAAGTCGAGGCCCACGGGATCCGGACCGTAATCGACCTCCGCAACGAGGGTGAGATCGGGGTGGACGTGGCGCCGCGGCCGGGGTCGATCGAGACCGTGAACATCCCGCTCGACGTGACCGAGGACCGCGAGTTCTGGGACGTCTGGGAAAACGGGCCGCAGTTCGCCACGCCGCTCTACTACCGGCCCCACCTCGAACGGTTCCCGCAGCGGAGCGCCGAGGTCATCCGGGCGATCGCCACTGCCGCGCCGGGTGGAGTGGCCTTCCACTGCCAGGGCGGGCGCGACCGGGCGGGCCAGATCTCGATGTTGGTGCTGGCCCTGGCCGGGGTCGAGCCGGAGGAGATCGCCGCCGACTACGCCCTCAGCGACGCGCGGCTGCGGCCGCTCTACCTCTCCCGCGGCGAAGCGGACGAGGCGCCGAAGATCGCCGCCTTCCTGCGCGAGCAGGGGACGACCGCGACCGAGCTGATCGTCGATCTGCTCGCCGAGTTCGACGTCGAGGCGAGCTTGCGGGATGCCGGGCTCGGCGAGGACGACCTCGCCGCGCTGCGCGGGAGATTGCTCGGAGGGTGAGGTGGATGCGGCCGGCGTGGGTCGGGGCGACGGGAAAGGGACGGGCAGGGGATGGGTGCCGGGTGGCCGGGGAAGGGACGGCCGGGGGTGCGGGGAGCGCGCGGGGAGCCGTCACAGGGATGGGGCGTTCGTCACCGGGACGGGCGGAACTCCACGAATCTTCAGGGGTTGAGAACGCGCTGTCGACTTTGACCCTGCCCTGGCATGGTCAAAGTCGACTGCGTGATTTTGAGCCCCTGTAGGGACCAAAACCCTGGTCGCGTGTCTGGGACGGCCACGTCTCCGTGGACTTCCCGCCGGAAGCGTCACGAACCTCCCCGCTTCCCGCCGGAAGGGTCACGTCCCGGGCGTCTCGTGGCGGCCACAGCTTGCCCGGGCCGCCACGAGACGCCCGGGACCTACGGACTACCATCGACCCTGATGTCGATCGAGACCGCTGAAGAGCTGGAGCGCCTGCGGGCCGTGGGGCAGGTGGTGGCGCGGGCGATGCGGGCGATGCGGGAGCGGGTCCGGCCCGGGGTCACGACCGCGGAGCTCGATGAAGTGGGCGGCAAGGTGTTCCGTGAGGCGGGCGCTCGGTCGGGGCCGCAGCTCGACTATGGGTTCCCCGGCGTCAACTGCATCAGCGTCAACGACGAGGCGGTCCATGGGATCCCCGGCAAGCGGGTGCTGCGCGACGGTGACCTGGTGAAGCTGGACGTGACCGCGGAGCTGGATGGGTTCTACGCCGACGCCTGTGTCTCGGTGCCGGTCGGTCGCGCGCGACCCGAGGCGAGGCGGCTGGTGAAGACGGCGCAGGCGGCGCTTGCCGACGGCATGCTGGCCGCGCGGGCGGGAGCGCCGCTGAACGCGATCGGGAAAGCGGTCGAAGGGACCGTCTGCGGCGGTGGCGCCTCGGTCTGCGCGGAACTGCTCGGCCACGGGATCGGTCGTCAGATCCACGAACCGCCGAACGTCCCCGCCGTCTTCGTCCCGCACCTGACCGAGCCGCTGACCGCGGGCCTGGTGCTGACGATCGAGCCGATCATCGCCGCCGGCAGCGGCGCCGTCCGGGAGGCCGGCGACGGCTGGACCATGCGCACCAGCGACGGGTCGCTCTCGGCCCACGCCGAGCACACCCTCGTGATCACCGAGGGCGAGCCGCTGGTCCTCACCGCCGGCTGAGCGCTCAGACTTTGAAGCCGCCGTCGACGCTGATCACCTGACCGGTGATCGCGCCCCCGGCGGGGGAGGCGAGGAGGACGGCCATCGGGACCAGCTCCTCGGGCTCGATGATGCGGCCCTGGACGGTGTGGACCTCCGCTTTCGCCGCCGCCTGGGCGGGGCCGTCGGGGCCGCTCCAGCTGAGGACCTCGGTGTTGGTCCAGCCGGGGCAGAGGCAGTTGACGGTGATCCCCGTGGGCACCTGGTAGGCGAGGGAGTGGGTGAGGCCGACGAGGCCGTGCTTGGCGGCGGAATAGGAGATCGTGCCGCCGCCGTGGGTCGCGTAGCCGGACCCGATCGTGATCACCCGGCCGTAGCCGCCCGCGACCATCAGCGGCAGGGCGGCGCGGGTGGCGTAGTAGGCGCTGGTCAGGTTCAGCCTGATGTTCTGCTCGAAGAGATCGTCGTCGTGGTCGAGGGCGGCGAGGCCGGCGGGATCGCCGACCAGGCCGCCGACGTTGTTGACGAGGATGTCGAGGGAGCCGCCGGCATGGGCGTCGGCGACGGCGCGTTTCAGCGCCGGGCCGTCCATCGCGTCGACCGGGATCGCGACCCCGTCGCCGCCAAGCTCCTTCGCCTCGGCGACCACCGCCTCGAGCTCGGAGGCGGTCCGGGCCAGGACCGCCACCGTCGCGCCTTCGGCGGCGAGGCCGAGGGCGATGGCACGGCCGATCCCACGGCCGCCGCCGGTGACGACGGCGGTGCGTCCGCGCAGGCTCATCGCTCGCCTCCTGGCAGGGCCATCGACTGAAGATCGCGCGCCGCGCCCGTTGCCGCGCCCGACGCGAAGAGGCGCTTCGTCGATCTCACAAAGGCGGCCGGGAGGGCCATTGGGCGAGTGGCCCGCCATCTGGGACCGTCTCGCCATGGCAATCCTGGTCACCGGGGGGTCGAGCGGGCTCGGTCGCGCGATCGCCGAGCGGTTCGCCGTCGACGGCAACGACGTCTTCATCAACTACCACTCGAACGACGAGGCGGCGGCGGAGGCCGAGGCGGCGGTCGCGGCCGCGGACGGCACCCCGCACCTGATCAAGGCCGATGTGGGCACGGTCGAGGGCGTGCGCGAGGTGATCGCGGTGGTCCGCGAGCACACCGATCACCTCGATCAGCTCGTCCACTGCGCCGCCAAGGCGATCAACGGGCCGCTGCTCGAGCTCGACGCCGAGGAGCTGCGCGAATCGGTGATCGTCAACGGGCTCGCCATGGTCGACCTGATCCGCGAGGCCGGCGACCTGCTCGGCCAGGGCAGCGTCGTCTTCTACCTCTCCAGCCGCGGCGGGCGGTTCGTGATCCCGCAGTACGGGGCGCTCGGCACCGCCAAAGCGCTGGGCGAGCACGTGGTCCGGTATCTGGCCAAGGAACTCGGCCCGCGCGGGATCCGCGTGATCACGATCGCCCCCGGCGCCGTCGACACGACCGCCCTGCGGGCGATGTTCCCCGACACCTACGAGGAACGGCTGGCCGCCGCCGCGGTCGCCAACCCGCTCGGCCGCGGGGTCGAGATGGATGACGCGGCGGCCTTGATCGAGGCTCTCTGCCATCCCCACCTGGAGATGGTCAACGGCCAGACGATCACCGTCGACGGCGGCCTCTCATTGTGAGCGCGGCCGGCCTCGCGGGCGGCACCCAGGACTTCCCCCTGACGCTGACCCACCTGCTAGGCCGGGCGCGGGGGATCAACGGCGAGGCGGAGGTCATCACCCAGCTCGACGGCGAGGGCCGGCTCGAGCGCTCCAGCCTCGCCGCCGTCGGCGCCCGCGCCGAGGCTCTCGCCGCCGGGCTCGCCGGGCTCGGCCTCGCCGCCGGCGACCGGGTCGGCGTCTTCGCCTGGAACAACCGCCGCCACCTCGAGGCCTACTGGGGAGTCCCGTGCGCGGGGCTCGTCCTGCACACGATGAACCCACGCCTCTCACCCGAGCAGATCGCCTACACCGTGCGCCACTCGGGCGACCGGGCGATCATCGTCGACGCGGCACTGCTCGGGGCGCTTCTGCCGGTGCTGGAGCTGCTCGGCGAGGACGCGCCCGAGCACCTGGTGGTCTTCGAGGACGAGGGCGCCGCCGTCGCCGCGGCGGCTGCGGCGACCGAGGCCGTCTCGCTCGCCGCCGCACTCGACTACGAGACGCTCCTCAAGGATGGCGCCGCGACGATCGCCGCCGACGGATACGCGCTCCCCGACCTCGACGAGCGCGCCACAGCCGCCCTCTGTTACACCTCGGGGACGACCGGCGACCCGAAGGGCGTCGCCTACTCGCACCGCTGCCTCGCCCTCCACACGATCCTGATGGCGGGGACCGAGACCTACCGGATCGGCGCCCGCGACCGGGTCCTCGCCGTCGTGCCGATGTTCCACGCGATGGGCTGGAACCTCGCCTACCTCTCCGGCATGGTCGGCGCCGACCTCGTCCTCCCCGGCCGCTTCCTCCAGCCCGAGCCGCTGACCAGGCTGATCGAGGCCGAGCGGATCACCGCCAGCTGCGGCGTGCCGACGATCTGGATGGACGTCCTCCGTTACGCCGACGAGCACGGCTCCGACCTTTCGGCCTTCGAGCTGGCGATCTGCGGTGGCACCCAGGTCCCGCCGCGGCTGATGCGCGACTTCGAGGCGCGCCACGGGGTCGCCGTCGTCCAGGGGTGGGGGATGACCGAGACGCTGCCTGGCGCCGCGCTCGCCCACGACCCGGCGGTCCGCGGCGCGGCCGCCGACGCCGACGTGGCCGCCGAGCAGGAGGAGAAGCGCTGGGCGCGCCGCGAGCACGCCGGCCGCGTCAGCCCCTTCTACGAGCTGCGGATCGTCGGCGACGACGGCGCCGAGCTGCCCCGCGACGGCGAGAGCCAGGGGGAGATCCAGGTCCGCGGCCCGGTCGTCGCCGGCTCCTACTTCGAGGCGCCCGAGGCGAGCGCCGCCGCCTTCACCGCCGACGGCTGGCTGCGCACCGGCGACGTCGGCACGCTCGACTGCCGCGGTTGGCTGCGGATCACCGACCGGGCCAAGGACGTGATCAAGTCGGGCGGCGAGTGGATCAGCTCGGTCGACCTGGAGTCGGCGCTGATGGCCCACCCGGCGGTGGTCGAGGCGGCGGTGATCGCGATCCCGGACGAGCGCTGGAGCGAGCGGCCGTTCGCCTGTGTGGTCGCCGCCGAAGGCACCGAGGCCGACGAGCTGACCGAGTTCCTCGCCGATCGCTTCGAGCGCTGGTGGTTGCCCGACGGCTTCGCCTTCATCGCCGAGATCCCGAAGACGAGCGTCGGCAAGTTCGACAAGAGGGCGCTGCGAGGCGCGTACGCGGAGAGGAGGGCCTGATGGCCGGACGACTGCAGGACAAGGTGGCGCTGATCACCGGGGCCGGCTCGGGGATCGGCCGGGCGAGCGCCGAGAGGTTCGCCGCCGAGGGAGCCCGGGTGGTCGTCGTCGACCTGAAGGGAGCCGAGGAGAGCGTGGCGGCGATCGAGGCCGCGGGCGGCGAGGGCCTGGCGCTGCGGACCGACGTCGCCGACGAGGACGCGGTGGCGGCGATGGCCGAGGTCGCGCTGGAGCGCTTCGGCAGGGTCGACGTGCTGATGAACAACGCCGGGATCCTCGACGACTACCTGCCCGCCGCCGAGACCCCGACCGCGGTCTGGGACCGCGTCCTCGGCGTCAACCTCTTCGCCCAGTTCTTCACCGCCCGCGCGCTGCTGCCGCAGATGGTCGAGCGCGGCGACGGGGCGATCATCAACGTCGCCTCGACCGCGGCTCTCAACGGTGGCAACGGCGGCGCCGCCTACACCACCTCCAAGCACGCGATCATCGGCCTCACCCGCCAGCTCTGCTTCGACTACGCCCGCCAAGGGATCCGTTGCAACGTGATCTGCCCGGGAGCGGTGGAGACCGGGATGACGAAGGAGATCTTCGCCTCCCCGGACGCGGCGGTGATGGCGGCGGTCGAATCGGCGCCGATCGGCCGCTGGGCGCAGCCCGACGAGCTCGCCAATGCGGCGCTCTTCCTCGCCTCCGACGAGGCGAGCTTCGTCAACGGCGCCGTCTACGTCGTCGACGGCGGCTTCGACTCGAAGTAGGCCCGCGGCTAGGGGAATCCACAAGGTGCGCGCGCCGGCCGCTCCGGCCTTCGGCCGACCCCGCCTACAGTCGAATCGGGACCACTAAACGCACCGAAGGGAACCTCGATGGACAACGCCGCTTTCGCCGCCTCCTACTCGCAGCCGATCGGGCCCGGCAGCGCCTACGCCCAGCCGCCCTATCTCTACCGCGACGTCGAGGACTGCTTCATCGTCTACGAGGCCGACCGCGCCGGGGTCGAATCGCTGCTGCCGCCGGGCCTCGAGATCGCCGACGAGGTGCCCACCTGCATCGCCTGGGCCCGCTGGGTGCCCTACTCGACCTTCGGCCAATACCACGAGGCCTACGTGATGATCCGCGCCTCCTTCGAAGGCACGACCTACCTCTACCAGCCGTTCATCCTGGTCGACAACGAGATCCCGCTGACCGCCGGCCGCGAGATCTGGGGCTACGCGAAGAAGCTGGCCGTCTTCGAGCGCAACTGGGGTGGCGGCGACGTGCCCTTCGGCGAGCAGATGGCCTTCACCGTGCAGCGCCCGGCCGGGGTGCCGCTGATGACCGCGACGATGGTCGCCGACCGCCTCGCCGACCCGGCCGAGCTGGAGGACTGCCCGGTGCTCTCGACCCGGATCATCCCCAACTCCGAGCCGAACAAACGGCCCTCGGTGGCGGAGCTGGTGCGCCTCGACGTGCCGGCCACCCTGCACAAGGCCCAGGACGGGACGCCACGGCTCTTCGCCGGGCGCGGCTCGCTCTCCTTCCCCCAGGTCTCGAGCGTCGACCCCTGGCACCTGCTGGCGCCGAAGCGGATCGTCGACTGCTACTTCGGCGTCTACGACTTCGACCTCCCGCACGGCAAGGTGATCCACGACTACCTGCAGGAGGACGAGATCTGGGAGTCGATCGAGAAGGGGAGCTTGGCGGCGGCGTAGGGGGGAGCGTGGCTGGACGGGCGAGGGTTGTGGCCGTCGCGGAGGGGGGTTCTACGGCCCGGGCGCTTCGTGACGGCCCTGGCAGGCTGTGACCGCCACGAAACGCCCGGGACGTGAGGCTTTCGATGGGAATGGCACAGGGACGGGGCGGCTGCGTCACAGCTACGAGACCTTCGTCACGGAGAAGTCTCACCTATCGGCCGCCGCGGAGGTGCTGTGGAGCTTTAGTGGCGTAGAGCTACTTTCTCTCCACAGCAAAGTGCTGACCGATGGGACGGATGTGACGTCTCATGAAGAAGCGTGGAGTTCCGCACTTCCCTGCTGAGATCGTCCCGTCCCTACGACGCCTCCCTAACGTCCCCCGCAAGCCTCCCGGCGTCCCTCGGCCTCTCCCGCAGACCCGCCCTCTCGGCGGCGGCCACAGCCTGCCAGGGCCACCGCCGAGAGGGCAGCGTCCTTTTCCCGGGCGCCTGCCGGCACCGCCTACGGGGTGCCGATCGGGTCGCCGAAGCGGTCGATGAACGTCGTCTCCTCGACCGGCATCCGGCGGAGCTTGGTCGGGAAGGCGCGCTCGGGGTAGCCCGCGGCCAGGTGGCAGGCGGTCAGGTACTCGTCGGGGATCTCGAGCAGCTCCTTGACCTCGGCCTCGTACTCGCAGAGCAGCGTGGTCAGCGTCGTCGCCACGCCCTCGACCCGGAGGGCGATGCAGAGGTTCTGGACGAAGGGGTAGATCGAGGCGCCGCCGACCACGGAGGGGCGGTCGAGGTCTTTGTCGGTGACGTGCAGCTGGTCGATCCGGGCGCAGACGACGATGATCAACGGCACCTCGGCCATGTTCTCGGCGAAGCGGTCGGCCGCGTCGGCGGCCCGCTGGGCGGAGTCGTATTCGCCCAGCGAACCGGTGCTCGCCGTCCCCGCCGAGGCGGCGGCGTAGTACTTGCGCCAGGGCACCAGATAGAGGTCGCGAAGCTGCTCTTTCCTGGCCCGGTCGCGGACCACCACGAGCCGGGTCGGCTGCCGGTTGCCGCCCTGGGGGGCGAAGCGGGCCGCCTCGATCGCGCGGTAGAGGACGCCGTCGGGGACGTCGTCGGGCTTGTAGCGGCGGCAGCTGCCGATCGTCCGCATCGCCTCGCGGGCGTCCACGGCGCTCAGTCCCCGTCGCGGCGGAGCTTCACCGTGATCCCCGGCTGGGCGAGGGTGATGTGGCGGGCCGAGTGGTGCTCTTCGATCAGCTCGGTGACCCGCTCCAGCACGCTGCCGTCGTGCTTCCAGCCCTCGGTCCGCAGCGGCGGCCCGGCGAGCATCTTGTCGACCTGCTCCTCGGGGCAGAAATAGCGCAGCAGGAGCTCCTCGTCGGAGAGGTGCTCGCCGAGGCGCTTGCGCCACTCCGAGACCGGCGTGCGGTCGCGTTCCCACCCTTCCAGTTCCTTGGCGCGGGGCAGCGAGAAGATCTTGTCGGCGACGGCCGGGTCGACCGGGCGCATCAGCGGCCCGTAGTGGCCCATCGCGTACTGGAGGACTTCGTCGGGGACCACCTGGTAGCGCTCCGGCATCACCACGTTCAGCACCGCCTGGATGCCGACGAACTGGGAGAACGGGGTCGCCATCACCGGCTCGCCGAGCTCGGAGCGGACGACGACGATCTCCTCGATCACCTCCTGGAACTTCTCCGGCATCCCGTACTCGGCCAGCTGGTTTTTCAGCGTCCCGGTCATGCCGCCCGGCAGCTGGTGTTTGTAGGGGAGCATCCGGTACTCGTTCGGCACCCCGACCTCGTAGCCGATCCGCGCCGCTTCGGCGTAGAAGTGGTCGGCGACCGGCGCCAGCTGGGATTTGTCGAGGTTGTGGGTGTGGCCGAGCTCCTCGACGATCTCCACCATCGCCTCGGTCGAGGGAAGCGAGGGGCCGTTGGCGAGCGGCATCGTCGCCGTGTGGATCAGGTCGATGCCGGCTTTGATCGCCTCGACGTAGACCAGCGGGGCGAGGCCGGTGGTGTTGTGGGAGTGGATCTCGAGGCGGACGCCAGGGGTCGCCGCCTGGATCGCGGGGAGCAGCGTCGCGGCGCGCTCCGGGGTCAGCACGCCGGGGGCGTCCTCGATGTAGATCCGCTTCACCCCGGGCCAGCTCGCCATTTCGCGGGCGCGGTCGGCGAAGAACTCGTCGGTGTGCAGTTCGGAGAGCCCGTACATGATCGCCGGCACCACTTCGCCGCCGACCGCCTGCAGTTCCTTCGTGCGCTGCTCCATCAACGGCATGTCGTAGAGGCAGTCGAAGAGCCAGTGACTCTTGACGCCGTGCTTGACCAGCACTTCGATCCAGAGGTTGAGGATTCCCTCGGGGACGAAGCCGAAGCTGCCCGCGGCGACCGGGCGGAGGGCGGAGCGCAGCGGCTGGTTCGGCAGGTGGCCGATCAGGTGGTCGACCCAGGCCCAGGGGTCGTCGCCGGACTCGCGCAGCATCACCACCATCGAGGTGGCGCCGAGCAGGTCGATCGTGTCGAACCCGGTGGCGTTCAGGTGGGGCAGGGCGGGCGTCGCGTGCTGGGCCCGCATCCGCATGCCCCAGAGGCTCTGCGGCCCGTCGCGCAGGGTCTGGTCGATGAACCCGATCTCGGCCATGGGGGCGAAGCTACCAGCGGCCCGCCCGGGCGCGAGGCGGCGGCCCCGCCCGCTTGGAAGTTCGCCAAACGGTGGTCAGCCCAGCGGCTGCTCGTCGGCGAGGCCGGCGACGCTGGTCAGGGCGGCGCCGAAGCGCTCCTGGATCTCGACCGCGTCCTTGATCGTCGCCTGGCCCTCCGGTGAGGCCTCGGCGGCCTCCATCGCGGCGCGGTCGTCGAACCAGAGCTCGGTGATCCGGTGGAGGGTGCTCTCGCCGTCGCCGAGCGTGTCGGAGGTGCGGGTGAGGATCACCTTGCGGACGCCGGGGATCGAGGCGGCGAGCGGCGCGTGCACCTCGGTGTAGTGGCGCTCGAAGGCGTCCTCCTCGCCGGGGCGCGGGGCGGTCCAGACGGCGTAGAGCTTGTACATACGGTTCCAATTATGGGTATCGACAACACCGTTCCCTGCGACCTGGTGGAGGGAGGGCGGAGGCGGGCAGGGTCGGGGCAACCCCACGCCCCGCTCCCCTGGGCGGGCGACTCACCAGGAGGGAAGTCCATGAAGAAGTCCCCGATCGTCCGGGCCGGGCTCGCCGCGTCGGCGCTGCTGCTGGCGCTGGCGATCCTCGTCCCCAGCCTCGCCGGCGGCGCGGCGAAGTCGAACAAGGCGCTGGTCGCCGCCCACGGCAAGGCGCTCGCCGAATGCAGCGCCGAAGGGCTGGTCAACGGTTACACCAGTGACGCCACCTTGTTTTTCCCCGACGGCGTCGTGGTCAAGGGCCGCAAGGCGCTGACCGAACTCTACGAAGGGTTCGTCAAGCCGGTCTCCGAAGAAGGGCTCTGCGGGCTGGTCGCCAAGCCGGTGCTGGAATGGGAAAGCGGCGGCACCTCGTTCGTCAAGTTCAAGGTGACGGCGCCGTTCCTCGCCAAGCCGTACTTCTCGACCGACGGCTACGTCTTCAAGGGCGGCAGGATCGCCGCCGAGATGTCGACCTTCGACGCGAGCAAACTGGAGTTCAAGAAGACGAAGTAGTTCGCAGCTCACGCCGCAGCACCTTGCCCGACGCGGTCTTCGGCAGCTCGTCCACCAGGTGGACGACGTGCGGGGCCTTGTAGACGGCGAGGCGCTCGCGGCAGTGGGCGACCAGCTCGTCGACGCTCACGTCCTCGCCCGGGCGCAGGACCACGTGGGCGGCGACGGTTTCGCCGCGATAGTCGTCGGGCTCGCCGACGACCGCCGCCTCCTGCACGGCCGGGTGGGCGTAGAGGGCGTCCTCGACGTCGCGCGGCCAGACCTTGTAGCCGCTGGCCACGATCATGTCCTTGATCCGGTCGACGATGTAGAACCAGCCGTCGGCGTCGCGCCGGCCGACGTCGCCGGTGTGCAGCCAGCCGTCGCGGATCGCATGCGCCGTCTCCTCCGGGCGACCCCAGTAGCCGGGCGTCACCGCCGGCCCGCGGGTGACGATCTCGCCCAGCTCGCCGGGGGCGGCCTCGACCTCCTCGCCGCCCGCGCCCTCCTCGTCGACGAGGACGATCTTCGAGTCGGTGTCGACGATCGGTCGGCCGATCGAGAGCGCGCCGCTCTCCGGATCGACCGGGGCGCGCTCGCCACGCGCGACCAGGTGCGAGGGCGCCGCGCTCTCGGTCAGCCCATAGGTGTTGTGGACGTAGTTGCCGGTCAGCCTCTCCCAGCGCTCGACCACGGCCGGGAAGACCGGGGCGCCGCCGCTGGCGACCTTGGTCAGCGAGGAGATGTCGCGGCGGCCGAAGTCGGGATGCTCGAGCAGGGCGATGAAGGCGGTCAGCGGGCCGATCACGTAGGTGCCGCGCCAGCGCTCGACCAGGCGGAGGAATTCACCCGGCTCGAAGCGGTGCATGAGCAGCAGCGGCGTGGCGCTCGCCCGCGAGGTCGCCAGGTGGCAGACCAGCCCGGTGATGTGGAAGAGCGGCGCCATCGCGATCGTGACGTCGCCCTGGCCGAGGTCTCCCCAGGCGGTCATCGCGTCGCCGTTGTGGATGAACGCGCGGTGGGTGACGATCGCCCCCTTCGGCGTCCCGGTGGTCCCCGAGGTGTAGGCGAGGAGGGCGGGGGAGTCGATCTCCACCGCGGCCGGGCGCGGTTCGGCGGGCTCGGCGCAGAGCGTCTCCAGGTCGAGCGCCCCGGGGCAGGGGCGTCGCCGCGAGCCGATCAGCGCCGGCGGCATCGAGTCGAGCCAGGCCAGCTCGGAGACGCTGATCAGCTGCTCGACCGCGGTCCCGGTCGCCGCCTCGGCGACCACCGGGTGGAGCGACTCAAGGCAGATGACGGCGCGGGCGCCGGAGTCGGCCAGCTGGTGGCGGACTTCGGCCGGCTTCGACATCGGGTTGATCGCGGTGGCGACGCAGCCCGCATGCCACGCCGCGTGGATCGCGATCACCGTCGCCGGGCCGTTCTGCAACATCAGCGCCAGCCGGTCGCCGGGCCGCAGGCCCAGCTGGCGTAGCGAGGCCGCCAGCGCCCAGGCCCGCTCCGCCGCGTCGCGGAAGGTGATCGCGGTGTCGAAGTAAAGGAGCCCGGGATCCTCCGGGCAGGTGGAGACGGCCCGTTCGAACAGCTCGTTCCCGTTCGTCGCCCCGGTCACCGTGGCCAGCTACCCGCCGGACCCGACCTAGTAGTCGAGGTCGAGCGGCCGGATTCCCTCGGTGCGACAGAAGTCGTGGTAGGTCTTGGTGTGGGCGAGGACGTCGTCGAAGCCGACCACCTGGTCGTCCTCGTCGACGTAGAGCAGGGCGCCCTCGAGTTGGAAGAGGGTGATCGTCCCTTCCTCTCCGCTCATCAGCGTGTGGATGTCGCCCGGCGGCTCCCAGACCATCATCCCCTTGCGCGCGACCCAGTCCTTCTCGACGTAGTACCAGCTGCCCTCGAGCACGAACCCGATCACGCCGTTGACGTGGTAGTGCCGGTTGATCTGGCCGCCGCCGACGACTTTGGTGATGTTGGTCCACTGCCCGGTCTTGCGGTTGAGGCGCAGCGGTTTGACCCAGATCGTGTCCGTGTAGGGGACCCAGGGGACATCCTCGGGATCGACGATCCGCTCCGTCACGGTGATGTCCTTCAGTGGGCGGAGCCCGAGCGGGTCCTCCATCGTTCCTCCTCCGTCGCGCGTGCGGTCGGGGTCACCGTAGGTGGCGGTCGGCGCCGTGGCGGGCGCGCGTTCGGGAGGAGTTGTGGAATCCGACCAAGCGCGGCGGCGCGCCAGGCGCGACCGCGGGCCGCCCGCCGCGGACGGGGCCCTTGGGGGTCACAAACACGTGACCACGCTTTGATGGTCGTCATAGCGACATCAAAGCTTGCAGCGCCCCGCCTCAGCGGTAGGTGACCAGGGAGCGGTCGACGGCCTCGAGATGCGAGTGGTCGTTGACCGAGAGGACGTGGGCGCCGGTGGCGCCGAGCGCGATCTTGGTGACGCCGGCATTGACGAGGGTGCGGTTGAGGGCGGCGAAGACCTCGGCGGGGGCGCCGAGCAGGGCCCCGACGACCGCGGCGATCGTCCCGCCGGAGGTGACGACGACGGCCGTCTCACCGGAGCCGAGCGCGGCCGCCAGGTCCTCGAGCGCCGCCGACCCGGCGCCGCTGAACTGGGGCCAGGTCTGGGAGGTCGGGCTGCGCTCGGCGTGGGCGACCCACTCGGCCAGCGCCGGTTCCAGGGCAGCCTGGAAGCCGCGGTTGGTCAGGGTCTCGGCCGCCCCGTCGGACTGCAGCCGCAACGCGGAATCGGAGTGGTGGGTGAGGACGTCGTCGGTGTCGAACTCGTCCCAGCGCGGCTCGACCTCGAGGTCCGGCGCGCCGAAGGCTCGAAAGGCCGCCGCCGTTTCCTGCTGGCGGCGCAAGGTGCCGCTGATCAGGCGGGCGGGGCGGTAGCCGCGCTCGGCCAGCGAGAGGGCGACGATGTCGGCCTGGCTGCGGCCGAGTTCGGAGAGGACGTCGTAGTCGGCGGCGCCGAAGGACGCCTGGCCGTGGCGGATGAGGAGCACGGTGGGCATGTCGGGATTATCGACAAGGCGCGGACGAACGCGGCTCGCCGGTCGGCGCCGGCGGGCGTAGGGTCGCGCCGATGCGCCGGCCGCTCTTCACCGACGAGCACGACCTCTTTCGCGAATCGGTGGCCGAGTTCTGTCGCCGTCACGTCACCCCCAACCTCGACCGCTGGCGCGAGGAGGGCTGGACCGGCCGCGAGATCTGGGAGGAGGCGGGCCGCCAGGACTTCATCGGCCTGGCGATGCCGGGCGAGTACGGCGGCGCCGACCTCGACGACTTCCGCTTCAACCAGGTGCTCGGCGAGGAGCTCGCGTCCGCCTCGCTGGCCGTCAATTCCGCGCTCTGCCTCGGTGTCGACGTCGTCGCCCCCTACCTGCTGGAGCTGACCGACGAGGCGCAGAAGGAGCGTTACCTGCCCGACTTCTGCGCCGGCCGGCTGATCACCTCGATCGGGATGACCGAGCCGCAGGCGGGCTCCGACCTCGCCGGCCTCCGCACCCGGGCGGTCCGCGACGGCGACGGCTGGATCCTCAACGGGGCCAAGACCTTCATCACCAACGGCAGCAACGCCGACCTGGTGGTGGTCGCCGCCCGCACCGGCGAGGGCCGCAAGGACGTCAGCGTCTTCCTCCTCGACGGTGACGCCGAGGGCTTCGACCGCGGTCGCAAGCTGGAGAAGGTCGGCCAGCACGAGGCCGACACCGCCGAGCTCTTCTTCGAGGACGTGCGGCTGCCGGCCGAGAGCCTGCTCGGCGAGGAGAACCGGGGCTTCGAGTACATGATGGAACGACTGCCCCAGGAGCGGCTGAGCGTCGCCGTCGCCAACGTCGCCCACGCCGCCGCGGCGCTGGAGGAGACGCTCGTCTACGTCAAGGAGCGCCAGGCCTTCGGCCGCCCGATCGGCACCTTCCAGCACAGCCGCTTCCTGCTCGCCGAGATGCAGACGCTGATCGACGCGGGGCGCGCCTTCGTCGACCAGTGCGTGATGGCGCATGTCGCCGGCGAGCTGACCGCGGTCGACGCGGCGAAGGCGAAGTGGTGGACCGCCGACATCCAGAACCAGATCCTCGACAACTGCGTGCAGCTGCACGGCGGCTACGGCTTCATGGACGAGTACCGCGTCGCCCGCTTCTGGGCCGACGCCCGGGTCAGCAAGATCTGGGGCGGCACGAACGAGATCATGAAAGACCTCATCGGCCGCTCCATGGGATTGGGATAACCACAAGGAGGAGCACGATGGCTACGGGTTTCCACTGGAACGAGCTTTACGCGTGGCACGACACCGGAACCGGGTCGGCGTACCTGTCGACCGGTGGGCTGGTCGAGCCCGAGCAGCACGGCGAGAGCCCAGCGACCAAGCGTCGCCTGCGCAACCTGCTCGACGTCACCGGCCTGCTCGGCCAGACGGTCGAGCTGTCGGGGCGGGAGGCGACCGAGGAGGAGATCCTCCGCGTCCACACCCCCGCCTACCTCGAGCGGATCAAGCGCGAAAGCTCCGAAGGCGGCGGCGACGGTGGCGAACTGGCGCCCTTCGGCGCCGGCGGCTACGGCATCTGCGCGCTCTCGGCGGGCGGGGTGATCGAGACGATCGAGGCGGTCTGGAACGGCGACGTCGACAACGCCTACTCGCTGAACCGGCCGCCCGGCCACCACGCCGAGCGCGACGAAGGGCGCGGCTTCTGCGTCTTCGCCAACATCGCGATCGCGGTCGAGCACATGCGCGCCGTCCACGGCCTCGAGCGGATCGCGATCGTCGACTGGGACGTCCACCACGGCAACGGCACCGAGCACGCCTTCTACGACGACCCGGGCGTCCTGACGATCTCCCTGCATCAGGACGGGCTTTTCCCGGCGGGCTCAGGGCTGGTCGAGCACACCGGCGAGGGCGAGGGCGCCGGCTACTGCGTCAACGTGCCGCTGCCCCCGGGTACTGGCGACGGCGGCTACAACGCGGCGATCGAGCGGGTCGTCGTCCCCGCGGTGGAGAACTTCAAGCCGCAGATCATCATCATCGCCTCCGGCCTCGACGCGTCGATGATGGACCCGCTGGCGATGATGATGGTGACCAGCGAGGGCTACCGCGAGATGACCGACACGATGGTCGCCCTCGCCGAGCGCGTCTGCGACGGCAAGCTGGTGGCGATCCACGAGGGCGGCTACTCGTCCGCCTACGTACCCTTCTGCGGCGCCGCCGTGATCGAGGGCCTGCTGAAGATCGACAAGGTGGTCGACGACCCCTTCATCGAGGCCTTCCGCGGCATCGGCTACACCGAGCTCCAGCCCCACCAGGAGGCCGTGGTCGAAGCGGCGGCCAAGAACGCCGAAGCGGTCCCCTCGGCCGCCGCGTCCTAGGTTGCGTTAAGCGGCGAGCGGAAGCTCGTGCACGTCGGTGTTGGCCTTGCCGAAGGCATCGGCCTCGCCGTACATGGCGACGCGGATCGCGCGCAGCGCGTCCTCGCGGGAGGCGCCGCTCGTCACCTCGACGGTCTCACCGTCGCGGATCTGCTTGATGTTCCAGGTGTTCTCCATGGATCGATGTAATCGCGAATGCGAACAGACGTTTGTGAAAACGCGCACAGAGGACGATTTTCGGCCCTGATTTGCTCTGGATCGTCTCTCGCCAGGTAAAAGGTGAGAAAGTTCACGCAATGCTGTTCGTGCCCGCGTTTCCGCTCTATGTATTCGCGGCAGTGCTGGCGGTAACGGATCGCTCCCCCAGCGTCCCCGGCCTGGTGGGGATCATCGCCTTGGGCGCGACGAGCCTGGCCTTTTGCCTTCTGGCCGCGGTGCAGACCAAGAATGGCCTGGTCAAGTTCGTAGCCTTCGTCTCCGGATTCGCCCTCGGGGGCGCAACCACTTTTGCCGCCTCGGTCCCGCCGGAAGACTTCGGCTGGCTGATCGTCGTCTCGGTCTCGATCGCGGCCTTTTGGGCGCTTCTCGCGGTCGCCGTCGCCGGCGAGGAATTTGGGGCGTGGGTCAAGAAGGGCATCGAGCGGGTCGGTCGGGAGGATGAAGATGGCAAGGCCGCCGAGGCTCGCGCGGTCCTCGAGCGGGCCGCGATCCGCGTTCTGACGCCCCTGCTCCTGATCGCCGCGGTCATCGTCGCGATCCTGATCGCGGCGAACATCAAGACCGTTCCGAGCCTCGCCTTCGGTAACCACGTCGTCTTCGCCGGCCTGCTTCTACTCCTGTTCTTCTACGGGACGCTCCTGGTTCTGTTGCCTCTGGTGCGTGGTCTGATCTCCGGGGAATGGCCGGTCGAGTTGACCACCAGCGGACCTCGGTTCAGGGAGCGCAACAAAGAGGGGTTGAAAGTGGTCGGCAAGGAAGTTGCGAACCTGCAGATGGAGTTGGAGGAAAGCATCGAGAACAGCACGGACGCGGCCTTGATCGCCCTTGCCAGTTTGGAAACGTTGGAGAAACTACGCCGGCGGGTCGAGGTCTTGGAGAAGGCGAAATCCTGAGGTGGATGAGCGTTGGGCACTGAAGGTCGAAAAGCCCAAAAACCAGTCGCGATGCGGGGGTATCATCAAGTCATGAGCGGAACCGAGGGACAGCAGCAGGTGACGGCCCGGGTCTTGGGTCCGAGTCGCGCGCAGGTCGAGCGGAACGCTCGTCAGCAGGTGACCGCACGCGCAAGAGATCTCTCCGGAAAGTCCCTGGAGGAGCTTCGTCTGGAACTCGAAGGCATCGCCGGCAGGCAGGCGGCCGCGGCGGAGCGTATCCGCGTCAACAGCGAGGACTTCAAGGATCGGCTGGACGCGATCCTGGCGGGAACCCCCAGGCATACGCGGGCGATCGAGCGGACCGGCTCCCCGGTTGCGCCTTCCGAGTCCTAGCGCCGTCGACCGGCCGCGCAGAACGGTCTTCGCGGGGCTTGGCGATCCCGACGAAGTTGGTCGCGCCTGATCGCGCGAGAGGCGGGCGGGCCTGGTTGGCTGAGGACACCAACCGAGCCGAGGAGGAGAAGACGTGCCGTACAAGCTCTATGCCTACTGGTCGCCGCCGAAGGACGAGGACGTCGAGGAGTTCGAGCGCTACTACGCCGAGACCCACGTGCCGCGCGCGGCCGCGGTGCCGAACCTGATCGCGATCAACACCACCCGCACCGCGGACGGTTTCGAGGGCGGCGAGACCGACCACTACCGGGTCGCCGAGATGGTCTTCGACAGCCCCGAGGCGATGGCCGAGTCGGAAGGCTCGGACGAGTGGGCGACGATGCGCGCCTGCAGCGGCGACATCATCGAGCGCTTCGGCGTCACCCTCCGGGTCGAGTCCGGCTTCGTCGAGGAAGGCACCGGAACCGCCTGACGGTGTTGATGGGCCGAAAACTTGCCTATATGGCAAGTTTTCGGCCCATCAACACTGGACGCGGGTGGCGATTCGCTCGCGGACGGCGAGCTTGGCGATCTTCCCGGTCGCCGTCTTCGGCAGCTCGTCGAGGGTGATGACGACGGTCGGGCACTTGTAGTGGGCGATCCGCTCGCGGCAGTGCTCGATCAGCTCGGCCGGGTCGAGCTCGCCGCCGTCGACGGTGGTGACGACCGCGCAGGGGGTCTCGCCCCACCGCTCGTGCGGCAGCCCGACCACCACCGCCTCCTCCACCCGCGGGTGGGATACGACCGCCTGCTCGACCTCGATCGAGGAGATGTTCTCGCCGCCCGAGATGATCAGGTCCTTCTTGCGGTCGACGATCCAGATGAAGTCTTCGTGGTCGGCACGGCCGATGTCGCCGGTCGAGAACCAGCCGTCGGAGTCGAACGATTCGGCGGTCTCCTTCGGCTTGCGCCAGTAGCCGGCGCAGATGTTGCGGCCGCGGAGCTGGATCTCGCCGGCTTTGCCGGGGCCGAGCACCTCGCCCTCTTCGTCGACGATCCTTGCCTCGACGTGGAAGAACGGCCGCCCGATCGAGCCCGGCTTACGGGCCTGGTCCCCGGGGCCCATCGTGGTCGCCGAGGAGGTCGTCTCGGAGAGCCCGTAACCCTGGCGGTAATCGAGCCCGAGCTCGGCGAACCGGTCCATCAACGGCTGCGGGCAGGCCGCCCCGCCGGAGCCGACGAAGCGCAGGCGTGAGGTGTCGAGGTCGGCCAGCTCCGGCGTCGCCAGCATCATCTGCCAAGCGGTCGGGATCGCGAACCAGACCGTGATCTCCTCCGCCTCGGCGAGGCGGACCGCCGCCGCCGGGTCGAAGTCCTCCATCAGCACCACCTTGCCGCCCTTGTAGAGCAGCGGCACCGTGAGGATGTAGAGGACGACGTGGAAGATCGGGTTGACGACCAGGGTCGCGTCGTCGCGCCGCAGGTCCCAGTCGGCGAGGTAGTTCTCGACGTTGCAGAGCACTCCGCCGTGGGTGAGCACGGCGCCCTTCGGCGGCCCGGTGGTGCCCGAGGTGTAGACGATCGAGACCGGGTCGGTGGGGCGGACCGGGTGCGGATCGAGCGGCAGCGCCGCGTCGCGCCAGGCGGCGTAGTCGGCGAGCGGCCCGTCGACCGAGATCACCCGCGGCGGCTCGCCGTCGATCAGGTCGAGTGCGGCTTCGACGGCGGGCGCGGTGTCGGCCTGGACGATCACCAGCTCGGCACCCGAGTCGGAGAGCGCGTAGGCGACCTCCTCGCTCGAGAGGCGGAAGTTCAGCGGCACGAAGATCGCCCCGGCGCGGGCCGTCCCGAACAGCAGCTCGACGAACTCGACCCGGTTCTTCAGCGCGGTGGCGACGCGGCGGCCGGGTTTGATCCCGGCCTCCCGCAGCGCGCCCGCGACGCGGGAGGCGTGCTTCTCCAGGGTCGCGTAGTCGACCCGCTCGGGGCCACAGACGAGGGCGGTGCGGGAGCCGTCGCGGCGGGCCCGGAGCCGCGTCCACGAGCCGATGTTGTCGCTCTCGTATCGAGGCGTCACGTCGGCCTCCTCAGGCATGGATGGCCCAGCCGTCGACCGCCCGGGCCGCGTCCAGCACGGCCTCGCTCACGGTCGGGTGCGGGTGGACGATCCGCGCCAGCTCCTGGTAGCCGCCCTCGAGCGCCATCACCGCGACCAGCTCGGCGATCATGTCGCAGGCGCGGTTGCCGACGACGTGGGCGCCGAGGATCTCGCCGTATCTGGCGTCGACGACGAGCTTGACGATCCCGTCCCTGTCGTCGTAGACGGTGCCGGCGCCCTCGCCGGAGATCTTCTGCCTGCCGATCTTCACCTCGTGCCCGGCCTCCACGGCCTGGGCCTCGGTGAGGCCGACCGAGGCCACCTGGGGGTGGGTGAAGGTGGCGCCGACGATCAGGCCCTGGTCGACCGGCTCGGTCTCCTGGCCCGCCGCGGTCTCGACCGCGACCACGCCCTCCTCCTCGGCCTTGTGGGCGAGCGCCTTGCGGTTGACCAGGTCGCCGATCGCGAAGACCTTCGGGTTGGTGGTGCGCCCGTAGGGGTCGACCGCGATCTTGCGGCCGCCCTCCTCGAGCTGCACGCCCGCCGCCTCGAGATTCAGTGCCTCGGTGTCGGGGCCACGGCCGCCGGCGACGCAGAGGTAGTCGACCTCGGCGCTCTTCTCGCCGTAGGTGAACCTGACCGAGTCGGTGCCGACCTCGACGGCCTCCACCGGCGAGCCGGTCGAGATCTCGATCCCCTGCTTCTTGAACACCCGTTCCACCACTCTCGCGATGTCCTTGTCCTCGGCGGGGAGGATCCGGTCGAGCATCTCGACCAGGACCACCTCGGTGCCGAGGCGCGCGTAGGCGGAGGCGATCTCGGCGCCCGAGGCCCCGCAGCCGACCACCGCGATCCTCCGCGGCTGCCCGGGCAGCGACCAGGCCCCCCAGGTGTCGAGGACGCGGCCGCCGAAGGGCACGCCGGGGATCGGCAGGGCGACCGAGCCGGTCGCGAGGATCACCGCCTCGGCCTCGTGGACCTCGCCGCCCACCGAGACGTCCCCCTCGGCGGTCAGCGAGCCCTCGCCCTCGATCCTCGTGACCTTGCCCTTGTCCCAGAGGAACTCGACCCCCTTGGAGAGCGATTCGGAGACCTTCGCCCGGCGCGCCTGCAGGGCGTCCCAGTCGATCGCCACATCGCCGACGATGCCGAGCTCGGCGCCGTTCCTGGCCTCGTCGTAGATCTCGGCGGTGCGCAGGATCGTCTTCGCCGGGATGCAGGCGTAGTTCAGGCAGCGGCCGCCGGCCTTGTCGCGCTCGACCACGGCGGTGCGCTGTCCGAGTTGGGCGGCGCGGATCGCGGCGACGTAACCGCCCGGGCCACCCCCGATCACGATGACATCGAAGCTCTCTGGCATCAGGGCTTGCCGTCGTGGTGGGGAACGTCGACCTCGACCGTCCACAGCGACGCCCGCGGCTCGTTGTCGTCGCCCATGCCTTTGCGCCAGTCCGGGGCGACGCACATCAGCAGCGTCCGGCCGTCGGGGCCGCCGAGCTGCACCGCGTAGGTCGACATCCCGGCTTCGGGGGCGTCGATCCGCTGCAGCACCTCGCCCTCGGGGGAGAAGCGGCCGACCCAGTCGCCGAGCGAGTTGCCCGCCCAGACGCAGCCCTCGGCGTCGAGGGTGCAGCCGTCGGGGCCGTAGGCGACGTTCGAGTAGTCGTCGGCGATGTCGTCCAGCGGAACCGTCGGGGCGATCTGGCAGTAGACGCGGCGGCCGGAGAGGGTCCCGTCCGTGGCGACGTCGAAGGCGGTGAGGCGGGAGGCGATCGTCTCGGCGACGACCAGCCGGGTCCCGTCGGCCGAGACCATGATCGAGTTGGGGAAGTGCAGGCCGTCGGCGACCGCGACGATGGAGCCGTCGGGTTCGACCCGCATCAACTCCGCGCCGACCGGGCGCTCGCCGGCGTAGAGGTCGTAGCCGAAGGAGTCGACCCAGACACGGCCCTGAGCGTCGACGGTCATGTCGTTGGACTCGCCGCGCGAATGACCGGCGAGGTCGGCGTGCACCACCGGCTCGGCGCCCTCGGCGATCCGCATGATCTTGTGGGTGCTCATCGCGACCGCGAGCAGGTCGCCGTTCGGCAGCCAGCCGAGGCCCGAAGGCTGCTCGAGCGGGATTTCCCGCACGATCGCGCCCTCGGGGTCGACCGCCACGATCCGACCACCGTCGGTGTAGAAGTCCGAGACCCACCAGGCACCGTCGTGCCAGCGCGGCCCCTCGAAGAAGGTGCCCCCGTCGAGGAGCTTGGTCGGCTCGGCCATCGGCCCGAGCGTATGGAGGGGGCGGCGGCGCTTCCAACGGCCGGGCGCGGACGATTGGAGGAACCACATGCCGGGGTGCGGCGGGAGTCCGGGGGCGCGCGAAGCGGGCCTAGCCTCCCGTGGATGGGGACCGATCTCGACCGCTCGCGCCGACTCACCGTGCCCGAGCTGGCCGCCCGCTCGGCGCGGCGCGCGCCCGATGCCCCGGCGCTCGCCTGTGAGGGGCAGCGCCGCACCTTCGGCGAGCTGGAGGAGCGCTCGAATCGGCTTGCCGGCGCCCTCGCCGCTCGCGGCATCGCCCCCGGCGACCACGTGGCGATGCTCCAGTACAACGGGGTCGAGTTCGTCGAGGCCTTCCTCGCGATCCAGAAGCTCGGCGCCTGCGCGGTGCCGGTCAACTTCCGCCTCTCGCGCGAGGAGGTCGATTACGTGCTCGCCGACTGCGGCGCGCGGCTGGTGATCGCCGACCCCGAGCTGGCGGCGCGCGCCGGCGCGGTCGAGACGCTGGTGACCGGGCCCGACTACGAGGCGGCGCTCGCCGCCGCCGCGCCGGAGCGCCCCGATCATGAAGTCATGGGCGACGACCTCGCCTTCCTGATGTACACCTCGGGCACCACCGGGCGACCGAAGGGGGCGATGCTGAGCCACCAGAACCTGGTCGTCAACACCACCAACTGGCTGTATGAGGTGGGGGCGCGGCCCGATGACGTCTGGCTCTCCGGGCTGCCGCTCTTCCACATCGGCGGGCTGAACGGGATCCTCCCCTTCCTCCACCTCGGCGCGCTCGCGGTGATCGAGCCGAGCGGCGGGTTCGACCCCGGCCTCTCGATCGCCCGCCTCGCCGAGCATGACGTCTCGATGTGCTTCTTCGTCCCCACCCAGTGGCAGGAGATCTGCTCGCACCCCGAGGTGGGGACGGTCGACCGGGAGCGGCTGCGCAAGGCGATGTGGGGGGCCTCGCAGGCGCCCCTGCCGACGCTCGAGCTGCTCGCCGCGACCTTCCCCTCGGTGGAGATCGTCAACGCCTTCGGTCAGACCGAGATGTCGTCGAACACCTGCTTCCTGCGCGGCGAGGACGCGATCCGCAAGATGGGCTCGGTCGGTCGCCCGGCGCTCGGGGTCGAGGTGCGGATCATCGACGAGGCGGGTGCCGACGTGGCACCAGGCGAAGTGGGGGAGATCGTCTACCGCGGCCCGACCGTGATGCAGGGGTACCACGGCAAGCCGGAGGCGACGGCGGAGGCCTTCGCCGGCGGCTGGTTCCACAGCGGCGACCTCGTGCGCGAAGACGAGGAAGGCTTCATCTACGTGGTCGACCGGCTGAAGGACATGTTGATCTCGGGCGGTGAGAACGTCTACCCGGCCGAGGTCGAGCGGGCCCTGATCGACCACCCGGCGGTGGCCGAGGTGGCGGTCGTCGGCGTCCCGCATCCGCGCTGGGTGGAAACGCCGCTGGCCGTGGTCGTCGCCGCGCCCGGCGCCGAGGTCACCGAGGACGAGCTGATCGAGCACTGCCGCGAGCGCCTGGCCGGCTACAAGAAGCCCTCCGCCGTGGTCTTCGCCACCGAGCTCCCCCGCAACGCCGCCGGCAAGGTCCTGAAGCGCCGGCTCCGCGACGCCTACGCCGCCCCCGCCCCCGGCTGACCGTGTTGATGGGCCGAAAACTTGCCTATATGGCAAGTTTTCGGCCCATCAACGTCGGAGGCTGGTGGGGTTAGGGGGCCTCGCGCTCCATCTCGGCGCGGGCGGCGTCGATCTGGGCCTGGAAGCGCTGCATGCCGCCGATCCAACGCTCGGGGTCGGCGACCTTGCGTTCCTGGTAGGTGCGCAACTCGGGGTGGGAGAGGATCAGGAAGGTGTCGGCTTCGATCCCGGCGACCAGGGCCTCGGCGGCCTCGTCGGGGGTGATCGTGTCGCCGGAGGCGGCGGCGACGCGGGAGCTCGGGTCCTCCTCGCGCCATTTTTCCAGCATCGGCGTCGCCACCCCCTGCGGGCAGAAGCAGGAGAAGCCGACCCCGGATTCGCCGCCGCCGTAGGTGATCGCCAGCCACTCGGCGACCGCGACGGCCGCGTGCTTGGTCACCGAGTACGGCATCAGGCCGGGGTTGGCGGTCAGCCCCGCCGCCGAGGCGGTCGAGCTGAGGTGGCCGTGGCGCCGCTCCAGCATCCCCGGCAGCAGCAGCCGCGCCGCCCAGATGTGGGACATCACGTTGACCTCCCAGGTCTTCTGCCACTCCGCGTCGGCGACCTCGGGGCCGCCGTAGGGGCCGGCGATGCCGGCGTTCGAGCAGAAGACGTCGATCGGGCCGTTCGCCTCCTCGGCGGCGGCGATCAGCTCGGCGACGCCTGCCTCGGAGCCGATGTCGGCGCGCAGTCCGAGCCCGTCGAACTCCGCCGCCACCGCGGCGGTCTTCTCGCCGTCGAGGTCGGCGAGGACGACCGCGCGGGCTCCGGCCCGGGCGAAGGCGCGCCCGGCCGCGGCGCCGATCCCGGCGGCGCCGCCGGTGACGACTACGTGGGCGCTATCGAGGTCCACAAGGCGACCGTATTCGCCGCCGCCGCGTCAGCCGAATGACCCCTAGGGTCGCCTCTGTGGGTTCCTTCAAGGCGATTTCCTGCTGGTCGTCCCCCCGTCCCGGTGAGGAAGGCGAGTTCGAGCGCCACTACTGGGACGTCCACGTGCCGCTGGCGGCGGCGATCCCCGGCACCGTCAGCCTCACCCTGACCCGTACCGACGAGGGCCTCGAAGACGCCGAGCCCTCCTACTACCGGGTCGCGGAGACCGTCTTCGAGAGCAAGGAGGCGCTGGCGGCGGCGATGCGCACCCCGCAGTGGGAGGCGCTCCGCGCCGACGCCGCGGTGATGCACGAGCGCTTCGGCGTCACCCTCGCCAACGGCCTCGGCAATCCGATCGCGGTCGACCTGACCGCGCCGGCCGAAAGCCCCGAGGGCTGACGGTGGGCTTCGTCAAGACGGCCGCCGAGATCGCCCGGATCGAGGCGGCGATCGGCGCCCCCCGCTTCGGCGGCGCCCAGATGCTCTCGGTCGAGTTCCTCGTCGACCCGGCCTACGTCGCCGAAGTCCTGCCGCCGCCGCTGGAGCCGGTGGCCGAGCCGCGGATGCGGGCGATGGTCGGCCGCTTCGGCTCCAACTGCGTCGGCGACTTCGACGGTGGCTGCGTGTACGTGACCTGCGCCCACGACGGGCTGGAGGGCGAATACAACGTCTTCCAGTACATGGACACCGATCAGGCGACGATCTTCGGCCGCGACGTCTTCGGCGAGCCGAAGAAGATGGCGACGGCGACCCTGCGGGCGCGCGGCGAGCAGATGCACGGCACGATCGAGCGCCACGGCGTCGCGCTGATCACCCTGGAAGGAGAGCTGACCCAGGACAACGGCCCCTTCGAGGGGACCCGGGAGAGCTACAACATCAAGTCGCGCCCGGCCGCCGACGGGCACGGACTCGAGGAGGACGCGATCCTCACCCGTGCCCATTACGAGACCGAAGGTCGGGTCTTCCGCGAGGGAGTCGGCCGGATCGCGTTCGGTGGCACCGTCCACGACCCGCTCGACCAGATCCCGATCGCCGACGTCATCCGCGCCACCTACTTCGAGGGTGACCTGTCGGCGACGGTCGAGGTCGCCGCCCGCATCCCGGCAGCGGTCTTCGCCCCGTACCACCACGCCCGCTACGACGACTGGAGCGCGCTGGCGACGGCGGGGTAGGGCAGCAGGCGGCCGAGGGACGCGGGGGACGGCGAGGGACGGCCGAGGACGCCGAGGGACGCGGCGGGCAGGTGTGGTGCGGGCGCGGGCAAGGGACGGCCAAAGGACGCGGCCGTCTCGGCCGCGGCCCGGGCAGGCTGTGGCCGTGGCCGAGACGGCCGGGTGTGCGGGGAGAGGTGCGGGAGACGCCGGGGAGCCGTGCGGCGGACGCGCGGAAGGCGTCAGAGGGATGTGGGCTTCGTCACGAAGACGGACCCAACGTCACGGACCTCCAGAGGGCCAGGGACGCGCTGTCGACTTTGACCCTGCCCTGGCATGGTCAAAGTCGACTGCGCGACTTTTGGTCCCCTGTAGGGGCCAAAACCCGGTCGCGTGCTTGACCGCCACGGCTCCGTGGAGTTCCCGCCGGAAGCGGCACGAACCTCCCCACCTCCTGCCGAAAGGGTCACGTCCCGGGCGTCTCGTGGCGGCCACAGCCTGCCCGGGCCGCCACGAGACGCCCGGGTCCCTCGCCGTCCCCACTCGGCCGGCCACGAACCTCGCCGTCCCGCCACAAAGGCCCCGGCGGATCGTTCTTTACGCGTCCTCCGACCGGTGGGCGCGCATTGCGGCGCCGACCGCCTCGGCGAGCCGCTCCGAGGCGGCCCCTTCGCGGGTCTCGCCGGGGGCGAGGCCGCCGACCACGGTGCGGCTGAACTGGTCGGCGATCTCGACCGCGCTCAGGCGGCCGTTCGGGTCGAACCAGGTCCAGGCCCAGTTGACCATGCCGAAGATCTGTACCGCGGTCAGCTGCGGGTTGGCCGTCGCGAAGGCTCCGGCGGCGACGCCGCGCCTGAGGATGTCGACCAGGATCGCGGAGAATTCCTCGCGCAGACGGCGCACCTCGGCCATCGCCGGCTCCTCCGCGGAGCGGAGGATCTCGCGCGAAAAGGCGACGGTCGACGCGCGGTCGTCCTGCTGGGCGAGCATCAGCTGGCAGATGAACGCCTGCAGTTCGTCGATCGGGTCGTCCAGCTCGGGCAGGTAGTCGCGCGCCTCGGCCAGTCGGCGGCGCATGTAGTCGTTGCTCATCTGCTCGAGGATCGCTTCCTTGGAGCGGAAGTGATGGAGGACCGTGCCTTTGCTGATCTCGAGCGCTTCGGCGACGTCGCGGATGCTGACCTCGTCGTAGCCGCGCGCGGCGACCAGCTCGGTGAAGCAGCGCAGGATGTCGGCGCGTTTGCTTTTGCGCTGGGTCGCAGGCATCCGGTCAGGCTACCTTCGGCGTGGGTCGCCGCCGCGGGCTCACGCGAGCAGACCGCGAGCGATGATGAAGCGCTGGATCTCGGCGGTGCCGCCGCCGATCTGCATCAGCTTCGCGTCGCGCATGTAGCGCTCGACCGGGAACTCGTCGATGTAGCCGTAGCCGCCCAGCACCTGGACCGCCTCGGTGGTCACCCGCATCGCCACGTCGCCGCCCATCAGCTTCGCCGCCGAGGCCAGCTCGCGCGCCCCGGGCCCGTCCGCCTCGACCCGCTCCAGCGCGGTCCAGGTCAGCGCCCGCGCCGCCTCGGTCTCGGTGTACATGTCGGCGAGCTTGCCTCCGATCAGCTGGAACTCGCCGATCGGGCGGCCGAACTGGCGCCGCTCGCGGGCGTAGGCGAGCGCCACCTCGAGCGCCCCCTGCGCCACGCCGACCGACTCGGCCGCCATCAGCACCCGCTCCGAGTCGAGCCCGGCGAGGAGGATCGCGCGCCCGTCCTCGGGGCCGCCGACCAGTGCCTCCTCGCCGACCTCGCAGTCGTCGAGGATCAGCTCGCCGGTCGGGGAGCCGCGCCAGCCCATCTTCGAGAACTTGCGCCCGCGGGCGAAGCCGGGCGCGCCGGTGGGGACCGCGAAGAGGCCGAGTTGGCGGCTGCCCGGCTCGCCGGTCAGCGCGTAGACCAGCGCCAGGTCGGCGACCGGCCCGTTGGTGATGAAGGTCTTCGTCCCGTTGAGGCGCCAACCGCCCTCGGTCCGCTCCGCCCGGGTGCGCATCGACATCACGTCGGAGCCCGCCTCCGGCTCGGTCATCGCCAGGCAGCCGATCAGCGAGCCGTCGATCAGCCCCGGCAGCCAGCGCCGCTTCTGCTCCTCGGAGCCGTGGCGCGCGATCCGCCCGACCACCATGTCGGCCTGGTGGAGGACGGTCGCGGCGGTCGAGAGGCAGGCGGCGGCGAGCTCTTCGCCGACGATGCAGAGCTCCGCCAGGCCGAGGCCGGCGCCGCCGTACTCGGTCGGCGCGGTCGCGCCGAGCAGCCCCAGCTCGGCCGCCTGCGCCCAGCTCTCCTCCGGAAAGCTCTGGGCCGCGTCGAGGGCGGCGGCGCGGGGGGCGACGTCGCGGCGGGCGAAATCGTGGACGGTGCGCCGCAGCAGGGTCTGCTCGGGCGAGAGGCCGAGGTCGGAGGCCGGCGGCAGCGGCATCGTCTAGCGCCCTTCGAACCGGGGCTCGCGGCGCTCGAGGAACGCCCGCGCGCCCTCGCGCCGATCGCTCGAGGCGAGCAGCGCGGCGAGCCGGTCTTCGACCCGCAGGTTGGCGTCGGCGATCGGCAGGTTGCCGTCGCGGCGCAGGCTTTCGCAGATCGCCCGGGCGGCGAGCGGCGCGTTGCCGGCGATCTTCGCCGCCAGCTCCAGCGCCCGGTCGAGGACCTGGTCGGGCTCGACCACGTAGTTGACCAGCCCGAGATCCTTGGCCTCCGCACCGGTGATCAGGTCGCCGGTCAGCGCCAGCTCGGCGGCGGCGGTGCGCGGCGCCAGGATCGGCAGCCGGGCGAGCCCGCCGGTCGCCGGGATGATCCCCAGCTTCACCTCCGGCAGGCCCAGCTTCGCCTCGGCCGAGACGACCCGCATCAGGCAGGCGAGCGCCAGCTCCAGCCCGCCGCCCAGTGCGTGGCCGTTGAGCGCCGCGATCGTCGGCATCGGCAGCGCCGCGACCGCGTTGACGGAGGCGCGCAGGCGGCGGTTGTAGGCGAGGTTTTCTTCCGTGCTCGCCGCCTCCAGCTCGCGGATGTCGGCGCCGGAGGCGAAGATTCCGTCGGCGCCGGCGATCACCACGCAGCGGACGTCGGGATCGCGGCCGAGCCGCTCGACCGCCTCCTGCATCGCCGTCGCGGTGGCGACGTCGAGTACGTTGCGGCGCTCCGCGTTGGTCAGGGTGAGGAGCGCGACGTGGTCGCGGAAGCTGACGTCGACGAGCGCCGAGCCGCTCACGGCAGGCCGACCAACCCGCGCTGGACGAGCAGGATCTCCGGGATCACGCAGTTGGTGGAGAGGCGGAGCAGCGCCCGGACCGCCTCGGCGACGTCCTCGGAGCGGATCATCGTGTCGGCCGGGACCTGCTCCTTGACGTAGTCGGAGAGGTCGGTATCGACGAAGCCGGGGCAGAGGACGCAGGACTTGATCCCGGCCGGGCCGAGCTCCCGCTGCAGCGCCTGGGTGAAGCCGACGAGGCCGTGCTTGGTCGCCGAGTAGACGCCGAGGCCGGGCTCGCCGATCTTGCCGGTGATCGAGGAGGTGTTGACGATCAGGGCTTCGCCGTGCTCGTCGCCGGCGGCGCGCAACAGCGGCTCGGCTTCGCGGCAGAAGACGATCGGGGCACGCAGGTTGACGTTCAGCTGCAGGTCGATGTGCTTGTCCTTGATCTCGGCGAGCTCGCCGGCGACGCCGAGGCCGGCGTTGTTGACAAGCACGTCGAGGCGGCCGAAGCGCTCGCGGTGAGCCTCGACCAGGGAGGCGATCGCGGCGCTGTCGCCGACGTCGGTCGGGACCGCCTGGACCTCGACCGCGGCGAAGGCGGCGCGGGCAGCGGCGGCCTCCAACTTCGCCTGCGTGCGCGAGGCGAGGGTGAGGTCGTAGCCCTCCTCGGCCAGCATCTCCGCGATCGCCAGGCCGATGCCGCTCGAGGCACCGGTCACCAACGCCGCCCGGCGTCCACTGCTCGTTTCAGCTCCCATGGCGGTAGACTAACCGTCCGGACGGTCAGTCGGGAAAATTCGGGACGCAGAGGGGTTGGGATGAGCACCAAAACCGCCAAGGAAGCCGCAGACGCCGCGCCTGCCACCGCGGCCGAGGACGCCGTGGCGCTCGAGGCCTACCGCGAAGTGACCCGGATCCGGGCGCTCGAGCTGCTCCTCAACCGCTACGTCAAAGAGCACGGCTTCGGCGGTTTCTGGCATCCCGGTCTCGGCCAGGAGGCGGTGCAGGCGGGCGCGGTGATGCCGCTGCGCGACGAGGACTACCTCTTCTACGCCCACCGCGGACTCGGCTACGCGCTGGTCAAGGGGATGGCGCCGGAGGTGCTGCTCGGCGACCTCCTCGGGCGGACCGGCGGCAGCGTCGGCGGCAAGGGAGGCGGCACCGTCCACTTCGTCGACCCGGACATCGGGGTGCTCGGCCAGGGCGGCACCCTGGGCTCGAACTTCGTCCTCGGCGCCGGCGCCGCGACCTCGGTCCAGCTGCTCGGAGAGGACCGGGTGGTGGCGATCTTCTTCGGCGACGGCGCCGCCGCACGCGGGACCTTCCACGAGGCGGCCCTGCAGGCGGCGGTCTGGAAGCTGCCGATCGTCTGGGTCTGCGAGAACAACGGCTGGCACCTCTCGGCGCCCTTCTCCGACCAGAGCCCGACCGAGGACATCGCCGACCGCGCCTCGGCCTACGGCGTCCCCGGCGTCGTCGTCGACGGCCAGGACGCGCTCGCCGTCCGGGCGGCGACGCTGGAGGCGGTCGAACGGGCGCGGGCGGGGGAGGGCCCGACGCTGATCGAGGCGAAGACGCTGCGCATCCGCGGCCACTACGAGGGCGACCCGCAGAAGTACCGCGACGACATCGCCGACGGGCTCGAGGTCCCCCGCGATCCGCTGAAGATCCTCCGCGAGCGGGTCCCGGCGGCGGAGGCCGACGCGCTCGACGCGGCGGCGGCCGAGGAGGCCGATGGCGCTCTGGAGACGGCGCTGGCGATGCCGAAAGGCGGCCCCGAGGTCATCACCGAAGGGGTCTGGGCAGATGAGGAGGCGGGGTCGTGAGCGCGACCCCGACCGCCGCCCCCGGGACGCTCGTCTCCGAGGTGCCCGACGGGGTCGAGACCGAGCGGATCGGCTACGCCTGGGCGATCAACCACGCCCTCGCCGAGGAGATGCGGCGCGACCCGCGCGTCTGGATGATGGGCCAGGACATCGGCAAGATGGGCGGCGTCTTCGGCGTCACCCGCGGCCTCTTCGACGAGTTCGGCCCGATGCGCGTCCGCGACACCACCATCAACGAGACCTTCATCGTCGGCGGCGCGGCGGGGGCGGCGATGACCGGGACGATCCCGGTGGTCGAGCTGCAGTTCGCCGACTTCGGCCTGGTCGCCGGCGACGAGATCTTCCACAAGCTCGCCAAGTGGCGCTACATGCACGGCGGCAAGCTCGAACTGCCCGCGGTGGTGCGGCTGCCGACCGGAGTCGTCGGCGGCGCGGGCGCCGAACACTCCCAGAGCCTGGAGGCGATGGGGATGCACGTGCCGGGCCTCAAAGTCGCCCTGCCCGCGACCCCCGCCGACGCCAAGGGTCTCTTGAAGACCGCGATCCATGACCGCAACCCGGTCCTCTTCTTCGAGCACAAGGGGATGTACCGGATGAAGGGCGAGGTGCCGACCGGCGACGACTACCTGGTCCCGTTCGGCGTGGCCGCGGTGCGCCGCCACGGCGACGCGGCGACCGTGGTCGCCACCGGCCTGATGGTTCCCCGCGCCCTCGAAGCCGCCGAGAAGCTCTCGGCGGAGGGAATCGAGCTGGAGGTGATCGACCCCCGCACCCTGGTGCCGCTCGACATGGAGACGATCGTCACCTCGGTCGAGCGCACCGGCCGCGCCCTGGTCGTCCAGGAGGCGGTCCGCACCGCCGGCGCCGGCGCCGAGATCGCCGCCCGCATCCAGGAAGCCGTCTTCTTCGCCCTCGACGCCCCCGTCTGGCGCCTCGGCGCCCTCGACACCCCGGTCCCCCAGGACCCCGACCTCGAGCAGCTGGTCATCCCCAGCGCCACCCAGATCGAGGCGGCCGCCCGAGAGCTCGTCGCGCTCTGATGGGCCTTTAGGAACGTCGCCGAACTTCATTAGGATCTCGAAGGATCCACAGCAAGACTTCGCTGCGGGACCAATCAAACGGGGGATGCGAGTGTCGTCGACGGCAATGGCGGAGCGCGACGCCAACGGGATCATCGAGCGCCAGCTCGACGATCGGATCAACGCGATTGAAGTAGCGATGGATGCAGATGTGGTCAGCTACATCGGACCCATGTATGGACCGGCTGATGACCTGATCAAGGAAGCGGTCGAGGCCATCGATGAACGTCGGGACGTCCTGATGTGTGTACTTGAGACGGCCGGTGGCTACATCTCCACGGCCGAGCGGATTGCTCGCATCTTCAGACACCATTACGCGCGGGTCGACTTCCTCGTTCCGAGCTATGCGATGTCTGCGGGCACCGTCCTCGTCATGGCCGGTGACTCGATCTACATGGACTACGCCTCGAGCTTGGGGCCTATCGATCCCCAGGTCGCCCTACGAGGAGCCCGGCTGGTTCCTGCGCTCGGATATCTCGAGCAATACGACCGCCTCGTCAAGAAATCCGCGAAAGGCCAACTGACGACCGCTGAGGCGACCTATCTCGTCCAGAATTTTAACCCGGCGGAGCTATACCAATACGAGCAGGAGCGCGAGCTCTCAATCGCGCTGCTGAAGGAATGGTTGGTCACCTACAAGTTCAAGGACTGGAACGAGACGGCCACCCGAGGAAAGAAAGTGACCAAGAAAATGAAGGCAGATAGGGCAGCCTTTATCGCGCGAAAACTCAATCAGACTGGTCATTGGCATTCCCACAGCAGAGGCATCTCCATGGCTGTGCTGCAGAAAGATCTCAAACTACGCATTGATGATTTCGGTGCCGATGAAACACTCGGACCACGGGTGCGGGCGTATTACCATCTCCTGCGCGACTACTGGATCAAACGAGAACATGAGACTCTCGTGCTCCACAGAAAGGGTGAATATGTCGGTATCTGAAGCAGCGGATAAATCCGAGACCACCGACCTCGCCGACATCGCTAAGTCGAACCCAGAGGTCGATGTTGATCAGGTGCGAGAGGTCGGCCGACTTCTTTCGAATCTTGAAGAGGCGGGCGTCGAGCGGCGGCAATACGAGATTGCATCCCCCCACGAGCGGCTGCCGATGCGCGACCAATTGCGTAACGCCGAACCAGCGTGCTGAGAAGCTAGGCGTAGGCCTCGTTCGACCAGGACTCGAGGCGGGTCTTGACGGCGACCGCGAAGCGGGTCGCGTCGGCGCCGTCGACGGCGCGGTGATCGAAGGTGACGGCGAGGCGGAGGATCGAGCGGATCGCGATCATCTCCTCGCCTTCGGGGCCGGTGACGACCCAGGGGCGCCGCTGGATGGTGGGGACGCCGAGGATCGCGACCTGGGGCTGGTTGATGATCGCCGGCGCCGAGACCGCGCCGACCGAGCCGGGGTTGGAGATCGTGAACGTGCCGCCCGCGAGGTCGTCGGGGACGAGCTTCCTGTCGCGGGCGCG
The DNA here is from genome assembly GCA_035572835.1 of Solirubrobacterales bacterium. GTDB lineage: Bacteria > Actinomycetota > Thermoleophilia > Solirubrobacterales > 70-9 > VAYN01. The sequence continues at coordinate 55,675 of DATNAG010000024.1, forward strand.
CTCGGCGAGGTCGGCGATCGCGGCCCCGATCGCGGGGCCGGTCAGCGACCCCGCGTCGGGGATCACCGGGACCAGCAGCCCGGCCTCGGTGTCGACGGCGATCCCGAGGTTGACCTGACCCCAGCGGATCGTCTGCGTCCCCTGGAAGGTCGCGTTCATGTCGGGGTGCTCGGCCAGCGCCGCGCAGGTGGCGCGGGCGATGAAGGGGAGGAAGGACAGCTTCGGGTCGCCGGCCGCGAGGCGCGCCTTGTTCAGTTCGGTGCGGGCTCTGACCACGGTCGTGAGGTCGACATCGGTCTCGGTGGTCATGTGCGCCGCCGTCTGCCGCGACCTGATCATGTGCTCGGCGATCGCTTGTCTGACGCGGCTGGTCGGGACCACCTCGTGCGGCACCCCTTCGTAGCCGGCCGGAATCCCTTCCGCCGGAGCCTGGGCCGCAGCGGGAGCCGGAACAGCGGGCTTCGACGGAGCGGGCCCCGCCTCCGCGGCCGCGATCACGTCAGCCTTCCGAATCCGCCCGCGCTTGCCCGTGCCTTCCACGGCATCGAGATCCACCCCGCGCTCCGCAGCTATCCGCTTCGCGATCGGCGACGCCAACGTCCCCGGCAAACTCGTCACCGCATCCGCAGCAGCTGCTGGATCAAAGCTGCCGTGCTCGTCCAGGCCCCCGGCAGAACGCCCCGAACTAGGCGCGGATGCCGGCGAGGGGTCACCAGGAACTCCGCCACGAGCGCTACCAGCCTCCGAGGCGTCAGCTTGCGAGTCTCCTCGCGGAGTGGCGCCTGGGGACCCCTCGCCGGCATCCGCGCTCGCATCGCCATCGAGCTCACACAACGGCTCCCCGACTGGGACCACGGCATCGGCCTCGGCGAAGATCGCCGTGATCGTCCCCGCCGCCGGCGCCTCGACCTCCATGTCGACCTTGTCGGTGGCGATCTCGCAGATCACGTCCCCCTCGGCGACGGTGTCGCCGACCGCTTTGTGCCAGGCGATCACCGTCCCCTCCTCGATCGAGACCCCCATGTGCGGCATCGGCACGACCGTGCCGGTGGCGGCGGGGCTCATGCGCGGACCTCGGCGAGGACCTTGACCTCGTCGCGCGGGTCGGCCGCCATCCGTTCGATTTCGGCGGCGACCTCGGTGAGCGCGATGCGGTTGGTGATCATCACGCTCGGGTCGAGCGAGCCGGAGGCGATCATCGCCGCCACCCGGGGCAGGTCGTTGGCGTAGCCGAGCGTGGCGATCAGCTCGCGCTCGTAGAGGACCATGCGGCCGGCGTCGACGGCGACCGGCTCCTTCGGGATCCCGGCGCAGACGATGCGGCCGCCGCGTTCGCTCATCTCGAGCGCCGCTTCCAGCGCCGGCACCGCCCCGGTGCAGTCGACGATGATCCCGGCGCCGCCGCCGGTCAGCCCGCGCACGGCCTTGGCGAAGTCCTTCTTCTCGGGCTCCGGCGCGTGGGTCTCGAAGCCGTGCGCCGCCGCCCGCGCCAGCCGCCCCGGCGAGAGCTCGCAGACCAAGGGGGTCAGCCCGAGCGAGCGGCCGAGCAGCGCCGTCGCCGCGCCGACCGGGCCGTAGCCGATCACCACCAGTCGTTCGCCCGCCCGCGCGTGGCCGCGATCGAGCGCGTGCAGCCCGACCGCCAGCGGCTCGAGCAGCGCGCCCACTTCGTTGCTCACCCCGTCGGGGAGCGGCACTGCGCAGTAGGCGGGGAAGCGGACCACCGAGGCGAACGCCCCGTCCGAGGACAGCCCGATCGAGCCGCTGTAGATGCACTGGTTGTAGCGGCCCTCGACGCAGGCCTTGCACTCGCCGCAGCGCCAGCAGGCGTCGGCGGAGACGCGGTCGCCCGGCTTCACCTCGTCGACGCCTTCGCCGATCGCGGTGACCACGCCGGAGAACTCGTGCCCGAGCGTCACCGGCGGCTCCTGCCCGGTGAGTGGATGGGTCTTCTCCGGCCGGATCGCGAAGGGATGGCGGAACTCCGCCAGGTCCGAGCCGCAGATGCCGCAGTAGGCGACCTCCACCTCGATCATCCCCGGGCCGAGGGGGAGCGACAGCTCGACGTCCTCGAACCGTAGGTCACCCGCGGCGTGCCAGCGCACAGCCTCCACGAGGGGAAATCTAGCACCTGACCGACCGGACGGTCAGTCTCGTGCAAGAATGGTTTGGAGTGACCCACGAGGGGGCGCCGCGAGGCGGTCCCGGTGCGTCGGGAACGTGCCTAGTGTGGCTGTAGGGATCCGCGAACCGAGAGGAGTGAGCTTTGTCGGGAATGGTCTGTGGTGTCGACATCGGCGGCACCTTCACCGACTGCGTGCTGATCGACGAGAACGGGCGCGTCGCCTATGGCAAGGCGCTCTCGTCCCCGGCCGACAGCTTCAAATCGGGCTTCTTCGGCTCGATCGAGTCGGCGGGTGACCAGCTCGGCCTCCGCGCGGACGACCTCTACACCAAGATGGATCGGCTGATCTCGCACGGCTCGACCGTCGCCACCAACATCGTGGTCGAGCGCAAAGGCGCCGAGATCGGCCTGATCACCACGCGCGGCTTCGAGGACACGGTGCGCACGATGCGCGGCCTCGGCCGCCCCACCGGCGAGCCGCCGGAGAACCTCCTCCGCTTCGCCGAAACCCGCAAGCCCGAGCCGCTGGTCCCAATCGAGCGCACCTTCGGCGTCGCCGAGCGGATCGACTCCGACGGCGACGTGGTGGTCGAGCTCGACGAGGCGGCGGTCGCCGCCGCCGCCGACGCGCTGGTCGCGGCCGGGGTGGAGACGATCGCGATCGCCTTCCTCTGGTCGGTCCGCAACGACGCCCACGAGCGCCGCGCCCGCGAGATCGTCGCCGAGCGCGCCCCCGGCGTCTTCGTGACGATCTCCAGCGAGATCTCCAAGTCGGTCGGCGAGTACGAGCGCTTCGTCGCCACCCTGATCAACTCCTACGTCGGCCCGGTCACCAGCACCTACCTGCACGGGGTCCAGGACCGCCTCGCCGACGTCGGCTTCGCGGGCGAGCTCCACATCATGCAGTGCCACGGCGGCATGGTCCCGCTCGGGCTCGGCGCCGACCGGCCGATCTTCACGATCGGCTCCGGCCCGGTCGGCGGGCTGATCGGCTGCGCCCGCGTCGCCGACGACCTCGGCCGCCGCGACATCATCGCCTCCGACATGGGCGGCACCTCGTTCGACGTCGGGATCATCAGGGACGGCGAGCCGCTCGCCGCCGACGACACCCTGCTCGGCAAGTGGCGCTACCGGGTGCCCGCGGTCGAGGTGATCTCGATCGGCGCCGGCGGCGGCTCGATCGCCTGGATCGACGAGCTCGGCGGCGGCCTCCGGGTCGGCCCGCAGAGCGCCTCCTCGCTCCCCGGCCCCTGTTGTTATGACCGCGGCGGCGAGGAGCCGACCGTCACCGACGCCGACCTGATCCTCGGCTACATCGCCCCGGAGGCGACCTTCGGCTCGAAAGGCGAGCGCGGCGGCTTCAAACCGCGCCTCGACCTCGCCGAAAAGGCGATCAAGGAGAAGGTCGCCGACCCGCTCGGCCTCTCGGTCACCGACGCCGCCCTCGGCATCGTCGAGGTCGCCAACGCGAAGATGGCGGCGGCGCTGGAGAACGAGATCATCGGCCGCGGCTTCGACCCGCGCGACTTCGTCCTCATGTCCTACGGCGGCGCCGGGCCCTTCCACGCGGCGGGATACGCGGCGAGCCTCGGCGTCGACACGATCGTCGTCCCCGGCGAGGCGGCCTCGGTCTGGTCGGCCTTCGGCATCTCCCAGGCCGACATCCGCTACCAGTACGAATCCTCGGTCGTCCTGATCGAGCCGTTCGACCCCGCCCAGGTCAAGGGCGCCTTCGACGAGCTCGAGGGCCAGGCCCGCGAGGCGCTCGGCGAGCGTGAGGACGTCGACTCCTTCGAGTTCCGTCGCTTCGCCCGCATGCGCTTCCAGTGGCAGCGGCACGAGCTGGAGATGAGCTTCCCCGCCGGCGAGATCGACGCCGCCACGCTGGAGGAGGTCAAACGCCAGTTCGTCGAGATCTACACGGAGCGCTACGGCGAGGTCGCGCTGCTGCCCGGCGCCGCGGTCGAGATCGTCTCGATCCGCCTCGAGCCGGCGATCACGATGGGCTCCGACAACCTCGACCGGCTCGACGTCGCCGAGGGCGAGGAGTTCGTCAAGGGCACCCGCCCGGTCTACTTCGAGCGCGGCGCGGGCGCCGTCGATGCCGCCGTCTACAACGGTGACGCGATGCCGCTCGGCGAGGTGATCGAGGGGCCGGCCGTGATCGACCTGGCGATCACCGGGATCGTCGTCCCGCCCGGTACCAGCTGCGAACGACGAGCTACCGGCGACTTCGTGATGACGATGCCGGCCGCCGGCGCCGAGGAGGACCCCCGATTGACCACCGTCGCCGCGACCGAGGAGGCCGAACGATGAACCCCGCCACCGCGACCACCGTCGCCGAGCCGGAGGCGCGCCCGGCGCGCCCGCCGGAGTTCTGGGACGGCGTCGACCACGCCTTCAACCCGACCGGCCCCGTCAAGGTGCCGCCGAACCTGAAGCTCTCGACCGAGGCCGAGACCGAGATCGACCCGATCACCTACGAGGTGGTCCGGCACGGCCTCTGGAACGCCAACGCCGAGCACGTGCGGGAGATCGAGAACCTCGCGGTCTCGCAGATCACGGTCGAGATCCGTGACTTCCAGCCCTGCATCCTCACCGAGGACGCCGAGCTCCTCTACTTCGGCCCCTGCCTCCAGTACATGTCGGGGATGCTCGACATGATGACCCGCTACATCCTCGAACACCGCGGGGAACGGGTCGTCGACGGGGACATGTGGCTGTGCAACGACCCGATCATCGGCACCGCCCACCAGCCCGACGTCGGCCTGATGTGCCCGGTCTTCGTCGACGGCGAGGTCTTCTGCTGGGTCGCCAACATCTCCCACCAGAACGACATCGGCGGCACCGTCCCCGGCTCCTTCTGCCCGAACGCCGAAGACGCCTTCTGGGACCCGCCCAGCTACCCGCCGTTCAAGATCGTCGAGGGCAACCAGATCGTCTCCGACATGGAGGCGCTCTACCGGCGCTGCTCGCGCACCCCGGAGAACCTCTCGCTCGACCTGCGGGCGACGATCGCCGGCAACAACGCGGCCCGCTCGCGCATCCTCGGGCTGGTCGACAAGTACGGCAAGGGCGTCGTCAAGGGCGTGATGCGGCGGGCGCTCGACGCCTCGCAGCGGGCGATGGAACAGGCCCTGGAGACGATCCCCGACGGGGTCTACTCCGACCGGCTGATCCAGGAGGTCTCGCGCAACGGCGACCGCGGCACCTACCCGGTGCAGACCACGGTCCGCAAGCAGGGTAAGGAGCTGATCTGGGACAACGTCGGCACCCACGACCAGGTGGGGGCGATCAACGTCGGCTTCGCCGCCTGGCGCGGGGCGATCCTCGGGGCGATCAACGTCCTGATGCTGCCCGGCCAGATGGGCTGCATCGGCGGCGCCGCGCGGCTCTGCAAGTTCGACCCCGAACCGGGGAAGATCACCTCGCCCGACTGGGGCGCCGCGGTCAGCCCGGCCGGCGTCTACGCGACCGAGACCGCGATCTCGCTCTGCAACGCCCTGGTCTCGAAGATGATGCTCGCCTCCAGCGACGAGACGCTGCGGGCCAACGCGGTCACCCCGGACGGCGCCCAGTGGCCCTGCCACTTCGTCGCCGGGGAGAACCAGCGCGGCGATTACTACGTCGGCGGCATGGGCGACAACATGCTCGGCGGCGGCGGCGCGACCGCCTGGCGCGACGGCGAATTCGCCAACGGTCACTTCTGGATCCCGGAGGGGCGCGGTCCCAACGTCGAGGCCTACGAGGCCGACTGGCCGATCCTCTACCTCTTCCGACGCGAGCACTCGGGCTCCGGCGGCGCCGGTCGCTCGCGCGCCGGCAACGGCGGCGAGATCGCTTACATCCCGCACAAGGGGGAGTCGTTCCTCGGCCTCGCCACCAACGAGGGGATCCCGAAGACGCCCGGCCTGTTCGGCGGCAACATGGGGTCGATCATGCGGACCCGGGTGATCCAGGGATCGAACCTGCGGGCGCGGTTCGCGGCTGGGGAGATGCCCCAGGACCTCGACGAGCTGGAGGGGACCGAGCTCGAGATCGGCGGCAAGCCGGACGGCTTCCCGGTCGGCGACGACGACGTCCTCTATTGGAACTGGCTCGCCCCGGGTGGTTACGGCGACCCGCTGACCCGCGACGCCGAGGAGGTGCTCGCCGACCTCCGCTCCGGCGCGATCGGGCCACGCGAGGCCGACGAGGTCTACTGCATCCGGCTCGACTCGGAGGGTAAGGAGGTCGACCACGAGGGGACGGCGAAACGGCGCGAGCGCAAGCTGCTCGAACGGCTCCACGACTGCGGGGTCGAGCTCGACGCCACGGCGCCGATGGTCGAGCCCGCCGCCGGGGCCGAGTCGATCGCCGACGCCTACCTGATCGATCGCGAGGGGGGCGTCTTCCGCTGCCACCGCTGCGCCACCGACCTGGGGGCGCTCGACGGCAACCCGAAGTTGGCGATGGCGAGCCGCGAGCTGCCGACGACCGCGCTCGACCCGAGCTACCCGGCGCTGTCGAGGTTCGTCGACGACGAGGTCGTCTTCCGCGAGTACTGCTGCCCCGGCTGCGGAGTGCGATTGGCGACCGAGACCGGCTACCCGGGCGAAGCCCCGTTCCACGAGCTGCGGCTCGACTGAGCGATGCCGTTTCCGGACGCAGGCGTCGCCCGCTGGGTGCCTGAGCCGGGCGCCGAGCCGGCGCTTCGCGACCTCACCGTCGGTGGGCTGCTCGACGAGGCGATCGAGAAATGGCCCGACCAGGAAGCGATCGTCTTCTCCGCCTACGACGACCTCGGCGTCGCCGCCCGCTGGACCTACGCCGAGCTGGGCGAGCGGGCGCGACGGGTCGGCAAGGCGCTGATCGCGTCCGGGATCGAACCGGGGGAGCGCTTCGGGATCTGGGCGACCAACCTGCCCGAGTGGCTGGAGCTGCAGTTCGGTGCCGCCTACGCGGGGGCCGTGATCGTGCCGATGAACCCGCTCTACCGGGCGAGCGAGGTCGAGTTCGTGCTGGCCAAGGCCGGGGCGGCGGCCTGCTTCGTCCTGCCCGAGGACCGCGGGGCGAGCCTCTGGGAGATCGCCGCCAAGGCGGCGGCCGGGATCGACTCCGTGCGCCTGCTGGTCCCGCTCGGCGAGGCCCGCGACGGCTCGCCCTCCTGGGAGGAGTGGCTGGCGAGCGGCGACGCGGTCGACGAGGACAAGCTGGAGCGGCGCCGACGGGCGGTCGGCGCGGACGACACCTCGCAGATCCAGTTCACCTCGGGCACGACCGGCTTCCCGAAGGGCGCCGAGCTGACCCACGGCGGCATCGTCAACAACGCCCGGATCTTCGCCCACAAGGCGACCTTGCGCGAGAACGGCCGCCACTCGAACCCGATGCCGTACTTCCATTGCGGCGGCTGCGTGATGGCGACGCTCGGCTCGGTCTACCGCGGCATGGCCCAGCTGCCGGCGATCAAATTCGAGCCGGGGCGGATCAACCGGACGATCGAAGCGGAGCGCGCCACCTCGGTCTCCTTGGTGCCGACGATGATGATCGCGCTCGAAGAGGAGGTCGCCAAGAGCGGGCGCGACCTCTCCAGCCTCGAGGTGGTCGTCGGCGGTGGCTCGCCGGTGCCGCCGGAAGTGATGACGCGCTGGATCGAGAACTACGGGATCGGGATGGCCAACACCTACGGGATGACCGAGTGCTCGCCGGTCATCTGCGAGACGTTGCCCGGCGACCCGATCGTCCTGCAGACGACGACCGTGGGGCCGCCGCTGCCCCACATCGAGGTGGAGATCGTCACCCCCGGCACCACCGAGCCGGTGCCGATCGGGGTCGAGGGGGAGCTGCGCTCGCGCTCCTCGATGGTGATGAAGGGCTACTGGGACAACCCCGAGGAGACCGCGGCGGCGATCGACCCGGACGGTTTCATGCGCTCCGGCGACCTGGCGAAGATCGACGAGAACGGCTACGTGTCGATCACCGGGCGGGCGAAGGAGATGATCATCCGTGGTGGCGAGAACATCTTCCCGGCCGAGATCGAGCACGCCGTCCGCGCCCTCGACCAGGTCGCCGACGTCGCCGTGATCGGGGTGCCGGACGAGCGCTACGGCGAAGTCTGCTGCGCCTACGTGCGGCTCGCCGAGGGCCAGAGCCTGAGTCTCGACGAGCTGCGGATGCTGCTCACCGGGCGCATCGCCCGCTACAAGATCCCGGCCTACCTGAGAACCTTGGACGAGCTGCCGCTGACCCCGTCGGGGAAGGTGCAGAAGTTCAAGCTGAAGGAGCTTTTCGATGCCGCCTGAGCGCTGGTTCTCGGAAACCGAGCTGGACCAGATGTCGCGCCCGACGATGGACCGCGCGATCGAGGCGCTCGAGGCGGGCGACACCGAGACCGCGCTGGAGCTCTGCAAGGGCATGCGTCACGAGTGGCGCTTCCTCCATGACGTGATGGCGGAGTCGATGCTCGGCCTCGTCACCTACATCCAGCAGAAGCTGGGGGACGATGGCGTCGGCGAGGCCTGGGAAGAGAGCCTGCGAAGGGGCTGGAAACGCGACACCGGCAAGATCTTCGAACGCGATCGGCGGGAGATCGTCGAGGCGCTGGCGGCGACCTGGCGGGCGCACTCGGGAAGCGCCACCGGCCAGAACCCGGGCGCCTTCACGATCACCGAGGACGAGGAGAAGTTCACCTTCGAGATGAACCCGTGCGGGAGCGGCCAGCGCCTCTGGCGCAACGGCGCCTACAGAGGCGAGGACCCCTACGGGGTGACCGAAAAAGCCCACGACTGGTCCTACGGCCGCGAGGGCTTCCCGCTCTACTGCACCCACTGCGCCTTCATGAACGAGCTGCTGCCGATCCGCTGGTACGGGATGCCGCTGTATCCGTCGCGGGCGCCTGAGGACTTCGATCACGATCCGTGCGTCTGGTACTGGTACAAGGACCCGGAGAAGATCCCGGATGAGTTCTGGCGGCGGTATGGACTCGAACGCACCACGGCCGAAGGTCCGCGGGGCAGTTGAACGCCTGCGCGTTGGTGACCGGCGCGGCGGGAGGGATCGGCCGGGCCACGGCGTCTGCGCTGGCCGCCGACGGCTGGAAGGTCGCCACTTGCGATCTGGAGGGCGAGGACCTCACCGCGACGTTCGACGTGCGCGATGCGGAGGCGACGCGGGCCGCGTACGAGCGGATCGAGGCCGAGTTGGGCCCGGTCGGCGCCGTGGTCGCCAACGCCGGGGTGGCGGACCGGCTCGCCCGTGCGGCGACGATCGACCCCGAGGCCTGGCGCGCCGAACTGGAGGTGAACCTGACGGGCGCTTTTCTCTCCTTACAGCCGGCGTTGGCGGGGATGAAGGAGCGGGGAGGGGGCCGGGTGGTCGCCGTCTCCTCGATCGCCGCCACCGACGGGCTCGCCGGCCAGGTCGCCTACTCGGCCGCGAAAGCCGGCCTGCTCGGCATGGTGCGGACCCTGGCCTTGGAGATGGCCGCGTCGGGCACCACCGTCAACGCGGTGCTGCCCGGGATGATCGGCACCGAGAAGGTCGAAGCGATGCCCGCCGAGATCAAGGAGCGCTCGCGGTCGCGGGTCCCGATGCGCCGCTTCGCCTCGCCGGAGGAGGTCGCCACCGTGATCGCCTTCCTCTGCTCCGACGCCGCGAGCTACGTGACCGGCGCCTGGCTCCCCGTCGACGGCGGCATCGGCCTCTCCAACCTCACGATGGGCCGCGAAGACTGACCCCTCGCCTTTGGTCGCCCCCAGGCGACCAAGACGAGGCACCTGTAGACCTTGGTCACCCTGCGGGTTACCAAGGTCTACAGGTCAGAGGGCGACCTTGGTCTTGGGAGGCTTGACGACCATGGTGCCGCTGGCGACCTGCTTGCCGTCCTGGTTGTGCCAGGTGACGGCCATGGTGGCGCGGTTGCGCTCGGCATCGAGGGCGGCGACCTCGACGCGGACGGCGACCGTGTCGCCGATGTAGACCGGGGCTTCGTAGGTGACCTCGTTGGTGACGGCGATCGTGCCGACGCCGGGAAGCTCGGTGCCGAGGAGGCCCGCGCAGAGGCTGAAGGTGAGCGGGCCGTGGGCGACGCGGGCGCCGAACGGGGTCGTCTTGGCGAACTCGGCGTCGACGTGCACCGGGTTGAGGTCGCCGGTGATGCCGGCGAACAGGTACACGTCGGACTCCGAGATCGTCTTGCGGAACGAGGCCGAGTCGCCGATCGCGAGTTCGCCGATGGTCAGCGAACGCACGCCCGGCCCCTCAGCCCGCCGCCGGGAAGGAGCGCGAGATGCAGCCGCCGTCCGCCAAGAGCGCGGTGCCGGTGCAGTAGCTCGACTCGTCCGAGGCCAGGTAGGTGACCGCGTAGGCCATCTCCTCCGGCGTCCCCGCGCGGCCCATCGGCACCATCGCCCAGCGGGTCGCGTCGTCCTTGAAGAGGTCGATCGCGGGTTCGATCAGCGGCGTGTCGATGAACCCCGGGCAGACGCAGTTCGCCCGCACTCCGTGTTTGGCGTAGGTGATCCCCATCGACCGGGTGAGGTTTATCAGGGCGCCCTTGGTCGCGGTGTAGGCGTGGGCGTCGTAGAGGCCGGTCAGCCCGGCCATCGAGGCGACGCTGACGATCGAGCCCTTTTCCCGCTCCAGCATGTGGGGCAGGGCGGCGTGGATCATCGTGAAGTACCCCTCCAGGTCGACCCCGCCGACGATGTCGCGCCAGTTCTCGAGCGAGGCCTCGTGGACGGCGGCCATCGTGCCCGGATGTTCCTCGCCGTACTGCCAGCCGACCCCGGCGTTGCAGACGAGGATGTCGACCTGCCCGTAGGCCTCGATCGCCGCGTCGATCACCTTCGGCGCGGTGGCGTCGTCCTCGAGGTCGGCGGCGACGATCAGCCCCTCGCCGCCGGCGGCCTCGACCGCGTCCAGCGCTTCTTTCAGCTTCTCCTCGCGCCGCGCGGTGCCGACCACTTTCGCGCCCTCGCGGGCCAGCATTTCGAACGAGGCGCGGCCGATGCCGCTGCTCGCCCCGCTGATCACCGCGACCTTCCCCTCTACACGTCCAGCCATCTCCGATTCCTTTCCGATTGCTCGTCCGCCGCGCTCAGCCGGCGAAGCTCCGCGAGGTGCAGCCGCCATCGACCAGCAGCACCGAGCCGTTGACGTAGGAGGCGTCGTCGGAGGCGAGGAACAGCACCGCCGCCGCGATCTCCTCCGGTTTGCCGGGCCGTTTCATCGGCACCAGCGCGGCCGCGGTGTCGGGGTCGTCGAAGGCCCCGATCACGGGGGCGATCATCGCCGTGTCGATGAAGCCCGGGCAGACCGTGTTGGTGCGGATGTTCTGCTTGCCGTAGGTGATCGCCATCGAGCGACCGAGGTTGACGATCGCCCCCTTGGCCGCCGTGTAGGGATGGGCGTCGTAGAGCCCGGTCACCCCGGCCATCGAGGCGATGTTGACGATCGAGCCGCTTTCCGCCTCGATCATCGAGGGCAGCGCCGCCCGCATCATCTCGAAGTACCCCTGCAGGTCGACGCCGCCGATCACGTCCTGCCAATTCTCCAGCGAGACCTCGTGCAGGGCGGCCATCGTCCCCGGGTGTTCTTCGCCGTACTTCCAGCCGACCCCGGCGTTGCAGACCAGGATGTCGATCCGGCCGTAGGCGTCGAGCGCGGCCTGGACGACGCGCTCCGCGGTGCCCGAGTCCTCCAGGTCGGCGGTGATGACGGTGCCCTCGCCGCCGTGCCGTTCGACCTCTTCCAGGGCCTCCTTCAGGAGCTCCTCGCGGCGCGCGGTGCCGACCACCTTGGCGCCCTCGCGTCCCAGCAGCTCGAAGGTCGCGCGGCCGATGCCGCTGCTCGCCCCACTGACCACCGCCACCTTGCCCGCGACGCGGCCGTCCCGATCGCTCATTCCGTCCTCCTCGTAAGTTCGCGTGAGTACGCGCCGGCGCCGGCGCCGCGCGCCGGACCGATCCGATCTGATCCTCCTCGCCGTGCCGACCCGCCGGGCCGGCCGGCCCAGGAGGGATTGGGGCAATCACAGAAGGGCGGGACCGAGGCCGGGGGAGGGGCTACCGGGCCGGTGTATTACTTCGACGCATGCACGTGCGAGGTGTCGTTGAAGAGGGAGAGGATCCAGCGGCCGTCGGGCATCCGGATCGCCCGGCTGAGCGAGCCGTTGGTGTTGTGGAGGAAGGCGAAGGCCTCGGCGCCGGTGATCTGACGCAGGAACTCGGCGATCACCGCGGAGTGGGTGACCACGACGACGATCGCCCCGTCGGCACCGTCGTCGGCCGCCGCCTCGATCCCGCGCCGCACGCGGAGGCCGAAGGCGTCGATCGGCTCGCAGCCGGGGATCAGGTCCCAACGCTGCTCGGCGAAGACGCGGGCCAGCTCCGGGTCTCCGGAGGCCCCGCGCGACGCGATCCCGTGTCCCTCCCAATCGCCCAGGAAGATCTCGCCGAGGTCATCACTGACGACCGGCTCGACCTGGTGCTCGGCGATGATCGGGGCGGCGGTCTCGACGGTGCGCCGCATCGGGCTGAGGTGGAGGGCCGCGACCTGCTCGCTGCCGAGACGCCGACCGGCCGCCTGCGCCTCTTCGTTGCCGCGCGCGTTCAGGCCAGGGTCGCTGCGCCCGTTGACGAGACCGTCGGGAGCGGGCGGGTCGCAGGAGCCGTGGCGCACGAGCACGACCTCACGTCCACCGGGCGGGGCGGCGAGCGCCCGCTGGAAATCGACCTTCACGCTGCAATCATCGACCGTACCGGCAACGTCCGCGACTGAGGAGATCGCTTACTTATGGAGATGAGTCCAGATGCCATCCGCGCGTTGCTTGACGCCTTCGAGCGATCCGACTGGCGCGAGATGGTCGTCGAAGTCGGGGAGGATCGGCTGCATGTTTCACGGGATCAGCTGACGGAGCTGGCGCCGGCGGCTCCGGCTGCAGCCGCACCTGCTCAGGGTCAGGCGCCGCAGGCCGCGGGTCCTGTCACCGCAGGGGACCCACCCCCCCTTCCGGTAGCTAAAGCTTCCTCAGGGGGGGTCCCCCCTACGGTGCCACCCGCGGACGGAGGCGCTCAGGCGAGTGGCGCTGCCGACGACACGTTTGCGAAGGGGACGAGGGTCGAGTCGCCTTCGGTTGGCTTGTTCTGGCGGTCGCCGTCGCCAGGTGCGCCGCCGTTTGTGGAGGTCGGGCAGACCGTCGCGGCCGGCGACACGGTCGCGATCGTGGAGGTCATGAAGCTGATGAACCATGTGGCCGCTCCAGTGGACGGCGTGGTCACGGCGATCCTGGTCGAGAACGGGGCGAGCGTCGAGTACGGGCAGACGATCGTCATCGTCGATCCCGAGAGTTAGAGAGCCGGACCGTGGCACTGCGGCGCGTCCTCATCGCCAATCGCGGCGAGATCGCGGTGCGCGTCGTCAAAGCCTGTTTCGACGAGGGGATCGAGTCGGTGCTCGCGGTGTCGCAGGCGGACGTCGGGAGCCTCGGGGCGCAGTTGGCGGATCAGGTCGTCGTGATCGGGCCGGCCGCGGCGGCGGAAAGCTATCTCGACGTGAACCGGGTGGTGTCGGCAGCCAAGGTCAGCGGCTGCGACGCGCTGCACCCTGGGTATGGATTCCTCTCCGAGCGGCCGGAGCTGGCTGCCGCCTGTGAGGAGGAGGGGGTGATCTTCATCGGGCCCTCCGCCACGGCGATGCGGCGCTCCGGCGACAAGGCGACGGCGCGGGCGCTGGCCAAAGAGCTCGAGGTGCCGATCAACGAGGGCTCCGACGTGATCGAGACCGAGGCCGACGCCCGCGCGGTCGCCGGCGAGATCGGCTACCCGGTGCTGCTCAAGGCGGCCGCCGGGGGCGGCGGGCGCGGCATGCGGATGGTCGAGTCCGAGGACGGGATGGCCTCCGCCTTCGCCCAGGCCCACGGCGAGGCCGAGGCCGCCTTCGGCGACGGCCGCCTGTTCCTCGAGCGCTATGTGCGCTCCGCCCGTCACGTCGAGGTCCAGGTCCTCGGCGACTCCCAGGGCAACGTCGTCCACCTCGGCACCCGCGACTGCACCCTGCAGCGCCGCTACCAGAAGCTGATCGAGGAGGCTCCCGCACCGAACCTCTCGGACGCTCTCCGGAACGAGATCCAGGACGCCGCCGTGCGCCTGATCGGCGCCCTCGACTACACCGGCGCCGCCACCTGCGAGTTCCTCGTCGACCCCGACCGCGGCTCGGCCGGCTTCCTCGAGATCAACGCCCGCCTGCAGGTCGAGCACCCGGTCTCGGAGATCGTCACCGGCGTCGACGTGGTCCGCGAGATGCTGCGGATCGCCGGCGGCGAGGGCCTCTCGGTCACCCAGGGGGAGATCGAGGTGACCGGTCACGCGATCGAGGTGCGGATCAATGCCGAGTCGCCGGAGCGCGACTTCGCCCCGACCCCGGGCACGCTGAGCGTCTGGGCGCCCCCGCAGGGAACCGACGTCCGCGTCGACACCGCCTGCTTCCCGGGCTGGTCGGTTCCCCCCTTCTACGACTCGCTGTTGGCGAAGCTGATCGGCTCCGGCCCCGACCGCGAGGCGGCGCTGGCCCGCACTCGCCAGGCGCTCCGCCACCTGCGCGTCGCGGGCGTCGAAACGACGGCCGGCTTCGCCCTCGACCTGCTCGAGGACCCGGACGTGGTGGCCGGCAAGGTCCACACGCGCTGGGTCGAGGAAAGCTTCCTGCCACAGTGGAACGCGAAAGGAAGAGAGGATGGAGATGCCACCGGTTGAGGTGATCGACCAGACGCTGCGCGACGGCCAGCAGAGCTACTGGGGGATGCGGATGCGCGCCGGCCAGATCATCCCGGTCGCGCCGCTGATCGACTCGGCCGGCTACCGCGTGGTCGACCTGACCGGCTCCTCGATCTTCGAGGTGATGGTCCGCTTCCGCGAGGAGAACCCGTGGAAGGGGCTCGACGCGATTCGCGCCGCCTTCCCCACCGCGACCCTGCGCGCCGGCACCCGCACGAACGGGATCGTCGGCATGAACGTGACCCCGGACTCGATCGTCGAGCTCTGGATCCGGACCCTCGCCAAGCACGGGATCGGCAGCCTCTGGATCTTCGACTGCCTGCACGACGCCGAGAACATGATCCGGGTGGCGAAGATCGCCCGCGATGCCGGCCTCGATCCCTCGCCGCAGCTGAACTTCTCCGAGTCGCCGGTCCACACCGACGACTACTACGCCGACGTGATCGACCGGATGATCGCGGGTTCCGCCGCCCACACGATCATCCTCGGCGACGAGGCCGGGGTGCTCGGCCCGGAGCGGGCGCGCAGGTGGATCCGCCAGAGCCAGGAGCGCGCGGTGGCCGGCGGGGTGCCGCTGGAGATGCACTTCCATAACCGCACCGCGATGGCCAACCTCAACCACATCATCGGGGCCGAGGAGGGGGTGCGGATCGTCCACTCGGCGATCTCGACCCTCGCCAACGGGGTCTCGATGCCCTCCACCGAGGTGACCGTCGACAACCTGCGCCGGCTCGGCTACGAGGTGGCGGTCGACGACAGCGACTTCGCCGCGGTGGCCGAGCACTTCGGCGCCCTCGCCGACGACCAGGGCTTCCAGCGCGGCGCCCCGGTCGAGTACCAGGTGGCCAACATCCAGCAGCAGTTCCCCGGCGGGATGATGGGCACCCTGCGCGAACAGCTGAAGCAGGTGAACATGGGCGATCGGCTGCCCGCCGTGCTCGAGGAGGCGATCCGGGTGCGCGAGGAGATGGGCTGGCCGATCATGGCGACCCCGTTCTCGCAGCTGGTCGGGATCCAGGCACTGCTGAACGTGGTCCAGGGCGAGCGTTATTCGACGATCCCCGACGAGAACCTGATGTACCTGGCGGGCTGGTACGGGACGCCGCCGGGCGAGGTCGATCAGGAGGTCCTCGATCGTGCCGCCGCCAACCCGCGCGGCAGGCAGATGATGGACGTCGGCCACGCGCCACAGCCGACCCTGAAGGAGATCCGCGCCGAGTACGGCGAGAACCTCTCCGACGAGGAGCTGTTGCTCCGCTACCTGATCCCCGGCAATGACGTCGACAAGATGTACGCCGCCGACAACCCGATCGAGCCGATCCTGCCGGTCGGCGGCCCGGACGGGCTGCCCTGGCTGAAGGACGTGCTCCGTGCCAAGGACGTGCGGGCGATCAGCGCCTCCCGCGGCGGCGTCCGGGTGACCCTCCGCCGCTAGGGTCGACCCGATGGAGCTCGTCCACGAGTTCACCTTCAACGCCCGCCTCGCCGACGCGGTTCGGATCGGTGAGGGGCCCTACGGCCGTCGCCATATACGCGAGGTCTTGGGCGGCGAGGTCACGGGGGACCGGATTCACGGGACCGTCGGCACCGGTGGCTCGGACTGGATCCTGGTCGGCCCCGACGGCTGGGGCCGGCTCGACGTGCGGCTGACGATCCTCACCGACGAGGGGGCCGCGATCTACGTCCGGTACTTCGGCACGATCGAGTACAACGACGCCGCCCACGCGGCCAATGCCGGCGAGCGCTCGAGCGAGTACGGCGATCATTACTTCCGCATCGCCCCGCGCCTGGAGACCGGCGACGAGCGCTTTGCCTGGGTCAACCAGACGCTGTTCGTCGGCGAAGGCCGGCTGCACCCCGGCCCGGTGGTCGAATACCGCGTCAGCCGGGTCGCCTGAGAACCCCCGAAAACCGTTTCAGGGCCGCTCCCCGAGCGGGTTTTGGCGATTCTCCAACGCTCGCGACGACAGTCACGACCGCCCCTTCGCGCCGCTCGTACGCTTGCCCCAAGTCCGGCTTGCTACCGAGGAGGAGAGTCGATGAAGTCAACCACCCGTCGCATCGCGCGGGGTTCGAAGTGGCCCCTGTTGGCCATCTTCGCGCTCCTGGCCTGCGCTCTGGTGCTCGCTGCCTGCGGCGGCGGGAGTTCGTCTAGTTCTGAAAGCACGACCGCAACGGAAGAACCCGCCGAAGGATCAGGCGGTGGCGAAGCGGAAGGTGGCGCGGAAGAAAAAGAAGCTTCCGGTGAACCGATCGTGACGATGACCTACACGGACGTCAACACCGAAGGCCCCCAGTACAAAAACATCGAAGAAACCGAGCGCGTCTACCAGGAATGGGTCAACAGCCACGGCGGCATCGGCGGCCGTCCGCTGGAAGGCAAGTTCTGCGACGCCCACGGGACGCCGACCGCTGCCGCGGCCTGCGCACGTGAAGCGATCGCCGCCAAAGCGGTGGCCGTGGTCGGAAACTTCACCTTCACCGGTGATGCGGTGGTGCCGATCCTCGAAAAGGGGAACACTGCGCTGTTCGGCAACTGCTGCGCGATCTCGCCGCTCGAACTCACGTCGAAAATCAGCTTCCCGATGGGGAACCAGCCGCTCTACGGCGTGGGCCTCGTGAAGAAAGCTGTCGCCGACGGGTGTGAACACATCAAGGGCGTGATCATCGAAGGCGCCGAAGCATTCGAACCGCTGATGGAAAACGCGGCGAAAGCCGAAGGCACCAAGATCGAAAAGTTCATCAACCTGCCGGGAACCGCGCAGGACTACAGCGCCCAGGTGGCGGAAGCGACGTCAGGAGACACGGACTGCCTGGTGATGATCGTCTCCGAAACGCCGTACATCGCCTGGATGCCGGCATTCGCCCAGTCAGGGTCGGAAGCCACCATGTATGGCCCTCAGGGCAACTTCAACGAAAACGCCGTGAAGGGCTTCGAGTCGGTCGTCGAAGGCGACCAGGTCGGCGGTATGTACCCCGACATCTCGACCGAAGCCTGGGCGGAATACCGCGAAGCGCTCGACAAATACGAAGCCGATTCCGCGCAGGACTACAACAGTCTCGGCGGGATGGGCACCTGGGCGGCCTACGAAGGGTTCAAACAGGTAGTCGAAACGATCAAAGGCGAACTCAACAACGAAACGTTCCTGAAAGCCGCGGAAACGGCGAAAATCGATCTGCCGGGCATGGTCCCGCCGGAGAACTTCGCCGAGAACTGGGGCAAGACGGGCGGACCGGAAGGGTTCGAACGACTCAACAACCGGTGCGTCGTCTTCAGCGAATTCAAAGAAGGCAAGCTCCAGCCTGCCAGCACCGAATTCGAAGACGTCTCCGAAATCGCCGGAGGCACCAAACCGATGGATTGCGGTCCTCCGTTCGGATGATCGCCGGCTCTCGCGGCCCCGGGCGGTTCGCCCGGGGCCGCGGGCCGTTGTACCTACGCAGCACCAGTACGCAGCACACGCTTTGAGTAAGGCATCGCAACCAGCACCGGGTACGGAGAGAGGGCTTTCGTGGAAGAAGTAATTCGCTTCGCGCTTTTGGGTTTGGGGATCGGCGCGACCTACGCGCTCGCCTCGCAGGGCCTGATCATCGTCTACCGCGGTTCAGGCGTGCTGAACTTCGCATTGGGCGCGATCGGCATGGCCGGCGCGTACGTCTGGTGGGAGTTGAACACGAATCAGGGATGGGCCTTCTTGCCCTCGCTGATCGTCGGCGTCGCCTTCGCGGCGATCATCGGCGGGCTGGTCCACCTCCTGATCATGAGACCGCTGCGCCATAGCGCGCCGTTGGTCAGGGTGATCGCGACGCTCGGGGTGCTGATCACGATCCAGTCGATCGCGATCCTGCGCTACACGGCGACCTCGAAATTCGTCCCCTCGGCGCTGCCGACGGACATCGTCCACATCCACAACACGATCGTCATCTCGGCCGACCGGCTGATCCTGCTCGGGATCGCCGCGGCGCTGACGCTCGGACTCTGGCTCTTCTACCGCTACACCCGCTTCGGCCTCGCCACCTCCGCGGTGGCCGAGTCGGAGCGCTCGGCCTCGGCGCTCGGCCTCTCGCCGGACACGATCGCGACCTTGAACTGGGCGCTCGGCTGTGGCCTCGCGGGGCTCGCCGCGATCCTGATCGTCCCGATCGTCACCCTGCAGCCGGCCGTGCTCACCAACCTGGTGCTGGCGGCGACCGCCGCCGCCCTGGTGGCGGGCTTCCGCTCCTTCCCGACCGCGCTGATCGTCGGCCTCGTCGTCGGCATCGCCCAGACGGAGGTGACGAGATACGTCTCGCAGACCGGCGTCGGCACCGCGGTCCCGTTCGTCGTCATCGTGATCTGGCTGATGATCCGCGGCCAAGCCCTGCCGCTGCGCGACTACCTGCTGCAGCGCCTGCCGACGATCGGCACCGGTCGCATCAAATGGCCCGGGATCGGGTTCGGCGCGATCGTCGGCGTGGTCCTGCTCTCGATCATGACCCCGATCTGGATCGACGCGATCACGGTGACGCTCTGCGTCGGGGTGGTCCTGCTCTCGATCGTCGTCCTCACCGGCTATACGGGGCAGCTCTCGCTGGCCCAGTTCGCCTTCGCCGGCTTCGGCGCCTACGTCGCCGGGCGATTGTTGGCGACGACCGGATTGCCGCTGTGGCTCGGCGTGATCATCGGCGTCGCCGCCACCGTCCCGCTCGGCCTCCTGTTCGGCCTGCCGGCGGTGCGGACGCGCGGGATCAACCTGGCGATCGTCACCTTGGGTCTCGGCTCCGCGGTCGAGCTGGTGCTGTTCGGCAACACCGACTTCACCGGCGGCTTCGGCGGCACCCAGATCGGCGAACCGGTGCTCTTCGGGCTGAACATCAACGCCGCCTCGCACCCGACCCGCTACGGCATCGTCGCGCTCGTCTGCCTGATCGTCGTCTCGCTGATCGTCGCCAACCTCAGACGCGGGAGATCGGGACGAAGGCTGATCGCGGTGCGCACCAACGAGCGGGCCGCGGCCGCGCTCGGGATCAGCGTCCCCGGGGCGAAGCTCTACGCCTTCGCCGTGGCTTCGGCGATCGCCGGCCTCGGCGGCATCCTGCTCGCCTTCCGCACCACCTCGATCAACTACTCCGAATTCACCTCGTTCACCTCGATCACGATGGTCGGGTACGCGGTGATCGGCGGCATCGGCTACATCTTCGGCCCGGTGATCGGCGCCACCCTGGCGCCGGGCGCCTTCTCCGAACGGCTGCTGAACTCGATCGACAGTGGCCTCGGCAAGTACATCTCGCTGATCGGCGGCGTCTCGGTGATCGTCCTCTTGCTGCTGAACCAGAACGGCATCGTCAAAGAGCAGATCGCCCAGATCGCCTTGCTGCGCAGGAAGCTCAGCGGCGTGATGCCGTTCCTGGCCGAAAAGGAGGAGCCGAAGCGCGAGCTGCCGGCGATGAGCGGCGAGCGGCTGAAGGTCACGCCGATGACGCTCGAAGTGCAGAACCTGAGCGTCAGATACGGAGGCACCACCGCCGTCGACGACGCCACGCTGACCGTGAGGCCGGGGCAGGTGCTGGGGCTGATCGGCCCGAACGGCGCCGGCAAGACCTCGCTGATCGACGCCGTCACCGGCTTCACCAAAATGGCCCCCGGCTCGAAGCTGACGCTCGACGGCAAGGACATCTCCAAGCTGTCGGCGACGAAACGCTCGCGGCTCGGGCTGGGGCGCTCGTTTCAGTCGCTGGAGCTGTTCGAGGACTCGACCGTCCTCGACAACCTGCGCGCCGCCTCCGACCCGCGCGACATGGGCTCCTACGCCCGCGACCTGATCTGGCCGGTGAACGCGCCGCTGCCCGACACGGTGCTGGCGACGATCAAGGAGTTCGCCCTCGAGGACGACCTCGACCTCCAGGTCGAGGACCTGCCTTACGGCCAGCGGCGCCTGCTGGCGATGGCCCGCGCCGTCGCCACCGAGTCGAGCGTGCTGCTGCTCGACGAGCCCGCCGCCGGCCTCGGCGATGCGGAGACGGCGGAGCTCGCCCACCTGGTCGGCCGGCTCGCCAAAGAGTGGGGGATGGCGGTGCTGGTGGTCGAGCACGACATGAACTTCGTGATGTCGGTCTGCGACGAGCTGCACGTGCTCGACTTCGGCCGCACGATCGCGACCGGCAAACCGGCCGACGTCCGCAACGATCCGGCCGTGATCGCCGCCTACCTCGGCGAAGAGGAGGACGCGCACACCAAGTCCGCCTCGGCCCGGTCAGCACCACCGCAATCGATCCTCGGCACGGAAGGAGCCTCCTGATGGCCACCTCGACGGACCCGGTGATCTCGGTCAGGGGGATGTGCACCG
Organism: Solirubrobacterales bacterium; assembly: GCA_035572835.1. Classification (GTDB taxonomy): domain Bacteria; phylum Actinomycetota; class Thermoleophilia; order Solirubrobacterales; family 70-9; genus VAYN01. The sequence goes on from DATNAG010000024.1 coordinate 76,878, forward strand.
GTTACGCCGGGCAGCCCGTCGTGCACGACCTCTCCTTCGACGTGATGCCGGGCGAAGTCCTCTGCCTGCTCGGCCCCAACGGGGCGGGGAAGACGACGACGATGCTGGCCCTGGCGGGCGAACTGCCACTGATCGACGGCGAGGTCGAATTCGCCGGCGTGAAGGCGAAGGCGCCGCTCTACAAACGGGCCCGCAATGGGATGGCCTACGTCACCGAAGAGCGCTCGATCTTCAAGGGGATGACCCTGCGCGACAACCTGCGGATCGGCGGCGTCTCCGTCGACGAGGCGGTCACCCTCTTCCCGGAGCTGGGCAAGCGGCTCGGCGTCCGCGGCGGCCTCCTCTCGGGCGGCGAGCAGCAGATGCTGACCCTCGCCCGGGCGCTCGGCCGCAAGCCGCGGCTGCTGCTCGCCGACGAGCTCTCGCTCGGCCTCGCGCCGCTGGTCGTCGACCGGCTGCTGGCGGCGGTGCGAGCGGCGGCGGACGAGCAGGGAACGGCGGTGATCATGGTCGAGCAGCACGCCCACAAGGCGCTCAACTACACCGACCACGCGATCGTCATGCGCCGCGGCCGGGTCGGCCTCGACCTGACCGGCGAAGACGCCCGCACCCGGATCGGCGAGGTCGAGCAGGCCTACCTGACCGCGGCCGGCGGCGACGCCTCCGACCTCGCGACCCAGACCGGCCCCGCCCAGACCAACCACGCCGGCTAAGCCGACGAAGTTGATGGGCCGAAAACTTGCCTATATGGCAAGTTTTCGGCCCATCAACATGGGAGCCGGCTAGCTGACGGGGACCAGGCGGGCGCTTTCGGTGTCGAGGGCGCTCCAGTCGTCGTGGCGACCGTAATGGTAGGGGAGGAACACGTCGGCGGGGGTCGTGGCGACGGCCTCGCATTTGCCGATCAGGTCGCACTCCATGTACGTCGCCTTGATCACCGAACGGACCGGGATCTCGTCGAGCGGGTCGTGCACCGTCCCGCGTAGGACGACCGAGCCGGCTCCCTCCATCGACGCCGTCGCGTGGACGTCGAACTTGGCCCGGGTGAGGATCGCGTCCTCCTCCAGACCTTGCCCGTCGGCCGCCGGGCGGGCCTTGAAGTTGAAGTTGTAGCCCTCGGCGTCGAAGGGCCCGGTGTCGGTGTTCATCTCGGCCTGCAGGTCGACGATCCGCACGCCGCCGCGATCGATGTAGCCGCGGAACGCGTCGCCCCGCCGGTAGAGCCCCGACTCGGCGATCTTCTTCGGCTCGCCGAACAGGTCGCGCCCGTAGATCGTCGGCACGTCGTTGTCCATGTACATCGCCAGCACGTACTCGCCGTCGATGCCGTCGTGGCGGGCGGCGACGTAGATCGAGCCGCCGTAGAAGTCACCGACGCAGTTCGACTGCCAGCGGCCGACCATCGCCCGCACGCTCGGTGCCTCGACCGCTTCCAGCGGCGGTGGCAGCACTTCCGCGATCACGCTCTCGTCGGTGGTGAATTCCACCGAGAGCATCTGCCCCCCGACGAATCGCGGAAAGCTGAGCGCGTGCTCGATGCGGGCGATCTCCTCGGAGCTCTTGACGAATCCCATCTCTCATCCTCCTGGTTGGAGCCGTTGCAATCGACCTTAGGCGGCCCCGGATCGCCGGTGGAGGAGAGATCGAGCCGGCCTTGGTGGAGATCCAAAGGGGGTGGGGGACAGGCAAGGGGCGCGGCCATCTCGGAGGCGACCCGGGCAGGCTGAGGCCGCCTCCGAGACGCAAACGGGTGCGGCCCGCCCCGGGCCATTGTCTGCATTTACCCCCCATATACGTGGGTAAATGCAGACCCCGCCGGAGGGGTCATGGGGATGTGTGGCGTTTCCGTGACGATCGCGACGTAGGGGCACCGTCCCGGCGCCAGTTCCCCCCGAAACCTCCCGGGTGTGCCCTCAGAACGAGGAGACGCCGTTGGCCCGGCCGGAGCCGTCCGTCAAGGCCCGCCTTTCGGCCGGATCGCCGGTGGAGGAGAGATCGAGGATCTCCTGGTGGAGATCCAGACCGCGCCGCTCCCAGGCGGTGCGCCAGTCGTTGATGTGCCTGCGCATGACCGCGGCGGCGGTGTCGGGATCGCGGACTTCGATCTCCTCGACGATGCGGCGGTGGTATTTGGTTGCGTGTTCGGCCATGTCGCGGGTGTCCATGAAGCGGTAGAGCGCCGGCATCAGCAGCTGGGAGATCGGCTCGCGGGCGATGATCAGCGCCGGGTTGGCGGAGATCTCGGCCAGCATCGAGTGGAATTCGACGTCGAGCCGGCTCCACTCGGCGAGGTGGCCGAGGTGCTTTTCCTGAGCCGCCATCGAGTCGTGCAGTTCCTTGATGTCGCTCTTGTCGGCGCGCATCGCGGCGAATCTCGTCAGCTCCGGATCGAGGGTCATCATCGCCTCGTGCAGGTGATGGAAGGTGACGTTGTGCTGGCGCAGGACGCGGCGCAGCTCGCGGAAGCCCGGATCCTCGCTGCGGTCGGCGACGACCATGATCCGCGGACTGGCCCGTTCGACCAGGCCGCCCTGTTCGAGGATCCGCAGCGCCTCGCGCACGGTCGAGCGGCTCACCCCGGCCTGCTCGGCGAGCGCGCTCTCCGACGGCAGGCGGTCGCCGACGCGCAGATCGCCGGAGGTGATCCGCTCCCGCAGCAGCCCCGCCAGCTGCTCATATGCTCGGGCGATCTTTATCGGCTGGACGAGCGACGGCTCCGTGCTCATGCCCTACCCCGCGAAAACGACATGCGAAAAGCCTATCCCTCGGCTACGAGGGCATCCGCGGCGCCTGAAACGGCTTTGGAGGTTGGCATCAAAGCCTTCTCCAGATCCGGGCTGAACGGCATCGGCACCGAGGGGGCACCGATGCGCCGCACAGGCGTGCGCAATTCGTCGAAAAGCTCGGTGCTGACGCGGGCGGCGATCTCGGCCCCGGCGCCGAAGTCCTGGACCGCCTCGTGGACGATCAGGAGGCGCCCGGTCTTGCGCACCGACGCGTAGATCGTCTCCCAGTCGAGCGGCGCCAGCGAGCGCAGGTCGATCACCTCGAGCGAGGCGTCGCCTTCCTCGGCGGCGGCGAGGCACACCCGCAGCATCTGGCCGTAGGTGACGACCGTGACCTGCTTGCCCTCACGGGCCACGCGGGCCTTGCCGAGCGGCAGCGGGTCGGCGTCGATGTCGCCCTTCGAGCCGTAGAGGCGGCGGTTCTCGATGAAGACCACCGGGTTCGGATCGCGGACCGAGGCCAGCAGCAGGTCGCGGGCGTCGGCGACCGTCGCCGGCAGCACCACCTTGAGGCCGGGGACGTGGGCGAACCAGGCCTCGAGGCTCTGCGAGTGCTGGGCGCCCGCCGCTTTGCCCGCCCCGGTCTGCATCCGGAAGACGACCGGGATCTCCAGCGCCCCGGCGGTCATGTAGCGGAGCTTCGCCGCCTGGTTCAAGATCGGGTCGAGGCAGACCCCGACGAAGTCCATGAACATGATCTCGACGATCGGCCGCAGCCCGGTCATCGCGGCGCCGACCGCAGCGCCGACGTAGCCCATCTCGGCGATCGGCGCGTCGATCACCCGCTCCGGGCCGAAGCGATCGAAGAGGCCGCGGGTGACGCGGAAGATGCCACCGCCCGCGCCGACGTCGATGCCGAGGACGATCACCCGCTCGTCCTCTTCGATCGCGGTGGCCATGCCCTCGTTGAGGGCCTCGATGTAGCGCTTCTCGGCGACGGGGGTCTCAGCTGCCGAAGACATCCGCGTAGGCCTCCTCGGGGTCGGGGGCGGGGAGGGTGCGGGCGCGCTCGACCGAGGCCTCGACCTCGGCGGTTGCGGCCTCGCGGATCGAGTCGAGCTCGTCGGAGGAGGCCGCGCGGCTCTCGGTCAGCCGCGCGGCGGAGACCTCGAGCGGGTCGCGCGCCCGCCACTCGGTGGCCTCGTCCTCGGGCTTGTAGGGCTGCGAGTCGCCCTCGTAGTGACCGTGCCAGCGGTACGTTTCGGCCTCGATCAGGAAAGGTCCCTCGCCGGCGCGGCAGCGGGCGGCCGCCTCGGCCGTGAGCGTGGCGACCGCGACGACGTCATTGCCGTCGACCGCCCGCGCCTCGATCCCGTAGGCCCCGCAGCGATCGACCACCGCCGGGACCCGGGTCAGCGTGCGGCTGTCGGAGAACTCGGCGTAGATGTTGTTCTCGCAGACGAGGACGACCGGCAGGTCCCAGATCGCGGCCAGGTTGACGGCCTCGTGGAAGGCCCCCTGGTTGACCGCGCCCTCGCCGAAGAAGGCGACCGCGACGCGGCCCTGGCGCAGGTGCTTGCTCGACATCCCGGCGCCGACCGCGAGCGGCAGGGAGGCGCCGACGATCGCGTTCGCCCCGAGCAGCCCGCGGCGCGGGTCGGCGATGTGCATCGAGCCGCCCTTGCCGTGGCAGATGCCGGCGCCGCGGGCGAAGAGCTCGGCCATCATCGAGTCGACCTCCATCCCGCGGGCCAGGCAGTGGCCGTGGCCGCGGTGGGTGGTGGCGACGTAGTCGTCGTCCTGGAGCGCCCGGCCGACCCCGGCGGCGACCGCCTCCTGGCCCAGCGAAGTGTGGACGAAACCAGGGATCTCACCGTCGCGGTAGAGCTCGGCGACCCGGGTCTCGAAGGCGCGGATCAGCGCCATCGTGGTGAACAGGTCGCGCTCGGGGACGGGCGGGGAGGCGGTCTGCGCAGGCTCAGCGTTTGTGCTCATTGTCGCTGAATATATGTCAGAGTGTCCGATTGTTGCAAGGCCGAAAACGAGTTTGACGCCGAATCACCGGCCGTGTAGGGTCGATAGTCAGACGATAATCCGAAACGGCTGTGGGAGGTCTTTCGGGTGGCGTTGGTTCGTTCGGGAAGAGGAGAGGGCTGTTCCGTTGATCACCGATGTGGTCCTGCCGCAGATGGGTCTCGAGGTAGCCGAGGGCGTCGTCCTGGCGCTGCCGGTCGAGGTCGGTCAGACGGTCGCCGAGGGCGACGTGGTCGCCGAGGTCGAGACCGACAAGGCGATCGCCGAGGTCCCGGCCTCGCGCGCCGGCGTGGTCGTCGCGATCGAGGTCGCCCTCGAGGACACGATCCCGATCGGCACCGTGATCGTCCGCATCGCCGACTCCGCCGACGAGGTGGCCGACGGTGGCGGAGACGCGCCCGCCGCGGCCGCCGCATCGCCGGCCCCGGCCACCGAGCCCGCCGACGCCGAGGCCGCCGCCGACGCGATCACCGCGGGCGGGCCGGTCGCCGTCGCCTCCAACGGCTCATCGACCTTCGCCGCCGCCGCCGAACCCGCCGCCGCCGAACCCGCCGACGGCGCCCGCAGGCTGCGCGCCGCGCCGATCGCCCGCCGCGCCGCCGAGGCCAACGGCATCGACCTTCAACTTGTCACCGGGACCGGCCCGTCCGGACGCATCACGCTCGGTGACATCGAGCGGGCCGTCGCCGAGCGCGATGAATCTCCCGCCGAACCCCAGACGCCCGTCGCCGTCACCCCCCAAACGAGCGGCGGCGGGCGTCTGGACTCTCTCTCGGCGACCCGACAATCGATCGCCCGCCGGCTGACCGAATCCCAGCTCGTCCCCCAGTACACGCTGACCCGGGAGATCGACGCCGGCTGGCTGCTCGCGGAGAAGGCCCGGCTGACCGCCGCCGGCCCGGTCAAGGTCGGCGTCCTCGACCTGCTGCTGGTCGGCCTGGCCGAGACGATCTCCCGCCACCGGCAGCTGGCCGCCTCCTTCGTCCCCGCCCGCGACGGCGAGCCCCCCGCCTACCGCCACCCCGAGGCGATCGACGTCGGCGTCGCCGTCGCCACCGATCGCGGCCTGCTGGTCCCGGTGATCCGCGGCGCCGACGCGCGCACCGTCCCCGAGCTGGTACTGGAGCGCAGCCGCCTCGTCGATCTCACCCGCGCCGGCCGGCTCGGTCCCGCCGACATGGGCGGCGCGGCGGCGACGCTCTCCAGCCTCGGCACCTTCGGCGTCGACGCCTTCAACGCGATGCTGAACCCGGGGGAGAGCGCGATCCTCGCGGCCGGCCGGGCGGTCGAGAGGCTCGTCCCGCGAGAGCGCGGCATCGCCGTCGCGCCGATGATCACGCTGACCTTCACCTTCGACCACCGGGTCGTCGACGGCGCCGTCGGTGGCGCCGCCCTCTCCGAGCTGGCCGACCTGCTCGAGGGAGGGATCGAGTGGCGTCTGTAGGCGGGACCGCCCTGGTCGTCGGCGGCGCCTCCGGGATCGGCCGCTCCTGCGCCCGGGCGCTCGCCGCCGCCGGCTGGAGCACGGCGGTGTTCGACCTGAAGCCCGATTCGGGCGAAGACGCGATCGCCCTCGACGTCCGCGACCGCGAAGCGGTCTTCGCCGCGGTCGCCGAGCTGGTCGAATCGAAGGGCCCCCTCGGCACCGTCGTCTACGCCGCCGGGACCGCCCGGGTGACCCCGATCCTCGAGGTCGAGCAGAAGGACTGGGACCTCGTCCTCGGCGTCAACCTCTCCGGCGCCTTCCACACCCTGCAGGCCACCGCGCCCGAGATCGCCGCGGGCGGCTCCTTCACCGCGATCTCCTCGATCGACTCCGCCTCGCCGGTCCCCGGCCTCGCCCCCTACTGCGCCTCGAAGGCGGGCCTCGAGGCGCTGGTCCGCTCGGCCGCGCTGGAGCTCGGCCCGTCCGGCGTCCGCTGCAACGCGGTCCTGCCGGGGCTCGTCCGCACGCCCCTGATGGAGGCACAGCTCCAGCGCCCCGGGGTCGAAGACGCCTTCCTCGCCCAGACGCCGCTGCGCGGCATCGCCGCCGGCGCCGAGATCGGCGACGTCGTCGCCTTCCTCGCCTCGCCCGGGGCGCGCTGGATCACCGGCGCCTCGATCCCGGTCGACGGCGGCATGTCCCTCACCGAGCACCCGAAGCTTCACTAACAGCACGAAGGAAAGGACCCCCCCGAAGATGGCAACCGAGCAACAGTCCCTACCCGGCGGCATCAGCGTCGACAGGGCCGAGCAGCTCCTCAGCGAATTCGTCGCCATCCCCTCGGTGGTCGGCGACAAGACCACCGCGCACCTCTGGATGACCGAGCGCCTCGAGGAGATCGGGATGACGGTCGAGCACTACCCGGTCGAGGGTCGCCCGGCGCCGTTCGTGCTCGGCGTGATCGAGGGTGACGGCGACGGCCCCGGGGTCCTCTTCGACGCCCACTTCGACACCGTCCACGCGGTCCCCGAGGACTGGACCCACAACCCGTGGAAGCCGTTCATCGAGGACGGCGTCCTCTACGGCCGCGGCGCGGTCGACTCGAAGGGCACCGTGGTCGCGATGCTGATGGCGGCGAAAGCGGTGGTCGACTCCGGCCGGCCGCGCAGCGGGCCGATCTACCTGATGTCCGACTCCGATGGCGAGGACGGGTTCCGCGGCGCGGCGCTGATGCGCGACATCGGGATCATGGACCGGATCGGCACCGTCTGGTCGGCCGAGGCGACCTCCAACACCGGCGTCGAGATCGCCTACCCGGGCATCTCGACCTGGAAAATCACCGCGGTCGGCAAGACCGCCCACCCGACCGAGCCCGAGCACGGGATCAATGCGGTGACCAAGATGGCGAAGCTCGTCCTCGCCGTCGACGAGGGCCGCCTCGACCTGCCGAAGGGCACCTCGAAATGGTTCACGCCGCGGGTCACGATCAACGGCATCCGCACCCGCCCGGGCGGCGGCTGGGCGATCCCGGGGCGCTGCGACGCGGTGCTCTCGGTGCTCTCCCCGGCGGGCGCCTCGCTGGCCGAAGTCCGCGCCGCGATCGACGCCTTCCTGCGCAAGATCGAGCAGGAGGACGGCGAGGTCCGCTTCGAACGGAAAATCCTGCCGATGGGGGCGGGCCGGCTCTGGCTGCATCCCGGCGAGTCCGACCCGGACAGCCCCGGCGTGAAAGCGCTGTCGGCGGCGATCGAGAGAGCCGGCCGCTCCCCCGAGGTACGCAAGTTCAACGGCGGCTGGGTCGATTCGGTCGAGATGATGCGCCCCGCCGGCGACGGCTACGACAAGCCGACGACGATCACCTTCGGCCCCGGCGACTTCGAACTCGCCCACACCGTGGACGAGCACATCCCGTTGGCCGAAGTCGCCGAGGCGGCGGAGATCTACGCCACCGCGACCCTGGATCTACTCACCTGAGCGAGGAGGAGAGAGCGATGACCGAGAGCCACATGCGACGCGCCTTCACGGCGCTGTCCCAGATCACCCCGGCGGCCGCCGCCGTCACCAGCATCGACGACCTCCTGCGACTCGTCACCGAGCGGGCCGCGAAGCTGGTCGGCGTCGAGCGCTGCTCCATATACATGCGTGAGGAGCGGGCCAACCTGTTCCGTGGCTGCGCCGGCTGCAGCAAGGGAAGTCCCCTGCCCGACGAGTTCAAACGCTGGGTCGCCGGCGTGCCCGCCGACGGGGTGACCCGCGAGGTGCTGGAGACGCGGCTGCCGGTCGTCGTCGCCAACGCGCGCCAGGACGAGCGGATGGTGAAGTCGACCGTCCGCCACTGGCAGATCCGCTCGCTGCTCGAGGTGCCGATGGTCGTCGACGGCCAGGTCATCGGGCTGCTCCTGATGGACGACGTCGATGCCCAGCGTGAGTTCAGCCCCGACGAGGTCGAGCTGGGGCGCTGCTTCGGTGACCTCGCCGGCGGCCTGATCGCCCAGACCCGCACCCGGCTCGAGCTGCAGGCGAAGCTCGGCGCCGCGGGCAGGCAGCTGAACGCGCTGCGGCGGGCGACCGCGGTCGACGAGAAGCTCTCCGACCTGGTGCTCGAGGGCCGCTCGCTCACCGATCTGACCACAACGTTGGCGGAGCTGCTCGGTCGCCCTTGCGCGCTCTTCCTGCCGAACGGCAAGCCGGTCGCCGCCGCCTCGCCGAAGATGTCGCCCGAGGCCCCGCTGCCGCGCCTGCTCGAGCCGACCATCGCGGCGCTGCCCGAGGTTCGCGCGGCGCTGTCGGAGAACGAGGGCAGCCGCGCCTTCGTCGTCGGCCCGGTGCCGGCCGCGGGGCTGCTGCACCGCCACGTGGTCGCCCCGATCATGCTCGGCGACGAGCTCTGGGGCCGGCTCGCGGTGATGGAGCACAAGACCCGCTTCACCGGTGGCGACGTGGTCGCCGTGCGCCGGGCGGCGACCTTGATCGCCCTGCAGGTGAGCTCCGAGCGCAAGGCGGCGGAGGCCGACTGGAACGCCGGGGCCTCGCTCGCGGCCGAGCTGCTCAGCTGCGGCTCCGACGCCACCACCGCCCGCCGGCGGGCCGACCGGCTCGGGGTCCGCCTCGACGCCGAGCGGCTGGTCGTCGCGATCGGCTCGCGCTCCGGGAGCGAGGCCGACGCGCCCGACTTCCGCGCCGTCGCCGCCGCGTTCGAGCGTCAGGCTCCCGAGCTGAGCGTCCACGTCACCACCCTGGAAGGTGGGGTGGCGGCCCTGGTCGAGGTCCCGGCGGACCGCGACCGGCGTGAGTTCGTGGCGCTCGAACGCGAGCGCTTCGAGGCGATCCGCGCCTCGCTGACCGGGTCGCGCAGGCTGATCGCCGGCGTCTCGTCGGTCCGCAGCGGGCCCGAGGGCTACCGCACCGCCCACCGCGAGGCGCGCCAGGTGGTCGAGTGCATCCGCCGTTACTCGCCCGCCGACGGGCCGGCGCTCTTCACCGCCGGCGAGCTCGGGGTGGGAAGCCTGCTGCTGTCGAGCTCCGACAGCGAGGCGATGGCGACCTTCGCCGAGCAGACGGTGGGCGAGCTGGTGCTGGAAAATTCGAAAGCCGACCTGTTGACGACGCTCTGCTCGTTCTTCGACAACATGGGCTCGATCCGCGGCTCGGCCGCGGCGCTCGAGGTCCACGAGAACACGATCCGGTACCGCCTCTCGCGGATCGAGGAGCTGACCGGGCTGGCCGTCATGCACGATCCCGACGCCCAGCTGCGGGCGCGGCTCTCGCTGCTGGTCCTGCTGCTGCAGGGCCGGCTCCCGACCGGCATCTCGACCGCGCCGCCGGCCCTCGCCGCCGTCGCCGAGATGCCCGACCTGGAGGTGGTGCCGAGCTAGGGGGAGCGCCCCCGACCGCGGTTTTCAGCTTCACAGCACCCGTCTCTCCTCCCTTTGGGAGAACTCCCAGCCCCCCGCGGCAGCCCTCCCCCGAGGGCTGCCGTCGCGCGGCTATGTTCGCGGCGTGGCTCTGGTCCATCTTCTCGGTGTCGCCTCCACGCCCCGCTTTCGACCGGGCGGCGGCCCCGGCGATCTCGCCCGCGAGGCGCTGGCCGCGGCCCTCGATGACGCCGGGGTGAGCGCCGACCAGATCGACGGGGTGGCGATCGCCGCCACCGACCGCGCCTTCGTCGCCGGCGCCGAAGCGGTGCTGGGGGAGACACGGCGTGACTACAACTGCCGTTGCGGGCTCGGCCCGGTGGCGCTCGACTCGGCCTGGAAAGCGGTCTCGGCCGGGGTCGTCGACGTCGTCGCCTGTATCGGCTTCGACCGCGGCGGGCCGCGCCTGCCGCTCGACGACGACCGGTCCTGGCTCGAGGCGCAGGCGGCGGCGGCGCGCGAACTGCTGCAGCACTCGGGCGCCGAGGAGCGCCACCTCGCCCAGGTCGCGGCGAAGAACCTGCGGCAGGGGGCTGAGGCGCCGGGGGCGAACGTGGTCGCGGCGAGCGCGGAGGAGGTGCTGGCGTCGGAGACCTTGCTCTGGCCGCTGCGACAGCTGATGATCGCCCCGCCCGCCCACGGGGCCTCCGCGATCGTCCTCTCCGGGGTCGAGCCTTCGCCCCGGCGCGGTCCGAAGGCGCCGGTGGTGCGGGCCTCGGTGATGCTCGACGGCTCCTCCAACGGCGGCGCCGAGACCAGCCGCGCGGCCCGCCTCGCCTACTTCTCGGCCGAAGTCGGGCCGGAGGAGATCGACCTGGCCGAGATCGAGGACCCGACCCCGGTGGAGGAGATCGCCGCCTACGAGCCGCTCGAATTCGCCCCCGAGGGGGCCGCGGTCGAACTGGTCGAGAGCGGCTTCACCGCGCTCGGCGGGGTGCTGCCGGTGAACGCCGGCGGCGGCGCGCTCTGCCAGGGCTTCTCCCGCGGCACCGGCGGGATCCGCCAGCTGGTCGAGCTCTCGGTGCAGCTGCGCGGCCGCGCCGGCCGCCGCCAGGTCCCCGGCGCCCGCCTCGGCCTCGCCCTGAGCGGCGGGCCCGCCAACCCCGGCGGCCCCACCGGACTCACCATCGTCTCCGCCTAGCCCGCCGGCGCGGTCGACCTTTCGCCCGCGGGCGGCGTCGCGGTCGACCTAACGTCCGGTATCCGGGCCATAGGTCGACCGCGCTCCGGGGGGCGGGCCATAGGTCGACCGCGGGCGGTCCTGTGAGAGGCACAAAAGGCGGTCAGAAAGTCACGCACAGGTGGCGATCCGGATGCGATTGTGGCGGTCGATGTACCGGGCCCTGCAGACCGACTTCGACAGCCTGCCGCAGCTCCTTGCCGCGCGCGCGGGTGAGGTCGGCGACGAGCGCTTCGTCCGCAACGCCGAGCTCGAGTGGAGCTTCGGCGAGTTCCACGCCCGGGTGGTCGAGGTCGCCGCCGGGCTCCAGGAGCTCGGTGTCCGCCAGGGTGACGTGGTCGGCGTGGTGCTCCCGAACAGCCCCCACTACCTCGAGGTCTGGTGGGCGATCCTCTGGCTCGGCGGCGTCTTCAACCCGGTCAACCCGGCGCTCACCGCACGCGAGGCGACCGGCATCCTCGCCGACTCCGAAGCCGTGGTCGCCATCTGTACCCCGGAGGCCGCGGATGGTCTCAACCAACATCGGGACCAGCTGCCGAACCTGCGCGAGATCGTCGCCGCCGAGGGCGGCGACCCGGCGGCGCCGTTGCGCGGCCGCGGCACCGTCGACGAGCCCGCCCCGGTCGGCCCCGGCGACGTCTGTTCCTTCGTCTACACCTCCGGCACCACCGGCCGGCCGAAGGGCGCGATGCTCGGCCACGGCAACTTCCTCGCCAACGCCTGGCAGCTGGGTGAGCTGCTGCCGGTCTCCCGCGGCGACACTCTCGGCATGGTGCTGCCGCTCTTCCACGTCAACGCCCAACTGGTGACCACCGTGATCCCGCTCGCGCTCGGCGCCCAGGTGGCGATGTGGGAGCGCTTCAGCGCCTCCAGGTTCTGGGAGGACGTCGCCCACTTCGAACCGGTCACCTTCTCCTCGGTGCCGACGATGCTGGCGGCGCTGCTGCACGCGCCCGGCGCCGACGAGGCCGAGTCGAACTCGCTGCGCTTCGTGATCTGCGGCGCGGCGCCGCTCTCGCCGGCCCTCTTCCGTCGCTTCGAGGAGAAGTTCGGGCTGAAGATCATGGAGGGCTACGGGCTCACCGAGGGCACCTGCTGCACGACGATCAACCCCTTCACCGGACCGCGCAAGATCGGCTCGGTCGGGCTGCCGACCCGCGCCCAGGAGGTGCGGATCATCGACGAGGCCGGTGACCCGGTCCCTGATGGGACGGCGGGCGAAGTCTGCTTCCGCGGGCCGAACATGATGCACGGGTATTACAAGCGGCCCGACGCCAACGCCGAGACGATGGTCGACGGCTGGGTGCGCACCGGGGACGTCGGCTACCGCGACGAGGAGGGTTACTTCTTCCTCGTCGACCGGACCAAGGACATGATCATCCGCGGCGGCGAGAACATCTACCCGCGTGAGATCGAGGACGTGCTGCTCGAGCACGAGTCGGTCAAGGAGGCGGCCGTGGTCGGGCGCCCCGACGAAGTCCGCGGCGAGGAGGTCCACGCGGTCGTCGCGCTGGTCTCCGGCGAAGACGTCGCGGTGCTCGAGGAGCACTGCCGGGCCCGGCTGGCGGCCTTCAAGGTCCCGTCCAGCTGGGAGGTGGTCGAGGAGCTGCCGAAGACCTCGACCGGGAAGATCGACAAGAAGCCGCTGCGCGAGAAACTCGCCTCGGCGTCCGCGTGAGGAGGAGGGACCGTGGGGATTCTCGACGGTAGGACCGTGATGATCACCGGCGCCGCCAGCGGCATCGGCGAGGCGACGGCGAAGGAGGCGGCGGCCGAGGGCGCGAAGCTGATGCTCTGCGACGTCGACGCCGAGAAAGGCGGCGCCGTGGCGGCCGCGATCGGCGATGCCGCCACCTACCGCGACTGCGACGTCACCGACGAGGCGGCGGTGGAAGCCGCGGTCACGGCGACGGTCGACGAGCTGGGCGGGATCGACGGGGCGTTCAACTGCGCCGGCATCCTCGGCGTCGTCGGCAACATCGGCGAACTGCCGCTGGACGGCTGGAAACAGCTGATCGACGTCGACCTGAACGGCGTCTTCCTCTGCACCAAGCACCAGGTCAACGCGATGGCCGAGAACGGCGGCTCGATCCTGAACATGGCCTCGGCCGCCGGGCTGATCGGTTGGGCCGGGGCCTCCGGCTACGTCGCCGCCAAGCACGGCGTGGTCGGGCTCTCCAAGGCGGCGGCGCTCGAGTACGCCGAGCAGGGGATCCGCGTCAACGCGCTCTGCCCCAGCTACGTGATGACCCCGATGGTCGAAAAAGACCTCTTCGAGGACACCCTCGGCAACGACGAGGAGCTGATCGCGGCGGCCCGCGCCAACCATCCGATCGGCCGCTTCGCCCAGCCGCCGGAGATCGCCGCCGCGGCGGTCTGGCTGCTCTCCGACAAGGCCTCGTTCGTCACCGGGACGGCGATGCCGGTCGACGGCGGCTACACGGCGTCCTGACGCCGGGCACCGCGCGCTGATGGCCGACCGCGACAGCTTCGAGCAGACGCCCTACGAGCTGCCGCCGGGGGCGACCGAAATCGTGATGGTCCGCCACGGCGCCTCGGCGCCGCCGATCGAGGGCATCCCCAACCCCTTGGTCGGCGGCCACTCCGATCCCGCCCTGGCCGAGGCCGGCAAGGCCCAGGCGGAGCTGGTCGCCGAGGGGCTGCGGCACGAGCCGATCTCGGCGATCTTCTGCTCGACCCTGCGCCGGACCGCCGAAACGGCGGCGCCGCTGGCCGCCGCCACCGGGCTCGAGCCGGTCGCGATCGCCGACCTGCGCGAGGTCTTCCTCGGCGACTTCGAGGGCGGCATCTACCGGATCAAGACCGCCGAAGGCGACCCGACGATCGCCAGGGTCTTTGCCAACGAAGCCTGGAGCGAGATCCCCGGCGCCGAGCGCTTCGAGGAGTTCGGTCCGCGGATCACCGCCGGGGTCGAGGAGATGGTCCGCCGGACCGGCCCCGACAAGGCCGCCGTCGCGGTCCTCCACGGCGCCGTGATCGGTCAGCTCTGCCGGCAGGCCACCGACTCGCGCGCCTTCGCCTTCGTCCACGCCGACAACGGCTCCGTCTCCCGCCTCGTCGTCCAGCCCGACGGGCGTTGGCTCTTGCGCTCGTTCAACGACATCTCCCACGTCAGGAGGACCTGATGCCCGCCTTCCTCGTCCACGGCAATCCCGACTCGGCGCGGCTCTGGTCGCGCACCGTCGAACACCTCGGCGACTACGACGGCGACATCCTCGCCGCCGACCTACCCGGCTTCGCCGAGGCCGCGCCCGACGATTTCCCGAAGACCAAGGAGGCCTACGTCGACTGGATCTCGGCCCAGCTGGAAGGGCTGGGCGGCGACGTCGACCTGGTCGGCCACGACTGGGGCTCGCTGCTGGTCCAGCGGGTCGCCTCGACCCGGCCCGACCTGGTGCGCACCGTCGCCTGCGGCGGCGCCGCGGTCGACCGCGAGTACCCCTGGCATCCGCTGGCCCAGGTCTGGCAGACCCCGGGCGAGGGTGAGCGCTACATGGAGGAGGAGCTGACCGACGAGTTCGGCATCTCCCACCTGATCGAAAACGGGGTGCCGCGGGAGGACGCCGAGGCGAACATCTGGACCACCCCGCACGGCAAGCAGACGATCCTCGACCTCTACCGCTCGGCGGTCGACATCGGCGAGGACTGGCAGCCCGACCTGGAGAGGATCGAGGTCCCCGCGATGGTGATCTGGGGCCGCACCGACCCCTACGTCCCGCTCGAATTCGGCGAGGCGCTGGCGCGGCGGATGAAGGGCGACCTGGTGGTGCTCGAGTGCGGTCACTGGTGGCCCTTCGAGAAGCCCGAGGAGACGGCGGCGGCGTTGCTCCGGCATTGGGGTGCGGCGTAGGGATGGGCCAAGGGACGCGGCCATCTCGGAGGCGACCCGGGCAGGCTGAGGCCGCCTCCGAGATGGCCGGGTCTGGGGGAGGTGAGGGAGACGCGCGGAACTCCACGTCTATTCAGGAGAGACGCGAAGGATGCGGCCCCGCGGCGGGCGTTGTCTGCATTTACCCCCGCCTATGAGGGGTAAATGCAGACAACGCCGGTGGCGGCACCCGGACCGGTGATGTATCGGTGACGTTCCCGTCATCCCCGTGCCGCCTTTCCCCGCAAGGCGCCTTTCCCCGCAAGGTGACGTCCCCGTGACGTCTCCCCGCAGGGACACCGTCCCTGCGCCGGCTCCCCCCGAAAACCTCCCGACCCGGGCGTCTCGGAGGCGGCCTCAACCTGCCGGGGTCGCCTCCGAGACGCCCGGGCCAGCCGTCCCCGCCTGCAACGCCCCGGACCCACACCCGTGGCGCCAGCTCAACCGCCCCCCGGACCCTCACCGTTCCCGCCCGCGTTTGTGGGGAATCCACAAAGGACCCCCCGGTCGGCCGGTGGCGAGGGTGCCGCGCGCGTGAGAGTCTGGCCGCCATGTCGAGCGCTACCGACACCGAGCTGCTTGCCCTGCACGGTCTGGCGGTGAAGAAGGCGGGCAGCCCGGCGGCGGTCGCCGTGGTGGTCGGGGCCGATGAGGCCGAGATCGAGAGCGCGCTCGAGGCCGCCGTCGCCGCCGGTCATGCCGCGGGCGCCAAAGGCACCTTCATGGTCGCCCCGGCCGGGCGCGAGTGGCTCGACTCCCGGTACCCGGAGGCGTTCGCCGACTTCCGCGCCGACCCGGCCGCGACCGAGACCTACGAACGCTTCGAGAAGATCAACCGCGAGCTGCTGGCGCTCTTCACCGACTGGCAGATGATCCCCTCTGCGGGCGGCGAACGGGTCCCCAACGACCACTCCGACGCCGACTACGACACCGGCGTGATCGATCGCCTCGGCGCCCAGCACGAACGCGCCGAACGGGTCCTCGACGCCTTCGCCGAGCTGGAACCGCGGCTAGGTCTATACAAGGGCCGCCTCGACGAGGCCTACGACAAAGCTTTGGCGGGAGAGCACGAATGGGTCTCCGGGGCCCGCATCGACAGCTACCACACGGTCTGGTTCGAGCTGCACGAGGACCTGCTGCGGATGCTCGGAAGGGAACGCGAGGAGGCACCGTGACGGCAGTCGCCGATCGCGCCGTCGTCCTCGACGGCCGGACGGTGCCGAGTCGCGAGGTGGTCGGCAACAAGGGGCGCAGCATCGCCTGGATGCTCAGCCTCGGCCTGCCGGTGCCGCCGGCGCTGTGCCTGCCGATCGACGAGTGCCGCCGCTTCCACGCCGCCGGCGGGGAGCTCGAGCCTGATACCTGGAGTTCGGTCCTGGCCGGGATCGCCGGCCTCGAGGAAAAGCTCGGCCGCAGCTTCGGCGGCGGCGAGCATCCGCTGCTGGTCTCGGTCCGCTCCGGTGCCGCGGTCTCGATGCCGGGGATGATGGACACGGTCCTCAACCTCGGGATCACCGACGAGGTCGAGCAGACGCTGGCGCGGCTCTCCGGCGACGCCGGCTTCGCCCGTCAGACCCACTGCCGCTTCGTCCACCAGTTCGGCGAGACGGTGCTGAAGGCCCACCTCGACGAGCCCGGCCCCGACGCCGACCCCGCCGGCGTCCGGGCGGAGGTCCGCAAGGACACCGGCGAGGACGTCCCGACCGACCCGCACGAGCAGCTGCGCGCGGTGATCAAGACCGTCTTCGGCTCCTGGTCCTCGCGTCGCGCCAAGGCCTACCGCAAGCACTGGGGCATCTCCGAGGACGGCGGCACCGCGGTGATCATCCAGGCGATGGTGTTCGGCAACCTCGGCGAGGACTCCGGCACCGGGGTGCTCTTCAGCCGCAACCCGTTGAACGGCGACCCCGAGCCCTACGGCGAGTGGCTGCCGCGCGGGCAGGGGGAGGACGTCGTCTCCGGCACCCACGACCCGCTGCCGCTGAGCGCGCTGGCCGAGGCGATGCCCGCCGCACACGAGGGGCTGCTCACCGCGGCGAAGCTGCTGGAGCGCGAGCACGGGGACATCCAGGACGTCGAGTTCACGGTCGAGCGCGACGAGCTCTGGCTGCTGCAGACGCGGGCGGCGAAACGCTCGCCGCAGGCGGCGGTCCGCGCCGCCGTCGACCTCTGCGAAGAGGGCGCGATCGACCGCGCCGAGGCGCTCCAGCGGGTCACCCCCGAGCAGCTGGCGTCGGTGCTGGCGCCGCGGGTCTCGGAGGCGGTCGAGGCCGCCGCCGAGGTGGTCGCGCGCGGGATCGCCGCCTGCCCGGGTGTCGCGAGCGGGGTCGCGATCGGCGACTCCGACGCGGCCTGCGAGGCCGAGGGCGACGTCGTCCTCACCCGGCCGACGACCAGCCCCGAGGACGTCAGCGGGATGATCGCGGCGCGCGCCGTGGTCACCGAGCGCGGCGGCTCGACCTCGCACGCGGCGGTCGTCACCCGGGCGCTCGGCCGGCCCAGCGTGGTCGGCGTCGGCGAGGGCGTCACCGCAGAGCTGCTCGGCGAGGAGCTGACCGTCGACGGCTCCACCGGGGTCGTCTACCGCGGCATCCTCGAGACCGAGGAAGTCGATCCGGCGAGCGTGCCGGGCCTCGAGACCTTGATCGGATGGGCTCGCGAGGCGAGCCCGGTGGAAGTGGTCGCCGACGTGGGGGAGGGGTCGATCGACCCGGACGCCGTGGGAACGTCGGACGACGTGTCAACCCCGGAGGGCGCGCGCGCCGCGATCAAGGCGGGTGTCGCGCGCGTGCGGAAGCTTCCCGGTCAGCACGAGGCGGCGCTGTTGCTCCGCTTCGCGCAGGAGAAGTCGAATCTCGAGCAAGAGGAGGAGAGATCGTGAGTGTCACTGCCCAGGGCGCCAGGCCCTACCCCGACAAGTGGCCGCGGGAGTCGGCGACGCCGCTGGTCGAGCGCTACCACAGCGCCGTGCGCGCGCTGGCGGCGGAGAAGTTCGCCCAGCTGGGTGGTCTGAGCTGGGAGGAGGCGGTCGAACAGGGCGCCCTGCTGCCGACCCGCGAGGAGCTGCAGCAGATCGAGGCCGACGTGCTGGCCGAGGGCTACCGTTTCGACGTCTCGGCGACGATCTCGCTGAAGGAGGAGCCGGACAAATACAAACCGCTGGCGGGGATCACCGACTCCGGCGAGCAGGAGTCCGACGAGGAGGGGCGGAAGATCGTCGGCACCGGCGACAACGTCTTCAAGGCGCCCGCCGACGTCACCGGGACCGCCCGCTACATCTCCGACGTCGACAAGGTGATGGAGATGCTGACCGGGGGCGTGCCGGAGAACACGGTGGCGATCATCGACGACTCCGGCGGCACCCTGACGGCGCCGATCCTCGGTGATTTCACCGCGGTCGTCTGCATGGGCGGCACGGTCCGCTCGCACCTCGGGATCCTCACCCGCGAGTACAACGTGCCCTGCCTGATGAACGCGACGGTCGACGGGCTCGCCGACGGCGACACGGTGCTGGTCGAGTACTCGAAACCCGCGGCCGACGCCTACGCCGACGCCGACGCGGCGGCGCACCATCGCGTCCGCGTGATCAAGGTCTCCTAGGAGGAATTTCAGATGCCGATCAAGCGCAGCTACGTCGATTTGCTGGAGACCAACAACTTCATCCAGAAGTGGGCGGACTCCTTCTACTTCCAGTGCACCACCCGGACCGTGCAGGAGTCGAAACTCTTCCCGGTCAACCCGTACATCACGATGTCCTACTACAACGCCTGGTTCCGCTACCCGGAAGTGCTGCGCAAGGTCGACGCGGCGATGCCCGCCGAGGAGATCGGCGACCGCGCCCGCCAGGTGGGCACCTACGTGAACACGATCTCGATGGATGTCGGCGCGCAGTTCTACCTCGGCGGCCGCCAGTGGTTCCTCGACATGGGCCTGCTGAAGCCGACCGACGCGGTCGAAGACATGATGGACGTGCTCGACTTCTACCGGCGCATGAACATGTCGTTCCACCGGGCCGAGAACCACATCATGCCCTCGGACGGCAACCACAAAGACCAGATCCACACCGCGCGCCAGACCGAGTTCTTCGAAGAGCACGCGATCGGGGTGACGCCGGGGGACAAGCTCCACACCGCGTTCACCGCGTTCATGGCGGCGGTCTCGGCGTACGGGTTCCTCAGCCACTGCGAGTGCCGGCTCTCGTTCTGCAACAACGGTCCCTACCGGACCAAAGACGGCAACCAGATGCTGGTCCGCGACGCGCTCGACCTCTCCGAGTGCGACTTCCCCTGGATGGACGGGGTCGCGAGCGAGATCGAGTTCAACAACCTGACCGTGCCGGTGATCATGAAGGAAACCGACTTCCACATGGTCGACGACTGGGGCAGCTTCGAGGCCTCGCCGTCCTACGACAACAACAACCTCGTCGCGGTCGGCCTGTTCACCTCCGACTGGCTGTCGGACGGGTACATCCCGGTGCACATGGGGAGCGCCGGCGAGCTGGCCGAATACTTCGACGACCAGCGCGAGAAGATGGAAGCGGCGACGGCCACGATGTGGAAGATGATGGCCGGTTGGACCCGTGAACAGATGATCGACGCGGGGCTCCTGGTGTACGCGGCGGTGATCAAGGACGTCGCCCACTTCGCCGGCGTCTACGAGCAGGACGACTGGTTCCTGGTCGACGACCGCACCCAGCTGTTCCGGCCGCTGATGAACGACGAGTACGGCAACTCGGCGATCGCCGAGCTGGTCGGGCTGATCTCGCTCACCTCGCAGGACCGCGGCCCACACCACATGGCGCGGTACTCGCGCGAGCCGGGTGAGATGTGGTCGTCGATCCCGTACTCGGTGCTCGCCGACGACAACTGGACCGCGGGCGTCGGGCCGATCGGTTCGGGCTCCACGTCCCTGCCTCCGAAAACGGCGAAGTGGACGACGACGCAGGGCAAGCTGACCCAGGACGAGTGCAACGCGGCGGCGAAAGCGTTCCACTCCTCCAAGTTCGACCTACGGATGTACGACGACGACGTCTGGGTGAAGAACAACCCGGAGGCCGAGCAGACCACGGCGCTGGCGAGCTGATGGCGGCCACGAACCGGGCCTGGCGGTTGCGCCGCCGGCCCGCGGGCGAGGCGCGCGTCGGCGATCTCGAGCTGGTCGAGGAGGAGATCGGCGAGCTCGCCGACGGGCAGGCCCTGGTGAAGACCAAGCTGCTCTCGCTCGACCCGACCAACCGGATCTGGATGTCGGACATCCGCGGCTACATGCCGCCGGTGCCGATCGACGCGGTCATGCGCGGCCTCGGCATCGGCGAAGTGGTCGAGTCGAGGCGCGACGACATGCCGGTCGGGGCGCTCGTGAGCGGCTTCCTCTGCTGGCAGGAGTACTGCCTCGCCGACGACTCGCTGCTGGAGGCGCCGCTGACGGTGCTGCCCGATCCGCTCCCGGGGCCGGAATCGGCCTTCCTCGGGGCGCTCGGCCACACCGGCGTCACCGCCTACATCGGCTGCGATCTGGCCGATCTACGGGAGGGCGACACGGTCGTCATCTCGGCCGCCTGCGGGGCGGTCGGCGGGGTCGCCGGGCAGGTCGCCAAGCAGCGCGGCGCGGGCCGGGTGGTCGGCATCGCCGGCGGCCCGGAGAAGTGCGCCCACGCGGTGGAGAAGCTCGGCTACGACGCCTGCGTCGACCACCGCGCCGACGACTGGCGCGACCAACTCGACGCGGCGACCCCGGACGGCATCGACGTCGACTTCGAGAATGTCGGCGGCCCGATCATGGACCACATCCTCGGCCGCCTCAACATCGGCGCCCGGGTCGTCCTCTGCGGCATGATCGCCGAGTACAACACCTACAACGAGGGCGGCGAGCACTCCGGCGGCCTCTCCAACATCGGCCAGCTGATCATGCAGCGCGCCACGATCCAGGGCTTCCTCGTCCTCGACTACGGCCACCGCTTCGAAGAGGCGATCGGCTACCTCGGCGGCCTCCTCGGCGAAGGCAAGCTCCACTACGACGAGACGATCGTCGACGGCGGGATCGACGTCGCCGTCGACACCCTGGCGGAGCTGTTCGACGGTCGCAACATGGGCAAGCTCCTCGTCCGCGTCAGCGACTGATGTCGGGAGCCCATGTCCTTGGTCGCCCAGAGGGCGACCAAGGACATGGGCTCTCATGTTCCTGGCTCAGTCGAGGAGGCGGGAGAGGCGGAGGGCGACGCGGAGCTCGAGCTGGCGCTCGGTGACCGGGTGGCCGAGCTCGGCTTCGGCGCGGCGGACGCGGTAGGCGACCGTGTTGGAGTGGACGCCGAGCCGGCGGGCCGCGCCGACGAAGCTGCCGCCCTCCTCGAGGAAGATCGCCAGGGTGGAGGCGATGCGGACGGTGGCGTCGTCGCGGCCCGCCAGCGGGCCGAGCTCGCGGGCGGCGAAGCGGCGGGCGGCGGGTGGATCGTCGACCAGCAATGCCTCCAGGGCGAGGTCGGGATAGGCGGCGCGCGCCCCGGTTCCATCCCGGCGCAGCTGGGCCACCCGCCTCGCGACCAGCGCCTCCCGGTGGGTGAGGACGAAGCCCTCGACCCCGTGCGCGGGGGTCCCGGCGGCCACGGAGAGCTTGCCGGCGACCGATTTCGGCAGCCGCAGGCGCTTCAGGTCGGGTGGTTCCCGGCGCCCAGCCCAGCAGGCCAGGTGCCGGCCCTCGGCGACGGTCAGCGGCGGCCCCGCCCCGAGCGACTCGGCGATCGCCGCCGCCGCCCGCTCCATCGCGGCGAACAGCGCCCCGGCGTCCCCCGGCCGCTCGCCCGCCTCCTCGCTCCAGACCACGTAGCCGACGTGGTGGCGCCCCAGCTCGTAGCCGAGACGCAGGCTCACCGCGTCGGGGTCGGCGGCTTTGCCTGACAAGAGCGCCCGCACCTCCGCCGCCCGCACCGCCGCGGCGCCGCGCACCCACTGCTCGCGCTCGCCCATGTAGATGTCGGTGAGCCGGCGCTCGATCGCCTCCATCCAGGCGAACACCCAGGCGTTGAAGAAGGTCATCGCCCCGGTCAGGCGATCGAGGTCGTCGGTGGCGGCGCGCAGCCGCGCCAGGATGATCTCGCCGAACACGCCCTGGGCGGTCCGGTAGGCGCGCTGGAGGAGGAACAGGTCGAGCCCGCGGACGACGTACTCCTTCGCGTAGCCGACCGCCTCGGGCGGCGGCTCGGCGGCGGCCGGATCTTCGCCTTCGCGCATCATCGCGACGATCACCCCGAGGTTGGCGCGGGTGCTCTGCAGCGTCCAGCTGCGCATGTCGTCGTCGAGCTCGTCGAGGTGATCGTGGATCGTGTCGGTCAGCACCGCCGAGATCGGGTCGAGCTCGGCGCCGAGGATCTCGACGATCGCTTCGACCTCATGCGCCATCCGCCGACCGTAGTTCGTTTGTGCTGAGGGCACAAAGGGCGGCTTCGCGATCGGTTGTGGAAGACGACGACAGCGGCGCCGCGCCCGCCTACGGTCGTTCAATGGGAGCTGAGGCGCACGACCCGCGCGTGCTGGCGATCGATGCCGGCGGAACGATGACCGATACCTTCATCGTCGACGACGAGGGCAGCTTCGTCGTCGGCAAGGCGCAGACCACGCCGCAGGACGAGTCGGAGGGGCTGATGGCCTCCGCCGAGGACGCCTTCCGGCAGTGGGACTCGACGCCGGAGGAGGGCTTCCCGCGGATCCAGTCCGCCGTCTTCAGCGGCACCGCGATGCTGAACCGCCTGCTCAGCCGCAAGGGCCGCCGGGTCGGCGCGCTGGTCACCGCCGGTCAGGAGGACTCGCTGCAGATGGAGCGCGGGATCCAGACCTACCTCGGCTTCTCCTACGCCGATCGCCTCCACATCGCCACCCATCACCACAACGATCCGCTGATCCCAAGGGATCGAGTACATGGGATTCGGGGACGGATCGATCTGTTCGGCAACGAGGTCCTGCAGCTGCGCGAGGAGGACGCCCGCGCCGCGGTCAACTCGCTGCTCGACGACGGCGTCGAGGGGATCGTCATCTCGCTGATCTTCAGCTACCGCAACCCGATGCACGAGCAGCGGGTGTGCGAGATCCTCGAGGAGGAGAAGGCCAAACGCAGCGTCAACGGCTCCTGCCCGGTCTTCGTCTCCTCCGAGCTCTACCCCTCGCGCCGCGACTTCCCCCGCCTCAACACGACGGTGATCGAGGCCTACGCCGCCGAGCCCTCGCGCGGCACCCTGCGCGCCGTCCGCGACCGCACCAAGGAGCGCGGCGCCGCCTTCGAGCTGCGGGTGATGGCCTCGCACGGCGGCACGATCTCGATCGACGCCGACCAGCTCGCGACGACCCTCGTCTCCGGCCCGATCGGCGGCGTCGTCGGCGCCCGTTACCTGGCCGACCGGATCGATCTCAACAACGTCCTCTGCACCGACATCGGCGGCACCTCCTTCGACATCGCCCTGCTGACCGGCAAGCGCTACGAGGTGACGACGACCCCGGACATGGCGAAATTCCTGCTCAACATGCCGCTGGTGCAGATCGACTCGGTCGGCGCCGGCTGCGGCTCCTTCGTCCGCATCGACCCGAACGCGCGCCGGCCGGAGATCGGTCCCGACTCGGCCGGCGCGGCGGTCGGCACGGCCTGGCCCGAGGGCGGCGTCCAGACCGCCTCGATCACCGACCTCAACCTGGTGCTCGGCCGGCTGAACGCCGAGTACTTCCTCGGCGGCCAGGTGCAGCTCGACATCGAGCGCGCCCGCCACGAGGTCAAACGCCAGGTCGCCGATCCGCTCTGCCTCGGGATCGAGGAGGCGGCGGCCGGGGTGATCGAGCTGTTCGAGACCTCGCTGCGCAACGAGGCCGTCGGCCGCATCCTCGGCAAGGGCTACAGCCCGGCCGACTACACGCTGCTCTGTTACGGCGGCGGCGGCCCGCTACACGTCGCCGGCTACACCGCGGGGGTCCCCTACCAGCAGGTGCTGGTGCCGGAGTGGGCGGCGGGCTTCTCCGCCTTCGGCTGCGCCTGCGCCGACTTCGAGTACCGCTTCGACCGCCAGGTCGATCTGCCGCTGCTGCCGACCCACACCGACGAGGAAAAAGTCCAGATGGGCGGCCTCCTGACCCAGGCCTGGCGCTCGCTCGAGGACCGTGTCCGCGACGAGTTCGCCAAGTCCGGCCACGACGCCTCAGACGTCTCCTTCACCCACATGGTGCGGATGCAGTACTACGGCCAGCTGGTCGACATCGAGGTCGACGCGCCGAAGCCCGCGGTCGAGACGATCGAGGACATCCTCGAGCTGATCGCCTCCTTCGAGGAGACCAACACGCGGATGTACGCGCGGGCCGCCTCCTCGCCGGAGCTCGGCTACCTGGTCGCCCAGGCGATCGTCAAGGGCTCGGTCCCGATCGAGCAGCCGACCCTGCCGGTGCTGGCCGCCGTGTCGGGCTCGCCGCCGGTGAAGGAGACCCGCCAGGTCTGGTGGGCGGACGGCTACGCGACCACCGACATCTACGAGATGGACGAGGTCGGCAACGGCCAGACGATCGAGGGCCCGGCGGTGCTGGAGGCCGAGTCGACCACCTTCCCGATCCCACCCGACCGTCGCGCCTGGCTCGACGAGCACGGCATCTTCCACCTCGAGAACAAGGAGGCCTGACCCAGAATGGCCACGATCGACCGCACCCGTGAGCTCGAGCCCGACCGGTCGGCGCCGATCGGCTGGGAAGGGCTGAAGCTGGCCGAGATGCTCGCCCTCAGCGAGGGCCGCTTCGAGGAGACCGGGTACTACCACGGCCTCCGCGACCTGGAGATGAAGGACTCCGACCCGCTGCACTTCGAGAAGCTCTTCTCGCGGGTGCGCGGCGGCATGGTCACGGCGCGCGAGACGGCGCTCAACATCAGCGCCTCGCCGATCGTCCGCGAGCTCGGCGAGATCTGCTTCGCGCTCTACACCCCCGAGGGCGACAACGTCGCGCTCTCGACCGGGATCATCGTCCACGTCCACACGATGAGCGAGGCGATCAAGTACATGGTGCGGAACGGCTGGGAGGACAACCCGGGGATCAGGCCGGGGGACATCTTCGCCAACAACCAGCCGACGATCGGCGACGTCCACCCGGCCGACGTGCAGACCTTCGTCCCGATCTTCAACCCCGAGGACCCGACCGAGCTGCTCGCCTGGGCGGGCGGCGTGATTCACGTGATGGACATCGGCGCCTCCTCGCCGGGTGGCGTCCCGCTCGAACCGACGACCCGCTTCGACGACGGCATCGATCTCCACTGCACGAAGATCGGCGAGCGCGACCAGATCGCCCAGTGGCACACCAAACGGTGCTCGATGCAGAGCCGCGCGCCGGGCCTCTACCTGCTCGACGAGCGCACCCGCCTGGCGGGCTGCCACATGATCCGCGACGCGGTCGAGCGGCTGGTGCTGGAGGAGGGCGGCGACCCGTTCAAGCAGTTCATGCGCGAGGCGATCGAGGACGGGCGGCGGGACTTCAAGAGCCGCGTCCGCGGCCTGCTCGTCCCCGGCCGCTACCGCTCCGCCGGCTTCACCGAGGCCAGATACGCGAACAAGTCGAACCTCCCGAAGCGCGCCCAGCGCGACCTCATCATCCACGGCGCCTACGAGGCGGTGGTCGATCAGGACGGCCGCTGGACGACCGACCTGCGCGGCTCCTCGGCCTGGGGCTGGCACTCCTTCAACGCGACCCCGTCGGCGCAGCAGGGGATGCAGTGGATCCTCTTCACCCAGACGTTGATCTGCAACGACAAGATCAACGACGGCGCCTACTACGCGACCGAGCTGCAGCTGACCGAGGGCAGCTGGGCGAACCTCGGCGACGCGCCCTGCTCCTCATCGTTCCCCTGGATGCCGATGTTCACCACCTCGACCGGCTACCTGCGGGCGGTCTCGCGCGCGCTCCAGTCGCGCGGCTACATCGAGGAGATCGTCTCCACCTACACCGTACCCGGCAACGTCGCCCAGGGCGGCGGCATCGACCAGTACGGACAGATCTCCGGCTTCATGAACTTCGAGATCGGCGCCCAGGGGCAGGGCGCCAAGTACGTCCTCGACGGGCTCGACTACGGCGCCGCCGTCTTCAACCCCGAGGGCGACATGGGCGACGTCGAGATGTGGGAGCTGGTCAAGCCGATGATCTACCTCGGTCGCCAGATCAAGCCCAACACCGGCGGCGTCGGCCGCCACCGCGGCGGCTCCTCCTTCGAGACCTTGCTGCTCGTCAACGGCACCCAGGACTTCGAGATCGAGAACATCGGCGCCGGCGGGATGCTCACCTCGCCGGGGCTCTTCGGCGGCTACCCGGCACCGAGCGCCTACGTCCACAACGTCTTCGACTCCGACATCTTCGAGCAGGCGGCGGCGGGCATGGCCTACCCGGTCGGCGACGTCAGCGGCGAGGAGTCGGCGCTCTCCGCCTTCGCCGGGCGCCACCAGCTCGAACAGGATCCGTACACGATGATGATCGCGGTCAAGACCGGGGACCTCTACCTCTCCTCCGGGCGTGGCGGCGGCGGCCTCGGCGACCCGCTCCTGCGCAGCGAGGACCGGATCGAGGAGGACATCGCCGGCGGCCACATCCAGCGCGACTGGGCCGAGCGCGCCTATGGGCTGGAGAACCGCGACGGCCTGATGCGCGCCCGCCTCGACCGCGCCCGCCCGGCGGCCGAGTGGTGGGCCGAGCAGCGCCGACGCATCCTGGACCAGGACCTGATCGACACCGTGAAGGTGATGCTCGCCGAGTCGATGCGCCTGGAGCCCGCCTGGGCGGCCGAGTTCCGCGGGTTCTGGGACCTGCCCGAGGACTTCGACTTCGACGTCATCACCCCGACCGTGACGGTCCCCCGCGCAGTTCCCGGCAAGGTCACCCCCGAGGAGTCGACGGCGGCCTTCCTCGCCGCCTCCGAGGTCTACCTCCCCGAGGGCGGCCAGGTGGCCGTCCCCGTCACCACCGAGGTCACCCTGGAGACCCTCGCCGACCTCCTCGACGAGAAGCTCTCCCGCCGTGCCGTCAAGGACATCCAGTCCTCGATCAAGGATCCCGACCGCTTCGACAAGTGGCTGTCGCTCCTCCAGTCCCGCGTCGACTACGACGACCCGATCGTCCTCCCCTACGGCGAGGGCATGAACATCGTCCGCACCCCCTCCGGCGACCTGATGATCCGCACCGACGCCGGCGCCGACCTCTGCCCTTGGGACCAGAACTGGAAGCTCCACGTCCCCATGTTCGTCCGCGATACCGACGATCTCTACCGCGAGATCTACCCCGAGCTAGGCCACCCCGAGGGCGACTGGCAAGAGCTCCGCGAGTACTACTGCCCGGTGTCAGGGCGCCTGCTGGAGACCGAAGCGGTGCCGCCCGGCTACCCGGTGATGCACGAGTATCTGCCGGACATCGAGGGGTTCTACTCCGGGTGGCTGGGACGGGAGCTTCCGCGCTAGTCCCGACGCCGCGGACTGGATTTCCGTCCGTGCGCTCAAGAAGTCCCGCTTGCGGTCGATAACTTAAAAAATTCGATCCAATCGAGGGGCGGGGAGTGGAAATGTTGACGAAGGGACGCCGGCGCGCGATGGGCGCGGTCTGCACTTGTCTTGTGTTCGGGGTCGCGGTCGTCGAGGCGCCGGTGGCGTCGGCGACTCCGGCATCCTTCGTGGCGGGCAAACTCGCCTCCGGAGCGGGGGAGGCGGTGATGGGGAAACTCATGGCCAAGGCGGGGCTGGATCCCACCGCCAACGCGCTGAGCGAAATCTCCGCGCAGCTGACCCAGCTCTCGAATCAGATCAAGGTGTTGCAAGCCACCACCGACAAGACGTTGCAGGAGGTGTTGGACGCCTCCTTCGTCGAGCGGTACGACCAGCTCGAGATCAGCAAGATCACCAAGTTCGAGAGCGACCTCGCCTGTTACCTGGACCCACACAAGAGCGCCAGCGTCCGCGAAGCCTGCCGCATCCGCTTCAAGCGGCAGGCGCCGTCGGCGGATCTCTTCAGCGTCGCCGGCAGGTTCCATGACCTGTTGGTCAGCCCGAAGACGACGATCGTCGAGGCCTACGCGAAGAGCCTGCTCGGGACCCGTCCCTTCTACACCGTCGAAGACCAGCGGAAGGTGACCGACATGTTCACCTACCTCGACGACCTGGAGGTCGCGGCGACGGTGTTGGGGGTCGAGTCCGAAAACGTCATCGCCGCGACCGAAGGCCCCGAAGCGATCGAAGACGTCTGGACGATCTCGAAGCTCGAGGCCGAACTGCTCGCCGAGCGCCGGGTCGAGCAGCTGGCCCGCAACCCGGTCGCCCCGATCCCCGGCCCACTCGACGTCGCCCAGAAGCTCTGGGTCAACCCGACCGAACGGGGGCTGCACGACTATTGGACGGCGGCGCAGGTCCACGGGATCTGGCGGCTGCCGACCCAGACCGAGTTGATGGCGATGATCCAGCACCACGGTGCGACCACGGTGCGGCAGTACCTGATCACCCAGGCCGGCCTGGGGGCCGCGCTCGCGCACGTCGCCGAATTCGGCGAAAGCGGTGAGCTCTGGACCTCCACCGAAGTCGCGGCCTGCACGGCGCTCTATGGGGTGCCCTGCCACGTCGCGATCTCGACGAACGTCGCCTACGGCCGGGTCAAGCTGACGCCGCACGGTTCGGCGGTGCCGAAGTACTACTCGATCCAGGTTGCCGAGATGAACGCCCACGAGAAGACCCGATACGCCTTCCTCCTGAGGTAGCCGGCGCGGATCACCCGGCGTCGAAGAAGACCCCTTCGGCGTTGGTCGCCGCGTAGCCCTCGAGCACCGTCCCGGGGAGGTCGAGGCCGGCGAGGTCGGAAACGCACTTGTCGATCTCCAGGAGCGGGTGGTCGGAGGCGAACATCACCTTCTCCGGGCCGCGGGTGCGCATGTAGTGGAGGAGGGAGTCGGGCAGGTACTTGGGGCGGTAGGCGGAGGTCATCAGGTGGAGGTTCGGCCACTTGATCATCAGGCGGATCGCGACGTCCCACCAGGGGTCGGCGCCGTGGGCCATGACGACGGTGAGGTCGGGGAAGTCGAAGCAGACCCGGTCGAGGTGGATCGGTTCCTGGCAGGCACTGGGGAGGGGTGGGCCGGGGATGCCGGTGTTGATCTGGATCGGCAGGTCCAGTTCCGTGCAAGCGGCGTAGACGGGGTAGTGGCTCGCGTGGGTCGGCGGCAGGTCCTGCATGAAGGGGACGATCTTGGCGCTGACCAGTGGAAGGTCGGCGTGGGCGGCGCGCAGCTTGCCCACGGCCTTCATCGGCTTGCGCGGGTCGACTCGGCCCGCCAGGGATAGGCGGTCGGGTGCGGCTTCGGTGACTTTCAGCGTGTGCGCCGAGGGGCGGTCGAGATTCAAATCCAGGATCGCCTTCTCGACCCCGTTCGCGTCCATCTCCTCCAGCAACTCCGCCGCCTCCAGACGCCGCAACCCCGCCCGCCCCGACCCGAGGTAGCGCTCGGCGACCGCGAGCATCCACGGTTCCTCGCCCCACACGGGCATGTCGACGTTCATCCAGGTGTCGACGATCCGCATCAGCTGGGATCGCCCGGCACCGAGGTCGCCCGCCAGGTCGGCAGCAGCGCGGCCGGTTCTTCGACCCCCTCGCCGACGAAGTAGTTCATCGGCGCGTCGGTGTAGGCGGCGACGACGACGCCCCGGTCCGTGGTCTCCGCTCCCCAGTAGCTCATCGGTCGAGCCTGGCCGGTCGAGGGTCGGCCGGCGGGGCGTTTCGGGACCGGGGCTGGGGATTCGACAAATGCGCCTTTCGCTCTCGGGAAGATCCCCCGATGTTCCCCCTGACGTTTAACGGGCCGCCTCGTTAGGGCATTACGTCAGAAAGTTGATCCGACCGAGAGAGGCCGGTCGACGCATCAGTCAGCCCAGTCCATCCGGGGCTCCGCTGATGCCTCGGTCGACAGCTCCACGGGGAAGGAGCACCCGAAGTGTCCGTCCACCCGCAGGCGCGTGTGCATGAGCCCGCGCGCTCGAAGCCCCACGACGAGAAGACCACACCCCCGGTCCTGGTCCCGCGTCCTGGCGGGATCGCCTCCCGGTTCGCCGGCGCGATCGGCGACCCTCATCCCGCGCTCGCTTTCATCGTCGCCTTGCTGGTCGGCTTCGTGGTGCTCGCCGCCGCCTCGGTGCTCCTCGCCCTGTTCATCGTCCACGTCGTCGTCAGCCCCGACGGGTTCGGCCTCGGGAGCGCCGACGAGGCCCTGCCCGAAGTGCTCGCCGAACATCGCACCAGCCTGCTGACGACGCTCTCGGAAATCGGCACCGAAGCGGGCGGCTCTCCCGTCCTGCCGATCCTGGTCGGCATCGTCGCGATCGTCTGCGCCTGCATGAAGCGGTGGGCGATCGCCGCCTTCGCCGTCTTCGTCCTCACCGCCGAGTCGGCGACCTACAAAGTGACCTCCCTGCTGGTCCCCCGCGACCGTCCCTCGGTCCACCGCCTCGAAGACCTGCCGGTCGACGCCAGTTACCCCTCGGGCCACACCGCCGCCTCGGTCGCCGTCTACGCCGGCCTGGTCCTGCTGCTCACCACCACGATCACCGGCAGCCTGCGCAAGGCGCTGGCCTGGACCGGCGTGATCCTGATGGTCAGCTTCGTCGCCTTCTCGCGCATGTACCGGGGCATGCATCACCCGCTCGACGTGATCGGCGGCCTCCTGATCGGGATCGGCGCGATCCTGTTGCTGATCTTCGCCTGCCGCGTCGCCGCGGCCGCGGCCGAGAGGCGTGCCAGGTGAGGCCCGCCGTCGTCGCCCACGCCGAGAAGATGCTCGGCGGAGGGCTCCCGGAGCTGCGCGCGATGCTCGCCGAGGAGGGGTTCTCCGACCCGCACTGGTTCGAGGTGCCGAAGGCGAAGCGGGCCCCGGCGGCGGTCGAGTCGGCGATCGCCGCGGGCGCCGACCAGATCCTCGTCTGGGGCGGCGACGGCATGGTCCACCGTTGCATCAACGCGCTCGGCGACGCCCAGATCCCGCTCGGGATCCTGCCCGCCGGGACCGCCAACCTCTTCG
This sequence comes from Solirubrobacterales bacterium, assembly GCA_035572835.1. Taxonomy (GTDB): domain Bacteria; phylum Actinomycetota; class Thermoleophilia; order Solirubrobacterales; family 70-9; genus VAYN01. The sequence goes on from DATNAG010000024.1 coordinate 108,088, forward strand.
CCTCCCACCTCGGGATCGAACCCGATCTCACCTCGGCCCTGCGTGTCGCCCTGCACGGCAGACGCCGCCGGCTCGACGTCGGGCGCTTCGCGGGCGAGCGCTTCGCGGTGATGGCGGGAGCCGGGCTCGACGCGGCGATGATCAAGGACTCCGACGAGCTGAAGGACCGGCTCGGCCGTGCCGCCTACATCTTCGGCGGCGCCGCCAACATCAACAGCGAGCCTTTCGAGGCCAAGATCAAGATCGACGGCACCCTTTGGTACGAGGGGCCCGCCAGCTGCATCCTGGTCGGCAACATCGGCGAGCTCTTCGGCGGCATCGAGGTCTTCGCCGACGCCGAGCCCGACGACGGCGTCCTCGACGTCGGGCTCCTCACCGCGGAGAGCCCGTTGCAGATCGCCCGCGCCGCCGCCCGTACGGTCACCGGCGACACCCACAAGTCGCCGTTCATCCGTGTCACCAAGGCGAGGAAGCTGAGCGTCAAGCTCGACCGCAAGGTCCGTTACGAGCTCGACGGCGGCGATCGCAAGAAGGTCAGGTCTTTCAAGGTCAAGGTCGAACCCGGAGCGGTAACGGTCTGTGTGCCCGCCACCGGCGGAAATGGAGGAGAGTGATGGGCGCAAACGTGGCATCAGGGTCCGGGGACCTCGGCGACAAGGCGCGGCGCGGCGGTGAGCAGCTCGCCCACGCGCGCGGCCTCGGCTGGCTCGCCCGGGCGGGCCTCCTGGCGCGCGGTGTCGTCTACTTCGTGATCGGCCTGCTGGCGCTCGAGCTGGCGCTCGGCGAAGGCGGCAAGACCACCGACCAGCAGGGCGCGATGAAGGCGATCGCGGGCCAGTCCTACGGCAAGGTCCTGCTCGTCCTGTTGGCGATCGGCCTGGCCGGCTACGCGATCTGGCGGCTGACCCGCGCCGTCGTCGGCCACGGCGCCGAACAGCGCGACGACACCTCCGACCGCGTCGCGGCCTTCGCCAGCGGCATCGTCTACGCGGCGCTCTGCATCGTCGCGATCGGCATCCTGGTCGGCTCCGGGTCCAGCTCCAGCTCGCAGAAGGCGAAGGAAACGACGGCCGGCGTCCTCGGCTGGTCCGGCGGCCAGGTCTTCGTCGCGATCGTCGGCGTCGCCCTCATCGGGGTCGCCGTCTATCAGGCCTACAAGGGCCTCTCGCGCAACTTCCTCGAAGACGCGAAGACCGGCGAGATGAGCGAGTCGACGCGCAAGGCTTACACCTTCCTCGGGGTGTTCGGGCTGGTCGCGCGGGCGGTGATCTTCGCCCTCGTCGGCTACGGGATCCTGAAGGCGGCGATCGAGTACGACCCGAAGGAAGCGGTCGGGCTCGACGGGGCGCTCCACAAACTCACCCAGACCGCCTTCGGACCGTGGCTGCTCGGCATCATCGCCGTCGGCCTCGCCGGCTTCGCCCTGTACTCGGTGGCCGACGCGCGCTACCGCAAGGTCTGATGGCCTCGGGACGATCAATTTTCGACAGCCGCTCCTTCCAGCTGAACGACGAGATCACGCTCGCGGTCCACAGCGAGCGCTTCTGCGAGACGCTGGTCGCGAGCTTCGTCGCCGACATCGAGCGCAGCGAGGAGATGGACCCCGATCGCTGGCGCCACCGCGGCCCTCTGCACCGGGTAAAGGAGCTGGCGACCGCCGTGGGGAGGCGGGAGGTCTGACGAAGCGCGCGGTGCCGGTTCTCGCCCTCGGCTGGGCGATCCTGATCGGCGGCGCGGCGCTCGTCGCCGTCCTGGCGATCGTCGTCTCCCAGACCGATCTCCTCCACGGGCTCGACTATGCCGCGGCGCAGTGGAGCCACGACCACGTCACCGCCTCCACCCGCCGCGCGCTCACCTACGTCACCGACCTCGGGGAGACCCGGACCGTCGCCATCGTCGCGGTGCTGGTCACCTTGGTGGACCTCAACCGCCGTCGGAACCCCTGGACGCCGTTCTTCCTGCTGCTCGTGATCCTCGGCGACAAGCTCCTGACCCAGGAGCTGAAGGGGTTGGTCGACCGCACCCGTCCTGCCTTCGAGCCGCTGGCGGCGACGCTCGGGCCCTCGTTCCCGAGTGGCCACTCCTCCACCGCTGCCGCGTCCTGGGCGGCGTTCGCCTTCGTCGCCGGCCTCTGGTGGGGACGCCGCGCCTGGCCCTTCCTCGCCGGGCTCGCGGTCGCCATCGCCGTGGCCGTGGCCGCCGGCCGCGTCCTCCTCGACGTCCATTGGTCGACCGACGTGGTCGGCGGCCTCGCGCTCGGCTGGGCATGGTTCGCGGCCTGCGCGTTGGCGCTCGGCAGGCGGCTCGTGCGGCCTGACGGTAGAGCCGGAACCGGAACCCTGGGAATTCGACAAAGCGCCGTTTCCGGAAGTACGCGGAAGGCGGCCGAGCCGAATTAGGTTCAGACCATGGCCTGGGAGCTCAACGGGACCGCCCTCGTCACCGGAGGCTCACGCGGGATCGGTCGCGCCTGCGCGCTGGCCGCGGCCGAGCGGGGCGCCGACGTGGCGATCACCTACGTCGCCAACGCCGAGGCGGCGGAGGCGACCGCGGAGGAGATCCGCGCCCACGGCCGGCGGGCGATGACGATCCAGGGCGACGTCGGCGACCCCGCCGACAACGTCGCCGCGGTCGAGGCCACGGTCGCCGAGTTGGGGCCGATCCGCTATCTCGTCGCCAACGCGGCGAACGGCTCCTTTGGGCTGACCCATGAACTGACGATGGACCAGTGGGACGAGACGATGCAGACCCACGTGCGGGCGCTGCTCAGCCTCGCCCAGGCGGCGCGGCCCTCGATGCGTGAGGCCGGTGGCGGAGCAATCGTCGCGATCTCCAGCCTCGGCGCGCAGCGGGTCTACGACGCCTACGCCGCCTTCGGCACCGCCAAGGCGGCGATCGAGACGCTGGTCGCCTATCTCGCCGTCGAGGGCGGCCCGGAGGGGATCCGCGCCAATTGCATCCGCGGCGGCGTCGTCCTCACCGACCTCTTCAAGGAAATCCCCGAGTGGGAGGCGATCGCCGCCGCGGCGGCCGAGCGGGCGCCTCTCGGCGCCGCCCTCGACCCGGCCGAGATCGGCGAGCCGGCCGCCTTCCTGCTCTCCGACGAAGCACGCATGGTCACCGGCCAGACGCTCTGCGTCGACGCCGGCTTCACGCTCCCCGGCTGACCGGGCCACCGCCAACGCCGATCCGAAAGGCAGATCGATGGACTTCACCGCACCGAAGACGGTCCAGACCAACGGCATCACGATGGAGTACTTCGAGGAGGGCGAGGGCACCCCGGTGCTGCTCCTGCACGGCTTCCCCGAGCACCCCTTCTCCTGGCGCAACCAGGTGCCCGCGGTGGTCGAGGCGGGTTTCCGCGCGATCGTCCCCAGCCAGCGCGGCTACGGCGGCACCGACGCCCCCGAGGACGCCCAGACCTACAGCGTCAAGAACCTGGTCGCCGACCTGACCGGCCTGCTCGACGCGCTCGACCTCGACAAAGCGATCTTCTTCGGCCACGACTGGGGCTCGATGCCCGCCTGGTACTCGGCGGTCTTCGCCCCCGAGCGCACCCTCGGCATGGGCAGCCTCTGCACTCCCTACTTCACCTGGGAGTCGCCCAGAGACATGATCGAAACCTACGACGAACTGCGCGGCCCCAATCACTACATGCGCACCTTCCAGGAGCCGGGCGTGGGGGAGAAGATCCTCGGCGGCGACGTCGAGCACACCTTCCGCTCGATGATGCGCGGCCGCGGCATGACCCGGGACGAATTCGACGCCGCCCCGAAAGCGATCCAGGAAGTACCGGCCGGCGTCTTCGTCGCCGACCCGCAGCTGTTCGGCGAGCCGCTCTGCAGCGAGGACGAGCTGCGGTTCTACGTCGACGTCTACGAGAAGACCGGCTTCACCGGTGGACTCAACTGGTACCGGGCGCTGCGCAAGGACTTCGAAGAGGCGCAGGGCTCCAACTACGTCCACGACATCCCCGCGCTGCTGGTCTACGCCTCCGACGACTGGTTCTTCTTCGAGGTCTCCTACGAGGGCCTCGACACCTACCTGCCGCAGATCGAGCAGCACGAGATCGCCGACGCCGGCCACTGGGTGCAGATGGAGAAGCCCGACGAGGTCAACCGTCACCTCACCAACTGGCTGAAGTCGAACTTCTGATGGCGGTGCTCGACGGCAAGGTCGCGGCGGTCACCGGGGGCGGCTCCGGGATCGGCGAGGCGACCTGCATCCGCCTCGCCGCCGACGGCGCCCGGGTCGCGGTTATCGACCTCGACGAGGGCGCCGCGAAGCTGACCGCGAAGCTCGCCGGGAAGGGCCTGGCGGTCGCCGCGGATGTCAGCGACAGCGCCCAGGTCGACGCCGCCCTGGCGACCGTGGAGGACGAGCTCGGCCCGCTCGACATCTGGGTCAACAACGCCGGCATCTCCGGCGGCGCCCACTCCGATCGCGTCAACCCGCGGGCCGAAGAGCAGCTCGCCCAGCTCGCGGCGGGCGAAGAGGTGACTACGGCGCTCGAGGCGACGGCCGGGATGAGCGACGAGGAGTGGCGCCAGATGCTCTCCGTCCACCTCGACGGCACCTTCTACGGCACCCGTGCCGCGGCCCGCTCGATGGGCCCCCGCGGCGCCGGCGTGATCGTCAACATGGCCTCGATCTGCGGGATCGAGGGCTGCACCGGCCATCCGCACTACTCGGCGGCCAAGGGCGGCATCCTCGCCTTCACCCGCACCGTCGCCAAAGAGCTGATCCAGCAGGGCATCCGCGTCAACACGATCGCCCCCGGCTTCGTCGACACCCAGCTCGTCTCCGGCTCCCTCACCGAGCGCTGATCGGCGCCGTCCGCATGGGCACCCCGCAAGGCCGCCTCGGCCGCCCCGAGGAGATCGCCGCCGCGATCGCCTTCCTCTGCTGCGACGACGCCAGTTTCTTCGTCGGCGAGACGATCAGCCCCAACGGCGGCTTCGTCACTATCTAGCGCGAGTCGCGGCCACGCCGGTGCACTTAGGCCGCCCCTGACCGGCTCAAGTGCACACTCGTCGTCGCGGCCGGGTGGGGCTCAGGCGGCGGCGGTGCGCTCGCGGGCGAGGGCGGCGAGGGCCGGGACGCCGGCCTCGAGGGAGGCGAAGTATGGGTCGGCGGTGGTGCCGGCGCCGAAGCGGCGGAAGCTGCCCTCGAGGAAGATCGCGGCCTTCCAGATCGCCAGCACCTGGTACCAGGGCAGAGCGTCGAGGGAGCGGCCGGTCTGCTCGGCGTAGCGGGCGGTGAGGAAGTCGCGGCCGGGGAAGCCGGCGCCGCGGGTCACCGAGGAGAGGTCGGAGACCGGGTTCGGCGGGTCGCTCGGCTCCGACCACATCGCGGTCATATAGCCGAGGTCGGCGAGCGGGTCGCCGATCGTCGCCATCTCCCAGTCGAGGATCGCCGCGAGGCGGATGGGGGAGGAGGTCATCATCACGTTGCCGAGGCGGTAGTCGCCGTGGACCACGGTCGAGGCGGGCGAGTCGGGCAGGTTGGCGGCGAGCCAGTCGGCGACCGTCTCGAGGTCGGGCAGCGGCCGGGTCGCGTTGGTCTCGTAGAGGCCGCCGAAGCGCTTGAGCTGGCGTTCGAGGTAGCCGTCGGGCCGCCCGAAGTCGGCCAAGCCCGCGGCGCTCGCATCGAGCGCGTGCAGCTCGACCAGCCCGTTGACCAGGCGTTCGGCGATCGCCTCCGCCTCGCCGCTCAGGTTGGCGGGCATCGTCTCGGTGAGGACGTGGCCGTCGACCCACTCCATCACGTAAAAGGGCGCCCCGATCACGCTCTCGTCCTCGCAGGTCCCCAACACCTTCGGCACCGGCGTGCCGTGCGGGCGCAGCGCGTTCAGCAGCCGCGCTTCGCGGACCACGTCGTGGGCGGAGGGCGGCAGCGGCCCGCGCGGGGGCCGGCGCAGGACCACCCGGGCGCCGTCGCGCTCGACCAGGAAGGTGAGGTTCGAGTGACCGTCGCCGATCGTCTCGATCCGCGACGCGCCGGTGCCCACTCCGAGCGAGTCCAGGTAGGCCTCGAGCGGTTCGGCGGGGACGAGCTCCGCCAGGTCGGCGTCGTTCACGGGCCGGCGACCGGATCCGCGCGGCGGGCGGCGCGGGCGCGCAGTTGGCGGCGGGCGATCGACCAGAGGTGCGTCTCGGTCGGCCCGTCGTAGATGCGGAACGGGCGCACCTCGTTCATCAGCCGCGCCGGCGGCCCCTCGCCGGAGACGCCGGTCCCACCGCAGACCTGGACCGCGTTGTCGACCACCCGGTTGACCGCCTCGGCGCAGTAGGCCTTGGCGACCGAGGACTCGTGCCTGGCCGACTCGCCGCGGTCGAGCGCCCAGGCGCAGCGCCAGATCAGCAGGCGCGAGGTCTCGATGTCGATCAGTGAGCGGGCCAGCTTCTCCTGCACCATCCCGAGCTCGCCCAGCGGCTGCCCGAAGGCTTCCCGCCCGGCGACGTAGTCGAGGGCGAAATCGTGGGCGCGGCGGGCGGCCCCGAGCCAGCGCTCGCAGTGGGTGAGGCGGGCGGGGGCGAGGCGCACCTGGGCGTAGCGGAACCCCTCGCCGACGCTGCCGAGGACGGCGTCGTCGGGTACCTCGCAGTCCTCGAAGACCACCTCCGCGTGGCCACCCGGGAAGGCTCGGTCGGTGACCTCGAGGATCCGCTCGATCCGGTAGCCCGGGTTGTCGGCGTCGACCAGGAACATCGTCGCCCCGGCGTCCCCCGCGAGCGCCATGCAGATCGTGAACGACGCCCCTTCGGCGCCGGTGATGAACCACTTGCGGCCGCTGATCGACCAGCCCGAGTCGGTCTTCCGCGCGGTCGTCCGCAGCATCGTCGGATCGGAGCCGGCGCCCGGCGCGGGCTCGGTCATCGAGAAGCAGGAGCGGATCTGCCCCGCCGCCAGCGGCACCAGATAACGCTCGCGCTGCTGCGGCGTGGCGATCAGGTCGAGCATGTGCATGTTGCCCTCGTCCGGCGCAGCGCAGTTCAGCGCCTGTGGCCCGAGCAGGCTGTAGCCGCACTCCTCGAGGATCACCGCGGTGCCGCGGTGATCGAGCCCGAGGCCGCCGAGCTCCTCGCTCAGCTGCGGCCCGAAGACGCCCCACTTCTTCGCCTCGTCCTGCAGCTCGGCGCGCAGGTCCGCGGGCGTTCCGTGGGTGGAGACGTCCCGCGGCTCCGCCGGGATGGCCACCTCCTGGACGAAGCGGGCGACCCGCTCACGCAGGTCGAGCAGCTCCGGCTCGAGCTCGAAATCGATCACCGATCCGACAGTAGTCACGGCCCGGCGAGGTCCCCAGCCGCCCGGGACGCCACCTTCGTGGGTTCCACAAGCGGCTTCGACAGGGGGCGGGCGGGGCCACGATCATCCTCCCGTGGCCGCGGCCGTGACGAAGCCGACCCGGCGCCCGCTGATCGCCGCGATCGAGGGGTACGTGGCCGCCGCGATCGGCCTGATCGACGAGGTGGTCGAGCCGAGAAGCGTGCTCCCGGCCGGCACGGTGAATAGCGCGGACCTCGCGCGGCCGCTCCGGCAGCCGTCCACCGTTGTCGGACTCGCCAAGGCCGGACTTTGCCATGATCTGGCCTCTGGAGCCGGTCAAATAACCTCGCTTGGCGAAGACCGACGAGGAGACGGAGGAAAAGCATGGAGAACGGGAACGGCAGGCTGGGCGGCCGCGAGGTCGTCATCGTCGAGGCGGTGCGCACGCCGGTCGGGCGCGGCCACCCGGAGAAGGGCTACTACAAGGACCTTCACCCCTCGAACCTCCTCGCCAAGACCTACTCCGAGCTGATCGACCGCTCCGGCATCGACCCGGCCGAGGTCGGCGACGTGATCGCGGGCTGCGTCCAGCAGTGGGGCGAGCAGGCGATCAACATCGGCCGCAACGCCTGGCTCGAGGCGGGCCTCCCGGAGGAGGTCCCGGCGACCACCGTCGATCGCCAGTGCGGCTCCGCCCAGCAGGCGGTCAACTTCGCCGCCACCCTGATCGCCGCCGGCGTCCACGACGTCGCGATCGGCGGCGGGGTCGAGCACATGGGCAAAAACTCCTTCGCCGCCGCCGCCCAGGTGATGGGCGAGTGGGGCAATCCCTTCTCGAAAGAGCTGATGGAGCGCTACGACCTGATCCCCCAGGGGCTCTCGGCGGAGATGATCGCCGAGAAATGGGAGATCCCCCGCTCCGAGCTCGACGAATTCGGCGTCCGCTCCCAGCAGCTGGCCAAACAGGCCACCGACGAGGGCCGCTTCGAGCGCGAGATGATTTCGATGCAGGTCAACGGCGACACCTACGTCACCGACCAGGGCCTGCGCGAGACCACGCTCGAGGGCCTCGCCGCGTTGAAGCCCGCCTTCAAGGAGGACGGGCGGATCACCGCCGGCAACTCCTCCCAGGTCTCCGACGGCGCCGCCGCGGTGCTGCTGATGACCCGCGAGAAGGCCGACGCCCTCGGCCTCACCCCGCGCGCCCGGATCTACGACATCACCACGGTCGGCGTCGACCCGGTGATCATGCTGACCGGCCCGATCCCGGCGACCCAGAAGCTGCTCGAGCGCAACGGGATGACGATGAACGACATCGACCTGGTCGAGATCAACGAGGCCTTCGCCTCGGTGGTCGCCGCCTGGCAGCGCGAGCTGCAGCCGGACATGGACCGCGTCAACGTCAACGGCGGCGCGATCGCGATCGGCCATCCGCTCGGCTCGACCGGCGCCCGCCTGATCACCACCCTGCTCCACGAGATGGAGCGCTCCGACAAGGAGATGGGCCTGGTGACGATGTGCTGCGGCGGGGGCCTCGGCACCGGCACGCTGATCCAGAGGGTCTGAGCGGATGGCAGATCTGGGAGGCAAGACGCTGCTGGTCTCCGGCGGCAGTCGTGGGATCGGCCTGGCGATCGCGGTGAAGGCGGCGGCGGACGGGGCCAACGTGGCCCTGCTCGCCAAGACCGCCGAGCCGCACCCGAAGCTGGCGGGGACGATCTACACCGCGGCCGAGGAGATCGAGGCGGCGGGCGGCAAGGCGCTGCCGATCGTGGGCGACGTCCGCGAGGAGGAGTCGGTGGCGGGCGCGGTGGCGCAGACGGTGGAGAAGTTCGGCGGCATCGACATCGTCGTCAACAACGCCTCGGCGATCGACCTCTCGGACCCCGAGACCCTGGCGATGAAGAAGTACGACCTGATGCAGGACATCAACGCGCGCGGCTCGTTCCTGCTCAGCCGCACCTGCGTGCCGCACCTGCGCCAGAGCGCCAACGCTCACGTGCTGACCCTGAGCCCGCCGCTGACGATGGACCCGAAGTGGTTCTCTCAGCACCTCGCCTACACGATGTCGAAGTACGGGATGAGCATGGTCACCTTCGGCATGGCCGAGCGCTACAAGGAGGACGGCATCGCCTTCAACTCGCTCTGGCCGCGGACGCTGATCGCCACGGCGGCGGTCGAATTCATCGTCGGCGGCGAGGAGGCGATGAAGCGCTCGCGCACCCCGGCGATCATGGCCGACGCCGCCTACGAGATCCTCACCCGCGACAGCCGCGAGTTCACGGGTAACTTCGCGATCGACGACGAGATCCTCGCGGGGGTCGACCTGGAGCAGTACAAGGCCTCGCCCGACGCCGAGCTGCAGATCGACATCTTCGTCGAGGAGAAAGCGTGAGCGAAGGGGCGGCGCCCTTCCGGCTGGAGCGGGACGGGTCGCTGGCCCACCTGATCCTCGAGCACCCGCCGCTGAACCTCTTCGACGCGGCGACCTTCGACTCGCTCGAAGCCTGCGTCGGCGAGCTGGCCGCGGACCCGCCGCGCGGGGTGCTGGTGCGGGCGGTCGGTCGGGTCGTGTCGGCGGGGGTCGACGTGGCCGAGTTCGAGAAGCTGACCCCGACCACCGCGGGCCAGCTCTGGATGCGGCTGGTGGGGTGCGTCCGCGCCTTCGAAGCGCTGCCCTGCCCGACCATCTTCAGCGCCCACTCGCTGACCCTGACCGCGGCGTTCGAGCTCTCGCTCGGCTGCGACCTGATCGTCGCCGCCGAGAGCGCCCGCTTCGGCCTGGTCGAGAACGTGATCGGGCTGACCCCGGGGATGGGCGGGACGCAGCGGCTCGCCGCCCGCGCCGGCGCCGCCCGGGCGAAGGAGTTCGTGATGACCGGCGACAAATACAGCGCCCAGACGCTGTACGAGTGGGGCGTCGTCAACAAGGTCTGGCCGGACGCGGAGTTGGAGGAGCGGGCGCTGGAGCTGGCCCGCCGGCTCGCCGACGGACCGACCCTGGCCCACGCGGCGACCAAGCGGATGGTGGCGACGCAGCAGGACGGTGGGATCGCCGCCGCCGACATCGCGATGCCCCAGATCTCCGGCTCCCTCTTCGGCACCGAGGACCTGCAGCGCGCCGTCCAGACGTTCCTCAAAGAGGGCCCCGGCCAAGCCACCTTCAAGGGCCGCTAGCCGGGACGGTGTTGATGGGCCGAAAAGCGCTCTATATGAGCGCTTTTCGGCCCATCAACGCGAGGCCAGGACCAGGGCTACGTAGCCGTCGGCGATCTCCTCGGGGGAGAGGCGGCCGCGGGGGCGGTACCACTGGGCGGTGTGGTTGACCATCCCCAGCAGGGCCGACAGCTGCAGGCGGGGATCGACCGCGGGCCCGTCGCATTCGGCCTGCGCCCGGGCGAGCACGTCTTCGACCAGCCGCTCGAAGCGCTTGCGGCTCTCCCGCACCTCGCGCCACTGCGCGCCGTGGTCGATCAGGTGGCGCTCCTGCTGGAAGACCAGCATGTGGTCCTGGTGATCGACGACGTTGGCGACCCAGCGGAGGACCAGGTCGCGTAGCTGCTCGCTCGCCGGCGCGCCGCTCGCCGGCAGCTCTTCGGCTTCCGCGAGCAGCGGTTCCATGAGCTGGTCGCAGATCGCGATCAGGAGTTGCTCCTTGCCGCTGAAGTAGTGATAGATGCCGCCGGTCGCCTGTTCCAGCGCCTCCGCCAGTTCCGGCACCGAGGTCTGGTCGTAGCCGCGCCGGGCGAAGACGTGGGCCGCCCGTTCGATCACATCGGCGCGCCGCGCGTCCCAGCGCGCTCGCGTGGTCGGGGTCTCGGGTCGCGCCATGGTTGGAGATCGTAGAGATGTTGATGATGGATTTGTCGAAAGATCTTTCAAACTTTGAACGAGCTTTCGGTTATGCTGCGCCCATGATCTTCGACCTGGACGACGACACGAAGCTGCTCCAGCGCACGGTCCGCGAATTCGCGGTCGAGGAGATCGCGCCGGTCGCGGAGGAGCTCGATCGCACCAAGCAGTTCCCGTACGAGCTGGTCGCCAAGATGGGCGAGCTGGGCTGGATGGGGATCCCCTTCCCGGAGTCGGTCGGCGGCGCCGGCGGCACCTCGCTGCAGTACGCGGTGGCGGTCGAGGAGCTGACCCGGATCGACTCCTCGGTGGCGATCACCCTCTGTGCCCACACCTCGCTCGGCACCCAGCCGATCTACCTGTTCGGCTCCGACGAGCAGAAAGAGCGGCTGATGCCCGACCTCTGCGCCGGCCGCAAGCTCGGCGCCTTCGGGCTGACCGAGCCCGAGGCAGGCTCCGACGCGGGCAACGTCCGCACCCGGGCCGCCCTCGACGGCGACGAATGGGTGATCGACGGGGCGAAGCAGTTCATCACCAACGCCGGCACCGAGATCTCCGGCCACGTCGCGATCACCGCCCGCACCGGCGAGGACGAGATCTCCAACCTGATCGTCGAGAACGGCACCCCCGGTTACGAGCAGGGCGAGCCGTACCGCAAGATGGGCTGGAACGCCTCCGACACGCGGCCGCTCAGCTTCGACGGCTGCCGGGTCCCGGCCGAGAACCTGCTCGGGCCGCGCGGCATGGGCTTCCGCCAGTTCCTCCAGGTGCTCGACATCGGCCGCATCGGGGTCGCCGCGATGGGCGTCGGGCTCGCCCAAGGAGCGCTCGACGAGGCACTCGCCTACGCCAAGGAGCGGAAGGCCTTCGGCAAGCCGATCTCCAAGTTCCAGACGATCCAGGCGAAGCTCGCCGACATCTCGACCGAGATCGAGGCGGCCCGGCTGCTGGTGCTCAAATCGGCGGTGCTGAAGGACGAAGGGCGCAACTTCAGCCTCACCGCGGCGCAGGCGAAGCTGAAGAGCGGTCGCCTCGCCGTGCGGGCGAGCGAGGAGGCTGTGCAGATCCACGGTGGCTACGGCTTCATCGAGGAGTACCCCGTCTGCCGCTTCTACCGCGACGCGAAGATCCTCACGATCGGCGAGGGCACTGACGAGGTTCAGCAGATGGTCATCGCCCGCGCCCTCGGGGCCTGAGATGACGCCCACCGCGGTGAAGATCCGCGAGGTGGGCCCCCGCGACGGGTTCCAGAACGAGCCCGAGGTGATCGCCACCGCGGACAAGGTGCGGCTGATCGAGATGCTGGCCGGGACGGGGCTGCGCCGGCTCGAGGTGACGAGCTTCGTCCGCGCCGACGTGATCCCGCAGCTCGCCGACGCGGGCGAGGTGCTGGAGCGGGCGACGATCCCCGACGAGGTCTCGGTCTCGGTGCTGATCCCGAACGAGCGCGGGCTCGACGCGGCGCTCGAGCACCGCGAGCGGATCGATGAGGTGAACGTCTTCCTCTCCGCCTCCGAGTCCCACAACAAGCACAACGTGAACCGGACGATCGCCGAGTCGCTGGCCGGGGTGGAGAAGGTGCTCGGGCGGGCGCGCGCCGAGGGCCTGCGCTGCGAGGGCGTGATCTCGACCAGCTTCGGCTGCCCCTATGAGGGCGACGTCGACCCGGCGCGGGTCTTCGAGATCGCCGGCCGGCTGGTCGCCGCCGGCGCGGAGGAGATCGGCTTCGGCGACACCACCGGGATGGCGAACCCGGCCCAGGTGCGCGAGTTCTTCGAGTGGGCCGCGACCGAGCTGCCCGGGGTCGAACTGACCGCGCACTTCCACAACACCCGCGGCCAGGGCCTCGCCAACGTGCTGATGGCGCTGGAGGCGGGCGTCACCTCCTTCGAGTCGAGCTTCGGCGAGCTCGGCGGCTGCCCGGTGCCCCCGGGGGCGACCGGCAACATTGCCAGTGAGGACCTGGTCTCGATGCTCCACGAGATGGGGATCGAGACCGGCATCGACCTCGAGAAGCTGCTGCTCGCCGCGCGCGAGGCGCAGGCGGTGCTCGGCCGACCGCTCGGCTCGCACACGCTCGTCGCCGGGCCGATCGACCACCACCGCGGGAGCTAGCCCGTCATGTTCGACCGCGTCCTGATCGCCAACCGGGGCGAGATCGCGGTCCGCATCGAGCGCACCCTCGCCCGGCTCGGGGTCGAGTCGGTGGCCGTCTTCAGCGACGCCGACGCCGAGGCCCCGCACGTCCGCGGCGCCGACCTCTCCGTCCACATCGGGCCGACCCCGGCCCGCGACTCCTACCTTCGGGTCGAGCGGATCATCGACGCCGCCCAGCGCAGCGGCGCCGCGGCGGTCCACCCGGGGTACGGCTTCCTCTCCGAGCGCCCCGACTTCGCCGCCGCCTGCGCCGACGCCGGCCTCGTTTTCGTCGGGCCGGGGCCGGAGGCGATGGCGATGCTCGGCGACAAGGGCCGGGCGCGCGCCGTCGCCGACGCCGCCGGGGTGCCGACGCTGTCCGGTTGGAGCGGCGACGAGCTGAGCGACGCCGAGATCGTCGAGCGGGTGGGGGAGGGCGACCTGCCGCTGCTGGTCAAGGCCGCCGCGGGTGGTGGCGGCAAGGGCATGCGGCTGGTCGAGCGCCGCGAGGACCTGATCGAGGCGCTGGGCTCGGCACGGCGCGAGGCGGCCTCGGCCTTCGGCGACGAGCGCCTGTTGATCGAACGCTTCGTCGAGCCCTCGCGGCACCTGGAGGTCCAGGTGATCGCCGACGCGCACGGGAACGCGATCCACCTCGGCGAGCGCGAGTGCACCCTGCAGCGGCGCCATCAGAAGGTGATCGAGGAGTCGCCCTCGCCGGTGGTCGACGAGGCCCTGCGCGAGGCCATGGGGGCGGCGGCGGTGGCACTCGCCAAGCAGGCCGGCTACGTCAACGCGGGCACGGTCGAGCTGATCGCCGAGCGCGACGACCCGAGCCGCTTCTACTTCCTCGAGGTCAACACCCGGCTCCAGGTCGAGCACCCGGTGACCGAGGAAGTGACCGGCCTCGACCTGGTCGAGCTGCAGCTGCGGGTCGCCGCGGGCGAGCCGCTGCCGCTGTCCCAGGAGGAGGTGACGCGGAGCGGCTGGGCGATCGAGGCGCGCGTCTACGCCGAGGACCCGGCGGCCGGTTTCCTGCCTTCGAGCGGCGAGGTCGTCGCCTACCGCGAGCCCACCGCGGCCCGCGTCGACAGCGGCATCGAGCAGGGCACGGTGGTCGGCACCGACTACGACCCGATGCTGGCCAAGGTGGTCGCACGCGGGGACGATCGGGACGAGGCGCTGGAGCGGTTGCGGCGTGCGCTCGGCGAGACCGTGGTGGCGGGACCGACCACGAACGTCGCCTACCTGCGCGCCCTGCTCGCGCGCCCGGAGGTGCGGGCGGGGGAGATGGACACCGGCTTGATCGAGCGGCTCGGCGACGAGGTCGCGGCGCCGGCAGCGGGGCCCGAGCTGGCGGCGTTGGCGCTGGTCGCGATGCTCGGGGAGCCGGAGGACGACGACATCTGGTCGGACCGGAGCGGCTGGCGCATGCAAGGGCCGGCGTGGATCCGGCGGGCGTTGGTATCCGAGCCTCCCTCGATCGCGGACCACGTTGCAGTCAGGTCCGCGATCGAGCGAGGCTCGGGTTCCGGCGCCGGCGGAGAGAGCACCTGGGAGTGGGAGGTCGGCGAGAAGTCGGGCGTCCTCACCTGGGACGGCAAATTGCTCGGGACCGGCGATGGCTCGCGCCGCGTGGTTCGAAACTTCGGAATAGGCGAAGTTTCGAACCACGCAGGCGACTCTGCGGTCTGGATCGTCGATCCGGACGTCGGGCCGGTGCGCTTCGCGCCCGTGGTCGGCGACGCCGATGCGGCGGCCGGCGGGGAAGCCTTGCTCGAGGCGCCGATGCCGGGGACGGTGGTTCAGCTCCGGGTCGAGGCCGGGGCGACGGTAAGCGCCGGCGAGACCTTGCTTGTCATGGAGTCGATGAAGATGGAGATCTCGATCCAGAGTCCCCGCGACGGTGTCATCGAGACCGTCCTGGTCGCCGTCGGCGACCAGGTCGATCGCAGCGCCACCCTGATCGAGCTGGCCGCGGAGGAGCCTGTAGACCTTGGTAACCCAGAGGGCGACCAAGGTCTACGACCCCCTCATGGAAGTGTGACGGAGGAGGGGGAGCAAGCATGAGTCGGGTGTTGGAGACCCGCGTGGACCCGGTGAGCGCCGAGTTCCAGGCGAACGAGGCCGCGCACCGCGCGCTCTCCGCGGAGCTCCATGAGCGACTCGAGCGTGCCGCGCTGGGCGGCGGCGAGAAGGCTCGCGCCCGCCACGTCGAGCGCGGCAAGCTGCTGCCGCGCGAGCGGGTGAACCAGCTGCTCGATCCCGGCAGCCCGTTCCTCGAGCTCGCGCCGCTCGCGGCGGAGGACCTCTACGACGGCGCCGCGCCCGGCGGCGGGATCATCGCCGGCGTCGGCCGGATCGAGGGCCGCGAGGTGGTCGTCGCCGCCAACGACGCGACCGTCAAAGGCGGCACCTACTACCCGATCACGGTGAAGAAGCACCTGCGGGCGCAGGAGGTGGCGCTACAGAATCGGCTGCCCTGCATCTACCTGGTCGACTCCGGTGGCGCCTTCCTGCCGATGCAGGACGAAGTCTTCCCCGACCGCGAGCACTTCGGCCGCATCTTCTTCAACCAGGCGACGATGTCGGCGCAGGGGATCCCGCAGATCGCCGCGGTGATGGGATCCTGCACGGCGGGCGGTGCCTACGTGCCGGCGATGAGCGACGAGACGATCATCGTCCGCGACCAGGGCACGATCTTCCTCGGCGGCCCGCCGCTGGTGAAGGCGGCGACCGGGCAGGACGTGACCGCCGAGGAGCTCGGCGGCGGCGCCCTCCACGCCCGCACCTCCGGCGTCGTCGACCACCTCGCCGCCGACGACGCCGACGCGCTGCGCATCCTGCGCTCGATCGTCGCCACCCTGCCGCCCTCCGGCCGCGCCTGGGAGCGCGTTCCGGTCGCCGCCCCCGTGGTCGACCCGGCCTCCCTCTACGGCGCCGTCCCGCCCGACAGCCGCACCCCGTATGACCCGCGCGAGGTGATCGCCCGCGTCGTCGACGGCAGTCGCTTCCACGAGTTCAAGGCCGAGTACGCGACCACGATCGTCACCGGCTTCGCCCACATCCACGGCCATCCGGTCGGCATCCTCGCCAACCAGGGCGTGTTGTTCAGCGAGAGCGCCCTGAAGGCCGCCCACTTCATCGAGCTTTGCGACCAGCGCGCCGTGCCGCTGCTCTTCCTGCAGAACATCACCGGCTTCATGGTCGGCCCGCGGTACGAGGCGGGCGGGATCGCCAAGGACGGGGCGAAGATGGTCGCCGCGGTGGCGACGGCGCGGGTGCCGAAGCTGACCGTGGTCGTCGGCGGCTCCTTCGGCGCCGGCAACTATGGGATGTGCGGCCGGGCCTACTCGCCGCGCTTCCTCTGGATGTGGCCGAACGCGCGGATTTCGGTGATGGGCGGCGAGCAGGCGGGGATGGTGATGACCGAGGTCGGCCAGCCCGAGCTCG
This sequence comes from Solirubrobacterales bacterium, assembly GCA_035572835.1. Lineage (GTDB taxonomy): Bacteria > Actinomycetota > Thermoleophilia > Solirubrobacterales > 70-9 > VAYN01. The sequence goes on from DATNAG010000024.1 coordinate 124,798, forward strand.
GCGCGCAGCTGCGCGAGCAATACGAACGCCAGGGCAGCCCTTATTACTCGACCGCGCGGCTCTGGGACGACGGGGTGATCGACCCGCTCGACACCCGCACCGTTCTCGGCCTCGCGCTCGGCGCCTGCGCCAACGCCCCGCTGGCCGACCCGGCGGCACCGGTCTACCGGATGTGAGCGCGGTAGGCCGGACGTGATCGCTGCTGCGTGGCGCTGACGCCAGGCCCGGCCGCGGCCGATCAGCCGCCCTCGTCCCGCGGCGCCAGGGGAGGCGACTCGAAGAACAGCAGCCCGGCGGTGGCGGTCACCCGCGGCTCGGCGGAACCACGGAGCCGCGCCTCCGCCTCGCGCTGGATCCGACCGATCGAGGCGAAGGCGTCGGCCAGCACCGTCCCCGCTTCGCCCCAGCCACGCTCGTCGAGCTCCATCGCGAACCAGGACAGGTGGCGGTCGTCGCGGGAGTCGAACGTCTCCGCCGTCATCGCCCCGTCGATGCGGGCGATCAGGCCCTGGGCCACCGCCCGGGAGATCGCACGCTGCTCGGCCGCCGGGAGCCCGGTCCACTCCTCGCCGATGAATTCGTCGCGGGCGACGCCCCGGTATGTCGTCCCCACGGCGCCCCGGGACCGTCGCCAGGCGACCGCCTCGAGGCAACCGAACTGGGCCAGCTCGCGGAAGTGGTAGGCGACGTGGGAGACGTTGGGCCGCCGGCCGAAGTAGAAGTCGGCGTGGCCCTGGTTGACGAAGTCGGTCGGCGACATGTCCTGCTCGTTCAGGACTTCGAGGATGCGCACCCGGATCGGGTGCCGGACCGCCTCGGCGACGGTCGCGTTGTCCTTCGGGCTGCGCAAATCAGCCCCTCGGCCGCGTGAGTCTGTCCTTGGAACGCGCCATTACCGCAGTCAGAGAACGTAAACCGCTTTGACTGCAAAGTCCTTCAGCAAAAGAGGCGGGCGGGGGTCTCGATGAGGACGCGCGGCGCTAGCAACCGCGCGTCGACCCTCTACGGCTCAGCCGGCCTTGGAAACCTGGACAGCCGGCAGCTGCTGATCGGCATGCGCGATCTTCACTCTCGTCACCTCCCCCGGGTGAGTGTCTTGTGGCGGGGGATTGCCGCACCCCTCGCCCGTTCGCTGCCGAGATCTACCGCAATGGAAAGCCGCTCCGAGCGCGTTCGATCCACCTACATCGGAGTTTCCTTGCAATGAGTTGACTGCACGATTAACGTTAAACGTTCAGGTTTTGATGGGGCGAAACGGAGGCCTAGCGGTGAAGGGGCGAACGGCGGACAAACGCGCCGACCGGATGGTGCGCGAGCAGCGAGAAGAGGAGGAAGTTCGCCTCGCGAAGGCACTCGGCCATCCCCGCCGTGTCGCCATCCTCGAGTGCCTGAACGCGAACGGCCCGATGGCTCCGGTCGAAGTCTCACATCGACTGCATGCCGAGCTCAGCAACCTCAGCTACCACTTCCGGGTGCTGGCGAAGGGCGGTCTGATCGAGGAGGTCGGGAGGGAGCGGATCCGAGGCAGCGTCAAGACGACCTATCGGGCGACGGCCCGCGCCCTGCTCGGCGACGAGGCCTGGTCGAACCTCAGCCCGACCACGCGAGCCGGCATCAGCGCCACCATGTTCGGCGTGCTGGCCAGCCGCGCCTCACAGGCCCTGCAGGCCGGCACCTTCGACTCGAAGGACAATCGGTACCTGACGATCTCCACGATCACGGTCGATCAGGAGGCCTGGGACGAGGTCATCGGGATGCTGGATTCGCTCTTCCGTCGTCTCGACCGGATCGAGCGCGCGGCGGAGGAGCGGGGCGGCCGCCGGGTGCCGATGAGCATCGGCCTGCTCGGCTTCGAGTCGCCGCGGACGTACGAGTAGCCTGGCCCCCCGGGGGCCCCCGGCGGGCGGCGTCTCTAGGGTCTCGGCCATGCGCGTCTTCAGGCCGATCCTCCCCGGTGCGACCGGTCGCGACCGCGTCATCGCCTGCCTCGGGGCGACTCTCGGGATCGTCCTCACCGGATTGATCGGGGCGCTCCTCCACGGCGACGGCGAGGCGCTGCCTTGGATCGTCGCGCCGATGGGGGCCTCGGCGGTGCTGCTCTTCGCCGTGCCCGCCAGCCCGATGGCCCAGCCGTGGCCGATCATCGGCGGCAACGCGCTCTCGGCCCTGGTCGGCTTCGCCGTCGGCGAGGCGCTCGGGCACGGGGCGATCGCCTGTGGGATCGGCGTCGGCCTGGCGATCGGGGTGATGTCGGTGACCCGCTCGCTGCACCCGCCCGGTGGCGCGGCGGCGCTCACCGGGGTCCTCGGCAGCGCCCTGGTCAGCGACGCCGGCTGGTGGTTCCCACTCGCTCCCGTCGCCCTCGATGCGGTCATCTTGGTGGCGGTCGGCTGGGCCTTCCACCGCTTCTCCGGCCATCCCTATCCGCACCCGAAGGCGCCCGAGCAGCCGACCAGGGACCCGCTGCCGACGGTCCGGGTGGGCGTCCGCGACGAGGACCTCGACGCCGTCCTCGCCCGCGTCGGCGAGACCTTCGACGTCGACCGCGAGGACCTCCGCCTGCTGCTCTCCCAGCTCGAGCTGCAGATCCTCTCCCGCCGCCACCCCGACCTGACCTGTGGCGAGATCATGTCCCGCGACGTGATCTCCGTGCCCCGGGGCGTCGACCCCGCCGTCGCCCGCAAGCTTCTCCTCGACAGCGGAGTCCGCCTGCTGCCGGTGCTGGACGACGCCGAGCGCCCGGTCGGCGGCGTCGGCCTGCGCGAGCTCGCCCGGCCCGGAACCACGGTCGAAGAGGTGATGACCGCGCCGCTCACGGTCACCCCGGCGGAGCCGGCGATGCTGCTGATCGGACCGCTCAGCGACGGCCACCGCCACGCGGCGATGGTGGTCGCCCCCGACACCGGGGCGATCCGCGGCCTCGTCACCCAGGCCGACCTGCTCGCCGCCCTGGCCCGGGCCTCCTCCGACGAGGTCCTGGCGCCTTCCTGATGCCTGCCGCGCGGGACGCCGAGATCGCGAGGCTGCGGGGGCTGATCCGCTCGGTGCCTGACTTCCCCCGGCCAGGGGTCGTCTTCCGCGACGCGACGCCGCTCTTCGCCGACCCGGCGGCGTTGCGGGGCGCGGTCGATCTGCTCGCCGAGCGGCTGGCGGCAGAGGGGCCGGTCGACGTCGTCTTCGGCGCCGAGGCGCGCGGCTTCATCCTCGGCCCGGCCCTGGCGATACGGCTCGGGGCCGGCTTCGTCCCCGCCCGACGGCAGGGCAAACTGCCCGTCGCGACCGCGCGGGCCGCCTATGAGCTCGAGTACGGGGCGGCCGAGCTGCACGTCCACACCGACGCGATCGCCCCCGGGGCCCGCGTCGTCGTCCACGACGACCTGATCGCCACCGGCGGCACCGCGGCCGCGCTCGGTGAGATCGTCGGACGGCTCGGCGGCGAGGTGGTCGCCTACGGCTTCCTGATCGAGCTGACCGCGCTCGCCGGCCGCGACCGGCTCACCGCCCCGACCCACGCCTTGATCGACTTCTGACCCGCGAGCACCCAGGGTCCTCGGCTAGGCTTGCGCCCGACGGCAGGGCGGCGAGGGAGGGGGAGCGGTGAAGCTGGTGATCGGCATCGTGCGGCCGGAGAAGGCCAACGACGTGCTGGAGGCGCTCTACCGGGCGGAGGTGCGGGGCGTCTCGATGAGCCGCGTGCAGGGCCACGGGGGCGAGCTGGAGCGGGTCGAGACCTACCGTGGCACCACCGTGAAGATGGGGCTGTCGGAGAAGGTCCGCTTCGAGGTCGCGGTCTCCGACGACTTCGTGCAGACGACGATCGACGCGCTCTGTGAGGGGGCGCGGACCGGCGAGGTTGGCGACGGCAAGATCTTCGTCCTGCCGCTGGAGCGGGCGGTCAGGATCCGCACCGGTGACGCCGACGCCGACGCGGTCACCCCGGTGGACAAGTGATCGACTCAGGCGACACCGCCTGGATGCTGGTGGCGACGGCCCTGGTGCTGATGATGACCCCGGCGCTGGGGCTCTTCTATGCCGGGCTGGTGCGCTCGAAGAACACCCTGAACACCTTCATGATGTGCGTCGCCGCGATCGCCGTGGCGATGGTCACCTGGGCGCTGATCGGCTACTCGCTCGCCTTCGACGGCACCGGTTCGCTGATCGGCGGGCTCGGCAACGTCGGCCTCAGCGGGGTGACCTTCGCGCCGCGCGAAGGGACGGCGATCCCCGAGCTCCTCTTCATGGCCTTCGAGGCCACCTTCTGCATCATCACCGTCGCCCTGGTGTCCGGCGCGGTGGTCGAGCGGATGCGCTTCGGGCCCTTCCTCCTCTTCGCCGCGCTGTGGTCGGTGCTGGTCTACGCGGTGCTCGCCCACTGGGCCTTCGGCGGCGGCTGGCTGCAGTCCGGCGGCACGCTCGACTTTGCCGGCGGCATCCCGGTCGAGATGGGCTCCGGTTTCTCCGCCCTGGCCGCCGCGCTGGTGGTCGGCGCGCGCAAGGACTACGGCCGCCAGGCGCTGCTCCCGCACAACGCGATGTACGTGCTGCTCGGCGCCGGCCTCCTCTGGTTCGGCTGGTTCGGCTTCAACGGCGGCAGTGGCCTCTCGACCGGGCACGCCTCGGTGCTCGCCTTCACCAACACGCTGCTCTGCCCGGCCTGCACGCTGCTCGTCTGGTTCGTCCTCGACATGATCCGCGGCCGTAAGGCGACGGCGATCGGGGCGGCGACGGCGATCGTCGTCGGCTGCGTCGCGATCACCCCGGCGGGCGGCTACGTCAGCCCCGGCTGGGCGATGCTGCTCGGCGCCGTGGCGGCGCTCCCGAGCTACGCGGTGATCGCCTGGCGCACGCGGACCCGGGTCGACGAGACGCTCGACGTCCTCGCCGCCCACGGCACCGCGGGCCTGGTCGGGATCCTCTTCATCGGCTTCTTCGCCGAGGCGGCCTGGAACGGGGTCGGTGACGGTCTCTTCTACGGCGACGCGGCCCGGCTCGGCCACCAGGCGTTCGCCGCGCTCGTCACCCCGGCCTACGCCTTCGTCGTCACCTTCGCGCTGCTGAAGCTGATCGGCCTGTTCACGCCGTTGCGGGCGAGCGAGCACCAGGAGGCGATCGGCATGGACGTCACCCAGCACGGCGAGGAGGCCTACGTCACCGGCGAGGGGGCGATCCTGATCACGCCCGAGGCCGGCCTGGAGGGCGAGCGCCCGGTCGCCGATCCGGTCTAGGGGCGACCGGCGAGACCACGCCGCAGCCGGCCCGCGATCCGCGCCCCGGCCCGCGTCCGATCGTCCCGCTTGGCCCGCTTGGCGACGGCGCCCGCGTGTTGTCGGATCCGCGCCATCGCCGTGGCGATGTCGAGCACCTCCTCCGGCTCCGCCAGCAGCATCGGGTGGTAGAGCCAGATCGTCTTCGTCGTCGCCGCTTCGGCATGGGGGAGTCGCCGGGCGGCGTAATCGATGGCCGGGGCGCTCTCGCGACGGCGGGGAGAGAAGCGGGCCTCGTGGAAGACCTCGAGCCGGTTGAGGCTCGGGTAGCAGCTGCCGAGCAGGATCCCCTCCGCGCCGAGCGCCGCTTCGAAGCCGGCGACCGGCAGGCCGGCGAACTCGGCGGCGTCGTAATGGACGATGTAGACGTAGAAGGCGCGGCTGTCGATCCGCGGGTCGCCCGCCTGGGGGCGCAGGCCCGGGATCTGCTCCAGCGCCCGGTCGAGCAGCTCGGCGCTCTCCTCGCGCCGTTGGTGCTGCCGCGGAAAGCGCTGCATCTGCGCTCGCAGCACGGCTCCCTGCCACTCGGTCATCCGCAGGTTCGAGCCGGCGCTCGCGTGGTGGTACCCGGACAGCCCCGGCACCCGGCCGCAGTCGGCGTATTCCCAGGCCCGGGCGCGCAACGACTCGTCGCTGGTGATCAGGGCGCCGCCCTCGCCGGCCGGGATCAGCTTGCTCGCCTCGAAGGAGAAGCTGCCGAAGCTGCCGAAGGTGCCCGCGCCGCGACCGCGCCAGCGGCTGCCGTGGGCATGGGCGCAGTCCTCGATCAGATGGAGGCCGTGCTTCTCCCGGAGGTCGACCAGGGCGTCCATGTCACAGCAGCGCCCGCCGATGTGGACGGCGACGATCGCCCGGGTGCGCGCGCCGATCGCCGCCTCGGCGGCGGCGACGTCGATGCAGAGCGAGTCGGCCTCGACCTCGACCAGGACCGGCGTCGCGTTGACCGCCAGCACCGCCGTCGCGGTCGAGACGAAGGTCAGCGCCGGGACGATCACCTCGTCGCCCTCGCCGATCCCGCAGGCGATCAGCGCCGCTTCCAGCGTCTGGGTGCCGTTGGTCAGCGGCAGGCCGTGATCGGCGCCCTGCAGCGCGGCGAGTTCGGCGGCGAAGAGCTGCGCCTGCTCGCCGCGGGAGTTCGACCAGGCACCGGAGGCGAGCACCCGGTCGAGCCGCTCCCGCTCGCTCTCGTCCCACTGCGGCCAGCCGGGCCAGGACTTCCCGGCCCGCACGGAGGTGCCGTCGAGGATGGCGGGCCGGTCGCTCACCGTCCTCGGGGCCACCAGTCGCGCGTGCCTTCGACGTCGCCGCGCGGGTCGTCGCCGAGGTTGGGCGCGCCGATGACCAGCAGTTCGAGACCCTCCGACCCGGCCTCGTAGCCGCGCCACGAACCGGGCGGGACGCGCACCGCGTCCCACTGCCTCAGCTCGATGACCTCGTCGTCGATCGCCATCCGCCCGCTCCCGCCGACGACCACGTAGACCTCCTCCTGGGTCTCGTGGGTGTGGCCGTAGGGGAAGCGGTAATCGGGCGGGACGCGCTGGTAGGTGAGACCGGACCGCTCAAGCTCGAGCGCCTTGGTCGCGGCGCGGAACTCGAGGCCCGGCGCGCCGTCGAAGTTGGAGCCGAGATCCTCCGGATCCACCCGCAGGTTCTTGCGCGTGAAGGGCACCAGGCGATCCTATTTGACCCATGTCGGTGGGCCGAAGACCTGCCCTATAGGAGGGCTTTTCGGCCCGTCAACCGGCGTTGCCCCGACGCGGCACCAGGTCGATGAACCAGACACCGTCGCGCAGGCTGGTCTCGCCACTGTCGACCTCGATCGGGTGGGAGAAGATCGGGCCGTCGACGACGCAGGTGTGGAACTCGCCGTTCTCGCCCGCCAGGTCGACCCCGGCGCGCGAGAACTCCGCCAGCATCGCGGCGTCGATCGTCTCGCCGAGCAGGGAGGTGGGGAGGAGGCCGTCGCGGACGGCGACCAGGACGGCACGGAACCCGAGGTCGAGCAGTTCGAGCATCAGCTCGGCCCGGTCGCGCTGCCAGAGCGGGTGGAGGGCGGTGGTGCCGGCCGCCGCGGCGACCCGCTCGACCCATTCGCGGTGAGGGTCGATGTCGATGTCGCCGAAGACGCCGGTGCGCAGCCCCTGGCGCCCGGCCTCGACGAGCTCGGCCGTCAACGCCTTCTCATAGTCATCCCAGGTGGTCGCGGCGAAGGCGATCGGGGCGCCGATGGCCGTCGCCTGGGCTTCGAGCAGGTCGCGGCGCAAGCCGTGGGAGCGGGAGCGCTCGCCGCCCTCAGTCAGCATCGTCACCAGGAGGCCCGGCTCGGCACCGGCCCGGATCGCATGATTAAGCGCCAGAGAAGAGTCCTTGCCACCACTCCAGGAGCAGTAAATCGCGGTGTTAGGGTCCGGCTGCATCGAGAAAGCTTCGTCCTGGGAGGGAGACTGAATTGAAACGCATCGTTGCCGTCTTGAGTGGGTCGCTGGTTGTCGCCTTGATGTTGACCGCGGCGGCGTTCGCGGCGGAAGTCAGTCGTGACGAATACAAGGAAGCGGCGGAACCGATCTGCAAAACGAGCGCGAAGGCGAACGAACAGATCCTCGCCGGGGTCCGCAAGGAAGTGAAACAGGGGAAGCTGAAGACGGCGGCGGCGAAGTTCGCCAAGGCCTCGAAGGAGCAGTCGCGGACGCTGAAGAAGCTGGAAGCGCTGCCGCAGCCCGCGGCCGACAAAGCGCGACTGGGCAAGTGGCTCGGCTACCTGGAGATCGAGGCCGAACTGTTCGAACAGGCGGGCAACAAGTTGAAGGCCGGCGACAAGCCCGGAGCCGAGCACGTCTTCGCCAAATTGACCCCGAATGCGAACAAGGCGAACAACCAGGTGTTGCCGTTCGAATTCCACTACTGCCGGCTCGAACCGCAGAAGTTCTCCTGATCCGCGGGGCGCGTGAGGATGACGAGCGGGCGCCGCGCCCGCTCGTCGCCGTCGATGACGACTAGCTGGTAGTAGGACGTCGGCCTACGGCGAGATCATCGTCTCCGCCGGGCCTCTCCCCTGGGCACGACGAAGAGCTCGAACCAGTCCGGCACGGCGCGCTGCAGCCCGGGATAGACCAGCGCCGGTTCGGCCGGGATCACGATCCAGTGGGCGTCGATGTGCGGTGGCCCGGGGATGTCGACCACCTGGTAGAGCCGACGCAGGGCTGTGAGCATCCTCTCCCGACCGAGTCGGGTCCCGACCAGGTCCGGTTCCGGGGCCAACCGCGTAAACGCCATCTGATTCAGATTGCAGGCGCGTTCGTCAGGTCATGCCTGGGGTGGACGAACGGTCGATGTCGGAAGGCGCTCCGAGCGTGATAACCGAGATAATCGGAGGCCCCCGGCAGTTCTCGCATGACCTCCCTTCCTGTGCCCAAGGCGAAATTCATCGCAGCCCTCATTGCGCTCGCCGCGCTCCTGACCGCTTGCGGTGGGAATGGATCGTCGACCGCCGAATCCACCGGCACCGGATCGGAAGCACCCGGCAACGGCTCGGAAACGACGCCCTCGATCCCGCTCGAACCGGGCTTCGTCAACTGGCCGTTCTTCGGCCGCGTCCCCCAGCGCACCCACTACCTGCCTACCAGGCAAGGCGCGCTCGACCGCCCGCTCGACCCGCCGCTGAAGGAAGCCTGGACGGTCGACACCCACGGTCTGATCGAGTTCCCGCCCGCGATCGCCGACGGTGTCGCCTACGCGATCAACAAGTTCGGGAACGGCAAAGCGATCGATCTCGACACCCGCAAGATCCTCTGGGAACTGCAACTCGACCCGAAGAACCACGGCGGCCAGAAAACCGTCACCGCGCCCGCCTACGACGACGGCAAGGTCTACGGCGCCTTCCTCGACGGCTATCTCGCGGCCGGCGACGTGAAGACCGGCAAGGAGGCCTGGGTGCGCAACCTCCACTCCCACCTCGAATCTTCGCCGCTGCCGATCGACGGCAACATCTATCTCGGCACCGACAGCCACAAAATCCTCGCCCTCGACGCCGGCGACGGCCACACCGTCTGGACCTTCGACACCCCCGGTGCGGTCAAAGCCAGCCCCAGCTACGACGCGGGGAACATCTTCGTCGGCGACTACGAGAGCACCATGTTCGCCCTCGACGCCGACAGCGGCAAGGTGGTCTGGCGCACCAACACCAGCGCGGTCGGGCCGGGCGGCGAGGGCGGCTTCTTCTCCTCGCCCGCGATCGCCTTCGGCAACGTCTACGACGCCCGCGACGACGGCATCGTCTACGCCTTCGACGAGGCGACGGGCAAGCTGAAGTGGGCCTTCCAGACCGGCGGCCCCGTCTACGGCTCGCCCGCCGTCGCCCAGGTCCCCGGCACGCCGCCGACCGTCTACATCGGCTCCGAAAACGGCATGTTCTACGCCCTCGACGCGCGCACCGGCAAGGTCCGCTGGACCTACAGCGTCGGCGGCGCGGTGCCGGGGACGGCGACGGTGATCGGCCACACCGTCTACGTCTCCAGCTTCGATACGAAAAAGACGGTCGGCATCGACGTCCGCACCCACAAGGTCGACTACAGGCTGGACCAGGCGGGCTACACGCCGGTGATCTCCGACGGCCGCCGCCTGATCGCGGTCGGCTACTTCAGCGTGATCGGGCTCGAACCGACGACGCCCTAAAGGCTCCGCCGAGCGGCGCTCAGGCGCCTGGGATAGGAAACATCCGGCCCCGTTTCTTGCCTGGCGACAGCGGCGGATGGAGGGTGCCGACAAGCGTTGCCGACCCGCGACGTCGCCAGCCGACGTCGCCGGCATACGCAACGTTCCACCGATGGGAGGATCGGGGATGAGTCTCAGGAAGCTGGGGGCGGCGGTCTTCGCGGTGCTCGCGATCGGGGCGGTGACCGCCGACAACGCCTTCGCCGCACCGACCACAGGCAAAAGCCATTGGAACGTCAACGTCGCGAAACTCTCCGGGACCTCGGCCTTTGCCTGCAGCTCCACCGGAACCTTTTCCCTGAAAAGCAGCATCGCCGGGTCGCCTCTCTGGCTCACAGCCAACCCCGTGAGCTGCCTGACCCCGAACTCGCTGATCGCGAACACCACGGTCAGCGGTGTAGAAATGGCCGTGGACTCGGGAGAAATCCTCTTCGACGACGTGATCGTGATGGAACCCGCGGGCTGCGTGACCTACAACGACAACTTCCTCACCGAAAAGCTCGCGTCCAATATCGAAATGGACGGCAGCACCGTCTACGACCGTTTCGTCGCGGCGGCCCCGGCAACCCAGCTATCCGTCATCGCGCTCCGCGAATGCGCCGCCGAAGGTAACTACAAACTCACCGGCTTCCTTCGCGCGCTCTGGCCGTACAGAACAGGTGAAGAAAAATACGTCAATCAGCTGACGTTCAACTCGACCAGTAACGCGGTCAGCGAACTGAAAATGGGCGGCAATGCGGCGACCCTTGAAGGCACTCTCAACGTCACCCTGACCAGCGGCGCAACGTTCTCGGCCTCCGAATAAACCGAGGCCGCGCCCGCGGCAGCCAAGGGCGGGCGCCGGCCGGTGTGCTCAGCCGCCGCGGCTCGAACCGAGCGGGGCGGCGCCGGCGGGGGAGGCGTCGCGGATCAGGAGCGCCACCTGGACGCGGTTGTCGACGCCGAGCTTCTCCATCGCCTTCGAGACGTGGGCCTTCACGGTGGCGACGCTGAGGTGGAGCTCGGCCGAGATCTCGGCGTTGGCGAGGCCCCGGCCGACGGCGCGGGCGACCTCGAGCTCGCGCGGGCTGAGCGTCGCCAGCAGCCGATCGGCGTCGCCGCGCGGCGTACCGGTCTCGCCGGTGGCGGCGACGTGGTCGATCAGCCGGCGGGTGACGGCTGGTGAGAGCATCGAGTCGCCGGCGTCGACCAGCTCGATCGCGCGGACGATCTCGGCGGGCGGCGTGTCCTTCAACAGGAAGCCGGCGGCGCCGGCGCGGAGCGCCCGGAGGACGAGGTCGTCGGCGTCGAAGGTGGTCAGCATCAGGACCTTCGGTGGGGTCGGCTGGCCGGCGAGGAGGGCGGCGGCGGAGACGCCGTCGAGGCGCGGCATGCGGACGTCCATCAGAACGACATCGGGGCGGTGGCGGTCGACCGCGGCGAGCACCTGGTCGCCGTCCTCGGCCTCGGCGACGACCTCGATCTCGGGCGCCCCGCCGAGGAGCATCCGCAGGCCGGAGCGGACCAGCGGGTCGTCGTCGACGAGCATCACCCGGATCATCGGGGCCGTTCCCAGGGGAGGGTCACGGCGAGCACGAAGTCGCCGTCGGCGGCGACCTCGTGGCGAAGCTCGCCGCCCCCGAGCTCGACCCGCTCGCCGAGCCCGATCAGGCCGCTGCCCGCGCCCGGAAGCGCCGGCTTCGGGACCGGGCTGAGCGGCGCCCGGTTGCGCACCTCGATCGCGATCGCCTCCTCGCCCGTCGCGACCCGGACTCTGACCAGCGTCCCGGGCGCGTGCTTGCGGGCGTTGGTGAGGCCCTCCTGCACGATCCGGTAGGCGGTCCGCGCGGTGGTGGCGGGCACGTCCTCCCCGGCGGGCAGATCGAGCTCGTCCTCGATCCGCATCCCCGCCGCTCTCGATTCCTCGATCAGCGCAGGCAGGTCAGCCATCGTCGGCTGCGGCGCCCGGGCCTCGCTCTCGGTCCCCTCCCGCAGCACCCCGATCACCTCGCGCAGCTCCTCCAGCGCCGCCGCCGCCGACTCGCGCACCACGCCCGCGGTCACTTCGATCTCCGCGGGCGGCGCGTCGGGTCGGTATTCGAGCGCCCCGGCATGGAGGCTGAGCAGCGAGATCCGGTGGGCGAGGACGTCGTGCATCTCGCGGGCGATCCGCTCGCGCTCCGCCGCCCGGGCCTGGTCGGCCCGCAGCCGGCCCTCCTCCTCGAGCCGCGCCGCCCGCTCGTGCAGCTGGTCGACGAGATCGCGGCGGACTCTGATGAAGAGTCCCCAGCCGACCGCGAAGCCGAACAGCAGGATGCCGACCACCAGGTTGTCGCGGAAGTCGGGCCCGCCGCTCGCGTAGAGGAGTCCGTAGACGACCGCGGAGGCGACCGAGGCGCCGAAGATCCAGGCGAGTTGGCGACGGTCGCAGCGGATCGCCGCGTTGAAGAGCACGATCAGTCCGGCGCCGCCGGCGAGGGCGGAGATGGCAGACGCCGGGATGACGAAGGCGGCGATGCCGACCGGGTGGCGGCGGCGGTCCCAGAGCGCGCCCAGCGAGGCGACCCCGAGGGCGATGTCGACGATCCGGGCGGTGGTGCCGTGCTGGGCCCAGGTGTCGTGCGCGGCGAACACCCCGATCCCCAGGGCGACGACGGTGACCAGCGCGTCTACCGCCCAGTCGCGCAGGCTCCGGTCGGCCCCCGGCCCGTCGACCATCGAGCCGGGCAGCAGCGAGCGCTGCCAGCGGGCCGGCGCGGTCCCGTTTTTCACATGCGCCGTGGCCACGGTCACAGAGTAGGGGCGGGCGGCGGTCCGGAGCCGCTACCAAAGTAGGGGCCGACCGACTACCTATGCAGGGGCAAGGAAGCGACCGCGGGCTGATGTGTGCGTGGCGCGAAGGGGGAAGGCTGGGGGCATGATCGAAGCCGAGAAGTTGACCAAGAAGTTCGCTGGGAGGGCGGTCGTCGAGGATGTCTCCTTCCGCTGCGAGCCAGGATCCGTGACCGGTTTCCTCGGCCCCAACGGGGCGGGGAAGACGACGACGATGAGGATGATCTGTGGGTTCGCCAGACCGGACTCCGGCACTTCCTCGGTGCTGGGCGGCGAGTACCGGCGACTGCCCAACCCGGGGCGGCAGGTCGGGGTGCTGCTCGACGCCTCCGCCCAGCATGGGGGGCGGCGCGGCCGCGAGGCGCTGGCGATCTCCGCCCAGACGATGGGGGTCGAGGAGGCCCGCGTCGACGACCTGCTCGGACGGGTCGGGCTGGAGCCTTCGGCCGCCCGCAAGCGGGTGCGCCAGTACTCGCTCGGGATGCGCCAGCGGCTGGGGATCGCCAACGCCCTGATCGGCGACCCCGAGGTGCTGATCCTCGACGAGCCCGCCAACGGACTCGACCCGGAGGGGATGCGCTGGATGCGCGGCCTGCTCAAAGATTTCGCCGAGCGCGGCGGCACCGTGCTGCTCTCCTCCCACCTCCTGCACGAGGTCGACGCGATCGCCGACCGGCTGGTGATCATCGGCAGCGGCAAGATCGTCGCCCAGGGAAGCCGCGACGAGCTGCTTTCCACCGCCGGCACCTTGGTCCGGGCCGACGACGACGCGGCGCTCGCCCGCGCTCTCGCCGCCGCCGGGCTGGAGGCGCGCGAGGCCGAGGGCGACGGCCTCCTGGTCGACGCTGAGCCCCGCGCGGTCGGCGCCGCCGCGCGCGACGCCGGCATCGCTCTCGTCCACCTCGCCCCGGCCGGCGACGCCGGCCTCGAGCAGCTCTTCTTCGACCTGACCAGCGGGGAGGAGGGCAGATGACCGACCGACAGAGCCGCCCCGCCCTCGCCCGCCTCACCCGGGTCGAGCTGCGCAAGATGGTCGACACCCGCAGCGGCTTCTGGCTGCAGCTGTCGGTGCTGGCGCTGACCGTGCTGGTCGTCGTGATCAACCTGATCGCCGGCCATGAAGACGACTGGACCTTCCGCAACCTGCTCGGCGACGCGTTGGTGCCCGCCGGGATCCTGCTGCCGGTCGTCGGCATCCTCCTGGTCAGCTCCGAGTGGTCCCAGCGGACCGCCCTGGTCAGCTTCGCCCTCGTCCCCGAACGGTCCCGGCTGATCGCCGCCAAGGTGCTCGCCGGGGTCGTGCTCGGGCTGGTCGCGTTCGTCGTCAGCGCCGTCGTCGCGGCGCTCGGCACCGCGATCGCCTCGCCCGACATCGCCCACGTCTGGACCTTCCCGGTCGGTCTGGTCGGTCAGGACATGCTCTACGCCGCGAGCGCAATGGCGATCGGGGTGGGCTTCGGCGCCGCCCTGCAGGCCTCGGCCCCGGCGATCGTCCTCTACTTTGTCCTGCCGACGGCGATCGGCGCCCTGGGCGCGATCCGGTCGATCTCGGGGACGGTCGAATGGTTCGGCAGCGGCTCGCTCGAATGGCTGACCCAGAACCTGCTGAGTGGCCACGAATGGACCCAGGTCCTGGTGACCCTTGCGCTCTGGATGCTCCTGCCGCTGGCGATCGGCACCTGGCGGATCACCACCCGCGACCTGGACTGACCGCCCGCGGCCCCGCCCCATGCGGTCGTCCTTAGGCCCGGTAGCCGGGCCATATGACGACCGCGGGTCCGGGTACGGTGAACAGCGATGGCCTTCCTACGCCGCCACCTCACCTACGCCAACGTGGTGGCCTCGCTGGCGCTCTTCCTGGCGCTCGGCGGCGCCGCCTTCGCCGCCACCCAGCTGCCCCGCAACTCGGTCGGCACCGGGCAGCTGAAGCCGGAAGCGGTGACCGCGGGCAAGATCGCGAAGAAGACCCGGCAGCAACTGCAGGGCTCGCGCGGCCCACAGGGTCCGCAGGGCCCCCAGGGCAAAGCCGGCAAAGCGGGCGCGAAAGGGGCGACCGGGGCGAAAGGCGCGACCGGGGCGAAGGGCGACACGGGCGCACCGGGCGCCAACGGCACCGGACCCGCATTCGAGGTCGTGACCGCGGCACCGAAGAAAGTCGAACCGACCGGAAGTCAGGTCCTTGCCGAGAATTTGGCCGCCGGCGCTTACGTCATCAGCGCCAACGTCGCGATCGAACCGGAAGCAACCGGTGTCGTCTCTCTGGTCGAATGTGGTCTGACGACCGGAGGCGAAGCGATCGCCGGGGTCGAAAAATCGAGTGCCGCCTCACAATTTCCGGCGACGGTGTCGCTCTCCGGAACCGTCACGCTGACCAGCGCGGGCAGTACCGCGCTCATCTGCTCGACCTCGACCGGCAACGTGATCGTCCACTACGCGAACATCGTCGCGACGCAGGTCAAATCGCAGACGCGCATCAGCGGCTGAGCACGAGCAAGCCGTGCCCGCGGGCACCCGATGCTCAGAGGCTTCCCACCCAAGCTTGGCGACCTCGCTATTCTTGACGGAGCCTCGCGCCTCGGCCCGAGGTTTTCCTTTGTAACGAGTGCCTTCGGGCACGGAACTTGTTGAGGGGACAGATGGCTCGCGGAGATGTCCGCATTGCGGTGACGCTGGCTTGCGAAGACTGCAAGCGGCGCAATTATCAGACCAACAAGTCGCGGCGTAATTCGCCCGACCGGGTCGAGCTGCGCAAGTTCTGTCGCTGGTGCGGGCACCACACGCCGCACAAAGAGACCCGGTAGAGGTCCATGGCGAAAACCCGCGCACAGCGCAAGGCCGAACGCCGCGCTCGCGAAGCCGAGCAGCAGAAACGCTCCGGCTCCGAGCGCCGCGCTGAGTCGCGGGCGCAGCACGACACCCAGACCGGCGTCTCCGGTGACGTCGCCGAGATCGAGGCCATCGAGGCCGGGATCGCGGCGGGGGCCGACGAGGCCGATCTGGAGACCCCCGACGCGCCGCGAGGACCTTCACGGTCGGAGCGGCGCGCCGAGGCGAAAGCCGCCAAACAGCTGGAACGCTCCAAACGCGACGAGCAGAAACGCCGCGAGCGCGAGCAGCTGGCGCGGCAGCAGAAAAAAGCCGCGGCCGAGCGGCAGACCGGCGCTCGTGGCGGCGTCATCGGCTTCCTGCTTTCCTGTTGGGCCGAGCTGAAGAAAGTCCAGTGGCCCGATCGGGAGACGCTGGTCCAGGCCACCGCCGTGACGGTCATCTTCGTCGCCGTGGCCGCCGCCTACCTCGGCGCCCTCGACGCGCTCTTCAGCTGGCTCGTCAAGCAGATCCTCTAAACCCAACGAGAAGAAGGCTTCCTCCAACTGATGTTTCGCTGGTACGTGATCAATACCTATTCCGGGCACGAGAACAAGGTCAAACACAACCTTGAGCACCGTGTGCAGACGATGAGCCAGAACCGCAACGTGCGGCAGGTCGTCGTCCCCACCGAGCAGGTCTCGGAGGTCAAAGACGGTCAGAAAGTGACGCAGGAGAAACGCACGATGCCTGGCTACGTCCTGGTCAACATGGAGATGACCGACGACGCCTGGAGCCTGGTGAAAAACACGCCCGGGGTGACCGGCTTCGTCGGCGCCGAGCGCAACAAGCCGGTGCCGCTCTCGAAACCGGAGGTCGACCGCCTGCTCCATCGCGAGACCGCCGAGCGGCCCCGCACCCAGGCCCAGTTCTCGATCGGCGAATCGGTCAAAGTCATCTCCGGCCCGCTCTCGGACTTCTCCGGCGAGATCGCCGAGATCAACGAGGACGGCGCGAAACTCAAAGTCCTGGTCTCGATCTTCGGCCGCGAGACGCCGGTCGAGGTCGGGTACGACCAAGTGAAGAAGATCTAAGCGAGCGCAACCCGCTACGCTCTTCCACCGCCCATGGCCAAAAAAGTACTCACCGTCATCAAGCTGCAGATCCAGGCAGGCAACGCCAACCCGGCGCCGCCGGTCGGCCCCGCGCTGGGCCAGCACGGCGTCAACATCATGGATTTCTGCAAAGCCTTCAACGCCCAGACGCAGGGCGAAGGCGGGACGATCATCCCGGTCGAAATCACGGTCTACGAGGACCGCTCCTTCACCTTCATCACCAAGACGCCGCCGGCCGCGGTGCTGATCAAGGAGGCGATCCGGATCTCGAAGGGCTCCGGCGAGCCTCACGTGAACAAAGTCGGGACGATCACCCCGGACCAGATCCGCGAGATCGCCGAACGCAAGATGCCCGACCTCAACGCCAACGACATCGACGCCGCCTCGAAGATCATCGCCGGCACCGCCCGCTCGATGGGCGTCGACGTCAAATAGGAGATTCCAGGTGGCCCACGGCAAACGCTTCCGCATGCAGTACCAGAAGGTCCAGCGCGACACGCTCTACGCGCCGGCCGAGGCCATCGCCCTGATCAAAGAGACGGCGAGCGCCAAATTCGACGAGACGGTCGAGCTGCACGTGTTGCTCGGCGTCAACGTCCGTCACGCCGACGAACAGCTGCGCGGCACGCTCGCCCTCCCGCACGGGCTCGGCAAAGACGTCACCGTCGCCGTCTTCGCCCAGGGTGCCAAGGCCCGCGACGCCGAGGCGGCCGGTGCCGACTTCGTCGGCGCCCAGGACCTGGCGGAGAAAATCCAGGAGGGCTGGACCGACTTCGACGTCGCGATCGCGACCCCGGACATGATGCCGGTGGTCGGTCAGCTCGGCCGCATCCTCGGCCCGCAGGGCAAGATGCCGAACCCGAAAGTCGGCACGGTCACCGAAGACGTCGAGAAAGCGGTGCAGGATTCGAAGTCGGGCAAAGTCGAATACCGCACCGACCGTCAGGCGATCGTCCACATGGCGATCGGCAAGGCGAGCTTCGACGACGACAAACTTCTCGACAACTACGGCGCCGTGATCGACGAGATCATCCGCGCCAAGCCGTCGGGGGCGAAGGGCAAATACATCCGCTCCGCCACCCTGGCGACCACGATGGGCCCCGGCGTCCGCGTCGACACCGCGAAAGCGGTCGACCGCGAGCTGGTCGGCGCCACCGCCGACTAAGCGCGAAGTGCTCGCGCCCTGGGGGCGAACTCGTAGGCCGTAACGCCTTGAGGGTCCATGACGAGTGGACCCGAATGCCGCGTGTGAGCGCGTTCTACGGCATTGTGATCGAGCTGTACTTCAACGAGGAGCAACATCCGGGACGGCCCCATTTCCATGCTCGATATGCGGGATCAAGGGCAACCTATGACCTCCGCACGCTTAAGGTGATCGCGGGAAATCTCCACCCGCGAGCCAACCGGCTAGTGGCGAAATGGGGGCGCATCCACCAATTCGAGCTACGGCGCAATTGGGAGTTGGTGCGAGCATCGCAGCCGCCGAATCGGATTGATCCTCCGCGATGAATTGTCTACGCTGATGCTCATGGAGATCACGCCGGACCTGTTGGAAGCAAAGCCGACTGCGGAGTGCCGCATCTGGCTGCGCTTCGAGGATGGTGTCGCTGCCGAGGTCGATTTCTCCTATCTGCTCGACTTCGAGGGCGTCTTCTTGCCCCTTCGCGACCCGAACTTCTTTGGCCAGGTCAGAGTCCACGAGAGTGGCGACACCATCGAATGGCCGGGTGAAGTGGACATCGCGCCGGAGACGGCGTACCGGCGGACCCAGGAAGCGGCGGGCGTCGCCGCCTAGTCCGCGCTCGTTCCGCGTTTCCTCTACACTGCGCTGCCGCCCACCTGAGACCACCGGCGTGGCTCTGCCTCCAAGCCCGGTGTAGGAGAGACGATGAACCGCGAGGAAAAGTCAGCAACCATCCAGGAGATCGCCGCCCAGATCGAGGGCGCCGAAGCGATCTTCGCCGTCGACTACCGCGGTATCAGCGTTCCCCAGGCCGCCGAGCTGCGCGGCAAACTGCGCGAGACGGACTCCAGCTTCCGGATCGTCAAGAACCGGCTCACCAAACTCGCCGCCACGCAGGTGGGGGAGGAGCGACTCGCCGAGCTGCTGGTCGGGCCGACCGCGCTGACCTTCGTCCGCGGCGACACCGCCGCCGCGGCGAAAGCGATCACCACCTTCAACAAAACCCATGACGTCCTCACGTACAAGGGCGGCTACATGGGTGAAACCGCGCTCGACGAGGCAGGCTTCCGGTCGATCGCCAAACTGCCTGCGCGCGAAGTCCTGATCGGCCAGTTCGCCGGCGTCGTCGCCAGCCCGCTGACCGGCATCGTCCGCGGCCTGAACGCGCTGATCCAGGGACTCGCCACGCAGCTCGGCCAGATCGCCGAGCAGGGCCTGGTCACCGGCGAGGCCCCGGCCGCGCCGGCCGCCGAGGAGGCCGCACCTGCCGAGGCCGAGGCGCCTGCCGAGGACGCGCCCGCCGAGGAGACTTCGACCGATGAGCCCGCTGCCGAGGCACCCGCCGAGGAGCAGCCCGCCGACGAGGCGCCGGCGGAGGACACTTCAGAAGATTCAAACGAGGAAGAGGGGTAGGACAAAGTGGCAACTTCAACTGCTGACTGGATCGAGGAGCTGAAAGGCATCTCGGTGCTCGAGCTCTCCGAGCGGATCAAAGCGCTCGAGGAGGAGTTCGGTGTCTCCGCGACCGCGGTCGCGGCCGCCGCGCCCGCCGCTGCCGCCGGCGGTGGTGGCGATGCCGACGGTGGGGCCGAAGAGTCCTCGACCGTCGACGTCGTGATCACCGAGGTCGGGGGCCAGAAAGTCCCGGTCATCAAAGTCGTCCGCAACGCCACCGGCCTCGGTCTGAAAGAGGCGAAGGCTGTCGTCGACGCCGCTCCCGGCCCCGTCAAAGAGGGCGTCGAGCGCGACGAGGGCGAGAAACTGAAAGCTGAACTCGAGGAGGCCGGCGCGACCGTCGAGCTGAAATAGCCGACTTTCGCGCTCGCGGCTGACAGGTCAGTCGCAGAGCCAGATTTGCGGCCGGGGGATAGCGCATGCTATTTTCCCCGGTCGCGCGCTTTTCTGAGTTCGCCTGCCCATCGCCCGGGCCTTTTTACCGTCCCTCTGACCGTCCGAGGAGTCGCCGACTTGGCACGTTCCAACGCTGCCCCCGTAACCCGCAGGAGCTTTTCCCGACTAGAGAATCCCCTCGAAGTCCCTCATCTCATTGACATTCAGCGTCGTTCCTTTGAGGAACTGACCGATCCTGAGCATGGTGGACTGCGAGAGACGATCAACGACATCTCCCCGATCGAGGACTACACGGGGAACCTTCAGATCGTCTTCGGTGAGTTCAAATTCGAGGAGCCGCCGCACTCTATTGAGGAGTGCCGAGAGAAGGACATGACGTATTCGCGGCCGTTGACCGCGACCGTCGCCTTCCAGAACAAGGAGACCGGAGAGATCCGCGAGCAGGCCGTCTTCATGGGTGACTTCCCATGGATGACCGAGCGCGGCACCTTCATCATCAACGGGACCGAGCGCGTCGTCGTCACGCAGCTCGTCCGTTCGCCGGGTGCCTACGTGATGGCCCCGAAGGACCCCGAAAAGCAGGTCTTCATCGCCAACCTGATGCCGGCCCGCGGCTCCTGGCTGGAGCTCGAAGTCGACAAAAAAGGCAAAGTCTTCGTGCGGATCGACCGCAAGCGGAAACTGCCGGTGACCGTACTGCTGCGCGCGATGGGCTACGTCGAGGACCAGAAACTCCTCGACCTGTTCGACAACTCGCTCTACATCCGCACCACGATCGAGGCGGACAGCGAGGCGACCCGGACCGAAGAGGGCGCCCTGATCGAGCTGTTCAAAAAACAGCGCCCGGGCGAGCCGCCGAGCGTCGACGCCGCCCGCGGTCTCCTCGACCAGCTGTTCTTCGACCCGAAGCGCTACGACCTGACCCGGGTCGGTCGCTACAAGCTGAACGCCCGCCTCGATCTCGACATCGACCTCGAGACGCGGGTGCTCACCCACGACGACATCATCGCCCTGGTCAAGGAGTTGGTCTCCCTGCCGAAGCTGCTCGGGATCCCCGAGGAGGTCGACGAGGACAACCCGATCAAAGACTATGCCGCGGAAGCTCTCACCTACCCGCGCGAGGCGGTCTACGACCACCTCGACGAGTACGAGCACTTCGGCAACCGGCGCCTGCGCACGGTCGGCGAGCTGATCCAGGAGGCCTTCCGGATCGGCCTCTACCGGATGGAGCGGGTCGTCCGCGAGCGACTGACGACGGAAGACTCCGACGCGATCACCCCGCAGACGATCATCAACATCCGCCCGGTCGTGGCGGCGATGAAAGAGTTCTTCGGCTCCTCGCAGCTGTCCCAGTTCATGGACCAGACCAACAGCCTCTCGGGGCTGACCCACCGCCGCCGCCTGTCGGCGCTCGGTGCGGGCGGTCTGACCCGTGAGCGGGCCCCGATCGAGGTCCGCGACGTGCACCCGACCCATTACGGCCGGATGTGCCCGATCGAGACCCCGGAGGGACCGAACATCGGCCTGATCGGCTCGCTCGCCTCATATGCGGAGATCTCCGAGCATGGCTTCGTCACCACCCCCTATCGCCTCGTGAAAGACGGCATCGTCAGCGACGAGATCGTCCACTACGACGCGACCCAGGAGGAGGACAAGATCATCGCCCAGGCGAACTCCGAGTTCGACAAGGCGACCGGCAAACTCAAGGGCCCGCAGGTGCTGGTCCGCGCCGGCGAGCAGGAGTACGCGACCGCGTCTCCTAAGGAAGTCGACCTGATGGACGTCTCGCCGTCCCAGATCTGGTCGGTGGCGACCTCGCTGATCCCGTTCCTCGAGCACGACGACGCGAACCGCGCCCTGATGGGCTCGAACATGCAGCGTCAGGCGGTGCCGCTGCTCAAACCGGACCCGCCGCTGATCGGCACCGGGATGGAG
>DATNAG010000025.1:0-7063 GCA_035572835.1 Solirubrobacterales bacterium
GCCGACGGCGTCGATCTCGTCCATGAAGATGATGCAGGGCGAGTTCTGCTTCGCCTGCTCGAAGAGGTCGCGGACACGGCTGGCGCCGACGCCGACGAACATCTCGACGAAGTCCGAGCCGGAGATCGAGAAGAACGGCACCCCGGCCTCGCCGGCGACGGCGCGGGCGAGCAGGGTCTTGCCGGTGCCGGGAGGCCCGTAGAGCAGGACGCCCTTCGGGATCCGCGCGCCGAGCGCCTGGAACTTCTTCGGGTTCTCGAGGAATTCCTTGATCTCCTCGAGCTCCTGGACCGCCTCGTCCACCCCGGCCACGTCGCGGAAGGTGATCTTGGGCGCGTCCACCGACATCCGCTTGGCTTTCGATTTGCCGAAGTTCATCACCCGCGAGCCGCCGCCCTGCATCTGGTTCATCAGGAAGATCCAGAAGCCGAAGAAGAGGACGAATGGCAGGATGTAGGTGAGCAGCGAGAGGATGCTCGAGCCGCCGGTGCCGTGGACGGTGGTGTCGACGTCGTTTTCGACGAGCAGTTTTTCGAGGCTTTCCTCGGTGTTCGCCGGGTAGCCGGTGGAGAAGCTTTCGCCGTTCTTCTCCTTCACGTCGAGCGAGAGATCCTTGTTGTTGATCGTCACCGATTCGACCTTGCCGTTGGCGATCAGGCCGCCGTTCGGATTGACGAGCTGGGTGTAGGAGGGCGCTTCCGTGCCCGGATCGTTGGTGATCACCCGCTGGGCGATGAAGGCCAGGATGACCACCAGCAGGATCGGAAATGCCGCGCTTTTGAAGAACCGTCTCAAGAGAGAAAAATCAGCGTACCAGGGCGGTTTGGTCGCTCAATGAACCAACGCGGCGACGTAATCCAGGTTGCGGTATCGCTGGGCGTGGTCGAGGCCGTACCCGATCGCGAACTCGTTGGGGATCTCGAAGCCCACGTACTTGGCCGGGAGGTCGACGCGAAGCCGCTCCGGCTTGGTCAGGAGGGAGCAGACCTCGAGTGACGCGGGGTCCCGCGCGCCCAGATTCCTCATCAGATACTGGAGGGTCAGGCCGGAATCGATGATGTCCTCGACGATCAGCACGTCGCGGCCCTGGATCGGCGCGTCGAGGTCCTTGAGGATGCGGACGACGCCGGAGCTGTCGGTCTGCGAGCCGTAGCTGGAGACGGCCATGAAGTCGACCTCGCAGGGGACGTCGATGTGGCGCATCAGGTCGGCCAGGAAGAGGACGGCGCCCTTCAGCACCCCGACCATCACCAGGTCCTTGCCCTCGTAGTCGAGCGAGATCTGCCTGCCGAGCTCGGCGATCCGCTTCTGCAGTTCGTCGCTCGAGACGAGGGTCGCGCCGATCGCCGGGTCGTCCACCGGCCGCAGTCTAGGTGTCTCCGAGTTCGGCGCGCAGCACGCCGGCCTCGAGCACCGCCTGGACACCGTCGCCGAGGTCGAGGCGCGCGCCGCCCCGCCGCAGGCCCGCGACCTGGTCGGCGAAGCGGGCGGCGCCGGCGACCGGTCGCCCGGCGGCGGCGTCGGCGAGGCGCTGGAGGACGAGGCGACGCAGCGGCGGCGGCAGCTCGGCGAAGCGGGCATGGGCGATGCGACCGCGGTGTGCGGCGCCGGAGCCGTCGAGCTCGGCGGCGACGAGGCCGTCGAGGACCTCGGCCTCGTCGCGTAGCAGCGCCGCCGTGCGCAGGACGTTCTGGACCGCGGCCGGGTGGATCGCGGCCAGCTCGGGGACGAGCCCGTGGCGGACCTTGTTGCGGGCGTAGCCCTCCTCCGCGTTGGTCGCGTCCTCCCGCCAGGCCAGGCCGCGTTCCGTGTCATAGGCGGTCACTTCCTCCCTGGTCACGCCGAGCAGCGGCCGGGCGAGCCGGCCATCGCGCGCCTTCATCCCCAGCAGGGCCCGCCGGCTGGGCGAGGAGGCGAGCCGGTAGAGGATCGTCTCGACCTGGTCGTCGGCGGTATGGCCGGTGATGATCACCGCGTCGCGCGCCTCGGCCAGCCGCACCGCGGCGGCATAGCGGACGTCCCGCGCCCAGGCCTGCAGGTTGCCGCCGATCTCCGGGCGGACCGGGCGCTCGGTCGCCAGCTCGACCCCCAGCCGCTCACATAAGGAGGCGCAGAAGTCGGCATCGTCGTGCGACTCGGGACGCAGGCCGTAGTCGACGTGGAGGGCGATCACCGCCGCCGGCCCGCGGGCGCGCACCGCGAGGTCGAGCATGCAGACCGAGTCGCGCCCGCCGGAGAGCATCGCCACCACCTGCCGCGGCGGGTCGATCAGCCCGCCGGCCTCGACCTGTCCGAGCAGGTCCGTCACCCCTGCTCCGCCGGACAGACGACGAAGAGGTCGGTCGGCACCGGGAACCCTTTCAGCGAGACCTCGCCGATCGGCTCGAGACGCAGTTCGGGCCGCCCCTCCAGCGTCGCCGCGACCCGGTCGGTGACCAGCACCTCCCCCGCCAGCGCCCGGTTGACGATCCGGTGGGCGAGGTTGACCTGGCTGCCGAAGTAGTCGCCGTCTCTATAAACGGCGTCGCCATAGTGGATGCCGACGCGCGGCTGGGGCCGCCGATCGAAGCCGCCGAGGAAGGCGACCGCCCAGGCGGTCAGCGCCGCCGCGTCGGGCGAGACCACCATCACCTCGTCGCCGATCGTCTTCACGATCGTCGCCTCACGCGGCAGGGTCGCCTCGACCGTCTCGACGAAGTTCTCGACCACGTCGAGGGCCTCGATGTCCCCCTCCTCCTCGGTGAAGCGGGTGAACCCGGTGAGGTCGATGAAACAGAGCGTCACCGCGACGTGGCCGAGCTCCATTTCGGCGGTCGACTGCTCGCCCCCGGTCTCCATGTGTCCGACCACGTCCTGCTCGATGTAGTAGCGGAGGTAACGATTGTGGAGGTACTCGGTGAGCGGCGCCGCCAGGGGCATGATTTCGGCGGCCAGGTCGCCCATCGCCTCGGCCATCTGCAACTCGGGCAGCCCGTCGCGGATCAGCGGTTCGTGCACGTAGAGGTGGAAGAGGCGGATCTCGGCCTCGGCGATCCGCCGCAAGGAGGTCACGTAGACGCGGATCAGCTGCAGGAAGGCGACCAGCGGGAAACCCGATTCGAGCACCTGGGCGCAGAGCCGGATCGCGGCGGCGTCGGCGACGCTGAGGTGGCGCTCCTGGCCGACCGGCGTCCCCATCATCACCAGGATCCGTTCGATCAGCTCCACCTCGAGACCGGTCTCGGCGGCGATCGTCTCGACCGTCAGCTCGGCCTCGTCCTCCTCGGCGAACAGCTCCTCGGTGAAGCCGAAGGCGAGCCGGCCCTCGCGCCCCGCCTCCTTCAGATCCTCGAGCGAGTAGCCCCGCTCTCGCATCCGGGCGACCACCCGCGCCTGGGCCGCCGCGGCGGCGGTCCAGCGTCCGCGGCGCACGGGGATGATCTTTTCCTCGGCCCAGCGTTTGAGCGTCGAGGTCGGGACCCCCGACCGCCGGGCCGCCTCGCTCAGACTGATCCGCTCGTCGGCCACGCGGTGAGGCTAGTCCGCGGCGGGGCGTTTAGGGTCGCGACCGTGCCCAGGCGCCTCCGGCCGACCGCCGAGATCCATCCCGACGCGATCCTGGTCGGCGACCCCGGCCGGGCGATGGCGCTCGCCCAGGTGTTGACCGAACAGCCGAAGATGGCGAACCACGCGCGCGGGCTCTGGGGGTACTCGGGGATGACCCCGGCGGGACGCGGGCTGACCGTGCAGGCGACCGGGATGGGCGGGCCGAGCGCGGCGCTGGTGTTGAGCGACCTGGTCGAGCTGGGGGTCGAGCGGGCGGTGCGGGTCGGAACCTGCGCGGCGATCGACCCGGATTTCCGGCCCGGGGACCTGGTCTGGGTGCGCGCGGCGCGACCGTGGTCGGCCGACCGACCGGGCGCCGGCTCGCCGGCCCGGCCCGACGAGGCACTGTCGGAGCGGCTGCGGGCCGAGCTCGGCGAGGACGCGCGGGCGGGACGGGTGGCGAGCGTCGACTTCCTCCACCCCTCCCCGGACCCCGCCCACTCGATCCCGGAGGGTGACGTCGCCGACATGCAGACCGCGGCGCTCTTCGGCGCGGCGGAGCGACTCGGGATCGCCCTGGCGGCGGTCCTCGTCCTCACCGACGCCGCGGGTGCGGACGAGTTGAGCGACGAGGCCCTTGCCGACCGCGCGTCGCTTGCCGGCAGCGCCGCAGCCCGAAGTCTAACCCTCTAGTCGAGGGTTAGGCCGCGTCGATCTCCGGTTCGGCCTCGACTGCTTCTTTCTGCGCTTTTGCAGCGATTTTGCGGCGCAAGGAGCCAAGCTCCCTGGTCAGATCGTCGAGCTGCTCCTCGACGTCCTCGAGGCGCTGTGAAAACGAGCGGATCCGGCGCTCGAGCCGCTCGACGTCACCCGCCGAGGGCAGGTTGAGGGCGCTCATCGCCGCCTGCTGGGCCTCGAGCGCCTTCTCGCGGGCGCCGAACGCCGCCTGCAGAGCGCTGTGGAGGTGGGGGCTGTCGATCAGCGCCTGGGCGATCTCGCCGATCGCCTGCTCGGAGCGCGCCCGGAGCCCGTCGCCGTCGGCCATGCCCTCGTCATCTACGTACTCGTCTGGGCTCACGCTGAATCCAATCCTCGCGTTCCGTTGACGCCAGCTTAACGAGCACATCCGGAAGAGATGAAAATCTCCCGCTCGCGGCATGAAGGTGACGATCGTTAAGGCCATATTGGGGGCGCTGCCCACCGTTGCCGACGACCGACGTTGTGGGTAGCGTGAGCACCAACCCGCTGGGAGGGGAACGGACCGCGAATGCGGCCGTCCATGGAAGCGGACCTAGAGGCGCATGAGAAGCAAGCTCGCATTTATCCTGGCGCTCGCCGCCTTTCTCGCGCTGGCCGCCGTCGGCAGCGCGCCGGCGGCCTCACCCCTGGGGTCGGTCACCGAAAGCCTGCTGCCCGGCACCGGCGACGCCGGCGGCGACGGAACTTCCTCCGGATCGAGTGGCTCGGGCACGAGCACCACGCCGACCGCGCCCTCCATCCCCTCGACCGCGACGACGCCGGCGGCCCAGTGCGCCGACGGCATCGACAACGACGGCGACGGCCTGATCGACAGCGAAGACCCGGACTGCGCCTCGCCGGCCGACACCAGCGAGAGCCCGGAAAGCTCGACCGCGGCGCCGACCGCCGGCGAAAGCCTCGCACCCTCGACCTCGACTTCAGGGTCAGGGTCAAGCGAAACGGGAGCGGAATCGGGGAAGAAGCGCCACAAGGAATTCGACCGCGGCGAATCGCTGGAAGCGCAGCCGGAAGCGGACGTCCGCGGCGGGGTCACCCACAACGAAAGCCTCGGCGACGCGAGCGGTGGGGGCGAGAGCGGTGGCGCGGTCACCGCGCCGAGCGCGACCGGTGGCGGCACCCAGCCGCTCGCCGGCGAAGGTGACGGCGGCGCCCAGTTCGAACCCGGCGGCGCCCCCACGCTTGCCAACCCGACGACCACGATCGCGCCCTTCGGCCCGGCCCCGATCGGGGTCCCGAACTTCGTCATCAACTCCTTCGAGATCCCGCCCTTCCTGCTGCCGATCTACCAGGCCTGCGGCACCGAATACGGGATCCCCTGGGAGGTGCTCGCCGCGATCAACAAAATCGAGACCGGCTTCGGCACCAACCTGAACGTGTCCAGCGCCGGCGCGGTCGGCTGGATGCAATTCCTCCCGTCCAGCTGGGAAGCGTACGGGCTCGATGCCAACGGGGACGGGCGCAAGGATCCCTACAACCCGGTCGACGCGATCTGCGCCGCGGCCCACTACCTCAAGGTCGCCGGCGGCCAGAAGGATCTCTACGACGCGATCCTGGCCTACAACCACGCCGACTGGTACGCGCAGGAGGTGCTCACCTACGCCCGCGCCTACGGTCGCATCCCGTCCACCCTGGTCGGCTCGCTCACCGGCCTCACCGAGGGCGCCCACTTCCCGGTCGCCGCCGATGCCCGCTACTCGGACGAACTCGCCGCCCGCCAGGCGCTGAAGAACTCGACCACCGACTCGCGCGTGGCCGGCAACGCGGCCGAAATCATCTCCTCCTCGCCCACCCGCCGCGGGATCAACATCTTCGCCAAGAAGGGCGCTCCGGTCGTCGCCGTCAACGACGGGGTGATCCGCAAGATGGGCCACTCCGCCAACCTCGGCAACTTCACCGTCCTCGAAGACACCTACGGCAACCGCTACACCTACGCCGGCCTCGGCAAGCTGATCCGCGACAGCCGCACGGTCGTCACCTCGAAGGGCAAGGAAAAGCAGATCCCGGTCGAAAGCCAGGAACTGCGGCCACGGCTGCGGGCCCTGCCGGACCGCTCCGGCAAGGACGTCGGCAAGGAACAGAAGGTCGAAGCGAAGGTCGAAGAAGCGCTGGAAAAGGCGTCGGGCGGAGGCTCGATCCGGGTCGGCTCGAAGGTGATCGCCGGCACCGTCCTCTCCCGCGTCGCCGAGGGCACCGAAGGCTCCGACCCGCACATCAACTTCTCGATCCGCCCGGCGGGCAAGGGCGCGCCGCGGATCGACCCGAAGCCGATCCTCGACGGTTGGAAGCTGCTCGAAGCGACCGCGATCTACCGCGCCAAGGGCAAGAACCCCTTCAACGCGCAGCTGAGCGGCGCCGGGATCCTGCTGCTCTCCAAGGAAGCGCTGACCCAGCGGGTGCTGAACGACAAGGGCCTCGACATCTACCAGTGCGGCCGCGAAGACATCGAAGCGGGCAAGATCGACCGCCGCATCCTGGCGGTGCTCGAGTACCTGCGCTCGAAAGGCTTCACCCTGCGGATCAGCGCCCTCGAGTGCGGCCACGGCTACTTCACCGAAAGCGGCAACGTCTCCGAGCACTCGACCGGCGACGCGGTCGACATCGCCGAAATCGACGGCGTCAACGTGACCGGCAACCAGGGCCCGGGCACGCTGGTCCACGAGCTGATCGAAGACGTCCTCCAGCTGCAGGGCTCGATGCAGCCGCACCAGGTGATCTCGCTGGAAGACTTTCCCGGCGAAGTCAGCTTCGCCGAAGCGTCCCACTTCGACCACGTCCACAT
>DATNAG010000026.1:0-12062 GCA_035572835.1 Solirubrobacterales bacterium
CACCCTCCCCCACCCGCCGGAGCGGGTCTGGAGGGCACTGACCGATACCGATGAGATGTTCGCCTGGCACCCCACCCCGGCCGAGTTCGAGCCGCGGGTCGGCGGCCGCGTCGTCTGGCATCCCGACGGCCACGTCGCCGACATGCCGGAGAACGAGGTCACCGACTGGGACCCGCCGCGCCTGCTCGGCTACACCTGGGCGAAGGAGGGCGAGCGGCCCGACCACCTGCGCTGGGAGCTCCGCCCCCGTGGCGACGGCTGCGTGCTGATCCTCGTCCACACCTTCGAGGACCGACTGAAGGCCGCCCGCGACGGGGCCGGATGGCACGTCTGTCTCGACGCGCTGGCGAGCGAGCTCGACGGCAAGCCCGAGCCGCCCGGCGGCGACCCCGACGTCCCCGGGCCGTGGACGGAGCTGAACACGGAGTACCAGGAGCGCTTCGGGATCTCGCCGGAGGAGGCGACGCCGCCGCCGACCCGCTGAGCCGGCGGCGGCGCCCTTCCGGGGGCGGCGCGGCGCTCAGCCGCCTTGCCGGGCGTACATCAGCGAGGCCGGGGTGGTCAGGTCCTCGCCGGTCTCCAGCAGCGTCTTCAGGCCGGAGAGGATCATCGGCCAGCCACCCCAGAGTTCGCTGTTGGCCTCCTCCCCGAGCTGGTCGTGGGTGACCCGCAACTGGCAGGAGTCATCGCCGACCGGCTCGATCTCCCAGGTCACGCGGGAGATCCCTTCCTTGCGCACGTCCTCGCTCCAGAGGGCGGTGAAGGTCTGCACGAGGCGCCGCGGCGGGTCGACCTCGACGTTCTCGCCGCTGGCGATGTCGACCACGCCGGGGACGCCGGAGCGGTACTCCGACCCCTCCGTCCAGGCCGACTCGGTGCCGACGCCGAAGCTGTAGCGCTTGCGCATCTCGCCGTCGGTGATCGCCTCCCAGAGGCGCTCGGGGCTGGTCTTGATGTAGATCTCGAACACGGTCATCGAACCGCGGTCGCCGACCACGGTGTAGAGCTGCTCGTCGTTCATCTGGGGTCCTCCCTCTCGAGGTCTCGTTTGAGCTCCGTGAGCGCCGAGGCCCAGGGCTCCGCGTACTTGCTGACCCAGCGGTCGTGGACTTCGCGGATCGGCACGGGGTTGAGGAAGTGGAGCTTCTCGCGCCCCCGCCGCCGCGTCGTCACCAGCCCGGCCTCCTCCAGCACCTTCAGGTGCTTGGCGACACCGAAGCGGGTCATCGGCAACCGCTGCTCGAGCGCGCTCAAGGTCTGACCGTCCTGCTCGAACAGCTCGTCGAGCAGACGGCGGCGGGTCGGATCCGCCAGCGCCCTGAACACGTCATCGATCATGAGACCGAGAATAGGTGACCAGATGGTCACATGTCAAGTCAGGATGGCGGGGCGGGGAAGGGTCCAGTCCCCTGCGGCCGGGGACGGCGGGCCCGGGCGTCTCGGGGGCGGCCCGGGCAGGCTGAGGCCGCCTCCGAGACGCCCGGGTCGGGAGGTCTTCGGGGGGAGCTGGCGCAGGGACGGTGTCCCTGCGGGGAGACGTCGCAGGGACGGCACGTTGCAGGGGAAGGTGGCACGGAGATGTCGGGAACGGCACGGAGACGCCACACATCCCCATGACCCCTCCGGCGGCGTCCGACTTTACCCGCCATATATGGCAGGTAAAGTCGGACGCTGCCCGGGGCGCGGCCCCACCTGTCGCGTCTCTCCTGGACAGACGTGACGTTCCGCGCGTCTCGCGCACCTCTCCATGCGCTTCCTCCCGAGACCCGCACGGGACCCTCCCCCCACGGACCCGGCCATCTCGGAGGCGGCCTCAGCCTGCCCGGGCCGCCTCCGAGATGGCCGCGTCCCTCAGCCGTCCCTTGGCCGTCCCTTCCGTCCCCCTCCCCGCCGCGTCCCTCCCCCGTACGACAGCCGGCGCCGGCTCAGCGCGAGGGGCGGCGTCTCTCCGGCGCTCGGTGCGGGGGTTGGGAGACCGGCTCGGGTGGCGGTTCGGGCGGATCGGCGGGGCCGAAGGCGAGGCCGTCGGGGCCGAGCTCGACCTCCTCGTCGAAGTGATGGAAGCGGACCGGATCGCCGGCGATCAACGTGTAGCGGGTCCCGCTCCCCGTCACCTCGACGATCAGCCGGCGGCCGCGGAAGCCGAGCCGGAAGCAGAGCCGGTCGATCCGTTCCGGCAGCCGCGGCGAGAAGCGCAGCATCCCGTCCATGTCGCGGAGGCCGCCGAAGCCGACGACGGCGGCGATCCAGGTCCCCGCCAGCGAGGCGATATGGAGGCCGTCGCGGCTGTTGTGCTCGAGGTCGTCGAGGTCCATCAGCGCCGCCTCGCCGAGGTAGTCGTAGGCGAGCTCGAGGTGCCCGGTCTCCGCCGCCAGCACCGCCTGCACGCAGGCCGAGAGCGATGAATCCCTCACCGTCAGCGGCTCGTAGTAGGCGAAGTTGCGCGCCTTCTGCTCGGCGGTGAAGGCCTCGCCGCGGACCGCCATCGCCATCACCAGGTCGGCCTGCTTCACCACCTGCTTGCGGTAGAGGTCGAAGTAGGGAAAGTTGAGCAGCAAGGGGTAATCGTCGGCATCGGTCCCGGTGAAGTCCCAGCGATCGTGCTTGGTGAAGTTGTCGGCCTGCGGGTGGACACCGAGCTCCTCGTCGTAAGGGACCGTCATCGCCTTCGCCGCGTCGCGCCAGGAGGCGATCTCCTCGTGATCGACGCCGAGCGCCTCGGCGGCGTCGGCGTAACTCTCGGCGAAGGAGGCGGCGGCGTCGAGGTTCTCCTGCGCCATCAGGTTGGTGTAGACGTTGTTGTCGGCGACCGCCGAGTACTCGTCGGGGCCGGTCACCCCGTCGATGCGGAAGGCGCCGTGGGCGTCGTGATGGCCGAGGCTGCGCCAGAGCCGCGCCGTCTCGACCAGCAGCGGCAGGCCGACGTCGCGTTCGAAGTCCGGGTCGATGTTGACGTCGCAGTAGCGACAGACGGCATGGGCGATGTCGGCGTTGATGTGGAAGGCGGCGGTGCCGGCGGGCCAGTAGGCGCCGGTCTCGGCGCCGCTGATCGTCCGCCAAGGGAAGGCGGCGCCCTCGAGGCCGAGCTCCTTTGCCCGCTCGCGCGCCTTCTCGAGCGTCGCCAAGCGCCATTTCAGCGCCTCGGCCGCGGCCTCGGGGACGGCGTAGCAGAGCAACGGCAGCACGTAAGCCTCGGTGTCCCAGAAGGTGTGGCCGTCATAGCCGGGCCCGGTCAAGCCCTTTGCCGGGATCGCCCGGCCCTCGCCGCGGGCGCTTGCCTGCAGCGCATGGAAGAGGCCGAAGCGGATCGCCTGCTGCAGCTCGGCATCGCCGTCGAGCTCGACGTCGGCGCGCTCCCAGAAGTCGTCGAGGTAGGCCTTCTGGGCGGCGACCAGCTCGTCCCAGCCGGTGTGGCGGGCCTGCGAGAGGGCGGCGCTCACCTGGTCGCGCATCGCCGGCACCGAGCGCCGCGCCGACCAGCCGTAGGTGACGAACTTGGTGATCGTCAGCGGTTCCCCGGGCCCCGGCGTGGCGTTGACGGTGAAACGGCCGAGATCCGCCCAGGCGCTGGCGTCGCCGTAGGCGCAGTCTCCCGGCCCGTCGACTTCGTGGCCCATCGCCGCCGCCGCCCGCAGGCGCGACTCCTTGTGATGTGGACGAGCACGGCGCGGCTGTTGTCGCCATTCCATTCCTCGGCTTCCAGCGGCGCTTCCAGGGCGGCGGCGGCGCGCGGGTCCTGCGAGGTCGCCGGGCGCGGCTCGTTGGCGACCAGCTCCGACTGGACGACGACGCGGGTCGGGGCGGCGGTCGGCTCGACCGTGTAGCGGATCGCCATCACCGCCCGCTGGGCGAAGGACACCAGTCGTTCGGAGGTGACCCGTACGGTCCGCCCGGTCGGCGAGCGCCAGAGCGCCTCGCGGCTGAGGATGCCGGTGCGGAAGTCGATCCGGCGTTCGTGTTCGAGCAGCTCGCCGTAGCGGATGTCGAACGGCGAGTCGTCGACCAGCAGGCGGATCACCTTGCCGTTGGTCATGTTGACCACGGTCTCCCCCGCCTCCGGGTAGCCGTAGCCGGCCTCGGCGTACGGCAACGGGCGGGCCTCCCAGAGGGCGTTCAGGTAGGTGCCGGGGAGCGCGTATGGCTCGCCCTCGTCGAGCGTCCCGCGGACGCCGATGTGGCCGTTGGACTGGGCGAAGACCGACTCCGACTGGGCGAGCTGCTCGAGGTCGAGGTGGGTTTCGCGGATCCCCCAGGGTTCGACCGTGTAGCGAGGATCGTCGATCATCCGATCAGCTCCGCGAGGTCCTTGACGACGACATCGGCGCCGTGCTCGCGCAGGGCGTCGGCGTGATTCACCCGGTCGACGCCGACCACGTGACCGAAGCGCCCGGCGCGGCCGGCCTCGACCCCGGCGACGGCGTCCTCGAAGACGCAGGCGGCGGCGGGCTCGACCCCGAGCGCTTCGGCGCCGGCGAGGTAGGTGTCCGGCGCGGGCTTCCCCTTCAGGTGCCTTTCGTCGGTGACGATGCCGTCGATCCGCGCCTCGAAGAGATCGGCGATCCCGGCCGCCTCGAGCACGTCTCTGCAGTTGGCGCTGGCGGAGACGACGGCGCGCCGCAGGCCGGCGGCGCGGGCCGCTTCGACGAAGGCGACCGAACCCTCGTAGGGCTCCACCCCGTCCTTTTCGATCAGCTCGAGGACCAGCTGGTTCTTGCGATTGCCGAGCCCGCAGACCGTTTCCGCCGACGGTGGATCGTCGGGGTCGCCGTCGGGCAGCTCGATTCCGCGTGACCGGAGGAAGGAGCGGACGCCGTCATAGCGTGGCTTGCCGTCGACGTATTCGTTGTAGTCGGCGTTCGAGTCGAAAGGCTTGAAGTCTTCGCCGTTCGCCTCGGCCCGCTTCTTCAAGAAGGCGTCGAAGGTCTGCTTCCACGCCTTGTCGTGGACCACGGCGGTCTTCGTCAGCACCCCGTCGAGGTCGAAGAG
The DNA here is from genome assembly GCA_035572835.1 of Solirubrobacterales bacterium. Classification (GTDB taxonomy): domain Bacteria; phylum Actinomycetota; class Thermoleophilia; order Solirubrobacterales; family 70-9; genus VAYN01. The sequence continues at coordinate 4,987 of DATNAG010000026.1, forward strand.
GAGCGCCGTGATCGCCTCCGGCAGATCGAGCTTGGCGGCTGCCACGCCACGACCCTAACGGTCGGCGAGGCCGGGGCCCCCACCTGATGAAGGCGACAAACGCAAGGGGGCCTGTTAGGAAAGTGCGTCCTTGACCGCCGCGAGGGCCGTTTCGATGCCTGCGCGGTCGACGTCGAGGTGGGTGACCATGCGGACGCGGCCTTCGAGCAGGCTGGTTTCGACCCCGGCCGCCTTGAGCTGGTCGTGCAGCGCGGTGGCATCGCGGACGTCGAAGATGACGATGTTGGTTTCGACCGTCGCCGGGTCGATCTCCACCCCCTCGAGTTCGGCCAGTCCCTCGGCGAGGAACCTGGCGTTGGCGTGGTCCTCGGCGAGGCGCTCGACGTTGTGCTGGAGGCCGTAGCGGGCGCCCGCGGCGACGATCCCGGCCTGACGCATCGAGCCGCCGAGCATCTGCTTGTAGCGCCACGCTTCGGCGATCATCTCGTCGGGACCGGCGAGACAGGCGCCGATCGGGGCGCCGAGGCCCTTGGAGAAGTCGATCCAGGCGGTTTCGAAGCCGGCCGCGTAGTCCGCCGCACTCACCCCCGAGGCGACCACGGCGTTCAGCAGGCGGGCGCCGTCGAGGTGGGTGCGCAGGCCGAACTGGCCCGCCACGTCCAGCACCTCCTCGATCTTCTTCACCGGCCAGACCCGGCCGCCGCCGAGGTTGGTCGTCTGCTCGACCGTGACCAGGCGCGAGCGCGGTTCGTGACGGTCCTGCGGGTCGCGCATGTGGGCACGCAGCGTCGCGGCGGAGAACATCCCGCCCTCGCCCTCCAGCGGCATCACCATCGCGCCGCTGATCGCCGCCGCGCCACCCGCCTCGGCGGTGATCGGGTGGGCGAGGCGGTGCAGGTACATCTCGTCGCCGAGCGGCCGGATGTGGAGGCGGACCGCGATCTGGTTGCACATCGACCCGGACGGCAGGAAGACCGCCGCCTCCTTGCCGAGCAGCTCGGCGACTTCCTCGCAGAGGGCGATCACGGTCGGGTCGGTGCCGCGCTGTTCGTCGCCGACCTCGGCGTCGGCCATCCAGCGGCGCATCTCCGCGCTCGGCCGGGTCTGGGTGTCTGAGTAGAGATTGACCACGGGATCAGGCATAGGTCCCGCAACTTAGTGAAAGCGGTTCACGGGCCGCGGAAACCCGCCACGGAGACCCCGATGAGTTCGCGGAAATCCCCGCGTACGGGGGATAAGTGCGAGCTCATTCCTGGGGTAAGGGGTCGCGCCTTAGGAGTAAGGGGTCGGCGGGCAAAAGCGTAGGAATTCGCCTGATGTGCGGGGGGTTTCTCAGCCGTAGCTTGGACTTACACACCGAGCGAAAGGCAAGGACCATGAATCCCAACCAAATGATGATCGCCAAGGCGATGGTGGCCCAGACCGCGCTCCGCGAGGAGGCGGCGCAGTCGCGTCGCCGGCGGACCAACGCCGGCCGCTCCCGGACCACCCGCAAGGGCCACAACTTCCTCGGGCTGCTGCGACGGCGATAATCGCCGGGTGGCCACCCGGGTCAGTGCCAGCCGGCTGATCGGGCGGGCGGGAGAGCTCGCCGAGCTGATGGCTGCCTTCGACGAGGCCGCGGGAGGCGCGGCCTCGTTGGCGTTCGTCGCGGGCGAGTCAGGGGTCGGCAAGTCCCGCCTCCTCCACACCTTCATCGACCGGGCACGCGAACGGGGCGGCTGCGCGATCGGCGGCGAGTGCGTCGAGCTGGCCCGCGACGAGCTGCTCTACGCGCCGCTGGTGGCGGCGTTGCGCGGCCTCCTGCGTGAACGCGACCCGGTCCTCGACGGGCTCTCCCCCGGCACCCGGGCCGGGCTGGCCCAGCTGGTGCCGGAGCTCGACCCGGGCGCGGCGCCCGACGCCGACGAGGACCACCACCGACCGTTCGAGGCGCTGCTGAGCCTGCTCGAAGCGCTGGCCGAGGACGAGCCGATGATCCTCTGGCTCGACGACGCCCACTGGGCCGATCACGCGACCCGCCACTTCCTCGCCTTCCTCGCCGCCAGCCTGCCCGACGACTGCCGGCTCCTCACCGTGATCGCCTACCGCTCCGACCAGCTGCACCGGCGCCACCCGATGCGCCCGCTGTTGGCCGAGCTGGGGCGCGGCCGACGGGTGCGCCGGCTGGAGCTCGACCCGTTCAACCGCGGCGAGGTGGCGACGCAGCTCTCCGACATCCTCGGCGCCCGCCCCGACACCGACATCGTCGAGCGCTTCTTCGAGCGCGGCGAAGGCAACCCGCTCTTCACCGAGGAGCTGCTCGCGGCGGGTTCGGACGGGCGCGGGCGGCTGCCCTCCACCCTGCGCGATGCACTGCTGTTGCGGATCGAGCGGCTGCCGGAGACCGCGCGTGGGCTGCTGCGCATCCTCGCCGTCGCCGGGCGGCTGAAACACGACCACTTCGTCGCCGTCTGCGAGACGAGCGAGGATGAGCTGGCGGCCGGGCTCCGCGAGGCGGTCGAGGCGCAGGTCGTCCAGGTCGGCCGCGACGACCGCTACGGCTTCCGCCACGCGCTGCTGCGCGAGGTGATCTACGACGACCTGCTGCCGGGCGAACGGGCCGAGCTGCACCTGCGCCTGGCGCGGGCGCTGGAGGCGACGCTGAGCGAGGACGACCACCTGGCGATCCGCGCCGCCGCCGTCGCCCACCACTTCAATGCCGCCGGCGACCAGCCACAGGCGCTGCGCAGCGCCGTGCAGGCGGCGCGGGCGGTCGAACGGGGCGGCACGCCGGGCGCGGCGGCGGCGCTGCTCGACCGGGCGCTGGCGCTCTGGCCACGGGTCGCCGAACCGGAGCCGCTGGCGGGGATGGAACACACGACGCTGGTCTCGCTGGCGGCGCGAGCCCATGGGCTCGACGCCGACGAGTCGCACGCGATCAAGCTCTTCGAGCAGGCGCTCGGGGAGGTCGACGAGGCGAGCGAGCCGCACCGGGTCGCCGGCCTGCTCGCCGAACTCGCCTCGGCTCGCTGGGCGCTCGGGCAGGCGAACGTGGCGCGCGAGGATCTCGAGCGGGCGCTGGCGCTGCTGCCGGAGTCCGAACCGACGCCGGAGCGCGCCCGCATCCTCGAGGCGAAAGCGCGCTTCCTGCTGCTGCAGGGGCGCTTCGCCGAAAGCCGCGACGCCGCCGACGAGGCGTTGCGCGCCGCCGAGGCGGCCGGGGTCGAGGACACCGAGGCGCTGGTGCTGAACCGGCTCGGGCTCTGCCTCTTCTTCCTCGGCGAAGAAGAGCGGGGCGACGAGGTGATGCGGGAGTCGTTGGAGCTGGCGCGGCGCTCCGGGTCGAACGACCAGCTGGCGGCCGCATTCGTCAATTACTCCGACGCCCTGCACCTGGCCGGGCGCGGCGAGGAGGCGGCGGAGCTGGCGGCGCAGGGCGAACGGGAGATCACTCCCGGGGACCGCTCGGCGCTCTGGGTCGCCTGCGCCCGTTCCGAGATCCTCTTCTTCCTCGGCCGCTGGGACGAGGCCGAAGCGGTCCTCCCCGCCCGCAACCGCGGCGAGGGCTCGGCGACGCTGGCCAACCTGCTGCTGCGACGCGCCTCGCTGATGCTCGGACGGGGCGACACCGTGGGGGCGCGGAAGACGGTCGAACACTCGCGCGCCTTCATCGCCGACTCGGTCGAACCCCAGTACATCGCGCCGGCCGGGGCCCTGATGGTCGAACTGGAGCTGCGCGGCGGCAACGTCGAGGCGGCCCGCGAAGCGGCCGAGAAAGCGATCGACCAGATCGAGTTCTGCAGCGACGACGCGGCGCGGATGGCGCTGATCTCGGCCGCGGCGACCGCGGTCGAGGCCGACGCGGCCGACCGCGCCCGCGATCTTGGCGACCGCGCCGAGCTGGAGGCCTCGCAGCTGCGCGCCGAGCTGATGGCGGCGCGGACCGAGGCGGCAGCCGACGAGATCGGGCGCAGGCGCCTCGAGTGCGCCTACAGCCTGACCGCCGGGGCGCATCTGGCGCGGGCGCGCGGCGACGGCGACGCGGCCGAGCGGGCCGAGGCGGCGGCGAGCGCCTGGGAAGAGCTCTCGCGCCCCTACCAGGCGGCACAGATGCGGTTGCGGCAGGCCGAAGGGCACGCGGCGGCGGGTGACCGCGAGGCGGCGGGCGCAGCGGCGGCAACCGCCTTGGCGGCCGCGGAGGAGATCGGCTCGGAGTGGCTGGCGGCGGAGGTCGCCGGACTGATCGCCCGGGCGCGACTGCCGCGCGAGAGCGTCGTCACCGACGGCGCCCGCCGCGACGCCGGGGACGGCGGCGGCGGGAACGGCGCGTCGGCCAAGGCCGGGGACGAGAACCCCTTCGACCTCACCCCGCGCGAGCGTCAGGTGCTGGCGGCCCTCGCCGAAGGGGCGACCAACCGCGAGATCGCCGCCTCCCTCTACATGGCCGAGAAGACGGCGAGCGTCCACGTCTCCCGCATCCTCGCCAAGCTCGGCGTTCGCAGCCGCACCGAGGCCGCCGCCGTCGCCCACCGCCTCGCCCTGGTCGACCGACCGGCCGCTAGCTGATCGAGCCCGCGGAAGGGACGGCGGGGGGTTCGGGGGCGGGCGGCCGTCCGAGGTGCGTCCCGGGCGTCTCGTGGCGGCCCGGGCAGGCTGTGGCCGCCACGAGACGCCCGGGACGTGAGGGGTCCGTGGGGGAGTGGTCACAGGTCGTGACGGGGTCCACGCTTCGGTGAAGGGTTCGTGCGGAAGAGCCGCCCCGGAGAACCGATCGTGGACGAAGACGCCGGGAACGTCACGCTTTCCGGCCCTCTGGAGGCCGGAATCGAGGGGTCCAGGACGCGCTGTCGACTTTGACCCTCCTATAGGAGGGTCAAACCCGGGTCACGTGTTCGTGACGTCCGAAGAAGACGGGAGGAAGAGTCACGTTCCCGGCGCCTCTGTGACGAGGCCCGACTTCGGTGACGGATCCGGCACGCCCTCGTGACGATCCTCCGCTCCCCGCACCCCCGGCCGTCTCGGCCACGGCCACAGCCTGCCCGGGCCGTGGCCGAGACGGCCGCGTCCTTTTCCCGTCCCTCCCCCGGCCGCCGGCTTCCCCGGGCGATCCCTTCCCGGCCGCGGCCTCCCCGGGCCGATCCCTTCCCGGGCACCGAGCCCGTGGAATCAACCGCCTAGCCGCCGTCGGTGGCCCGCAGGAAGGCGAGCACGGCGAGGACGCGGCGGTGATCGTCGGCGGCGGCGGGCAGGTTCAACTTGCCGAAGATGTTCGAGACGTGCTTCTCGACCGCTCCCGGGGTGACCACCAGCGCCTCGGCGATCGCGTTGTTGGTGCGTCCCTCGGCCATCAGCGAAAGCACCTCGCGCTCGCGCGGGGAGAGCGAGTCGAGCGGGCCGTCGTCGCGCGCGCGTCGGTCGCCGACCAGCTCGGCGACGACCTCGCGGTCGAGCGCCGTGCCGCCGCCGGCGACGCGACGGACCGCGTCGAGGAAGGCCGGAATGTCACCGACCCGCTCCTTCAGCAGGTAGCCGACGCCACCCTCCCCTCCGGCCAGGAGCTCCGCCGTGTAGACCGGCTCGACGTACTGGGAGAGGATCAGGACGCCGAGGTCGGGGTGGCGGCGGCGGGCCTCGACCGCGGCGCGGATCCCCTCGTCGGTGAAGCTGGGTGGCAGCCGCACGTCGACGATCGCCAGGTCGGGCTTGTGGGCGCCGACGATCCGCAGCAGGCCCTCGCCGTCCTCGGCCTGGGCGACGACCTCGATCTCGTGTTCGCGGAGCAGCGCGATCAGGCCTTCGCGCAGGAGCAACTGGTCCTCGGCGATCACTACCCGCATGGCAGCCTCACCTCGATCCGGGTCCCCTCACCGACAGGCGAGGCTACCTCCAGGTCGCCGTCGAGCGCCGCCACCCGGCGTCGCAGGCCGTCGAGCCCGCTCCCCGCCTCCAGGTCCGCCCCACCCGGGCCGTCGTCGGCGACGACCAGGTCGAGCTCCTCGCGATCGAGCCGGATCGTCACCGAGGCCCGCGCCCCCGGCGCATGCTTCGCCACGTTGGTGAGCGACTCGGCGACGACGAAGTAGGCGGCGCTCTCGATCACCGGGGCCGGCCGGCGCCCGAGCTGGGCGTCGACGGTGACCGGGACCGGCGAGCGGCTGCCGAGCGCCTCGACCGCGGCGGCGAGGCCGCGGTCGGTGAGCACCGGCGGGGCGATCCCACGGGCGAGGTCGCGCAGCTCGGCGTTGGCGGCGGTCGCCTCTTCGCGCGCCTGCCGCACCAGGGCGGCGACCTCCGGCCGGTCGGCGAGCCCCTCCTCGGCCCGGCCCAGCTGCATCGACAGCGCGACCAGGCGGGCCTGGGCGCCGTCGTGGAGATCACGCTCGATCCGCCGCAGCTCGGCCGCCTGCACGTCGAGGGCGCCGCGTCTGGTCTCGGTCAGCGTCTCCACCCGCTCGGTCAGCTCGCGCTCGCGGGCCGGCCGCAGGTCGGCGCCGCGGTTGCGCAGGTAGAGGAAGTAGACGGAGAAGGCGATGCCGAAGCCGAGGATCACCCAGATCGGCCAGAAGTAGCCGGCGCCACCGATCGCCCAGTTGAAGATCGCGTTGATCGAGAGGACGAGCGAGAAGGCGCCCACGGTCTCCAGCGAGCGCCGCGGCCCGGGTGGCGCCAGACGCGACCAGCGCCAGGCCACCACCAGGGCGAGCGCCAGCCAGACCGCCAACCAGGTCCAGAGGAACCACGGGGTGCCCGCCCCGGTCAGTGCCCAGATGATGAAGCTGAGCAGGCTGATGCCGCCCCCGACCTGAGCCGGGACACGCGGCACCAACCGCCACAGCTCCTTGGCCCACGGCGGGGCCATGGCGAGGAGGCGCGTCAAGCGCGCGCCCCCTCCTCCGCCGCCCGCCGCGTAGGGCGGTCGCCGTTCCCCTCCTCCGGGGCGTTCGCAGTTAGCCGCGCATACCGCGGATGAGTGCGAACTCGCTCGCCGGCGACACCCAGCGGGGCGGCGCCGTGATCGACCCGGGGCAGCCACTCCAGCCACCGCGGCAGGTACCAGTTGCGCTCGCCGAGCAGCTTCATCGTCGCCGGCAGGA
>DATNAG010000027.1:0-37279 GCA_035572835.1 Solirubrobacterales bacterium
CGCCGCCGTGCGCGAGCGCGGGGTGGAGGTGGCGATCGTGGTCGGAGCCGGGAACATCTACCGCGGCCTCGCCGGGGCCGCGGCCGGGATGGATCGGGCGACCGGCGACTACATGGGGATGCTGGCGACGGTGCTCAACGCCCTGACGCTGCAGGACGCGCTCGAGCGGATGGGCCAGCACACCAGGGTGATGTCGGCGATCGACGTGAAGGAGGTCGCCGAGCCCTACATCCGCCGGCGCGCGATGCGCCACCTGGAGAAGGGCCGGATCGTGATCTTCGCCGCCGGCACCGGCAACCCGTTCTTCACCACCGACACGGCGGCCGCGCTGCGGGCGCTGGAGATCCACGCCGAGGCGATCCTGATGGCGAAGAACGGGGTGGAGGGGGTCTTCGACTCCGACCCGGCGACCAATCCCGACGCCAAGTTCATCCCCAGGATCACGCACCGCGAAGCGATCGAGCGCGGACTCAAAGTGATGGATTCGACCGCGCTCAGCCTCTGCATGGACAACGACCTGCCCATCTACGTCTTCAACATGGCCGACGAGCTGAACATAGATAGGATCGTCGGCGGCGAGACCGTCGGCACGTTGGTGTCGAACGGGACCGACGCCTAGAGAGGACGGACCCGTGGCAATTACCGACGAACTGCTCGCAGACGCCAAAGAGCGAATGGCCAAATCGGTGGAATCGAGCCGCGGCGAGCTCGCCACGGTGCGCACCGGCCGCGCCTCGCCGCATCTGCTCGACCGCATCAGCGTCGACTACTACGGGTCGCAGACGCCGCTCAAGCAGCTCGCCAACGTGTCCGCGTCGGATGCCCGCCTGCTCACCGTGCAGCCCTTCGACAAGAGCGCGATCGGGGCGATAGAGAAGGCGATCCAGGAGTCCGACGTCGGCCTCACCCCGTCCAACGACGGCAACGTGATCCGTCTGGCGATCCCGGAAATGACCGAGGAGCGGCGGCGTGAGATGGTCAAGGTCGTCAACGGCGTCGCCGAGGATGGCAGGGTCGCGATCCGCAACGTACGGCGCGACGTGATGAGCGACCTGCGCGAGCTGAAGAACGAGGGCGAAGTGGGCGAGGACGACGAGCGCCGTGCCGAGAGCACGCTGCAGAAACAGACCGATGAGGCGATCGCCGAGATCGACACGCTCCTGAAGGGCAAGGAAGCGGAAATCCTCGAGGTCTGAGGGCGGCGCACGGTTTGAGCGCCGCGAAATACGTAGCGATCATCACCGACGGCAACGGCCGCTGGGCGCAGCGGCGAGGGCTGCCGGTGATCGAGGGCCATCGGGCGGGCGCCGACGTGGTCAAGGAGCGGCTGCGCGACGCGGTCGAGCTGGGGATCGAGGAGCTGACCGTGTTCTCCTTCTCGACCGAGAACTGGTCGCGCTCCGAGGAGGAGGTCGGGGGGCTGATGGCGATGCTCGGCGAGCGGATCCTCGGCGAGACGCCGGAGCTCGACCGGGAAGGCGTGCGGATGCGCTTCATCGGCCGGCGGGAGGGGGTCGCCCCGGACCTGGTCGAGCAGATGGAGTGGGCCGAACGGAAAACCGCCGAGAATTCCCGGATCACCTTCTTCATCGCCTTCAACTACGGCGGTAGAGCGGAGATCGTCGACGCGGCGCGAAACTTCCAGGGGGGCTCCGAGGAGGAGTTCCGGAGCCACCTGTACGCGCCCGACATGCACGACCCCGACCTCCTGATCAGAACCAGCGGCGAGCAGCGGATCTCCAACTACCTGCTCTGGCAGTGCGCCTACTCGGAGCTGGTCTTCGCCGAGGAGCTGTGGCCTGACTTCGACCGGGGCGCGTTCGAGCGGGCGCTCGGCCAGTTCACCGAGCGCCGGCGCCGCTTCGGGGGGCGCTGATGAGCGACTTCTTCGAAGAAGAGATGTTCGAAGAGCGGCCCGAGCAGGAGCCCGAGGTCGTCGAGGAGCCGCCGCGGCGGCGGCGCCGGAAACCGAAAAAAGCCAAAAAGGCGAAAAAAGCGCGGGGGCCGAGAGGTGGCGGCGAGACGGCGCGGCGGATCCTGATCGCGATCCCGGCGATCATCTTCGCGATCGCGATCACCATCGCCGGCGACTGGGTCTTCGCCCTGGCGATGATCGCGATCGGGATCCTCTGCCTGCGCGAGTACCTCGAGATGACCTCGACCGCGCGACCACTGGCGATCCCGGCCTACGCGGCGGTCGCGGCGATGGTCGTCGCCGCCCACATCGGCACCTCCTACAGCGTCCTCCTGGTCTTCGCCGCCTCGTTCCCGCTGCTCTTCGCCTTCGGGGCGAACGCCAAACATCGCGCCGGGGTCACGATGTCGATCGCGGTGACGTTGCTCGGCATCGTCTGGATCGGCATCCCGCTCGCCCATGCGGTCTTCCTCCGCGACCTGCCAGACCACGGCGCCGCGCTCCTGATCGACGTCCTGGTCGGTACCTTCGTCACCGACACCGCCGCCTACGCCACCGGGCGCATGTTCGGCAGCCACAAACTCGCCCCCAACCTCTCGCCGAACAAGAGCGTCGAGGGCTTGATCGGCGGCTTCGTGATCGGCACGATGGGCTTCTGGTTCGCCGGGCTCTACCAGAACTGGCTGAGCGGGACGGACGCGCTGATCATCGGCGCCGCGGTTGCCGCCATCGCCCCGGTCGGCGATCTCTTCGAGTCGATGCTGAAGCGCGACCTGGGCAAGAAGGACACCGGCACGATCTTCGGCCCCCACGGCGGCATTCTCGACCGACTCGATGCGGTCCTCTTCACCGTCGTCGTCGGCTATTACCTCGCCGTCGCCCTCGTCTACTGAGACTCGTCGGTGAGCATCGACCCGATCCCCGAGCCGCCCGTCGGGCCGGAGGCGTTGATCTTCGGCGCGGCGCTCTGGACCCGGCCGAGGTGCAGGAGACGCCGCCGCCCTGTCCTGAGACGCGCGCGTCGACTTTTGGTTCCTCTGCAACCGAAAGTCCACACACACCTTCTTGAGTGGTCTGTTTAGGGAGTCGGAAGGTGCTCTCCGTATCCTCTGAGGAGATGAGAAAAGTGCTGATACTCGGCTCGACGGGGTCGATCGGAACGCAGGCGTTGGCGGTGATCGGCGCCTCCGAGCAACTGCGCGCGGTCGGGCTCGCGGCCGGGCGGGGCTGGGAGACGACCGTCGCCCAGGCCCGGGAGCACGGCGTCGACGCGATCGCGCTCGCCGACCCCGGCGCCGCCGCGCGGGCGGCCGCGGCATGGGACGGGCGGGTGCTGGTCGGCGAGGACGGCGTGCGTGAGCTGATCGCGGCGACCGAGCCGGACCTGGTCCTCAACGGGATCGTCGGCGCCGCCGGCCTCGGCTCGACCGTGGCGGCGCTTGCCGCGGGGATCGACGTGGCGCTCGCCAATAAGGAGAGCCTCGTGCTCGGCGGCGAGCTGGTGATGGCACTCGCCGAGGCGACGGGCGCGCGGATCCTGCCGGTCGACTCCGAGCACTCGGCGCTCCACCAGCTGATCGGCGCGGCCGGTCCGGGGACGGTCGACCGCCTGCTGGTCACCGCGAGCGGCGGACCGTTCCGCGGGCGCACCGATCTCGGCGACGTCACCGTCACCGAGGCGCTCGACCACCCGACCTGGAAGATGGGCGGCCGGATCACGATCGACTCGGCGACCTTGATGAACAAGGGCTTCGAGGTGATCGAGGCGCACCACCTCTTCGGCATCCCCTACGAACGGATCGAGGTGGTCGTCCACCCGCAATCGCTGATCCACTCGCTTGTCTCGCTGGTCGACGGCTCGACCCTCGCCCACATCGGCTATCCCGACATGCGGGTGCCGATCTCCTACGCGCTGAGCTTCCCCGAACGGGCCCCGGTCGACGTGCCGCGCCTCGACCTCGCCGCGGTCGGCCAGATGACCTTCGAGGCGCCCGATCCCGACACCTTCGCCTGTCTGCGCCTGGCGATCTGGGCCGGGCGGGCCGGCGGGACCGCGCCGACGGTGCTGAACGCCGCCGACGAGGTCGCCGTCGCCGCCTTCCTCGACGGTCGCATCCCCTTCACCGGGATCGCTGCCGTGGTCGAGCGCTGCCTCGAGGACATGCCCGCCACGGCCGTGACCCACTTCGACGACCTCTTCGCCACCGACGCCGAGGCGCGCGAGCGCGCCGCCGCCGCCGCCCGGGAGCTGATGCCGGCGTGAGCTGGATCTACGTCTTCCTCGGCTTCTGCGCCCTGATCCTGCTGCACGAGGCAGGCCACTTCGTCGCCGCCAAGGCGACCGGGATGCGGGTCGAAGGCTTCTTCCTCTTCTTCGGCCCGACGCTGTGGTCCTTCAAGCGGGGCGACACCGAGTACGGGATCAAGTCGATCCCGCTCGGGGGCTACGTGAAGATCAACGGGATGAACCCGGAGGAAGAGATGCCTCCGGGGGAAGAGCACCGCGCCTACCATCGGCAGAAAGTGTGGAAGCGGATCGTCGTCGCCGCGGCGGGCCCGGCGGTCAACATCGTGCTGGCTTTCGTGATCCTGTTCGCCGTCTTCGACATCGGTGGGCTGAACGACGGTGGCGCCAAACCGGTGGTCGGCGAAACGACCGCGAACTCCGGGGCGGCCAAGGTGCTCGAAGACGGTGACCGGATCGTCGCCGTCGACGGCCACTCCTACGCCGGCCTCAAAGGCGAAGAACGGATCGCGAAGTTCGGCGAACAGATCCGCTCGCACAAGTGCGAAGGGAAGCCGAGCGACGACTGCGCGGCGACCACGCCCGCCGAGGTCACCGTCCTCCGCGACGGCGAGGAAAAGACCTTCCAGATCACCCCGCACTACAGCGAGGAAGCGAAGCGGATGCTGCTCGGCGTCGGCTGGGAAGTCGACGACCACTGGGTCGGGATCCCCACCGGCGAAGCAGCCAGCCATTCGCTCGACGTGATGGGCGAAGTGATCAGCCGCACCGGCTCGGTCTTCGCCCACATCTTCGAATCCGAACAGCGCAAGGAAATCTCCAGCGTGGTCGGAATCTCCGACGTCGGGCACGAAGCCGTCAACAACGGCTGGCGCGACGCCTTCCTGCTGCTCGCCCTGGTCAGCCTCTCGCTCGGCCTGATCAACCTGGTGCCGATCCTGCCGCTCGACGGCGGTCACATCTTCTGGGCGATCGTGGAGAAACTGCGCCGGGGCAAGCCGGTCTCGGTCATCGTCATGGAGCGGGCGACGATCGTCGGTATCGCCCTGGTCCTGATGCTGTTGGTCGTCGGCGTCTCGAACGACATCGGCCGGATCACCGGCGAAGGCTTCAACGTCTCCAAATAGGGTCCAGTCGTTCCGCGCCTCTGGACCTAGGAGGGATTGGCGAAACTCGGGTGTGCGGCCGGCGAGCGCCGGACCGAGCGGGGCAAGGACGCAGGGCGGCCGAATAGCAGCGCTATTCGGCCGACCGAGGACGCCGAACCGCGACGTGTCCGCCGCCGCCGGACGTGCGCCGGGAGTTTCGCCAATCCCTCCTAGGCCGGGCTTACGAAAGCGAGCTTCACGGCTTCCGGGTAAAGAGCCACTCCGGCCAAGTATGCATCGGCCGGCGAGTCCGGATCAGGAGCAAAAGCGCGGTGGCCAGCGAGAGCGCCGGTCCGATCACCGATTCCGCCCCATCCTTCTTGATGACGATGAGGAAGAAGAGCGTCGCAGTACCCAGTACCACCAAGATAGGCGCGAAAATTCGCGCCGCGCGGCTCTCGTGGAGGTGGTCGATGGGGCGCTTGTCGATCAGAACGTCGTCAACGACGCCATCCGCAGCGCTCCCGTTGGTTGACGCCTTCTGCACGTTCGGAATCGTAGCCTGCCTGCGAGCCGCCCAAGATCAGCGGCGCAACAGGCTCTTTACCGGGCCCGGCGCACGACACGGATAACCTTCAGGTATGGCTTCCAAACGGCAGATCTTCGTCGGCAACGTGCCGATCGGTGGCGGCGCCCCGGTCGTGGTCCAGACGATGACCAAGACCGAGACGGCGAACCTGACCGCGACGATGGACCAGATCCGCAAGGTCGCCGACGCCGGCGCCGACGTGGTGCGCTGCGCGGTGCCGCGCGAGCAGGACGCCGAGGCGCTGCGGACGATCGTCGCCGAATCGCCGATCCCGGTGATCGCCGACATCCACTTCAACCACACCCTGGCGCTGAAAGCGATCGAAGCGGGGGCGCACTGCATCAGGCTGAACCCGGGGAACATCGGCGGGCGCGACAAAGTGGCCGAAGTAGCCGAGCTGGCCAACCTGAAGAAGGTGCCGATGCGGATCGGGGTCAACTCCGGCTCGCTGCCCAAACATCTGCACGCGCTGGAGCGCGAGGCCCCGGTCGAGGCGCTGGTCGCCGCCGCGGTCGAGTTCGTCGAACTGATGGAGGGCCTCGACTTCACCAACTTCAAGGTCTCGATCAAGTCGACCAACGTGCCGTACACGATCGCCGCCAACCGCCGGCTGTCGGAGAAGATCCCCTATCCGCTTCACCTCGGGATCACCGAGGCGGGGACGAAATGGTCGGGCGCGCTGAAATCGGCGGTCGGCCTGGGGACGCTGCTGGCCGATGGGGTGGGGGACACGATCCGGGTCAGCCTCTCGACCTTCCACGCCGAGGAGGAGGTCAAGGTGGCCTGGGAGATCCTCAAGGCGCTCGGCCTGCGCGAGCGCGGCCCGGTGCTGATCGCCTGCCCGACCTGTGGCCGCCTGCAGTTCGACATGGACTCTGTCGTCGCCGAAATCGAGCAGCGGCTGGAAGGCTATGAGGAGGCGGTCGAGGTGGCCGTGCTCGGCTGCGCGGTGAACGGGATCGGCGAGGCAAGTCACGCCGACTTCGGCATCGCCGGGGCGAAGAACGAGGGCCTGATCTTCGCCGGCGGCAAACCGCTGCGCAAGGTCCCGCAGGCGAAGCTGGTCGACACCCTCTTCGAAGAGATCGACAAGTCGCTCGATCGCGGCACCGTCGAGGTCGACGAGGCCGAGGCCGAGGAGGGCGCCGCCTGGCTGGCGAAGATCGAGGAGGAGAACGCCGGCGACCTGACCCCGGAGAAGATCGCCGCGATGGAGAAGGAAGCGGTCGAACGAGGCGAGTCCGACAAAGTGTTGCTCTCCGAGGACGCGTCTCCCACCGCCGGCCGCCGTTTCACGCGGGCCTAGCGTCGTCCTCGGCCCACGGAGGGCCGATAGATTGCCCCCATGACCGATGTCGATCCGTTCGGGCGCGGGCGTTTCCGCCGCCTCTTCGGGCTCGACCGCAGCGGTCCCAAACCGCGACAGACGCGCAAGGGGGAGCCGCTCAATCCCTGGACGATCCCGAACGCGGTCGGCTACCTGCGGCTGGCCGGGATCCCGGTCTTCCTGGTCCTCGCCTACTCCTCCGGCGACGGGCGCTCGGCCGCCGCCGCGGCGATCTTCTGGCTGATCGCGGCGGGCGACTACCTCGACGGCTTCCTCGCCCGCGCCACCGGCCAATACAGCCGCCTCGGGGCCCTGATGGACCCGTTCATCGATCGGCTCACGGTGATCTCCGGCGCCGTCGTCTGCTGGAGCTTCGAGCTGCTGCCGCGCTGGGCGCTGCTGGTCCTGGCGGCGCGCGAACTGGTGATGCTCGGACTCGCCGAGTACGGGCTGCGCCACGGCGTCGACCTGGCGATCAACTGGCCGGGGCGGATCGCCGTCTTCTGGATCATGGCGGGCATCTTCTTCGCGATGGTCTTCGCCGGTTGGGTGCCGACCGCGTTCCTCCTCTTCGGCCTCTTCATGGCCCTGATCGCGACCGTGCTCTACGCGCGGGAGGGCGTCCGCGCGGCCCGGGCGTCGAAGCGAGCAGTCTGAGCCGACACCTGAGGGTTGCGCCCGGGCACCGGGTGAAATCCGCGCATCCTCCGGTCGGGAACCTTCAACCTGCGGTTGAACCTTTTGCTCGGCCGATCTATACTGCGTGCCGGTCCGCGGATGGGCAGACCCGGCGGGCATCGCAACCCCACTTAAGGAGCACGATGGAGGACACCTTTCCGGATCTCGGTTCCCTCAGCGACAAGGAGCTCAAGGATCTGATCGACAACTTGACGGCGGAGGAGAACGAGATCTCCTACAAACGGCGCGTCCTGCACGGGAAGATCGACATCCTTCGTGCCGAGCTCGTCAATCGGTTGCGCCAGAAACGGGAGCGGGGCGATTCGCTCATCTCCGGCGACGACGTCGAGCAGCTGACCAACATCCTCGCGGGCAAGGCCCAGGGCGAGGACCCGGCCGCCTAAAGGGACCTCAGCGGGAGGAGCCCCGATGTCCGCCGTCCACTGCCCCGAGTGTGGGTTCGCCAACCCTGAGGGCGCGAACTACTGCCAGAAATGCGGCGCCTACCTGGGTGGTCCGGCGGAGAGCGGTGAGGACCCGACGACGATGACCTACCGGGTCGACGAGACCGGCGACATGCAGCCGGTCGACATCGAGGACGTGGTCGAGGAGTCGGGCGCCGCGCTGGTGATCCGGGCGGGCGGCGGTCGCGCCGGCGAGAGCTTCTCGATCGACGAGGACCGCACCTCGATCGGCCGCAGCCCCGACGCCGGCGTCTTCCTCGACGACGTCACGGTGTCGCGCAACCACGCGCTCCTGGTGCGCCGCCGCGACGGCCTCTACATCGACGACCTCGGCTCGCTCAACGGCACCTATGTGAACCGCCGCCGGATCGAGTCCCACCGCCTTGCCGACGGCGACGAGATCCAGGTCGGCAAGTACAAGCTGAGTTACCTCGAGCGCTGATGGCATCGGTCTCCGAACCCGCCCGGCGCTCGCCGGAGTCAGCGTCCCGTCCCCGCAAGGCGCTGACGATCGGCGCCGTCTGCAAGATCCTGCAGAGCGAGTTCGACGACGTCTCGATCTCCAAGATCCGCTACCTCGAGGACCAGAAGCTGCTCAGCCCGCGGCGCACCAGCGGCGGCTACCGGCTCTACAGTCAGTCCGACGTCGAGCGGCTGCGGACGATCCTGCGGCTGCAGCGCGACGAGTTCCTGCCGCTGCGGGTGATCCGCCAGGAGCTCGCCGCCGGCAACGACATGATCCTCGGCGACGGCGACCGCAAACCGGCCTCGGGCGCGGTGCGACGGGCGATCCTGGTCGACACCTCGCGCACCTACCTGAGCCTCGAGGAGATCGTCGAGGAGACCGGGGCGCGCGAGGAGCTCGTCTCGGAGCTGGAGAACTTCGGGATCGTGCAGCCGGAGAAACGCGAGGGGCGGACGGTCTACGACGAGACGGACCGCGAGATCATCCGCGCCGCCAACGAACTGTCACGGGTCGGTGTCGGTGCGCGCAACCTGCGGGTCTTCCGTTCCTCGGCCGACCGTGAGGCGCAGCTGTTGGAAGCGCTGCTGGGGCCGTCGCTGCGCTCGCGCAACCCAGAGCGGCGCAAAGAGGCTTTGCAGAGCCTCGAGAGCCTCGCCGCGACCGTCAGCCACCTGAAGCACCTGCTGCTGGTCCGCGACCTGCGCCGCCTCGCCGGCGACCACTAGGCCGCCGGTGCCGCGGGTGACCCGCAGGCGGACGGTCGAGGCTCCCGTCCCGGAGGTCTGGAAGCTGGTCTCCGACCCCTACGCGCTGCCACGCTGGTGGCCCCGGGTCTCGCGCGTGGAGGACGTCGACGCCCGACAGGCCGGGCGCCGCAGCCAGTGGACCAAGGTGCTGGAGACCCAGCACGGGCGCGGGGTGCGGGCCGATTACCGCTGCGTGTCCTCGGCCGAGCCGGAGCGCTACGTCTGGGAGCAACAGCTGGAGAACTCGCCCTTCGCCAAGCACCTGAAGGATTCGCGGGTGGAGATCGAGCTGCACTCGGGCGGGGCGGGGGAGACGCGGGTGGTGTTGACCTCCACGCAGACGATGCGCGGCATGTCGCGGCTGGGCGGCTGGATGATGCGCAAAGGGCAGCGCGACATCCTCGATGCGGCGCTCGACGGGATCGAGGAGGCGCTCGGATGACCGAGCCGCGGCGCGACTCGAACTGGTCGGGCTGGGGGGACCCGATGCGGCGGACGGAGCTCGACGCGACCGCGCTCGGGGTGCTGCGCGAACGGATCGGCGAGTTGGAGCCGTGGCCGCTGGCGGCGGGACCCGAGGATTTCGACCTGCCCGAGGCGAGGCCGCTGCCGCGCGCCCTGGTCGACGCGGTCGGCGCCGAGGCGGTCTTCGACGGCAAGGAGGACCGTCTGCGACACGCGGTCGGGCGCGGTTACGTCGACCTGGCGCGGCTCCGTTCGGGCCGGCTCGAGAACGCCCCCGACGCGGTGCTCGTCCCCGCCGACGCGGCGGCCGTGGGACGGGTGATCGACGCCTGCGCGACGCACGACGTCGCGGTGGTGCCGTTCGGCGGCGGGACCAGCGTGGTCGGTGGGGTCGAGCCGTTGCGCGGTCCTCACGCGGCGCTGGTCAGCCTCGACCTGACCGCCCTGCGCGAAGTCGTGATCGATCACACCTCGCTCACCGCGCGGCTCGGCGCGGGCCTCCGCGGCCCGGAGGCGGAGGCGGCGCTCGGTGCCGAGGGCCTCACCCTGGGCCACTTCCCACAGTCCTTCGAGTACGCGACGATCGGTGGCTTCGCCGCCACCCGCTCGGCCGGACAGGCCTCCAGCGGCTACGGCCGCTTCGACTCGCTGGTCAGCTCGGTGCGCCTGCTGGCGCCGGCCGGGAACCTGAGCACGCTGGAGACCCCGCACACCGCCGCCGGCCCCGCCCTGCGCGAGCTGGTGATCGGCTCGGAGGGTGCCCTCGGCGTGATGCCCGACGTGACCGTGCGGGTGCGCCCGGCGCCGCTGCAGCGGCGCTACGAGGCCTGGATCGCGGAGAGCTTCGAGGCGGGGACGGAGATCGTCCGCGACCTCGCCCAGGGCCCCGGCCTGCCGACCGTGATCCGCGTCTCCGACGAGGAGGAGACGATCGGCTCGCTCGCCCTCTCCGGGCCGCGCGGCATGGCCGGCAAGGCGTTCGGGGGCTACCTGCGGGCGCGCCGGCGCGAGGGCGGGGCGCTGATGATCGTCGGCTTCGAGGGCGACGAGGAGACGGTGACCCGCAAGCGGGCGCTGGCGGTGAGGGCGCTGCGCGGCGGTGGCGCCGTGTACCTCGGCCGCTCCGGCGGGCGCTCCTGGGAGCACGGCCGCTACGGCGGCCCATACCAGCGCGATCTGCTGATGGGGATGGGGGCGATGGCGGAGACGCTCGAGACCTCCCACACCTGGACTCGCCTCGGCGAGCTGCACCGGGCGGTCGGCGCGGCGATCGCGGGGGCGCTCGAGGGCCAGGGCACCCCCGGCCTCGTCTTCTGCCACCTCTCGCACGCCTACGCCGATGGCGCCTCGCTCTACTTCACCTTCATCTCGAGGGCACGGCGCGGGGCCGAGCTCGAGCAGTGGGCGGCGGTGAAGAAGGCGGCAAGCGAGGCGATCGTCGCCAACGGCGCCACGATCACCCACCACCACGCGGTCGGCCGCGATCACGTCCCGTACATGGAGGCCGAGGTGGGGAAGACCGGCCTCGAGGTCCTGCGGGCGGCGAAGGAGCGGCTCGATCCGGCCGGGATCATGAACCCCGGCAAGCTGCTGCCCTAGCTATTCGCCCTGTTGTTCTTCTTCGCGCTGGGCGAGGCCGATGATCGGGCCGGTGATCGTCCCACGTAGGACCGGTTCGCCGGTGTATTTCGGCGTCGTCTTGTTTTTCGTCGCGACTTTGATCGCCGCTTCGAAAGGCCTGGTCCTGGTCCGCGTGATCGCGATCTGGTCGAAGGTCCCTTTCGCCAGGTAGGCGAGGATTTCGACCGGCACTTCGAACTGGGCGGCGATCTCTTCGGCGCCTTTGCCGCTGCCTTTGACCGCGGTCGAGGCCAGCGGCAGCATCCTCTGCGGCGACTGGGCCAGCCAGATCGTGTAGGCGTCGGTGCCTTCGACGGTGGGTTCGAGGCCTTCCGCTTCGATCTGCAGCGCCAGTTTGTTTTTCAGCCGGCCGAAGGTGGCGAGGCCGACCGCTTCCGAGCCGTCGACGGCGGTCAGTTCGGCCTGCGTCGCTTCTTTGCTGCCGGAGGCGTTTTCCGCGGTTCCTTCTTCCGCCGCGGTGGTCGCGCCGCCTTCGGTGGCGGAAGAGTCACCGCCGCCACCCGAGACGAGGACGATCACGACCACGATCGCCACGATCGCGGCGAGGATCCCGCCGCCGATCAGCCAGGCCCGCCGTCCGGTGGGAAGGGTGATGGTCCGGCCGCCGGAGGAGGGACCGGACGGCGGTGGTGAGGCCGGGGCGACCGATCCGGGCGCGGGCACCGGGGCCGCGGCGGCCTTGGGCGCGGTCGGCTCGGCCTGGATCGGCTCCGCTTCCGGCTCGCTCGGCACCGCGGGCGCGGGCGGCTCGGGCTCAGGTGGGGCCGCTTCCGCGGCCGGCTTCGCGCCTCCCGCGATCGGCGGCGGGATGTCGGGGGCCGGCTTGCCTTCCGCCTGCAGCTGAGCGAGTGCGCCGACGACCTTCGCCCGCACCTCGTCCTCGCTCAGTCCCAGGAGGGCGGCGATATCCCCGTAGCCTTGCTCGCCGGAGGCCAGCAGGCGCAGCATCGCATTCTGCTCGTCGCTCAGCGCCACGCGGGGGAACCCTATTAGGGTGCGCGCGATGGTGAGCGACGATTCGATTAAGGGTGCCGACAGCGGCGCCGGCGAGAGCAATTTCGACATCCACATCGGCACCGAGTGGATCAAGCTCGATCCCGACGACGCCCGCGCCCGGGTGGCGATGCGCGACGAGCTGCGCCAGCCCTACGGGATCCTCCACGGCGGCGTCTACTCGAGCCTGATCGAGAGCCTCTGCTCCTACGCGACCGCGGCCGCGGTCTGGGAGGACGGCAACATCGCGATGGGCCAGGCGATCGAGGTCAGCTTCCTGCGGCCTGTCACCAAGGGCCACGCCGAAGCCCGCGCCGTCGCCAGGCACCGCGGCAAGACCACCTGGGTCTGGCAGGTCGAGATCCTCGACGACGACGAGCGCCTCTGCGCGGTCGCCAAGATGACGATGGCCGTCCGCCCCGCCCCTCAAGGTTGATGGGCCGAAAAGCGCTCTGTATCAGCGCTTTTCGGCCCGTCAACATCTAGCCGCCGAAGCGGTTCGTTATCGGGAGGCGGCGGTCGCGGCCGAAGGCCTTGGGGGTGATGCGGATGCCGGGGGCGGCCTGGCGGCGCTTGTACTCGGAGCGGTCGACGAGGCGGATCACCTCGTCGACGACCTCGCCGGGGAGGCCGGACGCGACCATCTCGTCGCGACCCTTGTCACCCTCGACGTAGGCCTCGAGGATCCGGTCGAGGAGGTCATAGTCGGGCAGCGAGTCGCTGTCGAGCTGGTCGGGACGCAGCTCGGCCGAGGGCGGCCGCTCGATCACCGAGGCTGGAACCAACTCGCTTCCGGCCCTTTCGTTCCGCCGTTCGACCAGCTCGTAGACGAGCGTCTTCGGCACGTCCTTGATCACCGCGAAGCCGCCCGCCATGTCGCCGTAGAGGGTCGCGTAGCCGACCGACATCTCGCTCTTGTTGCCGGTCGTCAGCACCAGCCAGCCGTGGCGGTTGGACAGGGCCATCATCAGGTTGCCGCGGATCCGCGCCTGGATGTTCTCCGCGGCCAGATCGGGCTCCGAGGGCCGGGTCGGGTCGGTGGGGGAGGCGCCGGCGTCCTCGGCGGCGGGGCGCAGGTGGACGTCGAGCGCCTCGCGATAGCCGTCCATCATCGGCGCGATCCCGATCTCGATCAGCTCGGTGCCCAGGTTGCGGGCGATCTGACGGGCGTCCTCCTGGGTTTCAGCACTGGAATGCGGCGAAGGCATGACGACCAGGGTGGCCCGCTCGGCGCCGAGCGCGTCGACCGCGAGCATCGCCACCAGGGCCGAATCGATGCCACCGGAGATCCCCAGCCCGACGTGGCCGAAGCCGTTCTTCTCGACGTAGTCCCGGAGGCCGAGGACGAGCGCCTCGTAGACCTCGTCGAGGTCGGGGAGCGGGTCGGCGAGCGGCCCGGGGCGGCCCGCGGCGGGCACCTCGACGAAGAGGAGCTCCTCCTCGAACTGCTTCCCCCGCGCCAGCACCTCGCCACCTGGGCCGAACAGCAGGCTCTGCCCGTCGAAGACCAGTTCGTCCTGGCCGCCCACCAGGTTGACGAATGCCAGGTAGGCCCCGTATTCCCGCGCCCGCTCGCCGAACATCTCTTCCCGCTCGTGTCCCTTGCCGCGGTGGTAGGGAGAGCCGGAAGGATTGGCGATCAGCAGGGCACCCGCGTCGGCCTCGGCCTGTCCGGGCGGGCCGGGCGCCCAGATGTCCTCGCAGATGGTCAGGCCGACGCCGGTCCCGTCGACACCGATCGAGTCGCCGTCGCTGCCGGGGATGAAGTAGCGCTGCTCGTCGAAGACCGAGTAGTTGGGCAGCCGGTTCTTGCGGTAGATGGCCTGCACGGTACCGTCGGCCAGCACGGCGAGCGAGTTGTGGGCGTGCCGGTGGTCGCCACCGCCCGCGACCGGCTCGGCGAAGCCGACCAGAGCGGTGATCCCGGCGGGCAGGTCGCCGGCCAGCCGCTCCACGGCCCGCTGGTTGGCGGCGAGGAAGTGGGGCTTCAGGTAGAGGTCCTCGGCCGGGTAGCCGGGGATGCAGAGCTCGGGGAAGATCACCAGCTCGGCGTCGCCGGCCTGCGCCTCCCGGATCCAGGCGGCGATCTTCGCCGTGTTGCCGTCGACGTCGCCGACGGTGGGGTTGATCTGGGCGAGGGCCACGCGCATCGGGACCTAAAAGTATCCCGGCCCCGCTCATCTAGGGTCTCTTCGGTGCGCGGCCACCTTGCAATCCTCGCCGCCGCGGGCGTCGCCGCGCTCGCGTTGGCCGCCCCGACCGGGTCCTCCGCCGCGCCTTCGCCCTTCGTCAAGCCCCGCCCCCGGCCGACCGAAGCGCTCGAACGGCCCGGGGAGGGGATCACCCCGAGCCGCGACGCCTACACCGTGCCGGAGGCGCCGCGGTCGCCCGCCTGCGACACCAACTTCTGCGTCCACTGGGTCGACCAGGGACTCGACGCGCCAAGCCTCCTGGACACCGACGGCGACGGGGTCCCCGACTATGTCGAACGGGTCCTCGCGGTGGCCGAACATGTCCACTACGTCGAGAACGGCAAGCTCGGTTGGCAGGAGCCGGTCAGCGACGGCACGCTCGGCGGTGGCCACGGCAAGACCGACATCTACCTCTCCGAGATCGGCGGCGAGCTCTTCGGCTACGCCGCCCCGGACCGCGAACAGGGCGTGATCCACCGCCATCCCCGCCACCTGCACGGCTACCTGGTCCTCGACAACGACTACAGCGCCTTCGAGTTCCCCCATACCGAACCGGGCCACGACCTCAAGGTCACGCTCGCCCACGAGTACGACCACATCCTCCAGTTCGGCTACGACGCCTACGAGGACCCCTGGTTCGCCGAGTCGACCGCGGTCTGGATGGAGGACCAGGTCTACAACGACATCGACGACTACCTGCGCTACGTCCGCAAGTGGGTGAAGCTGTGGGAAACGCCGCTGACCGCGAACACGATCAAGGAGTACGGCACCGGGGTCTGGAACCAGTGGCTGGCCCGCCACTACGGCCGGGCGATCATCCGCGAAGCGTGGGCCGGGGCCGCGTCCACCGATCCCGACGGGTTCGCCGTCGCCGCCTACGAAAAGGCGATCCACGCCGACGGGCCGTCGAGCTTCGGTCACGACCTGACCCGCTTCGCCGCCGACGTCGCCGAGTGGCGCACCGGGATCGGCTTCCGCGAGAGCGACCTGTACCCGGACGTGCCGCGGCAGGGGACGCTGGTGCTCGACGGAGCCCCGGCGACCCGTCACCTCAACCACACCACCTTCAGCCTGATCGGCATCCGCGCCCACACGGGGCGCGCGGTGGAGGTGACGCTGGAAGCGCCGGAAGGGGTCGACGCGGGGCTGGCGCTGGCCGGGCGGATCGGCTCCGAGCGACACGGCCGCACGGTGAAAACCGTCGACTACGCGCCCGGCGGCGGCCGGCTGAAGGTGACGCTCTCCGACCCGGCACGCTTCCAACGGATCACCGTGGTCGTCGTCAACGCCGACGCGAGCGCCGCCGGCTACGTCCTCCATCGCCTCGACTGGCGCTACCTCGCCGACCAGATTCCGTTTGAGATCAGCGGTCGGATCGTCCGCTGAGAGGGCTCAGCCGGCGGTGCGCGCGCCCGAGGCGGAGGCGCCGTTGCTCGTCGCCGCCTTCAACTTCGGTGGCTTGGCGGCCGTCGGCGCGGTGGCGATCGCCTCCTCGGTCGCCGCCTCGAGGTCGAGCGCGAAGCTGTCGAGGTCGGCCATCGCGTCGTAATCGCCGATCAGGCCGAAGTTGACCTGCCCGTTGTAGGACATGATCCCGATGCAGAGCGCCTGTTTCCGGGCCAGCGGCACCATCGGGAAGATCGACTCCATCTGCCGTCCCAACACGTAGAGCGGGAACTGCGGCCCCGGCACGTTGGTGACGACGAGGTTGAAGAAGCGCTGGGCGGGCTGCAGGCGGGCTGCCTGGGAGACGATCGTGGTCGGCGCGAAGTCGGTCAGCCGGGTGAGGATTTCGGCGCCCACCGCCTGCCCGGAGGACTTCAGGTCGCCCATCTCGGCGGTGACGACGTGGAGGCGCTCGACCGGGTCCTCGCACCAGACCGGCAGCGGCGCCATCATCGCCGAGATCCGGTTGCCGAGCGCCCCGTGCTCCTCCGCCTCGCGGATCGAGACGGGGACCATCGCCCGCAGCTCCATCCCCTCGGTGTCGTGGCCGCGGGCGCGCAGGTAACGGCCGATCGCCCCGGAGACGATCGAGAGGATCACGTCGTTGACGGTGCCGCCGTGGGCGTCCTTGACCCGCTTGAGGTCCGGCAGCTCGGCCTGCGTCATCTGGAAGCGCCGGTGCGGGCCGATCTCGACGTTGAAGGGAGTGGCGGGGGCACGCATCCCGGCGGCGGCGATCTTGGTCGTCGCGGCGGCCCCGCGGACCACCTGGCGCGGCCCGCGCAGCGCCGCGCGGAAGCCGCGGACGATCTCCTTCGGGCTGGTCAGCCGCTCCTTCAGCGCGTCGCCGAGCAGCTGGGTGTCGGTCGGCTCGGGACGGGCGAGCCACGGGGGCGGGGTGGAGGGCGGCCCCTTCGGTTCGCGGTCGAGGTCGTAGAGGACGGTGGTGATGTCGACGCCGGAGACGCCGTCGACCAGCGCGTGGTGGCTCTTGCCGATCACCGCGAAGCGGCCGTCGGCCATGCCCTCGACCAGCCACAGCTCCCAGAGCGGCTTCGAGCGATCGAGCTGCTGGGAGAAGATCCGCGCCGCCAGGTTGCGCAGCTGCTCGTCGGAGCCGGGCGCCGGCAGGGCGGTCTGGCGGACGTGGTAGTCGAGGTTCAGGTGCGGGTCGTCGACCCAGACCGGCCGGCCCTGGCCGAAAGGCACCGAGCGCAGCTTCTGGCGGAAGCGCGGCACGAGGTGGAGGCGCGAGGCGATGTGGTCGCGGAACTCCTCGTGCGTGAGGGGCGGGCCCTCGAAGATGATCGTCGAGGCGACGTGCATGTGGGCGCCCTCCCGCTCCATATGCAGGAACGAGGCGTCGAGCCCGGATAGCCGGTCGGCATTGCCCACAAGGTCATCTTCGCATACGCCGTTCAGCCCGTGTGACGCCATTCTTCGGCTTTACAGCGCCATTTCGCCGACCTGTGCACAGTTTCGTGCGATTCGGCACATCTGTGCGCCTGGTCACACGGCCGCTCCGCGCCCGGCCCTAGCGTGTTCCACTCACAAAGGAAAGAACCCATCTGCCGAGTCCCCTCGCCTCAGCGCGACGGGGAGCGGGGGAACCGATCGCCGCGGCACCGACCTTGCCGCGGCACCTGGGGCGAATCGGGCGTCCACCGCCCGTAACGGAGAGCCGGCAGAGCGCCGCCTCCGTGAGTCCGTCAGCTAACCCCGTAGGCAGGCAGAAAGCGAGTGAGAACACGATGCGATTCATCCTGCCCGTGATCGGCGCCGCCATGGCGTTGTCGATCGGCGCGACGCCGGCAGTCGCCCAGCAACGACAGCAGCACCACCGGCATCACCACCAGGCGCCCAAGCGGGTCAAGTCACACGTCGCCCTGCACCTCTCGGGACATTCCGTCCTGGCCGGTGCCGACGTGACCCTGCGAGGCAAGGTGCGCCCGAGCGGTGCCCACCGGGTCAAGGTCGTCTTCAGCGGCCCCGACCGTCGGACCCTCGCCGTGCGCACCAAGCCCAACGGCACCTTCCGGGTGCGGTGGGACGCGGGCGCGATCGGCAACTACGACGTCACCGCCTACAACGTGCACGACGCGCGGGCGCACGGGTCCCACAGCCCCGCCCGCCATCTGACCTCCTACCGCCTCGCCGGTGCCTCCTACTACGGACCCGGCCTCTATGGCAACGGGGTCGCCTGTGGCGGCACCCTGCAGCCGGGGACCCTCGGCGTCGCCAACAAGACGCTGCCCTGCGGCACCAAGGTGAAGCTGCGCTACCACGGCCGCCAGATCACCGTGCCGGTGATCGACCGCGGTCCCTACGTCGCCGGTCGGGAGTACGACCTGACCGAAGCGACCAAGGACGCGCTCGGCTTCCCCGGCGTCGGCTACGTGATGTCCAACCACTAGCCCCGCCCGTCAGCCGGGGAGGGTGAGCCTCAGTTGCGGCTCGTCCTCCTCGGCGGCGACGTCGGCCTCGCTGTCGAAGGAGGCGAGGCGCACGCCGAGCAGCCGGACCGGGCGCGGCGGGTCGTAGGCCCGCAACAGGTCGAGGGCGATCGGCCAGACGACCTCCGGGTCATTGGTCGGCGCCTCCACCGACTGCGAGCGCGTCACGTTGGTCCAGTCGTCGAGGCGGATCTTGATCCCGATCGAGCGCCCCTCGAGCTCCTTCTTACGCAGCCGTCGGCAGAGCTCCTCGGTCTGCTCGCGGAGCGTCCGCTCGAGCGCCGCGAGCTCGTCCACGTCGACGTCGAAGGTCGTCTCCACCGACTGCGATTTGGTCTCCCGGGTGACGCTGATCGGCGTCTCGTCGCGGAGGTTGCCGCGGGCGTGGAGCCAGGCGCCGGAGCGCGGGCCGAAACGCCCTTCGAGGTCCGCCCGGTCCCACTCGCCGAGCGCGGCGAGGCTGGAGATGCCGAGCTGCTCCAGCCGTTCGACCGTCTTCGGCCCGATCCCCGGCACGACCCCGGGCGGGCCGGCGCCGAAGCGGGCGAGGGCGCCCTCGCGGGAGACGACGACGAGCCCGTTGGGCTTGCCCAGCTCCGAGGTCATCTTGGCGAGCAGACGGCTCTCCGAGATCCCGACCGAGCAGGTCAGCCCGGTCAGCTCGCGGATCTCCGCCTTGATCCGCCGCATCGTCGCCTTCGGCGAGAAGATTCCGGTGAGATCCAGGTAGGCCTCGTCCAGCCCGACGACCTCGACCACCTCGACGTTCGCCCGCAGCACCTCCATCACCACCGCCGAGGCCTCGCGGTAGGCGGGGAAGTCGGGAGGGAGGTAGACCGCGTTCGGCAGCCGCCGCCGCGCCACCGCGGCGGGCATCGCCGAGTGGATCCCGGCCAGCTTGCGCGCCTCGTAGCTCGCCGTCGTCACCACCGCCCGCGGCCCCGAGCCGCAGACCACCACCGGCTTCCCTTTCAGCTCCGGATGCTTGCCCAGCTCCACGGACGCGTAGAAGGCGTCCATGTCCAGGTGCGCAATCGTGCGCTTCCAACCCGCGATCGACACATCTGGACGTTACCGCGATCGGCGGCGGAGCGAACAGACGTTCGTGCGCAGCGGAGACGGTAGAACTCCGGGGGTGCGGATCGGACTCGACAGCTTGATCGACGGGCGGTTGGCCGGCTTGGCCGAGGAGGCGCGGGAGTTCAACCTGGGGAAGGTGGCGATGACCCAGGCCCCGGGACCCGACCCGCGCACGCCGGAGGGGCTCGAGGCGCATCGGACCGGGCTCTCGGAGCGGCCGACGCCGGAGGGTCCCGCGCCGGAGGAGATCGTCGCCGAGGCCGGGGGGCGCCAGGTCCCGGTGCGGGTGACGATGCCGCGGGGCGGGGAGCCGCGGGGCGTCTACGTGGAGATCCACGGCGGCGGCTTCTACATGAGTCGGGCGGCGCGCAGCGACTACCGCAATCGACGGATCTCCGACGCGGCCCAGGTGGCGGTGGTCAGCGTCGACTACCGCCTCGCCCCGGAGCATCCCTGGCCCGCGGCGCCCGACGATTGCGAGACCGCGGCGCTGTGGGTGCTCGAGCAGGGCGCGCAGCGGTTCGGCACCGCGCGCCTCGCGATCGGTGGCGGTTCGGCGGGCGCCAACCTGGCGATGACCACGTTGATGCGCCTCCGCGACCAGGATCTGGTCGAGCCGTTCGCCGCCGCGGCCCTCCAATACGGCGCCTTCGACCTCAGCGGGCAGACCCCGGGCGGCCGCCTCTACGCGGACGAGTTCTTCATCGACGCCTACGTCGGCGCGGTCGAGGACCGCACCGACCCCGACATCTCACCGATCTTCGGCGACCTCCGCGGCCTGCCGCCGGCGCTGCTGGTGATCGGCACCGAGGACCTCGTGCTCGAGGACAGCCTGGCGATGGCCGGGCGGCTGTCGGCGGCGGGCGGCGAGGTCGACCTGCGGGTCTACCCAGAGTCTCCCCACGGCTTTCTCTCCTTCCCGATCGCGATGGCGGCGGCCGCCAACGAGGACATCGAGTCGTGGCTGGCCGCCCGCTTCGAGTAGGCCCGTGGAGCCGTTGGCGATCAGAGACGGAGCGGTGCTGCGGCCCTACGCCGAGGAGGACGCGGCCGAGCTGACCGCGGTCGTGGCGGCGAACCGCGAGCACCTCGCCCCGTGGCTGCCCTGGGCGGCGACGCATGGGCATCAGGACTCGCTCGATCACGTGGCGAAGGCGCGCGCCCAGATCGAGGCGGAGGATGGCTTCGAGGGGGCGATCGTGGTCGGCGGGGAGATCGTCGGCGGGGCGGGTTTCCACGCGATCGACCGGCTGAACCGGTCGACCTCGATCGGATACTGGCTCGCCGCCGAGGCCCAGGGCAGCGGCCTGATGACGGCGACCGTGCGGGCGCTTCTCGACCACGCCTTCGGCGCCTGGGAGCTGCACCGGGTGGTGATCGAAGCGGTGCTCGACAACGCCCGCAGCCGGGGGATCCCGGAGCGCCTCGGCTTCACCGAAGAGGGAGTGCTGCGGGAGGCGAAGCTGATCCGCGGCCGATATGAGGACGCGGCGCTCTACGCGATGTTGGCGCCGGACTGGCGGTCGAAGCCTCGCGTCGCGACCGGCAGCGAGTAATAGATCGCGGTAAGCGCGCAGATCGCCAAGGTCACGTAAGGGGAGACGATCGCGAGGGCGACCGCGAGCACGTAGGGGATCTGGCCGAGGGCGGCGAAGGAGAGCAACCGCCGGGCCGCCGCCGGCTCGATCCGTTGCTTCAGGAGCTGCGGCCGCTTCAGCAGGATCTGACGGTTCGCGAGGACGAATACCCCGCCCATCACCAGGAAGGACGCGCCGTAGATCCCGGCCGCCAGGCGCTCCCCATCGGCCTCCTTGAGGTATGCCGCCATGAGCGCGGTGGTGAAGGGGAGGACGCTGACGGTAAGCAGCAGGAGCAGGTTCAACATCAAGATCGAATGGTCGACCGCGCGCAACCGGCTGAAGGCGGCGTGGTGGTTGATCCAGATGATCCCGATCGTGATGAAGGTGATGACGTAGGCGGCGTAGCTGGGCCATGCATCGAGCAGCTCATGGCCGAGTTCTCCTGACCCTGGCTCGGGGACGTGGAGCTCGAGCACCAGCAGCGTGATCGCGATCGCGAAGACGCCGTCGGAGAAGGCCTCGAGGCGGTTCGGGGTCACCCTGGGGGTTTCGGCGACGCCCGCCGCGGTCCTGCGCCGGGCGCGGGCTCCCTATCCTGTGGGCATGGCTTCTCCGGAGGCGAAGAACCTCGAGGCGATCTCCCAGGCGATCGACCAGCACAACGCCAACTGCCCCTTCCCGGCGGCGGAGGTGAGGATGAATCCGTTCGAGGTCGAACGCCTCGGCTGGGACCACATCCGCGGCCTGCCGGTGATCCCCGATGCGGAGATCGGCACCGGCCGCTTCCGCATCGTCTGCTCCCGCGACCTCGAAGACGACGGGCTCGAGATCACCGAGGCGATCGGCCAGGAGCTCGAGACCGCCGTCCCTGTGACGACGCAGAATTAGCTTGCGTCTGCATTTGGGTCCGCTATGCGGCCCTGAACGCAGACGCGGGCGCTAGACCTGGTTCCAGAAGTCGAGGCCCAGGTTCGAGAGCCAGTTCTGGGCTTCGATGTTCAGCTGTTTGAATTCCCCGGTCACGATCAGGATCCCCATCACGATCAGGATCACGCCACCGACCGCGACGATCGCCTGATAGTGGCGCTTGATCACGCTGAAGGCGGTGGTCATCCGCGAGAAGGCGAGCGCGGTGGCGAGGAAGGGGATCGCCAGGCCGGCCGAGTAGACCGCCAGGAGGAAGGCGCCGCGACCCGCCGAGCCTGAGGCCGCGGCGGCCGAGAGGATCGCGCCGAGGGTCGGGCCGATGCAGGGCGTCCAGGCGATCGCGAAAGCGGCGCCGGCGATGATCGGGCCGCCCTTGCCCGCGCGCGAGAGCAGCGCATCGACGTGCCACTCCTTGTTCAGCCGGGTGATGAAGAGCGAGCCGACGAAGAGGACGCCCATCGCGATGATCAGCCACCCCGAGATCTTGGTCAGCAGCGGCTTGTTGTCGGAGAGGAAGGAGCCGAGGCCGGTCGCGGTCAGCCCGAGCAGGATGAAGATCGCCGAGAAGCTGCCGACGAAGATCAGGCTTGGACCGAGGACACGGCGCCAGTCGGCGTCCTCGAGCTCGGCGGCCGAGACCCCGGTGACCGCCGAGAGGTAGCCGGGGACGAGCGGCAGGACGCAAGGGGACAGGAAGGAGACGATGCCCGCCGCCAGCGCTGCGAGGATGCCTACCCCGGCGGCAGGGTCGCCGCTGATGTCGGCAAGGATCACGACCCGCAAGGATACTTCGCGCGAGATGCCCGCCCAGAGGACGTCCCGACTCTATGACACCTCCGGGCAGGTACAGCGGCTGCGCGCCTCGCCGCTCTTCGCCATCGGCCCCGCCGCACCGGGCCCTGCGCTGCGACGCGGCGCCCTCGTCGCGGTGCCGGTCGCGCTGTCCCTGATCTTCGAGTTCGCCTTCGACTGGCCCTCGCGCGGGGCGATCGCCACCGCCGCCCTGATCTGCGGGTTCACGGCGATGGATGCCCCGGCCGGGCCGCGAGCCCTCTGGCAGGCCGGGGCGGCGCCGTTGGTCGGGATCGCGGCGGCGCTGGGCGTGCTGAGCAGCCAGTTCGCGCCGACGGCGGCGCTGGCGATGGGGCTGATCGCCGCCGCCTCCGGCTACTGCTTCGCCGACACGCTGCGGCTCGCCTTCGTCGGCTTCTCGGCCGCGGTGGCGCTGATGCTCTCCCAGGGGCTCTTCCTGCCTGTCCACGACACCCTGCCGGCGCTCTTCTACGGCACCGTCGGCGGGCTGATCCAGGCGACGTGGGCGGCGATCGTGTGGCTCGTCCACGACCGCGGCTCCGACAACGAGAGCGGCTGGGACTGGGTCCGCACCAAGACCCGCCTGCGGGCCAACTGGACGCTCGAATCCCAGGTGGGTCGCCACGCGGTCCGCTACGGCGTGGCCCTTGCGGTCGGGGTGGCGATCTACCGGATCGCGGGGATGAGGGAGCACGGCTACTGGATCCCGCTGACGATCCTCTTCGTCCTTCGCCCGGAACGCGACGAGACCGACCACCGGCTGATCCTGCGCGCGGTCGGCACCGTGGCCGGGATCGCCCTCGCCACCGGCATGGCCTCGGCCTTCGACGGCGCCGAGGTCCCGATCGTGATCGTCCTCAGCCTCAGCGCGGCGCTCACCTTCGGCCTGATCACGGTCCAGTACGCGCTGTTCACCACCGCGGTCACCACTTACGTGGTGCTGCTCACCGACACCCTCGGCGAGGCTCGGCTCGACGCCGCCGGGCAGCGGGTGATCGGCACCGCGGTCGGGATCCTGATCGCCTGGCTCGCCTTCCGGCTGTATCCGGGACCAGGGGAATCGCGGAGCTCCGTTCCTGACAAGGCGGAAGCGCTCCGCTAACTTACTGGCCGGCCGGCCAATCTTGGGAGGAGAAGAGTTGAGCAACCGTACGTTCGTGATCGGGGTCGGGATGACCAAGTTCGAGAAGCCCGGGACGAAGGAGGGCGACTATCCGGACTGGGCCGTCGAGGCGGGGGAGAAGGCGCTCGCCGACGCGGGCATCTCCTACGAGGACGTCGAGCAGGCCTACGCGGGCTACTGCTACGGCGACTCGACCTACGGCCAGCGCGCCCTCTACGGCCTCGGACTGACCGGGATCCCGGTGGTCAACGTCAACAACAACTGCTCGACCGGCTCCTCGGCGCTCTTCCTCGCCCGCCAGGCGGTCAAGGGCGGCCTCGTCGACTGCGCGCTGGCGGTCGGCTTCGAGAAGATGGAGCCCGGCAGCCTCGGGGTCAAGTACACCGATCGCACCAACGCGCTCGACAAACACGCGATGCGGATGTTCGAGATTCGCGACCCGGAGGCCTCGCCGCCGGCGCCGCAGATGTTCGGCAACGCGGGCCGCGACCACATGGAGAAATACGGCTCGACGCCGGACCACTTCGCCTGGATCGGGTGGAAGAACCACAAGCACTCGGTCAACAACCCCTACGCCCAGTTCCAGGACGAGTACAGCCTCGAGGACATCAAGGCGGCGAAGATGATCCACGACCCGCTGACCAAGCTGCAGTGCTCGCCCACCTCCGACGGCGCCGCCTGCGCGATCGTCGCCTCCGAGCGCTACGTCGACGCCCATGACCTCTGGGACAAGGCGATCGAGATCGCCGGCCAGTCGATGGTCACCGACCTCTCCTCGACTTTCGACGCCGACGCCGACTGCATGACGATCGTCGGCTCGGAGATGTCGCGGACGGCCGCACGGGCCGCCTACGAGGAGGCCGAAGTGGCCGCCCACGAGGTCGACGTCTGCGAGCTCCACGACTGCTTCAGCGCCAACGAGCTGATCACCTATGAAGCGCTCGGGTTCGCCGACGAGGGCGAGGCGCACAAGCTGGTCGAGGCGGAGGCGACGACCTTCGGCGGCCAGGTGGTGGTCAACCCCTCGGGTGGGCTGATCTCGAAGGGGCACCCGCTCGGGGCGACCGGGCTGGCCCAGTGTTCGGAATTGACCTGGCAGCTTCGCGGGGAAGCGGGTAAGCGTCAGGTGGAGGGGGCGCAGGTCGCCCTCCAGCACAACATCGGCCTCGGCGGAGCGGCCGTGGTCACCGTCTATAAACCGGTCGGGTAGCCGGAACACCGGCCGAGAGGCCGGGGAGGAGGAGCGATGGCGAAGCAGCGGCGGTCTTTGAACGGCAAGGTCGTGGCGATCACCGGCGGCGCTCGGGGGATCGGCAAGGCGATCGCGGAAGCGCTCGTGCGGCGCGGCGCCCGCGTGGCGATCGGTGACGTCGACCTGGCGCTCGCCGAGCAGACGGCGTCGGGGCTCGGCGGCGGCAGCGTGGCGGTGGCGCTGGACGTCACCGACCGAGGGTCCTTCGAAGGGTTCCTCGAGGAGGCGGAGCGCCAGCTCGGGCCGATCGACGTGTTGGTCAACAACGCCGGGATCATGCCGGTGACCCCGTTCGTGGAGGAGTCGGAGGACTCGTTCCGGCGCCAGATCGAGATCAACCTGATCGGCGTCATCCACGGCACCCAGCTGGCGATGGCGCGGATGATGCCCCGTGACAGCGGTCACATCGTCAACATCGCCTCGCAGGCGGGCAAGGTCTCGGCGCCCGGGATCGCCACCTACACGGCGACCAAGCACGCCGTGGTCGGGCTGAGCGAGTCGGTACGGGCGGAGCTGCACGGACGTGCGATCGAGGTCTCCTGTGTGATGCCGACCGTGGTCAACACCGAGCTGACCGCCGGTGTCGGCCAGAAATGGGTGAAACCGGTGGAGGCGACCGACGTCGCCGAGGCGGTGGTCGAGGCGCTCGAAGTGCCGCGCTTCGACGTCTATGTGCCGAAGGCGAACGGCGCCCTGATCCGCGGCACCTCGCTGCTGCCACGGGCGGCGGCGGAGTGGGTCGCCCGGGCGATGGGCACCGACAAGCTGATGACCGAGGTCGACCACACCGCCAGAGCCGCCTACGAGGAGCGCGTCGCGCGCAGCAAAGAGAGCGACCGCGCCGTCGGCTGATGGCGGCCGGGGCACTCGGGCGGGCCTACGACGCGACCTGGGGTCGCGCGTTCGCCCGCTTCTACGACCGGGCGCTGAAGGCGACCGAGGAGGCCGGGCTGGAGGCGATGCGGACGGCCCTCCTGGCCGAGGCGCGTGGCCGGGTGGTCGAGATCGGCGCCGGGACCGGGGTGAACGTCCCGCTCTATCGAGCGGGGATCGAGGACCTGACCCTGGTCGAGCCCGATCCGCACATGGCGGCGCGCCTCCGCGCGCGGCTGGCGGAGGGGGAGGGAGGAGTCCCCAAGCACCTGGTCGAGGCATCGGCCGAAACGCTCCCCTTCGCCGACGACACCTTCGACACCGCGGTCGCGACGCTGGTGCTCTGCACGATCCCCGATCCGGTGGCCGCGATCGCCGAGCTCGCCCGGGTGCTGAAGCCCGGCGGCCGGCTGCTCTTCATCGAGCATGTCCGTTCCGACGATCCGGCGCGCGCCCGCTGGCAGGACCGGCTCGAGAAGCCCTGGCGCTTCCTGGCCGACGGGTGCCACTGCAACCGCGACACCGAGGCGAACCTGCGAGCGTCCGCATTCGAGGTCGAGACGGTCGAGCACGGCAAGATGCCGAAGGCCGCTCCGATCGTCCGGCCGCTGATCCGCGGGATGGCGGTCCTGGCGCCGCGATGAGTCCGGCGCCTTACCGCGGCGCGACGGCTTGGCGGTTGGGGGACGTGAGGGGACGGAAGGGACGGCGAGGGACGCGGCCATCTCGGAGGCGGCCCGGGCGGGCTGAGGCCGCCTCCGAGATGGCCGGGTCCGTGGGGGAGGTGAGGGTGCGGGTCCCGTGCGGGTCTCGAGGAGAGGCGCGCGGAAGGAGTGCGGGAGACGTGCGGAACTCCACGTCTATTTAGGAGGGACGCGACAGGTGGGGTCGCGCCCCGGGCGGTGTCTGCATTTACCCCCGCACAGGAGGGGTAAATGCAGACGCCGCCGGAGGGGTCATGGGGATGTGTGGCGTCTCCGTGCCGTTCCCGACGTCCCTGCGACGTGCCGTCCCTGCGACGTCTCCCCGCAGGGACACCGTCCCCGCGCCAGCTCCCCCCGCAAGACCTCCCGACCCGGGCGTCTCGGAGGCGGCCTCAGCCTGCCCGGGTCGCCTCCGAGACGCCCGGGCCCGCCGTCCCGGAACACAACGCCCGGACTCATCGAAGACTCGAACCCGTTGAGGGTCCCCTCGTGCTCAGATCCAACGCACGATAATCTTGGTTATGTCAACTTGGTGCGGGAGAGCGGCAGCGACGCCCGGGCAGATGCCCCGCTCGGGACGCCGCTCCTCTCCACCAGGGCTCAGGCGGCTTCTTCGATCGCTTCTTCGATCGCGCCGACCGATTCCGGCGTGCCGAGGAGTTCGACACCATTCGAATGCGGGCCTTCGATCGCGAACGACGGCGTCCCGGTGAAGCCGAAGGTTCCGGCCTGTTTCGTGGTCGCTTCGACCTTCTTTTTGAACTTGCCGGACTTGCGTTCTTCGTTGAATTTCTGCATGTCCGGGACGCCTGCGCCTTCGGCGATCCCTTCGATGAATTCGTCGGTCACGTAACCGGAGCGCTCCTCGCCCTGGTTGCGGTAGAAGAGCTCGATGAAGGACCAGCCTTTGCCCTGTTCGCCCGCGGCGAGGGCGGCTTCGCCGGCCGGGATCGATTCTTGGCTGATGATGATGAAGTCGCGGTAGACGATCTTGACTTCGCCGTTCTTGACCTGCTTTTCGATGATTTCGGGCAGGATTTCTTCCGAATACTCTTTGCAGATCGGGCACTGCAGGTCGCCGTACTCGATCAGGGTGACCGGCGCGCTCGCTTTGCCCAGCACCGTGGACTGCTGCGGAATCCCGCCGAGAAGCTTGTCGACCTGGGTCGCTTCGGTGACGTTCGAGGCGTCGCCGCCCTTGTCGCTGCCACCCGAGCCGGCGACGATGATCACCACGACCACGACGATGATCGCCAGGAAGACCCCGGCGGCGGACAACTGGAGCAGGCGCGTGCGCCGATCGCCGCCGGCCGCTTTGGCTTCCGCGGCTTCGCGCTCTTCTCGACGTTTCTCCCTGTCTTTCTGTCCGCTCATCGGTCCTCCGTGTCGTTTACGTACGAATCGTCGCCGCCCCGCGGACAGCGATCGTAGTTTCCCGCTGCTCAGCCGTCTTCGGCGAGTGGCTGCGTCGTTCCTCCCGGCGTTCCCGGTTCGTCGGTGCCGACGTAGCCGAGAAGCCGCGTCGTGTTGAGGATGAACGCGATCGTCATCAGGATCGCGTTGGCCACGCACCACTGGCAGATCGCTTCGATCTTCCAGATCTCGAGATAGGTCAGGTAGATGCTGAAGCCGAAGCCGCCCAGCGAGACCAGGAACCCTCCCAGGCGCGCCGCATCATTGGCGAAGAAGACCGTGGCGAAGATCAGGATCCAGCCGATGATCCCGAAGATCGCGATGTTGATGCCGGCGATGTGCGAGTAGGAGCTCTTCGCCACCGTCTCGCAGCCGCCTCCGCCCGCCAGGCAGGTCGGCGCGCCGGAGGTCGAGTCGGCGATGAAGATGTAGGTCGCCACGCCGATGCCCACCACCGAGATGAAGGCGATCGCCAGACGAAGGATTCGTTCGCTCGGGAAGTTCATATCATTGACCTTAAGGGGATAGTGCCACGTCTGGTTCAAGAGCGAATAAGGCGATCTCCCGCGAGAGGCGCCCGCCCTGCCAGGCCAGCGGCGACTGACCGGCATCCTCGCTGATCAGACGGGCCCGCGGCAGCGCCGCCGCGTAGGCCTCGGCGACCGCGTATGGGTGTCCCGGGTCGGCCTCGTCGTGCGACGCCACGACCAGCGCCGGGACGTCCAGCCCGGCGAGGTCCTCGAGCGACCCGAACGGTCGTGAGGCGGGCGTCTCCCGCAGGGCCCGTGCCAAGGCGAGCGGTTCGCGGTGGAGTTCCATCCGTTCACGGCTGATCCGGGCCACCGACTCGCGCCAGTCCGCGGCCGTCGCGCCTTCCCGCGTCAGGAACTCGACGAAGCCCTCGATCCCCTCCCCTTCCAGGGCCGCCGCGAGGCCGTCCCAGTAGGCCAGGGTGGCATCGGTGATCTCGCCTGTGTAGGTCGGCCCGATGATCACCAGGCCGCTCAACCGCTCCGGGTGGGCGAGGGCGTAGCCGACCGCGGTGTGGGCGCCCATCGAGTGGCCGGCGAGCAGGAACCGTTCCGTCGCCACCTCGGCCTCGACCACCCGCCCCAGGTCTCCGATCAGCTCCGGGTATCCATAACTCTGCTCGGCCGGGGCGGGGTCGGACTCGCCGTGCCCGCGCGCGTCATAGGTGATGACCCGGTGTCCCGCCCGCTCCAGGGCCCGGGAGCCGTGGACGACGTAGCGGCGACTCGCGGTCAACCCGTGGCAGAGGACGATCGGCGTCCCCGCCCCCGCCGCGGTTCCGCGCAGGACCGGCACCGGGCCGACCGCGAACTCGGCGGCCTCGGCGCCGGGCATCAACCCACCCCCGCTACCGCGCGCTCCAGATCGGCGACCGACTCGTAGGTGAGCCCGGCCAGGGTCACCTTGCGATAGCCGATCCGCCCCTCCTCGTCGACGACGAAGACCGCCCGCCGCACCAGCGGCCCGGCGACGACGCCGTAGGCCTTGGCGACCGCCTTGTCCTCGTCGGCGAGCAGCGGCACGTTCAGCTTCTTCTCCTCGGTGAAGCGCTCGTGCGAGTCGACCCCCTGCGGCGAGATCCCGACCACCTCGGCGCCGATCTGGTCCAGGCGGTCCCCTTCGTCGCGATAGGAGCAGAACTGTTTGGTGCAGACCGCGGTGAAGTCACCGGGGTAGAAGGCGATCACCAGCTTGCGCCCGCGGTAATCGGAAAGGCGATAGGTCCGCCCACCCGTCCCCGGAAGCTCGAACTCCGGCGCCATGTCCCCTACGTCGACCTTGGCCACTGCCAGAGCTTACGTAGCGGAGGTCAGCCGCGTTCGACCGACATTTTTTCGATCACGACGGGCTGGGTCGGTTTTTCTTCCGGCCCGCCCAGTTCGCCGATCGCTTCGACCACGTTCAGGCCTTCGGTGACGTGGCCGACCAGGGCGTATTCCGGCGGCAGCGTTTCGCCCTGCGGGCCGCTGACGACGTAGAACTGGCTGCCCGACGCCCCGGGGGGCGCTTCGCCGCTCTTCGCCATCGCCACCGTGCCGAGCGTGTATTTGAGGTTTTTCGGCGGCGCTTCGACCACTTCGTAGCCGGGGCCGCCGGTGCCGGTGCCTTCCGGATCGCCGCCCTGGATCACGAATTCGGGGACGATCCGGTGGAA
This sequence comes from Solirubrobacterales bacterium, assembly GCA_035572835.1. Lineage (GTDB taxonomy): Bacteria > Actinomycetota > Thermoleophilia > Solirubrobacterales > 70-9 > VAYN01. The sequence continues at coordinate 30,659 of DATNAG010000027.1, forward strand.
GGTGAGTTCGTCGTAGAAGCCTTCTTCGGCCAGGTAGGCGAACGAGTTGGCGATCGTCGGCGCTTCGGAGGTGGCGAGTTCGATGTCGAACGTGCCGCAGTTGGTTTCGACCACCGCGGTGACCTTTTCGCCCTTCTTGGTCGTCATCTTGGGCTTCGGCAGGCTCTCTTCGCGCGGTTCGGGCTGTTCGACTTCCTCGCAGGCGGCTTTTTCGCCCGACTTCTTTTCGCTGCTCGCGGTCGTCTTCGACCCCGAGTCGTCGCTGCCGCCGCTGCGCGAGATCAAGATGATCCCGACGATCACCGCGGCCAGTACGGCGAATCCGGCCAGGATCCACCAGCGCCTGTCAACCTGTTCCCCCTGCATCGGTCCGGAATCGTAGAGCAATTACGATCGAATCGATGTCGAGCCCGCCCCCGCTGACGCCACTGGCCGCCGCGGTGCTGCATGTGGGCAGCCCGGAGCGGGTCCTCCAGGTCGCCTGTGGGGACGGCGACGGGGCGCTCTTCCTGGCCCGCGAGTTCCCGACCGCCCGGGTGCGCGGGATCGACGGCGACCCCGACCTCGTCCACGCGGCGACGACGCGGGTCGGGCTCGACCCGGAGGGCCGCGTCGCCTTCAAGGTCGGCGGGCCGCGCAAGATCCCCTACCCCGACGATCACTTCGACCTGGTCGCGGTGCTCGACGCGACCCCGAAGGCGGCGGAGCTCGCCCGTGTCCTGCGTCCCGGCGGACACCTGATCCTCGCCGCCACCCAAGGCGACCCCCTCGGCCGCGGCCCCGCCGCCCGGTGGCTCGCTCGCGGCCTGCGCGCGCGGGGCTTCGAGACGGTGGCGACCGAGCGTGCAGGAACCGGCTCGTTCACCGTCGCCCGCCTGCCGGCCGCATAAGGTGGATCGATGGAGGCCCGGCAGGACATCCCGACCCCTGGCGTCGGCGGGGAGGTGCGGCCGCCGCTCGTCCTGCTGGTCAATCCGCACTCCGGGGGCGGCCGGGCGCGGGCGATCCTGCCTCGGGTCGAGGCGGCCCTCGACGCGCGCCGCGTGCCCTTCCGGGTCGTCCGCACGAAGAGCCTCGAGCACGGGGTCGACAAGGCCCTCGCGGCGATCGGGTCAGGCGAGCTGCCGGTGGTGGTCAGCGGCGACGGGTTGATCGGGGCGATCGGCGGGGCGATCGCGGGCGGTGAGACCCCGCTGGGGGTCATCCCGGTCGGGCGCGGCAACGACCTCGCCCGCGTGCTCGGCATCCCGACCGAGCCGGAGGCGGCGATCGAGGTGGTCCTGGCCGGGCATACCCGCACGATCGACATCGGCGAGGTCAACGGCAGGCCATTCCTCGGCATCGCCAGCTTCGGCTTCGACTCCGACGCCAACCGGATCGCCAACGAGAGCAGGCTGGGCGGCAACCTGGTCTACGCCTACGCGGCGCTGCGCGCCCTGGTCGCCTGGAAGCCCGCCCGCTTCACGATCGCGATCGGCGAGGCGCGCACCCGGGTCGAAGGCTTCTCGGTGATCGTCGCCAACAACAAGGCCTACGGCGGCGGCATGTTCGTCGCCCCGGACGCCGAGCTCGACGACGGCGAGTTCGACGTGGTGACGATCTCCCGGGTCGGCAAGCTCCGCTTCCTGGGTAACCTGCCGAAGGTGTTCAAGGGCACCCATGTGCGCAACGACGAGGTGAACGTCGTCCGCGCCTCCCGGCTCAGCGTCAGCGCCAGTCGCCCGTTCGCGGTCTACGCCGACGGCGAGCACCTCACCGACCTGCCGGCCGACCTGCGCGTGATCCCGAGCGCCCTGCGGGTGCTGGTCCCGCCGGCCGCCGCTTGAGCGCGACGGTGGCCGACCGAGGCGGCCACGGCGGCCCCGCCTTCCTCGCTAAGCGGGCGCTGGCCCGGGCGATCGGCGTGGCCAGCCGGCGCAGCGGCCGCGGCGGCGGGACGACGCTGCCCGGACGGGTGCTGCTGCGGCTCGAGCCGGAAGCGATCGCGAGGCTCGGCGCCCGGCTGACCGGCGGGGCGACGATCGTCTCGGCGACCAACGGCAAGACGACCACCGCCGGGATGATCGCCGCGATCCTCGCCGCCGAGGGCAGGCCGCCGGTCCACAACCGCGCCGGGTCGAACATGACCTGGGGGGTCGCCACGGCGCTGCTCGAGCAGCGCGGCTCGGAGGGGCTCTTCGAGGTCGACGAGGCCTGGCTGCCGCGGGTGGCCGAGCAGCTGACCCCGCGGCTGATCGTGCTGGGCAACCTCTTCCGCGACCAGCTCGATCGCTATGGCGAGATGGAGGCCTTGGCCGAGGAGTGGGCGAAGGCGGTGGTGGCGGCGCCCGCCGGGACCGGCCTGGCGCTGAACGCCGACGACCCGCTGATCGCCGACCTCGGCCGCGATCCCGACACCGAGCGCCCCCGCGACGGCGTCCTCTACTTCGGGATCGAGGACCACTCCCAGGCGCTGCCGGAGCTGCAGCACGCCTTCGATGCCAAGCACTGTCGCCGCTGCGGGCATCCCTACGCCTACGAGGTCGCCTTCGTCGGGCACCTGGGCCACTACTCGTGCCCGAACTGCGGCGCCCAGCGGCCGCGGCCCGAGGTGGCGGCGACGCGGATCGAACTGCGCGGGATGGAGGGCTCGACGACTACGGTCCGGGTCCCCGGCGGGGAGATCGAGGTCGAGCTCCCCCTCCCCGGCCTCTACAACGTCTACAACGCGCTGGCGGCGATCGCCGCGGGGTTGCGACTCGGGGTCGACGCGGATCGGATCGCGGCGGCCCTGCGCGGGATGCGCGCCGCCTTCGGCCGGGTGGAGACGATCCCGATCGGCGACGGCCGCGTCTCGATCCTCCTGATCAAGAACCCGGCGGGCGCCAACGAGGTCCTGCGGACGCTTGCACAGGAGGGCGAGGTCGACCTGTGGATCGGGCTGAATGACCGGATCGCCGACGGGCGTGACGTCTCCTGGATCTGGGACGCCGACTTCGAGGTGCTCGCGGGGGCCGTGCGGCGGGTCACCTGCGCCGGGACCCGCGCCCCGGAGATGGCGCTGCGGCTGAAGTACGCCGGCTGGCCGGAGGAGTCGATCGCCGTCGTGCCCGGGATCGAGACCGCGCTCGACGCGGCAGTCGCGGCCTCCCCCGGCCGCCTCTTCGCCCTCCCCACCTACACCGCGCTGCTGGAACTGCGCAAGCTGCTCGCCGACCGCGGCCTGGCGAAGGAGTTCTGGCGGTGAGCGCGCTCGGCCCCGGCGGCTCGGCCTCGACCAGCGAGACCGCGATCTGGCACGACGTCGAGTGCGCCGCCTACGCCGCCGACCTGATCGTCTGGGAGCAGCTCGCGGACCGCTGCGGCGACCCGGTGCTGGAGCTCGGCGCCGGGACCGGCCGGGTCGCCATCCATCTCGCCCGCCATGATCACCGGGTGATCGGGCTCGACCACGACGAGGAGCTGATCGCCGCCCAGCGCGTGCGCACGGTCGGGCTCCCTGTCACTCCCCTCCTCGCCGACGCCCGCGGCTTCGAGCTGCCTGAGCCGGTCGCCCTGGCGCTCGCCCCGATGCAGCTGCTGCAGATGCTGGCCGACCGGGCCGATCGCCTCAGCTGCCTCGACTCGATGGCGAGCCAGCTCCTGCCGGGCGGCCGCGTCGCGGCGGCGATCGTCGAGGGCATGCCGGAGCCCGAGGAGGGCGAGCCGCTCCTCCCCGACGTGCGCGAGGTCGACGGCTGGATCTACTCGAGCCTGCCGCTGGAGGCCGTGGTCGGGCCCGAGCACATCCACGTCCACCGCCTGCGCCAGCGGGTGTCCCCGACCGGCGAGCTGACCGACACCCCGGATGAGGTCACCATCTGCACCTTGACCGCCGATGCGCTGGAGGCCGAGGCGGCCGAGGTCGGGCTGGTGCCGATCGAACGGCTGACCATCGACGCCACCGCCGACCACGTCGGCTCGACCGTCGTCGTCCTCGGTGAGGAGGGGTGATGGAGCTCCGCGTCCTCAGCCTCTATCCCGAGCAGATGAACATCTACGCCGATCGCGGCAACATCCTCTTCCTGCAGCGACGCTGCGAGTGGCGTGGGATCGAGTTCGAGTGGCGCGGCGCCGGGCCTGGCGAGTCGGTCGATCCGGCCGAGCACGATTTTTTCTACATCGGCGGTGGCCAGGACCGCGATCAACGGGTCGTCGCCGCCGACATGGTCGAGACCAAGAGCGCCGCCCTGCACGCGGCGGTCGATGACGGCGCGGTGCTGCTCGCCGTCTGTGGTGGCTACCAGCTGCTCGGCGAGAGCTATCAGCTGGGCGAGGAGACCCTGCCCGGCCTCGGGCTGGCCGACCTGCGCACGGTGCGCGAGGAGGGCCCGCGGCTGATCGGCAACGTCGCGATCGAGACCGAGCTCGGCGGAGAGAAAAGGATCCTCGCGGGGTTCGAGAACCACGGCGGGCGCACCTACCTCGGCCCGGCCGCCCGCCCGCTCGGCCGCGTCGTCCCCGGGCACGGGTACGGCAACAACGGCGGCGACGGATTCGAGGGGATCTGGCGCGAAAACATGGTCGGCACCTACCTGCACGGGCCCCTTTTGCCGAAGAATTCCTGGCTCGCCGACCATCTGATCGAAACGGCGCTTGAGCGTCGCTACGGCGAGCGCCCCCGGCTGGAGCCGCTCGCCGACGAGCTCGAGCGCGCCGCCCACGCGAGCGCCCGCGCGGCCGCCGGCGTCTAACAAGGTTGACGGGCCGGAAAGCGCTCTATATCAGCGCTTTCCGGCCCGTCAACGGTTAAGGGGCGGCGGGGACGATCGCGGTCGGCTCGGAGCCCTTCTCCAGGTCGGCCGTGTCGAAGGAGCTCGAGTCGATGCGAACCGCGGCCGGCATCGCGGCGACGAAGTCCGACTCGTCGTCGAGGAAGTTGATCTTCGCGGTCCGGTAGTGCATCGGCACCACCCAGGAGGCGCCGAGTCGGGTCGCGATCCCGGCCGCGGTGGCCCCGTCGATCGTCGGGCCGCCGCCGACCGGGACGAACATCAGATCGATGCCCTCCAGGTGGGCCCGTTGCTCGGGCCGCAGGGCGGGCTGGCCGAAATCGCCGAAGTGGGCGACGCGGATCCCGTCGAGCTCGAAGACGACGATCGTGTTCGGGCCGCGCTCGGTTCCCGCCGCGCCGTCGTGCTCGGAGGCGATCGCGACGACCTTGCCGAGCGGCGACTCGTGGGTCCCCGCCAGCGAACGGATCAGGGTCGGCTCGCCGTCGATTCTCTCCACCCCGTTGTGATCGGCATGCTCGTGGGTGACGACCAGCAGGTCGACGGCCGGCGACTCGATCTCCGGGTAGCCCCACTCGATCCCTCGCGAGGCCGCCGCCGACATGTCCCCCCACGGATCGATGAAGACGGTCGCGGCGTCGCCGTCCAGGGTGAACGCCGACTGACCGTGCCAACTAACGCGCATGGCTCTCCTCCAGCTTCGGGATCGATGGAGCCGCGACGGGCCGCTGGGCCTCGCTCGGCTCGGTGTGGGTGTAGCGGCCGCCTCGCATCAACGAGGCGCCGGCGGCGATCAGGCAGGCGACGATCGCAAAGGCGAAGGCGGTGTCGAGCCCGGTGCTGAACGGCCCGGAGATCAGATGCGGGAAGAAGCCGTGGCCGGTGAGCACCGCCTGCGAGTGCTGCGGCAGCGAGTGCAGGGCCTGGCTCCCGAGCAGGTGTTCGATCGGGTTGAAGCCGAGGAAGGCGGCGAAGAGGACCGAGATCGGCGGCGTCTGCCCCACTTCGTGCGCTTTCGAGGCGGCGACGCCGTGCGCTTCGAGTCCACTCGCCAGCGTGTGCGGCAGGCTCGAGGAGAGTCCGACGATCAGCAGGGTGAAGAAGATCCCCAGCGAGATCACCTGGGCCGAGTTCTGGAACGTCTGGTTCATCCCGCCGCCGGCGCCGCGGTCGGCGGCCGGGAGGCTGTTCATCACCCCCGCGCGGTTGGGCGACGCGAACATGCCCATCGAGATGCCCGTGAGCGCCAGGATGAGGGCGAACTCCGGGTATCGGAAGTCGGTAGGGAGGAGCATCAGGAGCCCGAAGCTCACGGCGGCCGCGACCATGCCCGCGGTGGCGAACGGGCGCGCGCCGAAGCGGTCGGAGAGATAGCCCGACGTCGGTCCCGCGACGAGCATGCCGACCGTCAGCGGAAGCATGTAGATCCCGGCCCAGAGCGGCGTCCGCTCGAAGCTGTAGCCGTGCTCCGGGAGCCAGATGCCCTGGAGCCAGATGATCAGCATGAACATGAGCCCGCCCCGGGCGACCGCCGAGAGGAACGTCGACAGCGTGCCGAAGGTGAACGCGCGGATGCGAAACAGCGGCAGCCGGAACATCGGTTCGGGCACGCGCTGCTCAGCGATCGCAAAGACCGTGAAGCTCACCGCCGCGCCTGCGAGCAGGACGACGACCCGGGTGCTCGTCCAGCCCGTCGAATGGCCGCCGGCGGGCCGGATGCCGTAGGTCACGGCCACCATCACGAGCACCAGGCCGAGCGCGAAGGTGATGTTGCCCCACCAGTCGACCCTGGCCCGCCTGGGAGTGCTTCGCTCCTCGAGCTTGAGGTATGCCCACACGGTGCCGAAGAGGCCGACCGGCACCGAGATCA
>DATNAG010000028.1:0-5368 GCA_035572835.1 Solirubrobacterales bacterium
CCTTGCCCCCACCATTGCCGCCACCTTCGGCCTTCGCCGACTTGCTGCCGCCGCTGTCGTCGCTGCCGGTGTTCAGCACCGCGTAGGCGACGCCGCCGCCGATCAGGAGGAGGACCACGAACAGCATGATCAGCAGCGCCGGGCGAGACAGCGTTTCGCCGAAGCCGGAGAAGCGCTCCCGCACGCGCTCGCCGCGCGTCAGTTCGGGGAGACCTTCCTCGCGCCGCTGCCGCCGGACCTCGCGCTGCTCGATCGCGTCGTGCTCGGCCGTCCGCGACTCCTCGAGTTCGCGTAGCTCTTCGGCGCGCTGGGCGGCGATGTTCTGCGTCTGTTCCATCCGCTCGGCTTCCCGCTCGGGCGCCGAACCGGCCCAATCGCGCAGCCGGCGGATGTCCCGGCCGTGGGCGAAAAGGAGCAGCGCGAACACCGCCAGCCCCAGGAATGACGCCAGACCCGCGAAGGAGCCGATTCTTTCAACCGTGTGGACCAAAGTTGCGGAAGGCTACTCGTCCAGTACGACCTTCGCGGCGTCTCCGCCCGGCTGGGCGATGAGCTCGACGACCCGCTCCGCCAAATTAGCCTCGTCCCCGGCCAGAATCAGCGCTTCCAGCGCGGCGAGGGTCGAATCGACCCAGGCGGGCTCGATCGGCGTCGTCCGCACCGCCCGGTTGATCCGTTTCGCCGCGGTCGGCTGGGCCACCTCGTTCTCCGAGAACAGCACCTCGGAGAGCTTCTCCCCCGGCCGCGGCTGGGTGAACTCGACCGCGATGTCGCGTTCGGGCTCGTAGCCGGCCAGCCGGATCATGTTGTGGGCCAGGTCGACGATCTTCACTGGTTCGCCCATGTCGAGGACGAACACCTCGCCTTTGCCGGCGCCGATGTCGCCGGCGCGGATCACCAGCTGCACCGCCTCCGGGATCGTCATGAAGTACCTGGTCATCTCCGGGTGGGTGACGGTGACCGGGCCGCCGCGCTCGATCTGGCCGCGGAAGATCGGCACCACGCTGCCCGAGGAGGCGAGCACGTTGCCGAAGCGCACCGAGGCGAACCGGGTCCCGGGGTGGGTGTGGCCGGCGACCTCGACGATCCACTCGGCCATCGCCTTCGAGGCGCCCATCACCGTCTTCGGGTTGACTGCCTTGTCGGTGGAGATGAGGACGAAGCGCTCGGCTTTCGCCGCCGCCGCGGTTTCGGCGGTGATGCGGGTGGCGATCGCGTTGTTGCGGACCGCCTCCAGCGGGTTGGCCTCCATCAGCGGCACGTGCTTGTAGGCGGCGGCGTGGAAGACGACGTCGGGCCGGAAGCGCTGCATCGTCTCCAGCATCCGGTGCGGTTCGCGGCAGTCGGCCAGCACCGACTCGGCGTTGGAGAAATGGCGCTCGTCGAGCATCTCGCGCTCGATCTCGAAGAGGTTGTCCTCGGCGTGGTCGAGCATCACCAGCAGGCGCGGGTCGACCCGGGCGATCTGGCGGCAGAGCTCGGAGCCGATCGAGCCGCCCGCGCCGGTGACGAGGACGATCTTGTCGTGCAGGTAGGCGCCGACCCGGTCGAGCTCGACCACGATCGGCTCGCGCCCGAGGACGTCCTCGACCTGGACGTCGCGCAGCTGCTTGTTCAGCTGCACGCCGCCGCGCAGCAGCTCGAAGACGGTAGGCAGGGTGCGGACGCGGATGCGGCGCTCGCGGCAGGCGGCGACGACCTTGGCGCGCAGCGTGCCCGGCGCCGAGGGGATCGCGATGATCACCTCGTCGGGGTCGGTCTCGTCGAGGATCGGGGCGATCTCGTCGGTCGAGCCGAGCACCTTGATCCCGCCGATCATCCGCATCCCGCGCTTGCGCGGGTCGTCGTCGACGAAGCCGATCGCGGTCGCCCCGAGGGCCGGGTTGAGGCGCAGCTCACGGACCACCATCTGGCCGCCGGAGCCGGCGCCGACGATCAGCACCTCGTGCTTGGGCACCCGGGCGCCCTTCGAGGGTCGCTCGACGATCAGCCGCACCAGCAGGCGGGCGCCGGCGATCAGGATCAGGGTGAAGAGGAAATCGATCACCTCGACCGAGCGCGGCAGGCGGTGGTCGAAGGGGTTGACGATCGCGAAGGCGATCACCAGCAGCGCGCTCGAGATCGCCACCGCGCGCAGGATCAGCAGGAAGTCGCGGCCGCTGACGTAGCGCCACCACTTCTGGTAGAGCCCGGCGGCGCCGAAGATGATCAGCTTGCCCGCGATGACGAAGCCGACCGATTGGGCGAACAGCACCTCGTAGCGGTGCGGCCATCCGTGCGGGTCGTCGAGGAACCGCAGCTGGAAGGCGAGGAAGTAGGCCAGCGCGACGAGAGCCGCGTCAGCCAGTATCTGTCCCAGTCTGTTCCGGTAGACGGGGTGGTTCAACCGGCGCATGAACAGTCGAGTTTACGTGCCGTTCCTAAGGATCGGGGCTGTAGTGTCCCGCCGCATGCTTCTCCCCGAGGCCAGCCTGACCGGCCCGATCGTCGATTTCTGCGTCAACGTCATCGACGACACCGGGTTGGTGGGCATCTTTCTGCTGATGGGCGCGGGCTCCGCCTGCATCCCGATCCCGAGCGAGGCGGTGATGCTGTTCGCGGGCTTCACCGTCTCCGAAGGCCACCACACGCTGCTCGAGATCTTCATCGCCGGCTTCCTCGGCAACATGGTCGGCTCCTGGCTGACCTACGGAATCGGCTACTACGGCCGCGTCGACCTGATGGAAAAAAACAAGCTGATCCACGTCAGCCCGCAGAAACTGGCGACGGTCGACCGCTGGTTCAAAAAGCACGGCGACGTCACCGTCTTCGTCTGCCGCATGATCCCGCTGGTCCGTGCCTTCATCTCCCTCCCCGCCGGGATCGCCGAGATGCCGTTCTGGCGCTTCACCTGGCTGACCGCGCTCGGCTCGATCCCCTGGGTCCTCGGCTTCGGCCTGCTCGGGCGGGCGGTCGGCGACGAATGGGAAAAGTGGCGGGAACACCTTTCGATCCTCGACTACATCGTCGTCGCGGCCCTCGTCGCGCTGGTCGCCTACTGGCTCTACAAGCGGTTCCGCAGCGAGCCGCCGGAAGGTGGCCCGGCGGCACCCGAGGGCGAGACGACGACGCCGGGCAGTTGAGCGACGGCGCGCTGCCCGCCGGCCGGGCCGTCCTCCTGGGGCTGATCCAGGGCCCCGCCGAGCTCTTGCCGGTCTCCAGCTCCGCCCACATCGTGCTCGTCCCCTGGCTGGCCGGCTGGGACTGGGAGGCGATCGATCCGGAGGTGCGCAAGAGCTTCGAGGTGGCGCTCCACACCGGTGCCGCGGCGGCGCTGGTGATCGGCCAGCGCCGGCTGATCGCGGAGGAGATGCGCAGCTTCGACCTGCGCCGGGCGCTGCTGCTGGCGCTCTCCTTCCTGCCCGCGGCCGCGGTCGGCTACGGATTCGAGCGCCAGATCGAGGCGCGGCTCGGGGGGCCGCGGACGACCGCCTACGGGCTCCTGGCGGGCGCGGTGCTGATGGTCGCCGCCGACCGTCGCGGACAGCTGCGGGGGCGCGGCGAAGCGACCCCCGTCGACGGGCTGGTGCTCGGCGTCGCCCAGGCGGCGGCGCTGGCCCCGGGGGTGTCCCGCAACGGCATCACCTTGGCGGCGGCGCGCTGGCGGCGCTTTTCACGGGAGCAGGCGAACCTGCTCTCGCGCACGATCGCCCTGCCGATCATCGTCGGGGCGACCGGGCTGAAGGGCGCCCGCCTGGCGAAGCGAGGGACGACCCCGCGCCTGCGCCGCACCCTGGCGCTCGGGATCGGCGCCTCCTTCGTCTCCACCCTGGCCTCGCAGCGGCTGATCGGCCTGGTCGAGCGCGACCGCGCCCTCTGGCCCTACTCCGCCTACCGGGTCGCCCTCGCGGGCGTCGTCCTCGCCAAGCTGCGCCTGACAGAATCGCGCCGATGAACGACGACGCCTACGCCAGGTCCGGGGTCGACCAGGGCGCCGCCGACTCGGCGGTCGCCGGGCTGGTCCGCGCGCTGGGCAAGATCGAGCTGGGGCGGCCCTCGGCCCAGGTACCGCTGCCGGGCCACTACGCGAGCGTGATCGAGGTGGCGCCGAACCTCGGCATCGCCCTCTCAACCGACGGGGTGGGGACGAAGCTGGTGCTGGCCGAAGCCCTGGGCAAGCTCGACACGGTCGGGATCGACTGCGTGGCGATGAACGTCAACGACGTGATCTGCGTCGGCGCCGAGCCCTTGGCGATGCTCGACTACATCGCGATCGACCGGGCCGACCCGGAGGTCTGCGAGGCGATCGGGGTCGGTCTGGCACGGGGGGCGACGCTGGCCGGGATCGAGATCCCCGGTGGCGAGCTGGCCCAACTGGGCGAGATGGTCCACGGGGTCGACGTCTCGGGGGCCTGCTTCGGCACCGTGGCGCTCGACGCGATCGTCGACGGCCGTCGGGCGGCGCCGGGCGACTCGATCATCGGCATCCCTTCCTCGGGGCTCCACTCCAACGGCTACACGCTGGCGCGGGCCTCGCTCGAGGGCCTGGACATGGGCATCGACCCGGAAGGGCGGCTGGGACGGCCGCTGGGCGAGGCGCTGCTCGAGCCGACCGTGATCTACGTGAAGGCGATCGTCGAGCTCTTGCGCTCCGAGGTCGATGTCCGCGGGCTCGCCCACATCACCTCGGGGGGAGTCAACAACCTGCTCCGCCTGGCGGCGCCGGTCGGCTACGAGATCGACGCCCCCCTCCCCGTCCCGCCGCTCTTCGACCTGATCGCCGAGCGCGGCGACGTCAGCGGCGAGGAAATGCACGAGATCTTCAACATGGGCTGCGGCTTCGCCGTCGTCGTCCCCGAGAACGACGAGTCCCGCGCCCTGGCGATGCTCGCCGCCCACCACCCCGGCACCGCCCGCATCGGCCGCGTCACCGACGACGCCGGCGTCGTCACCCGCTGACGCCCGCGGACATCCGCGCGTCTTCCACATCATCGTCCAGCACGTCGGTGCGATTGAGCCCCCTATGGGGTGTACAAGTGCACCGGCGGCGAGCGGGGCGATGTGGGAGTGTGACCGCGCGCGGCCCTCGTCCGACCGGCTACGTTGGGCCAATGCGACATCGGGTCTGCAAAGCAGTCGCCGGCCGGCGCCCACGTGCAGGCAGGGTCGGCGTCGCAGCGAACCTCTACGGACACGTGCTCGACAATATCCAGACCGACCCGATGCCCCCGACAGCCAGGAAGAGCTGATGCCGGACCGCGCCAAGACCAGTTCGCGGATGATCGGCACCGTGCTCTCGGGCCGCTACCGGCTCGAGGCGAAGCTCGGCTCGGGCGGGATGTCGACCGTCTACCTCGCCCGCGACACCACCCTCGACCTGCCGGTCGCG
>DATNAG010000029.1:0-28804 GCA_035572835.1 Solirubrobacterales bacterium
GTGAGGGCTACTCGCCCTCGGAACCGCCGGAGTCGCCCTCGCCGGCGGCGGCCTCGTCGCCACCCTCGCCCTCGCCCTCGCCGACGAGTTCGGTCTCCTCCTCGACCTCGGGGGCGACCTCTTCGACGCGCGGCGGCGCCAGCGTGACGATCGTGATCTCTTCGCCCTCTTCGACGATGAAGGTGATGCCTTCCGGCGCCTCGATCGCGGAGAGCTGCAAGGTGTCGTTGATCTCCATCGTGGAGACGTCGACCGTGATTTTGTCGGGGATCGCGGTCGGCAACGCTTCGACGGTGATCTCGCGGGTGACGTGGTCGAGCACCCCGCCGGCTTTCACGCCGGGGGCGTCGTCGGCACCCTCGAGCTCGATCAGGACTTCCGCCTGGATCGCCTCGTCGAGTTTGACCTCTTGAAGGTCGATGTGGCGGAGCGTGCCGCGCACCGGGTGCAGCTGCTGCTCCTTGATCACGACCGGGCGCGCTTTGCCGCCGTCGACCGAGATGTCGAACAGCGCCGCGCCCTCGGCGATCACGCTGCGCACGTCGCGTTCCGAGACCTGGAAGGCGGTCGCCTCGGAGCCGCCCGAGTAGACGACGCCGGGGACGAGTCCCTCGCGGCGCATGCGGCGGGCGTTGCGGGAACCGAAGTTCTCGCGCGGGGCGACGTTCAGAGTGGTGCGTGCATCGGCCATCGGGTCGGACAGGATAGAGAATCGGCGCACAAAGCAGTCTGTGCCAAGCTCTCGGGCATGCCGGACGAAGCGAAGATCCCCAAAGGGAGGTTCCGCCGCTCGGCCAAACTGGGCTCGATCATCGGTGCCCAGGGGGCTCGTTACGCGGGCACCAAGGCCGCCAACGTGGCCCGCTCCGACGAGGAGAGCAAAGAGCGGCTCGAAGACCGTCACCTGGAAACGGCGATGAAGATGGTCGGCGCGCTCGGGCAGATGAAGGGCGCGGCGATGAAGCTGGGGCAGTTCGCGTCGTTCATCGACACCGAATTCATCCCCGAGGAGTACCGCGAGATCTACCAGGAGCAACTGGGCAAACTGCGCAACGAGGCGCCCGCGATGCCCTGGGATCAGGTCGTCAAAGTCCTCGAAGAGGAGTACGACGGCGAACCGCTTTCGGAGTACTTCGCCGAGATCGAGCACGAGGCGTTCGCCGCCGCCTCGATCGGCCAGGTCCACCGGGCGGAGCTGCTCGACGGGCGACGGGTCGCGGTGAAGATCCAGTACCCGGGGATCGCCGAGGCGATGGAGGCGGACCTGCGCAATGCGGGCACGATCGTCCGACTGGCGCGGGCGATCGCGCCGGGCCTCGACGCGAAGGCGATCGCCGAGGAGATTCGCGAGCGGATGATGGAGGAGCTCGACTACGAGTTCGAGGCCCAGAACCAGCGCATCTTCGCCCGCGCCTACCGCGAACATCCGTTCATCTACGTGCCCGAAGTCCTGACCCGGATCTCGCGCCGGCGGGTCCTCGTCACCGAGTTCGTCGAGGGGATCGGCTTCGACGCGATCAAGGAACTGCCGCATGAGGAGCGGAGCCGCTTCGGCGAGATCGTCTTCCGCGGCAGCTTCGGCTCGATCTACCACCTGCAGCAGTTCAACGCCGACCCTCACCCGGGCAACTACATCCTGATGAGCGACGGGCGGGTCGCCTTCCTCGACTTCGGGATGACGAAGAAACTCGACCGTGAGCAGATCCTGCTCGAGCAGCGGGCCTTCGACGCCGCCTCACGCGACGACCCGGAGGCGTTCCGGGCCGCCCTGCATGACCTCGGCTTCGTCAAGAACCCGTCGAAGCTCGACGCCGAACGGCTGCTCGACCACATGCAGGCGATCGGCGGCTGGTACGTCCAGGACCGCGAGATCGAAATCGACGCCAAGATCGTGATGCGGATCATCGAGGCGACCAACGACCCGCGCTCGGAGTACTTCGATCTGATGCGGCGCGAGTCGATCCCCGCCGACGAGCTGATGGGACGACGGATGGAGATCGGCGTCGTCGCCGTGCTCGGGCAGCTGCGGGCGAAACGCAACTGGCACCGGATCCTGCGCGAGTGGGTCTACGCCGACGCGCCGACGACCGAGCTCGGCCGTCAGGAGTGGGAGTACTTCGAGGAGCGTGGGCTAAAGCAGACGCCTGGCCTCGCCGAAACTCCTTGACATGAAACGAATCAGGCGCGGCTGGGCGCTGACCAAGAAAAGCTGGGCCCTGCTGAACGGGCATCGCGAACTGGTGCGGTTCCCGCTCTACGGCGGGATCGCGACGATCATCCTCGGGCTGGTCTTCCTCGGGCCGGGGGCGTTCGCGCTGGACCAGCACACCTACGGGATCGGGATCCCGCTGATCGTGATCGGGATCTACGTGCTGAGCGTGGTCGGCATCTACTTCAGCGTCGGCCTGGCCGCCTGCGCGGACCTGATCTTCCGCGGCCAGAACGCGACGGTCGCCAACGGGATCGCGGTCGCCAACGCGCGCTTCTCGCAGATCTGCGGCTGGGCCGCGCTCTCGACCGCGGTCGGCCTGATCATCGGCGTGCTGGAGAATCAGGGCGGCGCGATCGGCGACATCGCCGGCCGCCTGATCGGCACCGCCTGGTCACTGGTGACGTTCCTCTCGGTGCCGGTGATCGCGATCGAGGGCACCGGCCCGATCGAGACCCTGAAACGCTCCGGCGCCCTCTTCAAACAGCGCTGGGGCCAGCAGATCACCGGCAACCTCGCGATCGGCGGCATCGTCTTCCTGCTCGGCTTCCTGCCCGGGGTCCTGCTGATCGTCGCCGGAGTGATCGTCTGGCCCTCGACCGGGTTCGCCGGGGCCCTGCTGGTGGTGGTCGGCGCGCTGATCGTCTGCGTCGCCCTGCTGATCTCGAAGGCGCTCAGCGGCGTCTTCGGTGTCGCCCTCTACCGCTACGCCCTCGACGGCGAGGTGCTCGGCGGCTTCACCCAGGAGGACCTCGAGAGCGCGGTCAAGCCGAAGCGCGGCGCCAAGCTCCCAGGCGCCAGCCCCGGCACGGTCTAGGTCGAGAGCCGGTAAGGGTCCCGGCCGTTGCGGCCGGGACGGTGGTCCGGGTGCCGCCACCGGCGATGTCTGCATTTACCCCTCCTATGCGGGGGTAAATGCAGACAACACCCGCCGCGGGGCGGCACCCTTCGCGTCTCTCCTGAATAGACGTGGAGTTCCGCGCGTCCCCCTCACCCCCCCCAGACCCGGCCATCTCGGAGGCGGCCTCAGCCTGCCCGGGTCGCCTCCGAGATGGCCGCGTCCCTCACCCGTCCCTGCACCGGCAGAACTCACCTACAGATCGAGCCACTGATACAGCCGGGGGTCGTTGGACACCAGGCCGTCGACGCCGATCTCGACCAGCTTGCGCATCCGCGGCTCGTCGTCGACGGTCCAGGCGATCAGCTCGACCCCGGCCCGCTTGCAGATCCCGGCCAGCTTCGGGCTGACCAGCGGGTGATAGACCCACATCGCGAAGACGCCGAACTTGGGCAGCTTCTCCGCCGCCAGCCCGGGCAGCTGCAGGCGCATGCCGCGGAGCGCCACCCGCAGCGCCGGTTTCGCCCACGGCCGCTTGGTCCAGTCGCGACTGGTCTTCGGATAGGTCCAGCCCCGGCGCAGGTTCGGTTCCAGTTCGAGCACACGTTTCAGGGTGTGCAGCTCCATCGTCGAGATCATCGCCCGGTCGATCAGGCCGCGCTCCCTGAGTGCCTCGACGAACTCCTCCTCCCGCCCGGGCAGCTTGATGTCGAGGTCGATCTCGACCTTGTCCAGGGGCGGCTCGAGGAAGGCGTCGAGCGCCTCGGTCAGCCGCAGCGGCTCGCGGCTCGCGGCGTCCTCCCAGTCGTGGGCGACGGTCAGCGGCGCCCGCTGCTCCAGCGGCAGGTGGGCATCCTCGAGCCAGACCACGTCGAACTCGATCGTGTCGACCCCGGCGTCGACCGCCGCCCGGAAGCTCTCCAGCGTGTTGCCCGGCGCGATCAGGTCGGCGCCCTTGTGGCCGACCAGCCTCACGCGCGGCTCACTCGCCCCAGCACCCGCCGACCAGCGCCGCGGCGAAGACGACCACCGGCAGGTACACGCAGATCCCGACGCCCGCCAGGTAGACCGGCAGCAGGATGCCGACCTCCTCGGCGTCCTGCTGCTGGATCGCGGCCACCGTCAGGGCCAGAAAGGCGAAGCCGGTGAGCAGCATGCCGAGGAAGAAGACGCCGAGGACCGACGCGCCGGCGAGCGCGTTGTTGCCCAGCGAGAGATAGGCGAAGGCAGCCAGGGCCAGCAGGATCACAGCCGCAAGCCGGCGGTCGATCCGGCGCCGCCGCCGGTGACCGCGTCGGCGCCGCAGCTTCACGGTCCACCAGATCGCGAGGCCGATCAATGCAGCGGCACCGCCGAGCCCGATCACCTCGAAAACGACCCCGACGGCGCTGCTTCCGAGCCCCCGCGAGTCATCGCAGGAGTACGTGGGCAGCCCGGTGCCGAGCGCGATCAGCAGCGCCAATCCCGCCACCGGCCCGGCAACCCAGCGCCCGAGCGGACCGCCGCCCTGCGCCCGGATCGCCGTGGTGGTCACCACCGGCGTCTAAAAGAGCTGATTCTCGCCCGCGAAGATCTCCGACACCGAGTCGTCGGTGAAGATCCGGCGGATCGAGTCGGCGAAGGTGCCGGCGGTCGAGAGCACGGTGATGTTGTCCGGCGCGCCGGGGCGCAGCGGGATCGTGTCGGTGACGACGATCCGCTCGATCGGCGAGGCCGCCAGCCGCTCGTAGGCGGAGCCGGAGAAGACGCCGTGGGTGGCGACCGAGATGACCCGGGCGGCGCCCTCGTCGAGCGCCGTCTGGGCGGCGGCGGTGAGGGTGCCGGCGGTGGCGATCATGTCGTCGACGAGGACCGCGGTCTTGCCCTTCACGTCGCCGACCACGTAGCCGATCTCGGCGACCGCCTGGGCGGGCCGCTCCTTCTCCATCACCGCCCACTGGGTGCCGACCCGGCGGGCGAAGTTGCGTGCCGTCTTCACCCGGCCGGCGTCCGGCGAGACGATCACCAGGTCGTCGGTCATTTCCTGGTCGATGAACCACTGGGTCAGCATCGGCATCGCCGTCATGTGGTCGACCGGGACATGGAAGAAGCCCTGCACCTGGCCCGCGTGAAGGTCCATGGTGAGGACGCGGTCGACGCCGACCGCCTCCAGCGTCTTGGCGACGATCCGCGCCGTGATCGGCTCGCGCGGAGCCGACTTCTTGTCCTGGCGGGCATAGCCGTACCAGGGCATCACGGCGATGATCCGGTGGGCGGAGGCGCCCTGGGCGGCGTCGATCATCGTCAGCAGCTCGACCAGCGAGTCGTTCGGGGTGAGGCCGGTCTGCTCGTTCGAGCAGGTCGACTGGACGATGAACACGTCGGCGCCGCGGATCGACTCCTCGTAGCGGCAGTAGACCTCGCCGTCGGCGAACGTCTTCAGCGTCACCTGGCCGAGGTCGATTTCGAGTTTCTGGGCGATCTTCGAGGCGAGCTCGCCGGAGCTGCGCCCACCGAAGACCATCATCCGCTTCTCGTAGGCGTGGGAGATCGCCGTAGAGGCCATCGGCCCCTCCTCGAGCGTGCTCACTTGTCCTGCTCCTCTCGCATCTTCGCCGCCTTGTCTGCCGCGTAGCCGTCGATATTGCGTTGCGCGTTCTCACTGACGGCAAGAGCCCCTTCCGGGACGTCGTCCTTGATCACCGCGCCGGCGCCAGTGTAAGCGGAGTCGCCGACCTCAACCGGTGCGATCAGCATCGTGTCGACCCCGATCCGCACGTCACGCCCGACCGTCGTCCGGTTCTTGCGGAATCCGTCGTAATTGGCGGTGATCGTCCCCGCCCCGAGGTTGGAGCCCGGGCCGATGTCGGCGTCGCCGACATAGGACAGATGGGGGACCTTCGCCCCCTTGCCGATATGCGAGTTCTTGATCTCGACCGAGGCGCCCGCCTTCGAGCCCGCCTCCATCACGGTTCCGGGGCGCAGGTAGGCGAACGGGCCGACCGCGGCGCCGTCGCCGATCTTCGCCCCTTCGACGTGGGAGCGGACGACCACGGCCTCGACGCCGATCTCGGTGTCGATCGCGGTCGTGTGCGGGCCGACCACGGTGTGGGCGCCGACCTTGGTCGCGCCGAGCAGGCTGGTGCCGGGCTCGATCCGGGCGTCGTTGCCGATCTCGACCCCGGCATCGACCCAGGTCGAGGCGGGGTCGACGACGGTGACCCCGGCCAGCATGTGGGCCTCGAGCAGGCGGCGACGGGCCTCGGCCTCCACCGCGGCGAGGTCGACCCGGTTGTTGACCCCCATCGTCACCGCGAGGTCGTCGGCGAGATGGGCGGCGACCGAGAGGCCCGCCGCGCGCAGGGCGGTGAAGACGTCGGGGAGGTAGTACTCGCCCTGGGCGTTGTCGTCGGAGAGCCCGGCGAGGGCGACCGCCAGCGGGGCCGCGTCGAACGCGTAGGTGCCGGCGTTGATCTCGCAGATCGCGAGCTGGGCGGCGTCGGCGTCGCCCGCCGCTTTCGCCTCGACCACCTTCTCGACCGAGCCGTCGTCGAGACGGACGACGCGGCCGTAGGAGGCCGGGTCGTCGAGCTCGATCGTCAGCATCGTCGCCGCCGCCGCCGAGGCCGCGTGCGCGTCCAGCAGCGCCGCGATCGTGGCGGTCGAGATCAGCGGCACGTCGCCGGAGAGGACGAGGACGGTCTCGGCCTCCTCGATCAGCGGCAGCGCCGCCCGGATCGCCCCGCCGGTGCCGTCGGGCTGGGGCTGCTCGACCGTCTCGACCCCCTCGGGGAGCCCGGCGGAGATGTCACGGCCCGGCGAGACGATCGCCGCCACCCGGCCCGCCCCGGCCTCGCGCGCGGCCAGGATCGGCCAGGCGACCATCGGCCGCCCGCAGACGGGATGGAGCATCTTCGGCGTCGAGGAACGCATCCGCGTTCCCTCGCCGGCCGCCATGACCAGGACAAGGGGGGTTGCCACTGCCTCCCAGATTATTCGCGCCGGGCCGGCGGCGTCGGATTCGGCGAGGGCCTGGCGGAATTCCGCCGGTCCCTCCTAGGCGTCGCGGGATAGTTCTTTGCCGACCGAGGCGACCGAGATCAGCGTCCAGCCGGCGAAGATCAGGTCGATACCGACCAGCAGGCCGATCGCCCAATCGGCGCTGGAGGGGAACTTGACGAGGACGAGGATGCCGATGATCAGGCCGCAGATGCCGCTGAGGCCGACCCAGCCGGCGTTCGGGGTGCCGCGGCCCATGAAGGCGACGATCACCCGGGTCAGTCCCATGATCAGGAAGTAGATCCCCAGGACCAGGGTCAGCGTGAGGGTGCCGTTGTGGGGCTCGACGATCAGCCAGAGGCCGACGAGGAAGGTGAGCAGCGCCCAGGCGAGGCGGGCGAGGAAGCTGCCGACGCCGTGGGCGAAGAAGGCCGCCGCGGCGAGGTAGGCGCTGACGATCACGAGGACGATGCCGATGAAGATCGCGGTGCCGAGGGCGAAGATCTCCGGCAGGATGATCGCGATCACCCCGATCACGATCGCGACGATGCCGAGGGTTCGCAGCGTCCGCCAGGCCTGGGCGAGGCCCGCGCGCACCTCGGGGTCGAGTGATGCTCCTCCGTACTCCATGGTCGGGGACTCTATTCCGGGGGAAGGACTCGAACCCTCTCTTCCAGGACCAAAACCTGGCGTGCTGGCCAAATACACCACCCCGGATCGGGGTCGCAGCCTAGCGCCGGGCGCTCAGTCTTCGTTGTTGCGGGCGACTTTGCCGCCGCCGGCGCCCGGCTCCAGCGCCGGGCCGCGCGGCGAGGCGATCCCGAGCACCCGCATCGCCTTCAGCCCGAGGCCGAGCTTCTCCCGCCCTTCGGTCGCCGAGACGTCGTGCCCGCAGAGCTCCCGCACCCGCTCCAGCCGGTAGCGAACGGTGTGACGGTGGGTGAAGAGCTGTTTGGCGGTGGCGGCGACGTTGCCGTCGTTGTCGAGGTAGGCCTCGACCGTGGTGACCAGCTCGGTCTCGTACTGCTCGTCGTAGTCGGCGAGCGGCTGGATCGTCTCGGCGTAGAAGCGTTCGAGCTCGGCCGGGTCGTCGCTCATCGCCGGCAGCAGCAGGCGGTAGGCGCCGGTGTCCTCGAAGGCGAGCAGCGGCCGGCCCTCGGCCTCGCCGACGTTGACCGCGAGGCGCGCCTCCGAGCCCGCCCGGTAGAGGTCGACCGGGTCGGCGGAACGGCGGCTGCGGCCGATCGTGACGTGGAAGCCGGTGAGGCTGTCGGCGAGCTCGCGGGCGAGGCCGGCGGCGGCGCGGGCGAGGCGCTCGTCGTCCTCGGCGGGGACGATCACCGACACCTCGGCAGCGGGCTCGGTGTCCTCCGTGGTCGCCAGGGCGCCGGGGGCGAGCGAGCGCAGGGCACGCAGGGCGAGCGTGAGCACGCGGCCGCGCCACTCCCCCGTCTGCGCGGCGCGCGGGGCGGCGCGGAGGACGAGGACGCCGGCGCCGCGGTCGAGATCGGCGCCGAGCTCGGCGCCGCGGGCGACGATGTCGCCACGGTCGGTGACCTTGCGCGAGAGCACGTCGGAGACGAAGGCGCTCGCCACCTCCTCGCTCGCCCATTCGGGCGCCCGCGAGCGCTCCAGCTCGAGCGCCAGGAGCGTGGTGACCATGCGGGCGATCGAGGGCGCGGGCGGCGCCTTGGCGCGGTAGCGGAGCTCGCCGACCGCGGTGTCGGCGACGCGCAGCTCGACGATCGTCACCCCTTCGCCGCCCGACAGCAGCCGTTCCTCCTGGTCGGGCGAGGCCCCGGCGACGGCGAGGACGGCGCTGGAGCGGTCGATCAGGGCGACGCTGGCGTCCAGCAGGCGGGCCGCGGCGCGGGCCACCGCGGGCAGCCCGGCGCCCGCTTCGACGGCCTCCGAGAGCGCGTCGAGCAGCGTCGGATCTTCAGGAGCCACGCGGGTTTGAACCTCTTTGGCGGATGCGGTCACCTATTCATTATTCCGGCACGCGTCCGAAGGACCAGATCCAAAGACGTCTAGTTGACGCGGATCACGTGATGAATTCGTGGATTTCGGGCCAGTATTTGACGATCACGAGCCCGATACATACGCCGCCGACGATCAGCGCCGCGAGCACGAACAGCGAGAGCACCCCGGCCGCGGTTTTTTCCCAGAGCCGTCCGGCGCCGCTGAGGGCGGGGCTGAGGATGAGGCCGACGAAGGTGACCAGGCAGATCACCGCCGCGATCCCGAAGAGCACGTACTGATGCCCGATCTTGGCAAGGGCGAAGGGGATCACTGCTGGGGATTGTGGCGCAATTGGCTGACGACGAGGCCGATCGCCGCGCAGATCGAGAAACAGGCGGCGCCCAGCGCCCAGCCCCCGCTGACGTCGCTGAGGTAGTGGACGTTGAGATAGACGCGGGAGAGGCCGACGAGCGCCGTGAGCACGATCCCGGCGACGACGATCAGGGTCGCCCGGGCCAGACCGCGGCGCAAGCGGACGACAATCGTCGTCGCCGCCCAGACGTAGATCACCGAGTGGGCGGCGTGGCCGCTGGGGAAGGCGGAGCCGACGGAGCCGACGAGCGGTTCGGGCGGGCGCGGCCGGTCGGTCGCCGCCTTGATCTCGTGGAAGCCGATCGTGATCAGCACCATCCCGGCGAGGAGGACGCAGAGCTCGGTCCAGTGCCGGCGCCAGGCGAGCGCCGCCGCGCAGACCGCGGTCAGCGCCCAGACGAAGCCGCCCGAGCCGAGGAAGGTGAAGACCTTGGAGAAGTCGGTCATGAAGCCGCAGCGGAGGGCTTCGGCGACTTCGATCGCCATTTCGTCGCCGGGAGTCGGGCCGGGGTCGCGCCCGATCACGACGATGTAGGCGATCAGGACGAAGAGGGAGACGGCGAGGACCGCCATCAGCGAGGTGAATTCGAGGCCGAAGGTGCCGCCGGGAGTGAGCCGATCGCCGACGAAGCGCAACTGGGTCTCGTAGCGGCGGCCGAGCTTGGTGATCCAGCGGGTCCATGCGTGCTCGTCCAGCCGGCGCACCGCCTCCTTGCGGTTCTCGGCGACCTGCAGGTAGCGGGTCGCCCAGACCACTCCGACCACGACCACGATCAGCGCGCCGAGGATGACGGCGCCTTTGCCCGCGTACTTGATCGCGGTGTCGATCGAGCGCGAGAAGATGTAGCCGATCACGATCGTGGCGCTGACCCAGATCCCGCAGCCGAGCACGCTGTAAGGGAAGAACTGGCGGAAGCGCATGCCGGAGCTGCCGGCGATGAAGGGGGCGAAGGCGCGGACGAAGCCGACGAAGCGGCCGATGAAGATCGTTTTGCCGCCGTGGCGGGAGAAGAAGTCCTCGACCTGTTTGAGGCGCTCGTGGGAGAAGCCGAAGCGGGGGCCGTGCTTGAGGAGGAACTCGCGGCCGAGGCGGCGACCGAGGAAGAAGCTGGTGACGTCGCCGGCGCAGGCCATCGTCCAGGCGAGGGCGATGGTCACGTAGAGGTCGATCGAGCCCTGGCCGGCGACGGCGCCGCCGAGCAGCATCACCGTCTCGCCGGGCGCGACGAGGCCGATGAAGGCGCCGGTCTCGGCGAAGGCGAAGAAGCCGACCAGGGCGTAGGTCCAGGCGCCGAGGGCGTTGGCGATGTCCTCGAGGATCTTCTCCAGATCGAGGACCTGGGTGAAGAGGTAGTAGGCGATCCCGATCGCGACGGCGATCGCGGCGCGCGAAGCCCACTTGCGCTGGGTCGGGGAGCCGGGGAGCTTCACGGCGCGCTCCCCGCCATGCAGACGATGGCGTCATTGCGATCGAGGGTCGCGGCCGCGGACTCCGCTTCGGAGAGCGTCGGAAAGAGCCCCACCGCGGTGGGGCCTGACCCGCTCAAGAAGACCGCGCCGGCCGTCGTGCCGTGGAGCGCGTCGAGCGCGTCGCCGATGTCGGGACGGAGGCTGCGGGCGGCGGGCTCGAGGTCGTTGACCAGCAGCTCGGCGTAGGCGAGCGGCGAGGCGCCCGCGCCGGCGGCGGCGCGCAGTTCGTCGGCGATGCGGTCGAGCGCCGTCTCCTCGCGCCCGAGCCCGAGGCGGTCGGCCTGGTCGAAGACATCCTTGGTCGAGAGGCCGCCGCCGCCCGGCAACAGCAGCGCCGCGTGCTCGGCCGGGGCGGGCAACGGCTCGACCCTCTCCCCCGCCCCTCGGACCAGAGAAAGCGCCGGCCGCAGCTGCGACGGAACGTCCGCCCCCAGTTCCGCCGCGATCGCCGTCAGATCCGCCACGACCCCCGGTGCGTTCGCACTCTCCCGTAACCAGGGCGGGGAACTGCGAACGCAAGCGGGGGCGGCGAGGCGGAGGACGGCGGCGGCGTCGGCGGAACCGCCACCGAGGCCGGCGGCGACCGGAGTGCGCTTCTCGATCTCGATCCGCAGCGGCGGCCCGTCCCAACCGCGCTCGCGCAGCTTCGCCAATGCCCGTGCCGCCAGGTTCTCACCCTCGACGCCGGCGCAGATCACCTCGTCGCGCTCGGCCTCCTCGACCTGGATCAGGTCGGCGAGCGCCAGCGGCTCGAACAGCGAGCAGAGTTCGTGCAGGCCGTCGGGGCGCGGGCGACCGAGGTAGAGGCCGAGGTTGAGCTTGGCGGGGGCGTGGACGAGCATCGCTGGGCGGGCACTCCGGGCTGGGATCAGGAATCCTCGCCCTGGAGGATCGCGGAGAGGGCGGCGAAATCGCCCGGCGCCAGCTGCTCCGCACGGGCGCTCTCGGGAAGACCGAGCCGGGCGAGGCCGGCGCGGGCCGCCTGGCGCGGCCTCGGCACCCCGCGCAGGCCGGCGAGCTCGAGCGAGCGGGCGAGCGTTTTGCGGCGATGGGCGAAGGCGGCGCGGACCAGGTCGCGGGTGGCCTCGTCGGCACCGGGGCCGGTGCGGCGGAGGCGGAGGATCGCCGAGTCGACCCGCGGCCGCGGCTTGAAGACGGCCGGGTCGACCTTGCGGATCAACTCGACCTCGCAGGCGAGCTGGGCGATCGCGGTCGGCGCCCCGTAGGTCTTGTTGCCGGACGAGGCGCGGAGGCGCTCGGCGATCTCCAGCTGCACCATCACGGTCCAGGTCTGGAGGCTCGGCAGCGCGGCGATCGTCTCCAGGATCACCGGCGTCGCCACCGAGTAGGGCAGGTTGGCGACCATCGCGTCCGGCGCCGGGTCGAGCGCCGCGTAGTCGAGCTTCACCGCGTCGCCCCAGTGCAGGGTGACGTCGGGGAGCGCCGCGACCGGGGCCAGCGCCTCCTCCAGCCCGCGGTCGATCTCGACCGTGTGCAGGTGGGCGACCCGCGCCGCCAGCCGCCTGCTGAGGACGCCTTCACCGGCGCCGACCTCGAGCACCACGTCGTCGGCCCCGACCCCCGAGTCGCGGACGATCGCGTCGAGCAGGTTCGGGTCGGCGAGGAAGTTCTGGCCGAGCCTGACCACGGCCGGCTACCAGCCGAAGAGCAAGCGGGCGTTGGCCTCGACCGTGCGCTCCAGCTCCTCGTAGGAGACGCCCCGCTCGGCCGCCACCACCTCGGCGGTGAGGACCACGTTGGCGGGCTCGTTGCGTTCTTTGCGCCGCGCCTGCGGGGTCAAGAAGGGGGCGTCGGTCTCGACCAGGAGGCGGTCCTCCGGCACCTTCGCGGCGGCGAAGCGGAGGTCGGCCGAGCGCGGGTAGGTGACGTTGCCGGCGAAGGAGACGTACCAGCCGCGCTCGGCGGCGTCGGCCACCTTCCGCGGGGCCGAGAAGCAGTGCAGGATCACGGTGTGGCCCTCGGCGCGGGCGTCGAGCGTGGCGAAGATCTCATCGATCGCGGCGCTCTCGCCGTCCTTGTCGCGGGCGTGGATGACGATCGGCAGGCCGAGGTCGATCGCCACCTCGATCTGGCCGGCGAAGGCACGCCGCTGGTCGTCGGGCGAGGCGGTGTCGCGGTAGAAGTCGAGGCCGGTCTCACCGATCGCCCTGACCATCTCGTGGGCGCCGAGCTCGGCCAGCGCCGCCTGTGCCTCGTCGTCGAAGCCGCCCGCATCGTTGGGGTGCCGGCCAACCGAGGCGAAGACCGCCTCGTTCTGCTCGGCCTGCGCGATCACCTGAGCGTTGGTGGTCTCGTCGAGCCCGACGTTCAGCATCCGGTCGACACCCGCGGCGGCGGCGGCCTCGAGCAGCTCGACGGTCGGCTTCTCGCAGAGGAAGAGGTGGGTGTGGGAGTCGATCACCCGCCCCAGGTTATGGGCAGGCGAAGCTCGACAGCGGATTCGGGATCGGGGCGAGTTTTTTAAGTTCGAGCCCCGGGAGTTCACCGATGAGTTTGAGCCCGCCGATCGCCGCCCCGAGCCCGTTCGACTGATTCGTCAATTCTTTCGTCTGCGAGCAGAGCGCGTTCACTTTGGTGACCGAGGCCACCGCTTCTTGGAGCTGCGTCGGGGAGATCCCCTGGAGTTTCGACAGTGCCCCGGTGAGGTCGCCGGGGCTGATCCCTTTCAGCACCGATTCCAACTGGGTGATTTTCGAGGTCAGCGACTGGACCTGTTTTTCCAGACCACCCAGGCTGGATGCGCCTTTTTCGCCGCCCGTCCCGCCTTCGCCGCCGGCGCCGTTTTCGCCGTTGCTGCCGTTTTCCCCGGACGGTCCCACGACGGTGGCGCCCCAGGAGACCTTCTTTTCACCCTTGTGGCACTTGGCCTTCTTGGCGACCAGCCGCACCGCGCCCTTGCGCTTCCCCTTCGCCTTGTAACAGGCGTAGACGCGTCCGTCCTTGCCGACCAGCGCCCCGCTCGCCTCGGCCGCGATCGCCGCCACGCAGAGCGCCGCGGCAACGAGCATCGCGAGGACCAGCGTGCCGATCCGGCTCCCGGAGATCCCAACTCCCATGCGCAAACCTTTGCACCGCGGCTGTCCCAAAGCAACATCAGTTTTTGGGGCGAAGGTCCCTTTGTGCGGTCAGGAATCGATCTTCGGGAAGAGCGGCTGGATCCGCTCGACCTGCCGGCCGCCGCCGCGCGAGCCGAGCTCGGCGAGGCCGCGGCCCTCTTCCCCCAGGGTCGCGAGCAGCGTCTCCGCCGTCGCGGGCAGATAGGGGACGAGCATCAGGGTGACGACGCGGAGGCCCTCGACAAGGTTGTAGAGGACTTCGTCCAGTCGCTCCGGGTCGGCCTCGTCCTTGGCCAGCACCCACGGCGCGGTCTCCTCGACGTAGCGATTGAGACGCCGGACCAGCACCCACGCGACCTCCAGCGCCTGGCTCAGCTCGGCCTTGTCGATCAGCCCCGCGAGCCGCTCGGGTGCCCCTTCGAAGTCCTCCATCAGCACCGCGTCGACCCGCGCTTCGGGCACGGTGCCGTCGCGGTAGCGGTCGACCATCGCCAGCACGCGGCTGGCGAGGTTGCCGTAGTCGTTGGCCAGCTCGGTCTCGTAGCGGGCCTCGAAGCCGGCGGTGGAGATCGAGCCATCCTGGCCGAAGCTGACCTCGCGGAAGAGGTAGAAGCGCAGCGCGTCGGCGCCGAAGCGCTCGATCACCGCGAACGGGTCGAGCACGTTGCCGAGGCTCTTCGACATCTTTTTCTCCCCCATCAGGAGGAAGCCGTGGATCACCATGCGGCGCGGCGGGTCGAGCCCGGCGGCCATGCAGAGCGCCGGCCAGATCACCGCGTGGAACTTGAGGATGTCCTTCGCCATCACGTGCAGGTCGGCGGGCCAGAAGCGCCCGGTGAGATCCTCGCCGGGACGGGCGAAGCGCAGCGCGGTGACGTAGTTGAGGAGCGCGTCGAACCACACGTACATCCGCTGCTCGGGGTCCCAGGGCAGCGGCAGGCCCCATTTCAGCGTCGGCCGCGAGAGCGACACGTCCTCCAGCCCGCCCTTGATGAAAGCGACCGCCTCGTTGCGACGGAAGTCGGGGACGACGAAGTCCGGCTGCCCCTCATAGAGGGCTTCCAGTTTCTCCTGGAACTTGGAGAGCTCGAAGAACCAGTTCTCCTCTTCGACCCAATCGAGCGGGATCTCGTGGATCGGACAGGTGTTCCCCGCCGCCACCTCACGCTCGGTTTTGAAGTCGGCGCAGCGGGGGCAGTACCAGCCTTCGTAAGAGCCCTTGCGCACCCAGCCGTTGTCGTAGACGCGCTGCATGATCTCGGCGACCGCCGCTTCGTGGCGCGGGTCGGAGGTGCGGATGAAGAAGTCGTTGGTGGCGCCGATGATCGGCCCGAGGTCCTCGAACTTGGCCGCGTTCCGGTCGACCAGCTCTTCCGGCGCGATCCCCTCTTTCGCCGCCGCGACCTCGATCGGCTCCCCGTGCTCGTCGGTGCCGGTGAGGAAGAACACATCCTCCCCTCGCTGCCGGTGGTGCCGGGCGATGATGTCGGCGGCCAGGGTCGAGTACGCGTGCCCCAGATGGGGCTCCGCGTTGACGTAGTAGATCGGCGTGGTGACGTAGAAGCGCTCGGCGGGCATACGGGAGGGACGCTACTCGACCGCGCGCGGGCGCTCGGCGCGGTCGCCGCCAGGCCCCGTTCAGCAGTGCGGGTGGATCGTCAGGTTGGTCAGCCGGCGGCCGACGCGGGAGAATTTGAAGCCCTGCTGGTAGGCGAGGGCGGAGAATTCTTCGGGGCTCAGTTCGGCCTGGTCGCCGAGCACACCCATGATGCCGCTGATCTTGTGGGCGAGTTCGCTCATCTCGTCGTGGACCTGTCGGCAGGAGGCGGGAGGGTCGGTCGCTTCGAGCTGTTTGCCGAGCTTGGCGAGCTCGTCGGAGTAGGTCGCGTAAGTCGGTTCGAGGTTGTACTGCGAGCTCGAGGTGTGGATCACTTCCACCGAATGGGCGGAGGTGTTTTCGAACTGCCTCATCACCCCTTCGACTTCCTTCGCCCAGACCTGCTCCGGGGTCTTCGCGGCGCCGCCCGAAGAGCCGGCGGCGCTGGTCGAACCGCCCGATTGGCCCGAGGACCCGCCACCCCCGCAGGCGCTCAGGAGCAGCGCCACGATGAACAAAACGAAGGCGACGGCGGAACGGCGCACGTTCACCGCCGCGCCTCGCGGCCGGTCAATGCTTTGTAGAGGTCGTTCGCGCGGGTGCCGGTGAGGGCGGCGACGACGGAGGCGGCGGCGCGAGGCCGGGCGCCGGACTGGACCAGATGGCGGAGCGCGTCGACCGCGAAGCCGACGTCCTGGCCGTGCTCGGCGGCTGCCGCCGGCCCGATCACGAGGACGATCTCCCCGCGCACGTCGCCGCGGAAACGTCGCGCCAGCTCGCCCAGCGTCCCCCGCGCCACTTCCTCGTGGACCTTGGTCAGCTCGCGACAGATCGCCGCCTCGCGGTCGGGGGCGATCGCCGCCAGGGCCGAGAGGCTCTCCCCCACCCGGCGCGGCGACTCGAAGCAGACGACGGTCTCGGTCGAGCGCAGCACCCGCTCCATCTCCCCCGCCCGTCGCGGCAGGAAGCCCTCGAAGCGCCAGCGGTCGGTCGGCAGGCCCGACGCCACCAGCGCCACCGGCACCACCGAGGGCCCGGGCAGGACCGTCACCTCGAGGTCACGGTCGATGCAACGCCGGATCAGCTTGAAGCCAGGGTCGGAGATCCCTGGCATCCCCGCGTCGGAGACCAGCGCCACCACGTAGCCGCGCTCGATCTGCCCGGACAGCTCGACCGCGCGCGCCCCTTCGTTGCCCTCGTGGTTGGAGACCAGCCGCGGCGCCGGGCGGATCGCCAGGCGGTCGAGCAGCTGGCCGGTGCGGCGGGTGTCCTCGCAGGCGATGAAGTCGGCGGTGACGAGCGCCTCGCGGACCCGCGGGCTGACGTCATCGATGTTGCCGATCGGCGTCGGGCAGACGACGAGCGTGCCCGGCATCAGTGAGCGTCGCTCTGTTTCTCGAGCTCGGTGCGGGCGAGCGCGGCGGCGCCGATCATCCCGGCATCGTTGCCGAGCGTCGCGGCGACGATCGGGGTCTCGTTCATCGGCCGTAGCGCCCGCTCGCGCACTTCCTTGCGGGCCGGGTCGAGGAGCAGGTCGCCCGCCTTGATCACACCGCCACCGATCACGATCACTTCGGGCTCGAAGATGTTGGCGAAGCTGGCGCAGGCGACGCCGAGCCGACTGCCGATCAGGTCGAAGACCCCGATCGCGGTCTCGTCGCCGGCCAGCGCCGCGTCGGTGACCGCGAGGCCGTCGACCTCTTTCCCTTCGGCCAGCAGCTTGCCGAGCGCCGAGTCGGGGGCGGATTCGGCGGCGGCGCGGCCCTCGCGCCCGAGCGCCGTCCCCGAGGCGAGCGACTCGACGCAGCCATGGTTCGGGCAGTTGCCCTGGCAGGGCGGGCCGTCGGCCTGGATCACGACGTGGCCGAGCTCGGCCCCCGCGCCGGTGGCGCCGCGGAAGATCTGGCCGCCGAGGATCAGCCCGCCGCCGATCCCGGTGCCGATCGTCAGCAGCAC
The DNA here is from genome assembly GCA_035572835.1 of Solirubrobacterales bacterium. Classification (GTDB taxonomy): domain Bacteria; phylum Actinomycetota; class Thermoleophilia; order Solirubrobacterales; family 70-9; genus VAYN01. The sequence continues at coordinate 17,460 of DATNAG010000029.1, forward strand.
GGTCGTCGGCTTCCCGCGGGCGGCGCCGTAGAGGAACTCGGCGTAGGCGGCGACGTTGCCGTCGTTGTCGAGGAAGACCGGCAGGCCGACGCGTTCGGAGACGACGTCACGGACCGGCAGTTCGAGCAGGGGCAGGTTGACCGCGGAGACCGCTTCGCCGCGCTCCTGGTTGATCGTCGCCGGGATGCCGAGGCCGACGGCGACCACGTCGGGACGCGCTTCCCGGGCCTCGTTCACCTCGCGGACCAGCAGCTCGACCAGTTCGTCCTGGTCCTGGCCGCGAGACGTCTCGCGGCTCTCCCAGAGGGTCTCGACTCCGGACAGGACGCCGATCTGCATCTTCGTCCCGCCGAGGTCGACCCCGATCGTCTCGGCATCGCTCATCGGCACCAGGCTAGTCGTCCTTCGGCTTCGGCGACGCAACGGCGCCCCGCGGCGCAACAGCCTTCCCGGCTCGTTTTGCAGGCGGATCGCGTCATTCGGCGAAGTCCGTTGTTCCTTAGGAACCTCGACTACGGTTTCGAACCCTTTTTATGCCTGACGACCTGCCGAACGACGGCGATAAACGGCCGCCTGAGCCGCCTGAGGGGCAGCCCGAGTATCGGGTTTACCGCTCCAGGCGCGGGATCTTCTCGCGCCTGCGGGGCGGCGATCTGCCGAAATCAGACGACGCGGCAGCCGCCGGGGGTGGTCGCGGCGCGGTTCCAGGCGGTTCGGGTCGAGCCGACGGGCCCGACGAGCCGGGACGCACCAACTACGGCCGCGGCCGCCGCGAGGGGCCCCATCTGCCGCCGATCAAGCTGCCCTGGAAGCGGCGCGAGGAACGCCGCGCCCGGCCCGGCCGGCGCAAGCCTCCGGCGCGGCGGATCGCCTTCTGGCTGGGGATCGCGATCGTCGCCTGGATCGTGATCAGCCTGCTTGCCTTCGCGGTCTCGGCCCAGCTTCAGTCGTTCAAGCTGGCGGGGGAAGCCAGGGACGCCCTGCACGGCAACCCGTTCATCCTGCCGAGCGCCCAGAACATCCTCGTGATGGGGACCGACGCGCGCCCGGTCGACACCAAGGAACCGGGCGCCGCGAACAACCCAAAGTGCTTCGAGCAGCAGGAAAAGGGCGAATCCCCGCACCCGCCCTGTTCGCAAGGCGAATACCGCGCCGACACGCTGATGGTGATCCGGGCGGGCGGCGGCACCTTCAACAAACTCTCGATCCCGCGCGACTCCTTCGCCGAAATCCCCGGCTATCAACCGACCAAAATCAACGCCGCCTTCGCCTTCGGTGGGGCCGCTCTGCAGATCAAGACGGTCGAAAAGTTTCTCAACATCAAGATCGACCACGTCGCGATCATCAACTTCACCGGGCTGGAAAAGCTGGTCGACGCGGTCGGCGGCGTCCAGGTCAACCTCGAGCACAAGCTCTGCGCCGACATCGCCGGGGGCGCCGGCGGCGGCCAGGGCGGCGTCACCCTGCGCCTCGGGAAGGGCGAGAACACGCTGAACGGAGAGCAGGCGCTCGCCTACTCGCGGATCCGCGAGCCGAGCGAATGCCCCGGTAAGGGGAAGAGTGCCTTCACCTTGGGCTACTCCGATCTCGACCGGGAGAACGCGCAGCAGGAAGTGATCAACGGGATCAAGGACCGCCTCACCAGCATCACCCGCATCCCCTACAACTTCATCCACGGCCCGATCATCGGCTGGGACGCGCCGAAAGCCTTCGTCTCCGACATGGGCTTCTTCACCATGCCGCAGCTCGTCCTGGCCGCTGGGATCGGCGGGACCGGCGGGACCAACGTGCTCTGCGGGACCAGCAAGAAGGAAGCGGCGAAGTGCGGTGTCGGCCCGGAAGGCTCGATCGAAGTCCCCCAGTCGGTCCGCCGCGCGGCGGTCCACCGCCTGACCGGCTGAGATCCGGGGCGCGCGGGTCGGGACGGGACCGTCGCGTTTTTGTCCCGCCTAGTCGCTCGAGGACGAGGAGCTCGACGCGGCGGTCTTCGAGTCGGACCCGGAGCCCGAGCTCGAGTCCGAGGAGGTCGACGACGACTCGGACGAGCCCGAGCCGGAGCTGTCGCCGCCGCCGTTCGACCCGCCGCCGCCTTTGCGTTTGCCGTAGTCGGTGTTGTAGAAGCCGGAGCCCTTGAAATGGACGGCGGGCGCGGTCAGGACGCGGTGCGCCGGGGCGCCGCACTCGACGCACTCGGTCAGCGGCTCCTCCGACATCTTCTGCAACACGTCGAAGACGTGGCCGTTGTCGCATTTGTACTCGTAGATCGGCACGGGCCCTCGATTATCGCAGCCGCTACGGTTCGAGCATGGCGACGACCCCACAGGAGAAGCCCGAGACCGAGGTGACGATGGAGGAGATCGTCGCGCTGTGCAAGCGGCGCGGCTTCGTCTTCCCCTCGTCGGAGATCTACGGCGGGCTCGGCTCGACCTACGACTACGGGCATTACGGCGTCCTGCTGAAGACCAACGTGAAGAACGAGTGGTGGCGCTCGATGCTGCAGGAACGCGACGACATCGTCGCGATCGACTCGGCGATCCTGCAGAGCCCCAAGGTCTGGGAGGCCTCCGGCCACCTGGCCGGGTTCACCGACCCGCTGGTCCAGTGTCTCGGCAAGTGCAAGCGGCGCTGGCGGGAGGACCACCTGCGCGAGGCGCTGGCGGCCGAAGGCGGCGACCCCGACGGGGAGATCCGCTGCCCCGAGTGCGGCGGCGAGCTCTCCGAGCCGCGCAACTTCAACCTGATGTTCGAGACGCACGTCGGCCCCGTCGCGGGCGAGGGCAGCGAGGTCTACCTCCGCCCGGAGACGGCGCAGGGCATCTTCATCAACTTCAAGAACGTGCTCGGCTTCGCCCGCAAGAAGCCGCCGTTCGGGATCGCCCAGGTCGGCAAGTCCTTCCGCAACGAGATCACCCCGGGCAACTTCATCTTCCGCACCCGCGAGTTCGAGCAGATGGAGATGGAGTTCTTCGTCCCGCCGGACCAGGCCGAGCACTGGTACCGCGAGTGGATCCGGATCCGCGAGCGCTGGTACACCAAGCTCGGGCTGCGTCCCGACCACCTGCGGATCCGCGCCCACGATGCCGACGAGCTATCCCACTACTCCTCGGGCACGAGCGACGTCGAGTACCTGTTCCCGATCGGCTGGTCGGAGCTCGAGGGGATCGCCAACCGCGGCGACTTCGATCTCAAAGCCCACACCGCCCACTCCGGCGAGAAGCTCGAGTACTTCGACCAGCAGACGAAAGAACGGTATGTCCCGCATGTGATCGAGCCCGCCGCCGGCGCCGACCGGGCGACGCTCGCCTTCCTCGTCGACTCCTACGAGGTCGAGGAGGTCGAGGGGCGCAGGCGCACCGTGCTGCGCCTGCACCCGCGCCTCGCCCCGGTCAAGGTCGCCGTCCTGCCGCTGGTCTCCAAGGAGGGGATGCCGGAGAAGGCGCGGGAGATCTTCCAGGACCTGCGCAAGCGCCTCCCCGCCGAGTTCGACGAGGGCGGCTCGATCGGCAAGCGCTATCGCCGCCAGGACGAGATCGGGACCCCCTGGGGGATCACCGTCGACGGCGAGACGATGGAGAACGACACCGTCACCCTGCGCGACCGCGACTCGTTGGAGCAGGTCCGCGTGCCGATCGAGGGACTTGGCGACGAGCTCGTCCGGCGCCTCGAATCTCCCTGGCAGAGCCCGAAGCTCGCCAATTCCTGAGTCCACATCCCCTTTTTTAGGTAGACGGGGGAAAATTTAACCCCCGCTGGTCAAGGACTGTGGGAGAAACGTCGAATGAAACTCGACCGTATTCCTGCTCTCGTCTGATTGGAGCCCTCCGTGGCATATGAGATGGACATCCCGGACAGCGATGTCAAAGTCAAGGTTCGTAACCCCTGGGCGGTGGCCTTGCTGCCGATCATCACCCTGGGGATCTACCACCTGGTCTGGTGGTACAAGATCAACAAGGAGATGAAGGCGTTCGGCGAGTCGCGGGGATACGACCTCGGCCGCAACCCGATGAATTCACTGCTCGCGCTGTTCCCAGGCGGGTTGATCATCGTCCCGGCGCTGATCACCTACTGGAACGGCACCAAGCGCGTGCAAGGCACCTCGGCGCTGGTCGGTCGCGAGCCGGTCAACGGCTGGCTGGTGCTGGTCCTCTACCTGCTGCTCTCGCCCGCGATGTGGGCGTACCTGCAGGTCTCGCTGAATCACGTCTGGGAGCAGGAGCTGAGCGCGGCTCCGGGTGAGAAGGCGCCGCCGGCGCCGGAGGACCCGATGCCCCCGAAACTCCAGGGCACCTGAGCCGGCGCCTGTCGAGTTCTGGGTGCTGGGCACCCAGAACTCCGCACAGGTCAATTTGAGAGAAACGCTTCGACCGCGGCCGCGTCGGCATCCAGCCGGGCGGCCGCTTTTTTCGTCACTCGCTCGAGGTGCTCGATCTGCACCTTGCCCTGCTGGAAGCGCCAGGTGGCGACGGCGCGGCCCTTGACCAGGGCGAACGGGCGGAAGATGCCGTTCGTCGTCACCAGGCCCTTGTGCGGGCCGATCACGTTGTCGCGCGAGACCCAGCCGAGCAGGAGCGGGTCGAAGGCGCCCAATAGACGGGGTTCCGGGAGTGGCGCGGTTTCCTCACGTCGGCGCAGCTCGACGACGCCGTCGCCGAGGTCGACGGTGCGGCGGGAGATCGCGGCGAGCCCGGCGCGGGCGTCGCGCAGCGGCAGCCCGGCCCAGCGGGCGAGGTCGGCGTCGGTGGCGGGGCCGTGACCGACCAGGTAGCGACGCGCCAATTCGCCCAGGGACGTATCGCGGGAGGGGCCCGGATGGGACCCTTCACTCACGAACTGCGGGGAGGTTCGCTCAGGGTCCCATCCGGGCCCCATCACGGGGGCCAGCCAATCGCGCGCGGAGACGAAAGCGTGCTCTTTACCGATCATCGGGCCGCGAATGCAGACGCCTTTCAGCGAGGCGTAGAAGAGGATGTGGATGAGCGCCTGGCCGGCGGTCGGGACGTCGGCGGAGTCGAGGGCATCGCGAAGTTCGGCCCGGGTCCGCGGCCCGTCCTCGAGTGCCCTGGCGACGGCCTCGACCCCGCGGTCGGCCCGATCCCCGACCTCGGTCTGCCGCAGTCGCGTCCGGCAGGAGGTCCAGAGAGGCGGGGTGGTCAGCGCCTGGAGAAGCGGGTAGTCCTCGGCGCGGATCAGATGGAGGGTGCCGCGGTTGACCCAGGTGATGATCAGCCGGCGCTCGTCGAGCGCCCGGTCGACATCGGAGGCGACGAGCCCCTCGCTCCGCGCCCGCACCGCCAACCGCGCCCCGCGCGCGTCCTGCCCCTGGATCGCCAGCAGCCGCTCAGCCACCGCAGCTGGATCGCGAGCCGGTCGCGTCGCCAGCCCTTGCGCAGTGATCCGCGCCCGGTGAATCTCCGTCGCTTTCACTGGCTCGCAGGGAGACCTGATGGACCCCCGAACGAACCTCCCTGCTGTTCGTGAGAGAGGGGGTCCATCAGGTCTCCCCCCTCGCCAACCTCAGCCTTTGCCCGACAGCAGGTTCCAGGCCCGCCGCCAGAAGCTCGGCCCCGGCTCCCCCGCTACATCGTCCGGCGAGACCTCGACCGAGCCCGGGTTCTTCCCCGGCTTGGCGAGTCTCGCCGCCGTCGCCGCGTCGATGGTCAGCACCACGCCGTTTTCGTAGATCCCCTCGACCTCGGGCGCATCGACGAATTTATGGCCGCCGGGGCGGTTCGCGGTGGTGTCGAAGATGACGCCGTCGAAGATGTCGGCCTCCGGTGCGTCGAGCACCTCGACCACCGTCCCCAGCTTCACCTCATCGCTGGAGTAGACGGGGATGCCTTTTTTGGCAACCAGATAAGAGACCTTGGGTCCGAGATCGTCCATCACGCGAGCCTAACGGAGCCGCCCCGCGAACCGCTCGGCAGCGGCACGAACGGCACTACACTCGGGCTGGGTAACCCGACCGGGAAGGGACACATGGGAACGAACTTGGCCTCGATCGTCACCGAGAGCGCCGCGCGCGACGCGGACGCGCCCGCCGTACGGCTGGGCGGCCGGACGCTCACCTACGGCGAGCTGGCGGACGGCACCGCCCGCGTGGCGACGCTGCTGCGCGAGCGCGGGGTGCGGCCCGGCGACCGGGTCGGGGTGATGCTGCCGAACGTGCCGGAGTTCCCGCTCGCCTACTACGGGATCCTGCGGGCCGGCGGCGTCGTCGTGCCGATGAACGTGCTGCTGAAACGGCGCGAGATCGCCTTCTACCTGGAGGACTCGGGGGCGAAGCTGCTGCTCGCCTGGCACGGGTTCATCGAGGAGGCGCGGGCGGGCGCGGAAGATGCCGGCACCGAGCTGATCGAGGTCGACCCGGAGTCCTTCGCGACGACGCTGGCCGGGGTCGATGCGAGCGACGAAATCGCCGAGGTCGACGCCGAGGACACGGCGGTGATCCTCTACACCTCGGGCACGACCGGCAAGCCGAAGGGCGCGGCGCTCGCCCACCGCAACCTCGACGAAAACTCGGAGATCATCTCGCGGACGACGCTGCTGATCGACGCCGGCGACGTCGTGCTGGGGGCGCTGCCGCTGTTCCACACCTTCGGCCAGACGGTGGCGATGAACGCCTCGATGCGGGTCGGCGCCGTCCTCACCCTGGTGCCGAAATTCGATCCCGGCGAGGCGCTGGCGACGATCGAGCGGGACGGCGTCACCCACTTCTACGGCGTGCCGACGATGTACGGGGCGCTCCTCCACCATCCCGAACGGGAGAAGTTCGACACCTCGACGCTGCGGCTCTGCAAGACCGGTGGAGCGTCGATGCCGGTCGAGGTCCTGCACGGCTTCGAAGAGGCCTTCGGGACCGAGCTGATCGAGGGGTACGGGCTCTCGGAGACCTCGCCGGTCGCCAGCTCGGGTCACCCGAACCAGGTGCGCAAGCCCGGCTCGATCGGGACGCCGATCGAAAAGGTCGAGATGCGGATCGTCGACGAGCACGACAACGAGGTCCCGCAGGGCGAGGTCGGCGAGATCGTGATCCGCGGCCACAACATCATGAAGGGGTACTGGGGCCGCGACGACGCGACCGCCGAGGCGATCCGCGACGGCTGGTTCCACAGCGGCGACCTCGGTCGCGAAGACGAGGACGGCTTCTTCTTCGTCGTCGACCGCAAGAAGGACATGATCATCCGCGGCGGCTACAACGTCTACCCGCGCGAGGTCGAGGAGCTGCTCTACGAGCATCCGGCGATCCGCGAAGCGGCGGTCCTCGGCGTCCCCCACCCCGAATGGGGCGAGGAGGTCGGTGCCGCGGTGGTGCTGGTGCCGGGCGAGGAGGTCGAGCCGGAGGAGATCAGCGCCTGGGTGCGGGAGCGGATCGCCGCCTACAAGTACCCGCGCGCGGTCTGGTTCCTGGAGGAGCTTCCGAAAGGCCCGACCGGGAAGATCCTCAAGCGCGAGATCGAGATCCCGGCCAAGGTCGGTTGAGGCCGTTGCGCCGGGGGACGGCGGGCCCTGGCGTCTCGGAGGCGACCCGGGCAGGCTGAGGCCGCCTCCGAGACGCCCGGGTCGGGAGGTATTGCGGGGGGAACTGGCGCAGGAACGGTGTCCCTGCGGGAGACGTCGCAGGGACGGCACGTTGCAGGGATGTCGGCACGGAGACGTCCGGGAACGGCACGGAGGCGCCACACATCCCCATGACCCCTCCGGCGGCGTCCGACTTTACCTGCCATATATGGCAGGTAAAGTCGGACGCTGGCCGGGGCGCGGCCCCACCTGTCGCGTCTCTCCTGGACAGACGTGACATTCCGCGCGTCTCGCGCACTCCTTCCGCGCGCTTCTCCTCGAGACCCCCGCACGGGACCCGCACCCTCACCTCCCCCCACGGACCCGGCCATCTCGGAGGCGGCCTCAGCCTGCCCGGGTCGCCTCCGAGATGGCCGCGTCCCTCAGCCGTCCCTCTGGACAACACCAAATCCTCCGGTACTCTCAAGTACCACGGGAACACGCAACAGGAAGTGGGAAATGAGATGAGCGTCGCCTCTCAGCGGTTGATGGAGAACGTCACCTACGAGGACCTCTACCGGCGATGGGAGCAGGGCAACTGGTCTGCTTATGACATCGACTTCTCCGCCGACGCCGCCGGCTGGGCCGGGCTCTCCGACATCCAGCGTCGCTCGGCGATGTGGATCTACTCGATGTTCTTCTACGGCGAGGACCGGGTCGCCGACACCCTCGCCCCCTACATCACCGCGGCGCCGACCGAGGAGCAGTCCTACTTCCTCGCCACCCAGCAGGTCGATGAGGTCCGCCACTCACTCTTCTTCCACCGCTTCTTCAAGGAGGTGATCGGGGTCGGCGGCGAGAGCCTCGAGGACACCCTCGCCTCCACCCTGCCGCAGTTGAACTGGGGATACCTCGGCGTCTTCGATCGCCTCGACCGGATGGCGCTGGAACTGCGCAAGGACACCTCGCTGCCGAAGTACGCCCAGGCGATCACGCTCTACCACCTGATCGTCGAGGGCAGCCTCGCCCAGCCCGGCCAGCACTTCATCGAGGACTTCTTCGCCTCGCAGGAGACGATGCCCGGCTTCAGCGCCGGGATGGTGAACGTCTCCCGCGACGAGCAGCGCCATATCGGCTTCGGCGTCAAAGTCCTGTCGGAACTCCTCTCCCCCTCCCACCCCGCCTCGGAGGAGTGCCGGGCGGCGGTGGTCGAGCTGCTGAAGGAAGTCGTCGCCTACACGCCCGCCGTCTTCCGGCCGCCGAACCTCGATCGCTCTTACACCGAGTGCTACGGCTTCACGATGGAGGACATCTTCGCCTTCGGGCTCAAGCTGATCCGCCAGCGCTGGCGGACGATCGGCTTCCCGACCGAGGAGATGCCGCCCGGCGTCTTCCCCTTCGACCCGAACGAGGCGGAGGAGACGATCGCCGCCAACCAGGTGAAGCTGATGCTCGGTGGGGTGCTCGGACCGGCCGACGGCAGCGCCACGCCGAGCAACGACCCGGAGCTGATGAAGCTCTACTTCGACATGACCGCGCGGGTCGCCGACCCGGCGGCCGCCAACGGCACCCCGCTCGTCTACCAGTGGAAGTTCAGCGACGCCGAGCCTTGGACCGTGACGATCGACAACGGCTCGACCCGCGCCGAGCGGGGCATCGCGGCGAACCCGGCGGTGACGATCGAGAGCACCTGGGCCGACTGGCTCGCCTCGACCAAACCCGACGCCGACCCGATGAAGATGGTCCTGCGTCGCAAGATCCGCCCCCGCGGCAAGCTCCGCGAGATCGCCCGCCTGCGCAAGGTCTTCAACTGACCCTCAGGTGATCGGGGGGCGTAGGCCGGCCCAGGGGCGCTCGGCCTCGATCTGGGCGGCGAGCGAGATCAGCAGCGACTCGCTCGCCGGGCGGCCGATGATCTGGATCGCCAGTGGCATCCCGTCGGCGCCGAGGCCGAAGGGGATCGACATCGCCGGGTTGCCGGTGTGGTTCCAGGGCACGCAGTAGGGATAGAAGCGGCTCATCCCGAGCACCGTGTAGAGGGCGCCGCGCCCCTGCCATTTGCGGATCGGCACCGCGGTGCCGCCCATGACCGGCATCACCAGGACGTCGAAGTCGTCGAAGATCGCGTTGATGCGGGCGATCTCGGCCGGGCGATTGGCCATCGCCTTCGCGTAGAGCGACTCGGGCAGGATGCCACCGAGCCTGCCGAAGCCGCGGGTGCGCCGTTCGAGGCGCTCCGGCAGCGGCACTTCCTCCACCGTCTCCGCGACCCCCTTGAGGAAGCGCGCGGTGATCGTGTCGCCGACCCGTCCCCAGTCGGGATCGCGCGGCGAGACATCGTGGCCGAGCCCGGCGAGGAAGGTGGCGGCCTCGGCGACCGTCTGCTTCACCTCGTCGGAGACGTTGGGCGGCGCGATCGCCCGCGGCGCCAAGGTCGACCAGGCGACCCTCAGCTTGCCCGGCGACTCCTTCACCGACTCGACGAACGGCTTGGCCGGTGGCGCCGGCGCTTCGTCCTCGGCCGAGCCGCCGGAGACGACGTCGAGCCAGAGCGCCGTGTCGAGGACCGAGCGACTGAGGCAACCTTCGACCGCCATCCCGCGCCAGCCCTCGAGCTTCGGCGCCAGCGAGACACGGCCGCGGCTCGGCTTCAGGCCGAAGAGGCCGTTGCAGGCGGCGGGGATGCGGATCGAGCCGGCGCCATCGCCGGCCGAGGCGATCGGCACCAGGCCGGCGGCGACCGCCGCGCCGGAGCCGCCGCTGGAGCCCCCCGGCGTGCGCTGCCGGTTCCACGGGTTGCGGGTGACGCCGTAGGTGGCGGACTCGGTGAAGCCGCAGATCGCCAGCTCCGGCAGCAGCGTGAGGCCGACGATGATCGCGCCCGCCGCGCGCAGCCGGCGGACCACCTCGGAGTCGTCTCGCGCGGGCACCTCGAAGGCGTCGGTGCCGTGCGTGTTGACCTCGCCGGCGACGTCGATTTCGTCCTTGATCGCGATCGGCACGCCGAGCAGCGGCCGCTTGTCGCCGGCGCTCCGCCGTGCCTCCGCCTGCTCGGCCTCGAGCATCGCCTTGTCGGCGAAGACCTTGCGGAACGCGTTCAGTTCAGGATCGAGCTGATCGATCCGTTCCAGCGACTGTCCGACCAGCTCGGTCGGGCTGACCTCGCCGGCACGGACCATCTCGGCCTGCCGGGCCAGCCCCGCGAACGCGATGTCATCTCCCCCCTGCACCGAGCACCGATCCTACCGGCGCGTCGGCGGGATCGGGATCGGGGTCGGGATCTCCCTCGAAGCTGAGATCGGGCAGGAGCCGGTCGAGCCAGGCCGGGATCCACCAGTTCCAACCACCCATCAGCTTCATCGCCGCCGGGACGAGGATCAGGCGGACCAACGTCGCGTCGAGGGCGATCGCGATCGCGCAGCCGAGCCCGATCTCTTTGATCGAGGGCACCCCGGTGAGGACGAAGACCGCGAATACCGCGGTCATGATCAGCGCCGCCGAGGAGATCGTGCGCGCGCTCGAGGAGAGCCCCTCGGCGACGGCGCGTTCGTTGTCGCCATGGAGCAGCCAGCGCTCGCGGATGCGCGACATCAGGAACACCTCGTAGTCCATCGAGAGGCCGAAGACGATGGCGAAGATGAGCGGCACGTTGATCGTTTCGATCGCGCCCTGGCTTTCGAACCCGAGGAAGCCGTCGAGCCAGCCCCACTGGAAGATCGCGACGAGGACGCCGAAGGCGGCGCCGATCGAGAGCAGGTTCATCGCCACCGCCTTCAGCGGCAGGATCAGCGAGCGCAGCATCACCATCAGCACCAGGAAGCTGAGCGCGAGGACGAAGAGGATGATCT
>DATNAG010000030.1:0-43989 GCA_035572835.1 Solirubrobacterales bacterium
TGCTCCGGCATCGGCACCTCGCTGATGGCGAACGGCCTGGCCGCCGCCCCGGTCGGCCTCGGCGGCTCCGAGGAGACGAAAAAGAAGTACCTCGGCGGCCTCGTCGAAGAGTTCAAACTCGCCTCCTTCTGCCTCACCGAGCCGGACGCCGGCTCCGATGTCGCGGGGATGAAGACCCGCGCCGTCAAGCAGGGTGACAAGTACATCCTCAACGGCTCCAAGTGCTTCATCACCAACGGCACCTACGCCGACTGGTTCACGGTCTACGCGAAGACCGATCCCGAGGCCGGTCACCGCGGCATGTCCGCCTTCGTCGTCGACGCCAACTCCCCCGGGGTGACCGTCGACAAGAAGGAGGACAAGATGGGTCAGCGGGCCTCGAACACCGCGACGATCTCCTTCAACGACGTCGAGGTGCCCGCCGAGAACCTGCTCGCCGAAGAAAACAAGGGCTTCAAACTGGCGATGATGACCCTCGACCGCACCCGTCCGGGTGTCGCGGCGATGGCCACCGGGATCGCCCGCGCGGCGTTCGAGTTCGCCACCGAGTACTCGAAGGAACGGGTCCAGTTCGGCGTCCCGATCGCGATGCACCAGGCGATCCAGTTCATGATCGCCGACATGGCGACCAAGGTCGACGCCGCCCGGCTGCTGACCTGGGACTCCGCGGTCCAGCTGGACCAGGGCCGGCGCAACACGCTGCGCTCCTCGGAGGCCAAGCGGTTCGCCTCCGACTCGGCGATGGAGGTCACCACCGACGCCGTCCAGGTCTACGGCGGGTACGGCTTCATCAAGGAGTACCCGGTCGAGAAACTGATGCGTGACGCGAAGATCATGCAGCTCTACGAGGGGACCAGCCAGATCCAGCGCCTGGTCATCGCCAAAGAGGTGCTGCTGCCGCGCAACATCGACGAGCGCACCCCCGAGGCGCAGGCGAAGGAAGCCGACGCCGCGCGGGACTCGCAGAGCGAGCAGGCGGCGGCCACCGTCTAGCGAGGCTCACGGTTGACGGGCCGAAAACTTGCCATATAGGCAAGTTTTCGGCCCGTCGACATCGTCAGCCGGTGGTGCGCCGGCGGAATGACCGCACGGTGACCGGGACGACGACCGCGAGGATCGCGACGCACCAGATCAGCCCGGCGATCACCGGGTGCTCGAGTGGCCAGGCGGCGTTCGACGGCAGCGCCGTCGGGTTGCCGAACAAGGTCCGGGTCATCGCCGCCCAGCAGCTCACCGGGTTGTATTCGGCGACCTGGCGGAGCCCGTCGGGCAGGCCCGAGACCGGCACGAACGTGTTGGCGACGAAGGTCAGCGGGAAGACCGTGACGAAGGCGATCCCCTGCACCGCGTCGGCCGAGCGGACGAGGACCCCGATCAGGGTCCCGACCCAGATCATCGTGATCGCCAGCAGCATCAGCAGGGCGAAGCCGGCCACCGCTTCGAGCACCGAGGAGCTGATCCCCCAGCCGACGATCAGCCCGCTGAACACCATGATCGCGATCGCCAGCACCGTCGCCGTGAACTCCGCCGTGAGGTGGCCGATCAGGTAGGCCGGCCGCGACATCGGCAGCGAGGTGAAGCGGTCGATGATCCCCTCGCCGAGGTCGGTCGCGATCGAGGTGCCCGGCCCCATCAGCCCGAAGACGAGCGTCTGGACGAGGATCCCGCCGATCAGATATTCGTGGTAGTCGCCACCGCCGGGGACATGGATCACGCCGCCGAAGACGTAGGCGAACAGCAGCACGAACATGATCGGCTGCAAGGTGACGTCGAAGAGCTTCTCCGGGATCTGGCGGATATGGGAGAAGTTGCGCTTGGCCAGGACCCAGGCATCGGTCACCAGCCAGCGGAGCCGGGCGGGGCCGGCCGCCGTCTTCGGCAGGGCGGCGTCGGCGGTTATCGCGTTGGCGTTCATGCGGCCGCCTCCTCGCGGTCGGTGGGTTGGTTGCCGTCGGGGCTCGCGGCGCGGCTGCGCGGCGAGGTGAGGGAGAAGAAGACGTCATCGAGAGTCGCCTCGCGGCGGCGCACGTCGTGGGCATCGATGCCGCCCTCCTCGAGCGCCCGCACGACCTCGATCAGGCGGGTCGATTCGCTCGCCGGGGCGGCGACGAAGAGGCCCTCTTGATCGATCTCGGGATGACCCGCGGCGACCTTCGCCAGCGCCTCCGCCACCGGGGCGAGGTCATCGACCTCGTCGACGGTGACGACGACGCGTTCGCCGCCGTGGCGGGCCTTCAGCTGGACCGGTGAGCCGGTGGCGACGATCTTCCCGTGGTCGAGCAGGACGACGTCGTCGGCGAGCTGGTCGACCTCCTCCAGGTACTGCGTGGTCAGGATCAGGGTGGTCCCGCCGCCGACCAGCCGGCGGAGCAGGTCCCAGAGCTCGTTGCGGCTTTCTGGATCGAGCCCGGTGGTCGGCTCGTCGAGGAAGAGGACCGGGGGAGAAGCGACGAGGCTGGCGGCGAGGTCGAGCCGGCGGCGCATCCCGCCGCTGTACTCCTTGACCAGGCGATCGCCCGCGTCGTCGAGCTGCAGCTCGGCGAGCAGCTCCTTCGCCCGCGCCCGCGCGACCTTGCGCGGCAGGTGGTAGAGGCGGCCGATCATCTCCAGGTTGGCGAAGCCGCTCATCAGCCCGTCGACGGTCGCCGCCTGGCTGGTCAGCCCGATCTGGTCCCGCACTCCGTCCGGGTCGGTGACCACATCGTGGCCGGCGACCTTGGCGCTGCCCTCGGTCGGGGCGGCGAGGGTAGTCAGGATCCGGATCGCGGTGGTCTTGCCCGCCCCGTTGTGGCCGAGGAGGCCGAGCACGGAGCCGGTGGGGACCGCAAGATCGAAGTCGCGGAGGGCCCACTGCTCGCCATAGCGCTTGCCGAGGCCCTCGGCCACGACGGCGTGGGAAGTCTGGATGTCTGGGGTCATTTCGTACCTCGTACGTTGTTGTAGTACGGCGTACGAGCAAGTTAGCAGTACGATGTACGAAATGTCGAGCGATGCGAAGAAGACCCGTGAGGACAGTGCCCGGGAGAAGTTGGAACGGGCGGAAGCGAAGGTGCGCGAGCGCTCCGAGCGCGCCCAGGGTCAGATCGCCCGGGCGCTGGAGCGCGTGGCCGATGCCGAAGACCGGGCGGGGGAGAAGGTCGCCCGGGCGATCGAGCGGACCGACGAGGCGGAGCGGCTGATCTGGTTCCGCGACGAACCGGCCTCGCGAAAGCCCGCCCACACCCGCGCCGACATCGCCCGCGCGGCACTCGAGATCGCCGACTCCCAAGGCTTCGACGCGGTCTCGATGCGGCGCGTCGCCGAGCGTCTCGGCGCCGGGACGATGACCCTCTACCACTACGTCCGCAACAAGGACGAGCTGATCGCGCTGATGAGCGACGCGGTGATGGCCGAGGTGGTCGTCCCCGAGGGGGAGTTGTCCGACGACTGGCGCACGGCGCTGACCCAGATCGCGAACCGCAGCCACGACGCCTTCTCCGCCCACCACTGGATCTTCCAGAGGATGGGCGAGGACGGGGTGCCCGGGCCGAACGGCATGCGTCACTTCGAGCAGTCCTTGCAGGCCGTCGCCGGCCTCGGCCTCGATCGCGAGCGGACCTTCGAAGTGATCGGTCAGGTCGACGACTACGTTTTCGGCTACTCGCTGCGCGAGGTGCAGGAGGCCGCCGAGCACGAGCACGGTTGGTCGCCGGAGGTCCTCGACTTCTTCAAACGCGAACTGGCGACCGGTGCGTACCCGCTGATCCAGGAGTTCTTCGGCGAGGACTTCGAGGCGACCTTCGAGCAGGCGATGGAGTTCATGGCCGACGAGTCTCGCTTCGACCGCGGCCTCGCCCGCCTGCTCGACGGCATCGAAGCCGAGTTCGCCCCCAAATAGCCCCTTAAGGAACGGTCGCGGGGGAGACTCCATCCCGCGGTCGACCTCAGTTAACCCGTGAGCAGCGCGGTCGACCTTGGTGAAGCTATGCGGTACCCAGGTCGACCGCGCTCGGGAGGGGTTAACTCAAGTCGACCGCAACGGGGGCGGCGTTTGGCGGAACTCGCTCGCAGGCAGCACGGAGTTGTCTCGATCCGTCAGCTTCAACAACTTCTGGGGTATTCGCGGGCCGGGGTCAACGTTCTGGTCGATGCCGGGCGGCTACATCGGATCCACCACGGCGTCTATGCGGTCGGGCACACGAATCTCTCTCTGCGTGGGGAATGCCTGGCGGCGGTGCTTGCTGTGGGCCCTCGGGCACTGCTCAGTTATCACTCGGCCGGCTGGCTCTGGGGCATACGGCAAGGCTCACCGAAGCCGATCCACGTCACGGCTGTGGTGCCGCGGCATCACGCGCCGCCACTTGGCGTGGTGCGGCATCGGGCGCGGAACCTCGTCGATGAAGACCGAGCGCTGGTGGACGGGATCCCGGTGACCTCGGTCGCCCGCACGCAGCTCGATCTCGCCTGGAAGCTCCGCACCGACCGGCTGTCCCGGCTCCTCGCCCGTTCCGAAGAGCTGGGGCTGCTCGACCTCGAGGCGATCGAGGCGGTGACCGAGCGCAACCGTGGCCACCACGGGGCGAAGCGACTCCGGTACGCCCTGTCGATCTATGAACCGCCGATCTGGACGCGCTCCGAGTTCGAGCGGCGCTTCGTCGCCCGACTCGTCGCCGCCGGCCTGCCGCGACCGGCCACGGGCTGGAACGAGGTCGGCCATGAGATCGACGTCTACTGGCCCGAGCGGCGCTTCGGCATCGAACTGGATGCCTACGAGACGCATGGCACCCGTCAAGCCTTCGAGGACGACCACGAACGAGATCTCGACTTCGCCTTGGCCGACGTGGAGACGAGGCGTGTCAGCGAACGCCAGTTCCGCCGCGAGCCGGCCGAGATCGTCGCCCGCGTCGCCACGCTCCTCTACCGCCGCAAGGAGCGGCCGGTCTAGCGCGGGGCGCTGTCGCGGCGCTTGGAAGCCTTGAGGCGGGTGACTTTGTCGAGGATCAGCTTGCGCAGGCGGACCGCATCGGGGGTCACTTCGACGCACTCGTCGTCGCGCAGGAACTCGAGTGAGGCTTCCAGGGTGAGCCGCGTCGCCGGCGCCAGCCGGACCAGCACGTCGGCGCTCGAGGCCCGCATGTTGGTCTGCTGCTTGGCTTTGGTCGGGTTGACGTCGAGGTCGTCGGCGCGGGCGTTCTCGCCGATGATCATCCCTTCGTACACCTCCTCGCCGGAGCCGATGAAGAGCGTGCCACGCTCCTGCAGGCTGAACAGCGAGTAGGCGGCCGTCTGCCCACGGCGGTCCGCCACCAGCGAGCCGGTCTGCCGCGTCCGCAGCTCACCCGCCCACGGCTCCCAGCGGTCGAAGACGTGGTGGAGGATGCCGCTGCCGCGGGTCTCGGTGAGGAACTCGGTGCGGAAGCCGATCAGCCCGCGGGCCGGCACCAGGTAGTCCATCCGCACCCAGCCGGTCGAGTGGTTGACCATCTGCTCGAGCCGCCCTTTGCGCCCGGCCAGCATCTGGGTGACCGCCCCGACGTGCTCCTCGGGGACGTCGATCGCCAGGCGCTCGACCGGCTCGTGCACCTTGCCGTCGACCTCCCGGGTGACGACACGCGGCTGCCCGGCGGTCATCTCGTACCCCTCGCGGCGCATCATCTCCAGCAGTACGACGAGCTGCAGCTCGCCGCGGCCCTGGACCTCCCAGGCGTCCGGTCGCTCGGTGTCGAGGACCCGGATCGAGACGTTGCCGACCAGCTCACGGTCGAGCCGCTCGCGGATCTGGCGCGCGGTCAGTTTGGTGCCGCCGCCCTGCCCGGCCATCGGCGAGGTGTTGATCCCCAGGACCAGCGAGAGCGAAGGCTCGTCGACGGTGATCACCGGCAGCGCCACCGGGTTCTCGGGATCGGCCAAGGTCTCGCCGATCGTCACCTCTTCGATCCCGGCGACGGCGATGATTTCGCCCGGTCCGGCCTCCTCGGCGGTGACCCGCTCGAGCCCCTCGGTGACGAATAGCTCCGACACGGCGGCGCGTTTGATCGTGCCGTCCGCCCGGCACCAGGCGATCTGCTGGCCGTTGCGGATCGTCCCCTGCCGCACCCGGCAGATCGCCAGCCGGCCGAGGTAGGGCGAGGCGCCGAGGTTGGTGACGTGGGCCTGCAGAGGCGCCCCCTCGTCGTAGGTCGGCGCCGGGATCCGCTCCAGCATCAGGTTGAGCAAAGGCATCAGGTCGGTCCCCTCGACTCCCTCCTCGAGCGCCGCCCAACCCGCTTTCGCGTTGGTGTAGACGATCGGGAAGTCGATCTGCTCGGAATCGGCGTCGAGGTCGATGAACAGCTCGTAGACCTCGTCGACGACCTCGGCGATCCGCGCGTCGGGCCGGTCGACCTTGTTGATCACGAGGATGATCGGCAGCCGCCGCTCCAGCGCCTTGCGCAGCACGAAGCGCGTCTGCGGCAGCGGCCCCTCGGAGGCGTCGACCAGGAGCAACGCTCCGTCGACCATGGTCAGCGCCCGCTCCACCTCGCCGCCGAAGTCCGCGTGGCCCGGCGTGTCGACGATGTTGAACTTGACGTCACCGTGCTGGACCGCGGTGTTCTTGGCGAGGATCGTGATCCCCTTCTCCTTCTCCAGGTCCATCGAGTCCATCACCCGCTCGGCCACGTCCTGGCCTTTGCGGAAGGTGCCCGTCTGCCAGAGCATGGCGTCGACCAGCGTCGTCTTGCCATGGTCGACGTGGGCGATGATCGCGCAGTTGCGCAGGTCGTCTCGAGTTGCGGTCATAAGGAGCGAGGAGAGTAGCTAGGGGAGTTGGTCGGCTATTCCGACCGGGTCATTACAAGACGAAGCCCGCACGGAGGCGGGCTTCCCAGACTGTCTATGAGCTAGCGCTCTACGAAGTCTGCTGAACGCTGGCCGCGGCGGGGCCCTTCGGGCCTTCCTCGGACTCGTAGCTCACCTTGGCGCCCTCGGTCAGGGACTTGAAGCCCTCACCCAGGATGGCGCTGTGATGAACGAAGACGTCCTTCGAGCCGTCATCGGGCGTGATGAACCCGTAGCCCTTGTCGTCGCTAAACCACTTAACAGTTCCAGTAGGCATGCATCGCCTCCACATCGTGTGCTGCAAACGCTGACGATGCGGAAGCAACGACTGCGAGCGCTAGACACAAACTTATGCCGGTACCCCGGCCCTATCAGGTCGGGACCGTAGCAGGATCAGGCCGCTCCGGACGTGAATTTTCGAGTTATCGCGGGTCGTCACGCCGCGCCGCGATCCCGCGGCGCGGCGTCCGCGGACGGTTCTAGCTTTCGTCCGTGCGCTTCCTCGACCACATCGACAGGGGCGCGATCGCCGACCTGCTCGGCCGCGACGAGTACTTCTGGCTCGATCTCGACGACCCGGGCGAAGTCGAGATCGACACCCTCGACGACCTTTTCCACTTCCACCCGCTGGCGCTCGAGGACCTGCGCAAGAAGGGACAGCGACCGAAGCTCGAGGACTTCGGCGACTACATGTTCCTCGTCTACTACGGGGCGGTCGCCCCGGAAGGGGACGAGCCACCGCCTCCGGACGCACCCGCCGAAGCCGGCCCGGTGGGCGGCGAGCGGATCCAGCTGGAAGAGGTCCACGCCTTCATCAGCGGCAGCTACCTCGTCACCGTCCACGACGGGGCCTGTGCGGCGCTCGACGACGTGCGCCAGCGGCTCGACGCGCAGGCGCCGAGCTCCGAGCAGTTCGTCGTCTACCGCGTCCTCGATGCGCTCACCGACACCTTCTTCCCGGTGCTGGAGGACCTCGAAGATCGACTCGAACGGCTCGACGAGGAGATCTTCGCCCAGGCCTCGCCCGACCATCTGCAGCCGCTGACCGAACTGCGCCGCGACCTGGTGATGCTGGGACGGGTGGCGACGCCGCAGCGCGACATGCTCGCCCGCCACATCGACGACATCCTGCAGCTGCCCGGCCTGGAAAAGGACTCGCGCGACTACTTCCGCGACGTCTACGACCACGCGATCCGGATCTCCGACCAGATCGACTCCTACCGCGACCTCCTGCTCGGCAGCCGTGACGCCTATCTCTCGGTCACCTCCAACCGGCTGAACGAGATCTCCAAGCAGCTGACCGTGGTGGCGACGATCTTCCTGCCGCTCTCCTTCGTGGTCGGCTTCTTCGGTCAGAACTTCGGCTGGATGGTCCGAAACATCAACAGCGCGGAGGACTTCTGGATCATCGGCGGAGGCAGCTTGGTGCTCTCGGTGGTGATCCTGGTGATCTGGCTGCGCAGATCTTCCTATGCCTGACTAAAATTTGGTAACGCGCGGATCCCGGCAGCGTCGAGTCCGGGCACAAGAGGAAACACCACCGTTCCTGAGAATCTCGAGAACGGCCCAAAGGCCGACCAGATGCGTCGATACTTGGTTTCGATGTCTATCGCTCCGAAGAGGCGAGCCGCCCTGCTCGTCAGCCTCCTGATGCTCCTCGGCCTTGCGCCGGGCTCCGCCGCGGCCGCCTCCGGCGAAGGAACGCCGCTGACCCCCGAACTGGCGACGCTGGCGGAACCAGCGGTCGCCGCGGCGCCGGAAGCGCTCCAGGCCGAAGCGATGGGCCTCCCGACCGAAGGGCCGGGCAGCCTCGTCCGCGAAGGCGGCGATGTCGTGGTCGAAGCCCACTTCGACCAGGGCGCGCTGAGCCGGACCGCGGCGCTCGAAGCCTCGGGCGCGACCATCCTCGACGCCAGCGGCGACTACCAGACGGTCGCCCTGTCGGTCGCCCCTGAAGACCTCGGAACGCTGGCCGAAGTCCCCGGCCTGGAAGCTGTCGAGCCCTCACTGGCACCGGTCTTCTACGGGGCCGAAGAAGGCGCCGGCGCGACCACGAGCGCGACCTCGAACGGCCTCTGCGAAGGCGGCTCGGTGATCAGCCAGGCGATGACCCAACTACGCGTCGACGCCGCCCGCGGTGCCTTCGGCGCCCGCGGCGCGGGACAGACGATCGGGGTCATCTCCGACTCCTTCAACAGGGCGACCGAAGCGGCTGTCGGCCGCGCCATCGCCACCCACGCGAGCGAAGACGAAGTGACCAACGACCTCCCTGGTCCGGCGAGCACCTGCAGCGGTCAGCAGGTGCCGGTCCGGGTGCTCGCCGAGGGTCCCGCCGGCACGCACGACGAGGGCCGGGCGATGCTGCAGGTGATCCACGACCTCGCCCCACACGCCGAACTTGCCTTCGCCACCGCCTACGCGACCGAAATCCAGTTCGCCCACAACATCGAACTGCTCGCCAAGCCGGTCGCGGCGGGCGGCGGTGGGGCGGACGTGATCGTCGACGACGTCAGCTACTACAGCGAGCCCTTCTTCCAGGACGGCCCGGTCGCGGTGGCGATCGACAAGGTGACCGAAGAAGGCGTCACCTACCTGACGGCCGCGGGGAACGACAACCTCTTCCAGGGCAGCAATGAAATCGCCTCCTGGGAACGGACCGAATTCCATGATGCGCCCTGCCCGCCGACCGTTGCCGCGATCGTCAAAGAATTCCTCCAGCAGTGCATGAACTTCGCGCCGAGCGGCACCGACACCACCTTCGGGATCACGGTCAAGGCGAACGCTGAACTGTCCATCGACCTCCAGTGGGGGGAACCGTGGTACGGGGTTCAAAGCGACCTCGACGCCTACTTGTTGAACGCCGCGGGGAACGAAGTGCTCGCCGAACCCCGGTTCAAGAACGTCGGCAAAGGGCCCGGCGTGGTTGCCGTGCCGCTCGAACTGGTCAGCTGGAAGAACCCGGAACCGATCCCGATCGAAGTGCAGTTGGTGATCGACCGCTGCTTCTGGAACTGCAATTCGGAAGCGAGCTTCTTCGCTGCGCCGCGACTGAAGTTCATCCTGACCGAGAACGGTGACGGAGTCTCGAAAACGCAGTATCCGAAATCGGAACCCTCCGCCGGGATCACGGTCGGACCGACGATCTACGGACACGCCGGCTCGAAGGCGGCGATCACGCTCGCGGCCGCCGACTACCACCAATCCGCAACCAAACCGGAAGAACCCGAGCCCTACTCCTCGCGCGGCCCGGTCCTTCATCTGTTCGGCCCCGTGGTAGGCACGACGCCCGCTGCGCCGATCGGGGAAGAAGAAATCGAAAAGCCGAACGTGACCGCCACCGATTGCGCCTCGACCACCTTTTTCGCCACCCCTGCCGCGGGTGCCTGGTACTTCTGCGGCACCTCGGAGGCGGCTCCGCACGCTGCCGCGATCGTCGCGTTGATGCGGCAGACGCAGCCGTCGGCGACGCCCGGCACGATCGTCAAAAAGCTCGAATCGTCGGCGACGTCGTTCCCGTTCACCCCGAAAAGGCATAACGCGGTCGGGGCCGGCCTGGTGAACGCAAAAATCGCGATCGCCGCGATCGGCGGCGCGGCGGTGAACGACCCGGCAAGCACGGTCGTCCCGCCGCTCGGCGGGCCGACGCCGCCGACCCAGGTGCCGACGACGCCGGCGCCCTCCGGCACGGGCGCGAGGAAGAAGTCAAAGCCGAAGGCGAAGATCGTCGCCCACCCGAAAGCGGTCGAACGGACCCACAGGTCCAGCATCGTCGGGCGCTTCCGCTTTACCGCCAACGAAAAAGCCGTGACCTTCTCCTGCCAGGTCGACAAGGCGGCGCGGCGGCCCTGCGGCGCCCACTTCAAGCGCCGCTTCGGCATCGGTCGCCACATGGTCAAGGTATTCGCGATCAACTCCTCCGAACACACCTCCTCGGCGCCGGTGGCGTTCCGCTTCCGGGTCAAGCGACTCGGCCGGTAGTCCTGGATGGTCGCGGGAGCGGCTAAAGCCGCCGCCCCGACGGTCGATACGGTCAAAAGATGTCTCGACGCCCGCGTCCCCGTTCGTCTCTGCCCATCGCCGCCCTTCTCGGGGCACTCGTCGCCCTTCTCGCCCCTCCCGCCTCGGCGGGCGCCGCGGTGGCGCCTTCGCTCTCCCCGTCGCTGGCGACCCTGGCCGAACCTCAGGTCGCGGCGCTGCCGGAGCGCGCCCAGGACGCGGCGATCGGCCTGCCCGGCTCCGGTCCTGGCAGCCTCACCCGGATCGGTGATTCGGTCGTCGTCGAAGCCCACTTCGACCGCGGTGCGATCGCCGCGATCCCGGCGGTCAAGGAAGCCGGTGCGCGCGTCCTCGACGCGGGCCGCCGCTACCAGTCGCTGGCCCTGACCATCGCCCCGGAAGACCTCGACGCGCTGGCCCAGGTCCCCGGTGTCGAGGCATTGACCGCCGCCCTCGCCCCGCGCCTCTCCGCGGTCGGCGGGGCGAACACCGCGGCGATCCGGTCGAACGGCCTCTGCGAAGGCGGCTCGGTGATCAGCCAGGGCCTCGGCCAGCTGAAAGTCGACCTCGCCCGCGCCGCCTACGGCACGCGCGGGGCGGGGGAGACGATCGCCGTCCTCTCCGACTCCTTCGACTCGGCCGGCCCCGGGAACGGCCACCCGGTCCCGACGCATGCCCACGAAGACGAAGTCACCAACGACCTCCCCGGGCGGGCGAGCACCTGCAGCGGCCAGCAGTTCCCGGTCTACGTGCTCGCCGAAGCCCCGGCCGGCCTGCCGCCGGAGAACTACACCGACGAGGGGCGGGCGATGTTGGGCGTCGTCCACGACCTCGCCCCGCACGCGCATCTGGCCTTCGCCACCGGCGCGCCGACCGAACTCTCCTACGCGCTGAACATCGAAAGGCTGGCGGCGCCGGTCGGCGCCGGCGGCGCCGGGGCCGACGTGATCGTCGACGACCTCAGCTACCCGAGCGAGCCCTTCTTCCAGGACGGCCCGGTGGCGGTGGCGATCAAGCGGGTGACCGAAAAGGGCGTCCTCTACTTCAGCGCCGCCGCCAACGAAAACCTCTTCAACGCCACGGACGAAGAAATCTCCTCCTGGGAGGCGCCGAAATTTCGCTCCTCCTCCGGCTGCAACGCGAAAGTCGTCGCCTTCATCGACAAACAGCTCAGCGAAGAAAGCAAGGGTCCGTACGAACCCGAATGCATGGACTTCGACCCGACCGGTGGGGTCGACACCGAATTCGGGATCACGGTCCAGCCCGAACGGCCGCTGACCGTCGACCTGCAATGGGCGGAACCACGATTCGGGGTGAAAACCGACCTGATCGGGTTCCTGGTCGCGGGCTCGGGAGCGAGCGAAGAAGTCGTCGGTGGGGAAGGGGAAACGGTGCTCACCCCTGAACCGGTGGCCGCCTTCGGCTGGGAAAACGAAAGCGCGGCGCCGCAGGAAGTCCAGTTGGTGATCGCGCGTTGCGCCGGCGCCTGCAACCCGGCGGCGAGCAAAAGCCTGAACCCGCGGCTGAAGTTCCAGTTCCTCGAGGACGGCTACGGCGTCGCCGACACCGAGTACCCGAAAGGCAAAGTCAAAGCCCCGGACATCGTCGGGCCGACCATCTACGGCCACGACGGCTCCGCCGCGGTGAACACGGTCGCGGCGGTCAACTGGGCCGAATCGAACACCGCGCCGAAAGCGCCGGAGCCCTACTCCTCGCGCGGCCCGGTCACCCACTACTTCGGCCCGGTGGACGGCAGCACCCCGGCGCCGGCGCTCGGCACGCCGGAAGTCATCTCGAAGCCGGACATCACCGCCACCGATTGCGCCTCGACCACCTTCTTCGGCAACTTCGTGCCGGGGGTGGGCTGGGAATTCTGCGGCACCTCCGAGGCGGCCGAGCACGCCGCCACGATCGCGGCGCTGATGCAGCAGGCGAACCCGCCGGCGACCCCCGCGCAGATCGTCGACGCGATGGAGTCGACCGCGACCCCCTTCACCGTCGGCAAATCGCCCTTCGAGGTCGGCGCCGGGATGGTCGATGCCCTGGCGGCGATGACCGCGGTCGGCGCCGCGCCGGTCAATGATCCACCGAGCTACGTCGTCGCCTCGCCGGAAGAAGAAGAGAAGGCCCCGGCGCCGACGGTGACGATCACCAAAGCTCCGAAGCCGCTGGGCAAGGAAAACCGGCCGATCTTCGAATTCACCTCCACCCGGCCGGTCGCCTTCGCCTGTCAGGTCGACGGCGGCGCGCCGCAGGCCTGCGCCTCTCCCTACGTGGTGCCGAGCACGCTCGGGGAAGGGACCCACGGCTTCGTCGTCGTCGGGACCGACGCCCAGGGCCGCACGGGCTCGAGCGGCATCTACAGCTTCACCGTCGATGCCAGGGCGCCGAAGACGACCTTCGTCGGCCACCCGAAGAAGGTGGTGAAGACGGCGAGGAAGACCATCGCCGTCCGCTTCCGGCTGAAGGCGAACGAGTCACCGGTCACCTTCTACTGCCAGATCGACAAGGAACCGCTGCGGATCTGCGGCAGGTCGTTCAGCCACCGCTTCACCAAGGGCCGGCACGCGGTCCGGGTGCGGGCCAAAGACGAAGCGGGCAACCTGGCGGATAAGCAGACCATCTTCCACTTCCGGGTCAAGAGCCGTCCGGCGCCTCGCCACCGGTAGCGCCATCGTCGGTGGCTCCGGAGCGGCGGATGATCCAGTTGCCGACCAGGAGCAGGAGGACGACCCCGACCACGGCACCGATCACCGCGGGATCGGTGAAGCGGATCCCCTCCAGGCGCGTGCCGAAGTAGACGGCGAGCGCGGTGATCGGCAGGAAGCCGACCGCGGTCGTCCAGCAGTAGCGGGCGAAGGGGACCCGGGCCGCGCCCATCGCCGCCGAGATCAGGCTGAAGGGGACGATCGGCAGCAGCCGCAGGGCGATCAGCAGGGTGACGCCGCCGCGCTCGACCATCCCCTCGTAGCGGGCGAAGCGCGCGGCGCCGAACCAGCGATCGAGCAGCGGCCGGGCGACGCCGGTGCCGAACCAGTAACAGATGCACGCCGAGATCATCCAGCCGATGACGACGATCCCGAGGCCACCGAAGAAGCCGTAGGCGAACCCCGCGGCGGCGTTGACGATCTCCGCCGGATAGGGCACGATCGAGTGGATCGCGGCGAGCCCGATGATGATCATCGGGCCCCACCCTCCGAGCGACTTGATCTGGTGACGGACTTCCGAGGATTCGCCGTGGATCGCGGCGCTCGACGCGTGGCGCAGCGCGGGCACGGCGAGGAGGAGGATCGCGAGCAGCGCGCACCCGGCCACCGTTACCGCGATCTCCATCCAGGGGAGACCGGCCCGTTCGCGCTGCTTCTCGCTCACCGGCGCAGGCGGTCGGCGAGGCCGGAGTGGCGGCCGCCGCTCTCGCCGCGGTTCACCGCGGCGGCGAGGGCCGCCGAGTCGCCCACGAGGACACAGTCTTTGCGCGCCCGGGTGATCGCCGTGTAGAGGAGCGGCCGGCTCAACATCCGGGTGTGGGACCGATGGCAGACCGCGACCACCACCGGCACCTCGCAGCCTTGCGCCTTATGGACGGAGATCGCGTAGGCCAATTTCAGCGTCGCCGTCTCCGAGTAGGGCATCACCAAGGTGCCGCCCTCGTCGGTGTCGACGACGATCTGTTCTTCGTCCCGGTCGTCGGAGCGGAGAAAGACGATCGAGCCGTTCATCAAGCCCAGCTCGTGCGAGTTGCGGGTCTGGATCAGGCGGTCGCCGATCCGGAAGCGCCCCCCGACCGCGCTCCTGCCGTCCGGGTTCAGCCGACCTTGGAGCCGCTCGTTCAGCGCGTCGATCCCGACCGGCCCTTTGTACATCGGGGCCAGCGTCTGCACCTCGCGGATCGGGTCGACGCCGAAGCTCTCCGCTGCCCGCTCGGCGACGACCTCGACCACCGTCTCCAGCGCCCGGTCGGGGGTCGGGCGCTCGATGAAGAAGAAATCCCGGTCCTGCTCTGGGCCGGGCTCGAGCTGGGGCGGGCGGCCCTGGTTGATCTCGTGGGCGGCGGTGGTGATCATCGAGCGGGCGGCCTGGCGGAAGATCTGGGTCAGCCGCACGACCGGCGCCGCCCCGGAGGCGATCAGATCCTCGAACGGCTTGCCCGCGCCGATCGGCGGCAGCTGGTCGGCGTCGCCGACGAAGACGATGTGGGTGGTCTCGGCGAGCCCTTCGAGCAGCACCTCGGCGAGGCGCAGGTTCAGCATCGAGGACTCGTCGACGATCACCAGGTCGACCGGCAACGGTCGGCCGGGGCCGAAACCGGGGTCGCCGCCGGGGACCCATTCGAGCATCCGGTGGATCGTCTGCGCTTCATGTCCGGTGGTTTCCTGCAGCCGCCGGGCGGCACGGCCGGTCGGCGCGCAGAGGGCGATCTTGACGTCGGCGTCTTCGGCGGCGGTGACGATCTCCTTGGTGCAACGGGTCTTCCCGACGCCGGGGCCGCCGGTCAGCACCGAGACCCGCGAACCGAAGGCGCCGCGCACCGCCGCCCACTGCTCTTCGGTGATTTCCTCGTCGGGGGCGTTCTCGCCCGGATCGTGGTCGAGGAAGGCCGGCGCGGCGAGTCGGCGGGCGAGGGTCGCGGCGACCGCCCGCTCGCTTTCCAGGGTCAGCTCGCGATAGACCCGACCTTCCTCGTCGACCACGCCACGGGCCGCCGCCAGCACGGCGGGGTCGGGGACGAGGCCGGTCAGCTTCGCCGTCAGGGTCGCCAGCTCCTCCATCGGCAGAAAGCTGTTGCCGCCCTGTTCGGCCTCGCGCAGGGCATAGACGGCGGCGGCCTGGGCGCGACTGTCGGACTCCGGCGGCACGTCGGCGGCAAGGGCGATCTTGTCGGCGCGGGCGAAGCCGACTCCCTCGACCTCGGTCAGCCGGTAGGGGTCCTCGTGCAGGATCGTGGTCGAGCGCTCGCCGTAGCGGGCGTGGATCGGGGCGGCCAGGTGGGCGAGCCCGTGGGGGGCGAGCTGGACGTGCAGCTCGCGCACGGCGCGGCTCTCGTGCCAGGACTGGGTCGCGGCGGCGGCCTGGTCGACGCTGACCCCCTTCAGCGCGGCGAAGGTGCGCTGCGGGTCGCGCGCGATCACCTGCATCACCTCCTCGCCGTGCGTGTCGCAGAGCGTTTCGGCGCGCTTGCGGCCGATGTGGCGCAGGGAGGTCAGGTAGGCGACCTGGCCCTCGCGGTCGGCGGGGTCGAGCGGCAGGGCGCCCTGGGCGCGGAGCTGGCGGCCGTAGCGCGAGTGGTTCTGCCACTCGCCGCTCACTTCGGCGCGTTCCCCGGCGCTCAGGTGGGCGACCGGGCCGACGAGGGCGAAGCCGTCGCCGCCGCCCGCCTCCTGCACCTCGAGCACCGCGTAGCCGTCGTCCTCGGCCCGGAAGATCACCCCGAGGACCTCGACCGTGCCGGTGTAGGAGGCGGCGTCGGCGTCGAACAGGGTGGCGGAGCGCATCACCCTCCCAAAGCTAGACGGAGGCGAGGCGGGAGGGCTCGGTGTAGCGTCGGGGGCATGGCAAGTTGGGCAGAAATCGAGAACATCGCGCCGGAGTTGGCGCATACCGCGCGCGAGATGCTCGAGGCGCACGTCCACAAGACGATCGCGACGGTGCGCGCCGACGGGGCGCCGCGGATCAGCGGGATCGAGGCGAAGTTCATCGGCGAGGCGGGCATCGACATCGATCTCTGGTTCGGCTCGATGCCGGGATCGCGCAAGAGCTCCGACCTGGCCCGCGACCCGCGCTTCGCGCTCCACAGCGGCTCCGACGACCCGCCCGCCTGGCGCGGCGACGCGAAGCTCTCCGGGCTCGCCGAGGAGGTGACCGACCGCGACCGCAAGCGGGAGATCTTCAAGGCGATGGGGGCGGAGGAGGTCCCTGACGACTCGGCCCTCTACCGCGCCGACGTGCGCGAGCTGGCCGTGACCCGGCTGACCGAGGCGAAGGACGAACTGGCGATCGAGTGGTGGAGCGAGGCGGGCGGCGTGCGGCGGATGACGCGGAAATGACCGACCTGAGGACGGGCGTGGGGGAGGAGCCGATCGGCGGCGACCCGACCGGGCTGCCCTGGGTCGACGAGCACGCGGGCGAGATCGCGGCGCCGGTGTCGAAGGTCTGGCCGGCGCTGCTGCGCACGGTCGAGCGGATGACCGCCGGGGCGGCGGCGCCGCGCTACGCCCGCGCGGTCGGCTGCGCCGACACCGAGGCCGGCGGGCCGCGACCGCTCGAGGTCGGCTCGACCGTGCCCGGCTTCCACGTCGCCGCGCTGACCCCGGAGCGGCTGCTGGTCCTGGCCGGCTCCCACCACTTCTCCGACTACGCGCTGACCTTCCGGCTCGAACCGCTCGGCGCGGTGCGGACCCGCGTCGTCGCCGAGACCCGGGCCGTCTTCCCCGGCCTCAAGGGCCGCGCCTACCGGGCGCTGGTGATCGGCACCCGGATGCACGTGCTGGCCGTCCACCGCGTCCTCCGCGGCGTCTCCCGCCGGCTCGAGTCGGCCCCGGCGCCGGGCTCCTCCTGATGGGGCGGGCGTCGTCCCGGCAGCCCGCCGGCCTCTGCGACTCCTGCCGCCACCAGCGCCTGGTGCCCAATACGCGCGGCTCGGTCTTCTCGCTCTGCGAGCGCTCGCGCACCGAGGAGGATTTTCCGCGTTACCCGCGCCTCCCGGTCCTCCGCTGCCCCGGCTTCGAGCCGGGGCGGGCGGAGGACCGGAGCGCGGACGCCGAGGGCTAGCTACCTAGCTAGGAGGGCAATTTCGGATCGGGCCCGCCGATCTCGCTCGGCGCCGGCGCCGCGTACACACGGCCGGGCACACCGCCCAGGACCAGGAGCCGGATCCCTTCCGGTCCCGCCCAGACCTTGCGTTTCGCCGCCGGGCCGACGCGGGCGATGTGGTCGGCGTCAAGCGGCATCCGCTCGCCTTCGACCTCCAGCTCGCCACTGCCCTTCAGCGCCAGGAAGACCTCCTCCTGATCGTCGTGGGTGTGGTCGTGGCTGGGATAGGCATCGAAGGAGGGCGGCAGGTCGATCACCTGCATCCCGAACGACTCCACCCCGAGCTCGGCTCGCGCCCGTTTGAAGCTGCCGAACAGGGCGGCGTCCATGTCGTCGATCCGCTTCACCACGTATTCCCCCATCGCGTTCCCTCCTGCGTAGTACGAACGTTCGTGCTTTTTTATATCCTCTGAGCGTGGTCAACGCAACCGAGACCGATCCCGGCGCCGTCCACGTCGCGACCAAAGGTGAGCGGACCCGAGCCGCGATCCTCGAGCGGGCCGTCGACCTCGCTTCGGTCGAGGGCCTGGAGGGGCTGACGATCGGCCGCCTCGCCGGCGATCTGGGGATGAGCAAGAGCGGACTCTTCGCCCACTTCGGTTCCAAGCAGGACCTGCAGCTGGCGACGGTGGCCGCCGCCGCCGACCGCTTCCGGCGCATCGTGATCGAGCCCTCGTTGGCCGCCCCCGACGGCGGCCCGCGGCTGCGGGCGATGGCCGAGCACTACTTCGACTACCTGGAGACCTTCACCGGCGGCTGCTTCTGGGGTGCCACCGCGAGCGAGTACGACGACCGCCCCGGCCCGGTCCGCGACGCGATCGCCGCGACGATGGACCTCTGGATGGCGGAGCTGGTCCGCCAGGCAACCCTCGCCGGGATCGCCGACCCGGACCGTTACGCCTTCGAGCTCTACGCGGTGGTGATGGGCGCCAACTCGCGCTTCCGTCTCAGCGGCGACCGTCGCACCTTCGACCTCGCCCGCGCCGCTCTGACGCGACTCGAGTCGGAACTGCCTGGCGGTTAGCGGGGCCGTCGGTCCCTGGGGTGGTCTGGGGACGGGGGGACGGGGAAGGGACGGGGAAAGGGACGGGTGAGAGACCCGGCCATCTCGGAGGCGACCCGGGCAGGCTGAGGCCGCCTCCGAGATGGCCGGGTCTGTGGGGGGAGGTGAGGGTGCGGGTCTCGTGCGGGTCTCGTTGGGAAGCGTGTGGTGAGATGCGGGAGACGTGCGGAACTCCACGTCTATCCAGGAGTGACGCGCCGGGTGGGGTCGCGCCCCGGGGGGTGTCTGCCTTTACCCCGCCATATATGGCGGGTAAAGGCAGACACCCCGGAGGGGTCATGGGGATGTGTGGCGCGTCCGTGACGTTCGCGGCATCTCCGTGCCGTCTCCCCTCGGGACAGTGCCGTCCCTGTGACGTCCCTCCGCAGGGACACCGTCCCTGCGCCAGCTCCCCCCGAAAACCTCCCGACCCGGGCGTCTCGGAGGTGGCCTCAGCCTGCCCGGGTCGCCTCCGAGACGCCCGGCCTACCATCCCCCGCTGCAACGCCCCCGGACAATCCCCCGCCGCAACGCCTCCGGACCCTCACCCGTCCCAGCCGCAGGCGCCCGGACGCGAGCGCATCTGTGCGGCGTCGGTGCCGTCCAAGAGGTCGCCATCGGCACCGATCCAGACGTCGTTTGTGCGGTGGTTTAGTGTCCTCGGCAAGCATCTTCTTTCTACGTCGAGGAGGTCGTCGGGTGGAAATCGCGATCGGATTGCCCAATGCAGTGCCGGGAACGACGGGTCAGCAGTTGGTCGAGTGGGCCAGGCGGGGGGAGCGGCGCGGCTTCTCCAGCCTCGGCACGATCGACCGCATCGCCTACGGGAGCTACGAGTCGCTGATCGCGCTGAGCGGCGCCGCCGCGGTCACCGAGCGGATCGGCCTCGTCACCGCGGTGCTGTTGGCGCCGCTGCGCGACAACGGGGCGCTGCTCGGCAAGCAGTCGCTGAGCCTCAACGCCCTCTCCGGTGGCCGCTTCACCCTGGGGGTCGGGATCGGCGGCCGGGATGACGACTTCGCCGCGATCGGCGCCGACATGGGCACCCGCGGGGCGGACATGGAAGCCATCCTCACCCGCCTCACCGAGGTCTGGGCCGACGACACGATCGGCCCCGACGTCGCGCCCCCGACCCTGGTGATCGGCGGCGGCGTCCAGGCCAGCTACGAGCGGGCGGCCAAGTACGGCAGCGCCGGCTGGATCGCCGGCGGCCTGCCGCCGGACGCCTTCGCCGACGCGCTGGCCAAGGTGAAGCAGGCCTGGGCGGAGGCCGGTCGCGACGGCGAGCCGCGCGGGATGGCGCTCGCCTACTTCGCTCTCGGCGATGCCGATCCGGCGCCCTACCTGACCGACTATTACGCGTTCACCGGCGCCGAGACGGCGAACTACATCGCCGGCTCGGCCGCCCGCGACGCCGACACCGTGAGGACCTACGTCGGCGCCTACTCGGAGGCGGGCTGCGACGAGCTGATCTTCTTCCCGACGGTCAACGACCCCGATCAGGTCGATCTGCTCGCCG
Organism: Solirubrobacterales bacterium; assembly: GCA_035572835.1. Taxonomy (GTDB): domain Bacteria; phylum Actinomycetota; class Thermoleophilia; order Solirubrobacterales; family 70-9; genus VAYN01. The sequence goes on from DATNAG010000030.1 coordinate 20,166, forward strand.
ACGCGGCCGGCCTCTGAGCGCGGCTGCGGCACCGGAGTGGGGATGCCCGACGAGCTGGAGGTCGTCCTCTTCTCCGGTCCCGACGAGCTCGAGGACTGGCTCGAGGAGAACGGCGGGACCTCGCCGGGGCTCTGGCTGAAGATCGCGAAGAAAGGGGCGCCGGAACCGAGCGTCACCTATGCGGAGGCGCTCGAGCTGGCTCTCTGCTTCGGCTGGATCGACAGCCAGAAGCGCGGCCTCGACGAGACCCACTTCCTGCAGCGCTTCACGCCCCGCCGCCCGCGCGGCCGCTGGTCCAAGATCAACCGCGAGAAATGCGAAGCGCTGGCCGACGAAGGGCGCCTTCGCCCGGCGGGCGCCGCCGAGGTCGATGCGGCGAAGGCGGACGGCCGCTGGGAGGCGGCCTACGCGGGCCAGCGCACCGCAAAGATCCCCGACGACCTGCAGCGCGAGCTCGACGCCAATCCTGCAGCTGCCGCCTTCTTCGCCGAGCTCGACAGCGCCAACCGCTACGCGATCACCTATCGCCTCGCCGAGGCGAAGAAACCGGAGACTCGCGAGCGCCGCCTACGCAAATTCGTCGCCATGCTCGAGCGCGGCGAGAAGATCCATGAGTAGGTATTCAGGCCTCAGGAGAGTTGTCCGGACGGGGAGCCGAGTGAGTCACTTTCGATCGAATCCGGGCCAGCTCGGGAGGGCTGGCCCGGCGAGTGGCTCGTTTGCCGATGTCGAGGCCACCGAACCCGGTATCGCGGTCACGTTGCTTCCTCGACGGAGCACGCCGGCATCCGTCTACGGATCAGATGCCCTTCCGACCGGGCGCCACGGTCGAATTAGATTGACGTCTTGCGCGGAGCCCCTTGGGTGGCGCTCATCCTTTGCTGATGAGGTGGCCTTTGCGGGTCGCTCACTGTTCAGACACACAGAGTCAGCCCAGTGCAAGAGACGGCCCGGATTGCGCCGGGCCGTCTCTCGTCCCAATCCGGTCCTGGTCAGGGGAGGATCGAGACATTCGATTCGTGGATCAGGGTCCCTTTCAGCCAGACTTGTTTGCCGACAATTTCACCACATAGAGGTTCGTTCCAGTGATTTTTGACCGGGAACGAGTTGTTCAACGTCAGCTTGTGAGTGGTATTGCTCCAAGTCGCACCCGTGGACGAGATCGGCCCGATCGCTTCGGTTTCGCATCTCCAGATTCTTCCGGCACCTTGGAATTCGATCCACAAGACCGGGTTTCCAGGGGATCCAGTACTGCTGTTGAGGGTGACCGTGGAAGTGCTGGTCGCGGTCTCCGACCATTCACCTTTAAAGAGAATACTTACAGATTCGTTACCCACTAGGCCGCCGTAGCAAGACAACCCCGCCCCGCTCCATTTCAGGTTAGCCCCGGTCGCGATGGCGGACCACTGGGGTACCGCTGGTTTGCTGCAATCCGACACATAGCCGGTTTCGGTGACGAATTTGAGGTCCGAACCGCCTTTGATCGTGGTTTTCGTGTTCTGGGGCGTCCATGACAAAGCCGATGCCGAACTGACGCTGGCAAATGCCATAGTTGCTAGGACAGCAGCCGTGACTAGTGCGATCTTTCGCATACCTGCTCCTTCCGCCACCGGTCCATCGGTGGCCCGATTGTTCTCCCAGGCCTGGCCGAGCGTCGGACTGGAGCTCGACTCAGCCTCTCTTGCACGCAGGAGGCGATCTCGACATGAGTTCGCCCCCTCCGCAACAATAGGAACACGAACGGACCACACTGTCAAGTAATTGCCGATATCTGGCTCGAAAAGCCTTTGAAAATCATATCCGCGCTGTACAGGCGCGTACCAGGATGGACAGTCCATCAGGGCGGATAGAAGGTCAGCCGATCGACACCTCGTAGGCGTCTTCGGCATCGAGGAAAGGTGCGAGGGTCACGTAGACGAGGGTCGGGACGAGCTGGGGGAGGGTCTCGGGGCCTTTGCGGTTCACGTGGTCGTAGAGCAGGGAGTACAGGGCGCCGCCGACGGCCTCGGCGGCGATCGGCGGGGTGTCGGGTCTGAGCTCGTAGCCGGGAGCGAGAAGGCCCTCCATGCCTTCGGTGACGACCTCGCGCTGGTCGAGCGCCCGTTTGCCCGCCGCGTACATCTCGACGCCGCCCATGCGCGCGTACTCGGGCTCTTCGGCGCCGAAGGCGAACATCGCTTCGATCGTGTCGTGGACGGCGTGCTTCCAGTCGGGAGCCCGACGGAAGGCCGGCAGTGCCGCCGCCAGCATATGGGCGGACCCGCTGTCGAGGGCGGCGACGATCGCGTCCTCCTTGTTCTTGAAGTGTTCGTAGAAGGTGCGCTGCGAGGTGCTCGCTTTCTCCACGACGTCGGCGACCGTCGTGTCCGGATAGCCCTTTTCGGCGACGACCGCCGCGAGCGCACGGAGGATCCGCTCCGGCGGGCTGGCCAGGGCTTGGCGCTGCTCGAAGGGGAGCGTTTTCACGTTGCGGCGCCGGGTCGCGCGCAGGGGACCAGGGGGGACGGGATAACAGAAGACCCACTCCCACAGTCCGTCTATGAGCGCGGGCAACTCTTCCACCTGGTCGCGGTAGAGGCGCTTGTGGATCACCTTCTGGATACCACCGACGATCGCGTGGCTGATCTCCTCCGGCATCCCTTTCTTGTCGGGCACCTGGTCCAGCAGCGCCTTCGCCGCCTTCTCCACCCGCTGCATCGTCTTGTCGATCAGCGCCGCGCCCTCGGGCCCGGCCGCGTACACCTCGACAATGCACATCTTCGCTGCTGCCGGCTGGGCGACGATCAGCTCGATGAAGGACGCGAAGGCCTCGTGCGCGCCCTCCATCCCCTGGGTCCCGGGACCGGCCGCAAGCGTGCCGAGCGCCGGGTCGACCATCGCTTCGATAGCCGCCAGGAAGCACGCTTGCTTGTCCTCGAAGTGCCGATAAAAAGCACTCCGCGAGACCCCTGAGAGGCTCACCAGGTCGGCGACCGTAGTCGCCTCGTAGCCCTTCTCCGCGACCGTCGCCACCATCGCCGCAAATAGCCGTTCGCGCTGGTTGCGCTCGGCTTCCTCCCTAGAGCTTCCCCGTCCCGGCCGCAGCTTCCGCTCGCGCAGCTTGGCTGCATCCCCCCAGGGCGTCTTCGTCATCGCGAGGACGATATCTCGGTACGTCACGGTTTCTCACCGTCATAGCCGTGAACTCAACAAACGGTACGTCACAAATCCATTTTGAGCGCTATCCAGAGCCATATTCACCAATTCCCCGCCCGCATCCTTGACAGATTGGTCTGTCTATGTTCTTATTTGTGTGGCCCCAAAGAACGTCTCGCGCAAGCGAGGGAGTCCCCGCGTTCTCGAAGGCAGGAGAGTGAAATGGTCGAGCCCCGGCCAGGGACTCCGTGCGAGCGGGGTGGAAGGGGTGACGCTGTGACCTATCGCCGCAAGGCGAGAACCGGAGGATTGCGATGAAGCGTCGGTTGGCAGCGGTGGTGTTGATGGTGCTGGGTGGAGCCTGTGCGACCCTGGTCGCCCTCACTGGCATATCGGCAGCCGCGCCGCCGGTGGCAGTCATCGAAGCGGCGACCAACCCGACCTACACGACCGTCGAAGTAGCCGGCAAGGTCAACCCCGAAGGCGGCTTCACCGAATGGGTCTTTGAAGTCTCCAGTGATGGCGGTGCCAGCTGGACCCCCGCAGGCGGCCAGAACGTCTCGGGCTTCTTCTTCGAAGGCACCACGCTCGAACCCGTGTCGGGGACGATCGAAGGGCTGCGCGCCGGCCTCACCTACAAGGTGCGCCTGACCGCGAACAACTTCGCCGACCCCGCCATCTCTTCCTCGGAACTCGAATTCACCACGGAATTGGTTCCGGCGCCGACGGTGACGATCGATCCGGTGGGCGTCCACACCGGCACCAGCGCTCAGCTCAGTGGGTCGATCACCGCCAACTCGCCGGCCGGAGACCCTGCGGCGGCCGATGTCCATTGGCATTTCGCCTGCTCGGTCCAATGCAAAATCAGCAAACAAGGCACCGTCGCCGCCGGCCAGAGTGAAACCGTCCAGGCCGAGGTCACCGGCCTCGAACCGAACACCGGATACACGATCACGCTGACGGGCGAAAACGCCGGCGGCCCGGTGAGCGCCGGACCGGTCGCCTTCACCACCTCCATCGTCGCGCCTGCCGCCGAAACGCTTCCCGCCAACGCCCTGGGCGGCGGTACCGGTGCGAAGCTCCGCGGCAACATCGACCCCAACAACTCCCCGGCCGAATACTGGTTCGAATACGGGCCGACCACGAGCTACGGACAGATCGCCCCGGCAGGGGGACGTGCGGACGCGGGGGCCGGTCGTGGGCACGTCGTCGCTCAAGAGGTCGACGGCCTGACCCCCGGGACCACGTACCACTATCGGCTGGTGGCCGAAGGGCCGGGCGGCCCTGGCGCCGGAGGCGACGTGTCCTTCGCGACGGCGCCGACCGCCGACCAGGGCTGCCCCAACGAAGCGATCCGCCGGGCGCAGTTCACGACCCGCCTGGCGGAATGCCGCGCGTACGAGTTGGTCACGCCTCCGGCGAAGGAAGGGGGCCGGGTCGGAAGTCCTGGGAGCAGGCTTACCAATCAACCCAACGGCATCCGCATCAGCAGCAACGGCGAGGCGGCGCTTTATACGACCTCCACCGCTCTGCCGACCTCGACCTCTTCGACCTTCCTCTACAAGGCCACGCGTTCGAGCGACGGCTGGACTTCGACGGAGGTCGGGCTGCCTGCTCCGGCGGGCGTGGGCGGTTTTACCGGCGTGCTTACGAATGTGTCCGCCGACCTCTCGACCGGGCTCTTCGACGAAGCGCGATCCGGCGCGGCCGAAGAACTCTTCACCGGCTCTGACAATCTGATCCTTCACGGATTGGCGTCAGGCGGCTTCAAGAGTCTGCTGAACCCCGGCCAACTACCCGGCTTCGAAGGAGCCGTTGCCCGAGGCCAGTCGACAGACCTCTCGCACGCCATCTTCACGAGCAACACGGCCCTTACTCCGGACGCGCCCGGCGGAGCCCTCTCCAACCTCTATGACTACGCCGGCGGCGCCCTCCATCTCGTCTCCATCCTTCCCGACGGCCAGCCCGACCCGGTCGGCGGTGCGCTCGGTACCGACGTACCTCGCTATGGCGAAAGCTATGACCGCTTCAACGCCGTCTCGGATGACGGTAGCCGCATCGTCTTCACCGCCCTCAGCGACAAACAGGTCTACCAGCGCATCAACGATGCCGACACCGTCGAGATCTCGGCCTCCCAGGGAGGTGCGGATCCGACCGGCGCCTTCCCGGCACAGTTCGTCGCCGCGACGAGAACCGGCTCCAAGGTCTACTTCACGAGTACCGCCGAGCTGACCCCCGACGCCAACACCGGTGGTCATACCGGCAAAGACCTCTATGAATACGACATCGGTACCGGCCAACTCGCGGACCTCACCGCCGACCAAAACCCCGGGGACCCCGCGGGCGCTGGTGTGCTCGGTCTCGCCGGACTCTCAGATGACGGCTCTGCGCTGTACGTGGTCGCCGAAGGAGTGCTGGCGCCCGGTGGAACCCATGGCGGGCCAAATCTGTACCTCATCCGACCAGGGGGCGCCACCGAGTTCGTGGCCACCCTGTCCCCTGGTTCCGGAGGTACCTTCGACTCCCCGATCTGGGAAGGCGGGTTTGGAGTCGCCAGTGGCGCGGCCGCGACGCCGAGCGGCCGCTACCTGGCCTTTGCGACCGAAGGCCGGCTCACGCCGGACGCGGTGCCCGGCTTCAACGTCTATCTCTACGACGCTAACGCGATTGGAGGCCCAAAGCTGGCCTGCGCTTCCTGCGGGCCCGGTGACGCAAAAGATGGGAATGCGCTGCTCGTAGGCAATGAGGCGTGGAACTTGAAGACGCACCAGCCACGCTACGTGTTCAATGATGGAGCGCTTTTCTTCTCGACTTCCGCTGCCTTGGTAGAAGAAGACACCAACGGGCGTACCGACGTCTACAAGTATCGAAACGGCGCGGTCAATTTGATCTCCTCGGGGCGCGGCAACGCCAACGCCGAATTCGTCGAAGCCAGTCCCGATGGTCGTGACGTCCTGATCGTGACGGCGAATCGGCTTCTCGCTGCCGACCATGACGAAGCCGAAGACCTCTACGATGTTCGGGTCGGTGGCGGCTTCATCGAACAGCCACCGGCGTCGCCGTGCTCAGGCGAAGGCTGTCGATCGCCTGCCGCCGCCCCGCCCGCGACGATAACGCCGGCTAGCGCCGCGCAGGGTGGGACCTCGGCAAGAAGCTCCTTCAGCGTCGCCAAAATCTCTCTCAAGGCGCTGGCCGACTTCGCCAGAACCGGCAAACTGACGGTGCACGTGAAGACCGCCGACGAGGGGACGGTGACTGCAACCGCGACAGCTTATCTCGGTAGCGGCAAGGTCAACGTCGCGCAGGCGCGCAAGACGGTCCCGAATGCGTCGAGCGCATCGTTGGTGCTGAGATTGTCGACCGCAGCACGACGCCGACTGGCGCAGAGAGGACGACTGAAGGTCATCCTCACGGTGGGCTTCTCCAAGGCTCCACGGTCCTCGACCAGGTCGCTGACGCTCATTGCCCCCAAGCACGACCGGAAGGGCCGGTGAGCCGGATGAGTTCGATCAGCCCGGACCTGACGAGGAAATCAGGCAGGAAGGTAGGGACGATGCTCCGAGGTGCAGCGCTGAACACGCAGTCGAGAGCTGGACGGTTGCTTGCGTCGCTGCTCATCGCCGTGACGTCATGCCTCATCTACGTTGGAGCGGCTGATGCCGATTTTTCGGTCGTAACTGCCGAAGCAAAACTCACCGAGGCCGATGGTACTCCCGCGACCCAGGCGGGGGCGCACCCCGACCTGACCACGACGTTCGCTTTCGGTACCAAGGAAGCCATCCTCGGTCCGGCGCCCGACGGCAGCGTTCGCGAAATCAAGGTGGACCTGCCCCCGGGGCTTGTGGGCAATGCGACTGCGGTGCCGCGATGCACGTTTGAAGAATTCGTGGAATTACAAAAGTGCCCAACGAGCACTCAAGTCGGAGTCGTCACGGGGAGAGCTTCCGTCTTGGGTAGGCCCCTGACCCAACAGGTTCCTGTCTACAACATGGTCCCAGGTCCGGGTGCTCCGGCGGAATTGGTCTTCAACTTCGACGCATTGGAGTTTCATCTCCGCACCAAGGTTCGCCCCGACGGAGGCCTCACTTCGACGATCGTCTTACCGAACAACGCAGCGATCTACGAAAGTGCTTTGACGCTTTGGGGTGTGCCTGGCGCGAGCGCTCACGACGCCCAGCGCGGAGAGTTCTGCTCTGAATTATCCGGTTGCGCGGGGGGAGGTAACAAAGGAACCGGTGACACGCCCTTCCTCACCCTGCCCGCCGACTGCACCGACACAAGCCCCGAGATCCAGATGGACATCGACTCCTGGGAGCACATTGGGGACTACACCCACGCGGTCGAACCGGTAGGTCCCTGGACGGGCTGCGGCAAACTGACCTTCGAACCGAGACTCCAGGCCACGCCCGAATCCACCACGGCCGGTGAGCCCTCCGGTTACAACTTCGAACTCGAGATTCCCCAGGACAAGGGCGCCCTCGGGCTCGGCACCCCGGCGCTGCGCTCCTCGCGGATCGTCCTGCCGCCGGGCCTGACGATCTCCCCGCCCTCGGCAAACGGGCTTGAAGCCTGTGGCGACGTCCAATTGGGGCTCGGCACCGTCGAACCCCCGGCCTGTCCCGCGGCCAGCAAGCTCGGCTCGATCGAACTCGACACGCCGCTCCTGGCAGATCCTCTTTCGGGCGAGATCTACCTGCGCCCGCAGACCCCGCAGAACCTGGTCCGCATCACGCTGGCGGTGCACGGCTCCGATGTACTGCTGAAGATTCCGGGCATGGTCACCCCCGACCCCGAGACCGGCCGGCTGGTGGCCACCTTCGAAAACACGCCGCCGCAACCGTTCGGCAGCCTAAGGCTGCACTTTTATGGTGGACAAAGGGCGGCGCTGGTCAACCCGCCCGACTGCGGGAAAAAGGCGGTTCACGCGGACTTCGCCTCTTGGGCGGGTCCCGCGCCCGCCTGGGACGGCTCCTTCTCAATCGACGGGAACTGCACGGCCGCCTCCCAGTTCACCCCATCCCTTGAAGCCGGGACCGCCAGCTCAGTTGCCGGGGCAAGCTCGCCGTTCACCCTGAGGGTGGTGAGGCCCGACGGCCAGCAGAACCTTGAGAAAATCGAAGCGACCCTGCCCGCGGGACTGCTCGCCAAGTTGAAAGGGGTCGCCGTCTGCGGAGACGCCGAGGCGGCCAGCGGCAACTGTCCGCCGACCAGTCAGGTGGGGGTCACCACCGTAGGGGTCGGTGCGGGAACCGCTCCGCTCTACGTGCCTCAGCCTGGCAAGGCCGCGACGGCGGTCTACCTCGCCGGTCCGTATAGGGGAGCTCCTTACTCCCTGGTCGTCAAGGTCCCGGCCCAGGCCGGGCCCTTCGACCTCGGCACCGTGACGGTCAGGAACGCCCTCTACATCGATCCGACGACCACCCAGGTGACGGCTAAATCCGATCCGCTTCCCCAGATCCTCCAAGGCGTCCCGATCAGCTACCGCGACGTCAGGGTGGAAATCAACCGAGCGGATTTCATCGTCAGCCCGACCAACTGCGACCCGATGAGGGTGACGTCGAGGCTGGTCAGCCCGAGTGGTACTACGGCGACGCCGTCCGACCGCTTCCAGGTGGCAAATTGTGCGTCGCTCGGCCTCGAACCAAAGCTCGCGATCAAACTCTCCGGAGCCCCGACGCGGCGCGGCGGCCACCCCAAGCTGACCGCGACTTTGACGACGAAACAGGCGGATGCGAACCTGAAGAGGGTCCAAGTGACCTTGCCGGAGACCGAGTATCTCGAGAACGCGCACATCCGCACCGTCTGCACGCGGGTCCAGTACGCCGCGAACCAGTGCCCGAAGAAGTCGATCTACGGATACGCGAAAGCGTGGACGCCCTTGCTCGACAAGCCGCTCGAAGGACCGGTTTACCTCCGCTCGAGCAGTCACAAGCTGCCTGACCTGGTGGCTTCGCTGAGCGGGCAGATCCACGTGGATCTCGATGGGCGGATCAGCTCGTTCAAGTCGCGAATCCGCAACACCTTCGATGCCGTGCCCGATGCTCCGGTGAGCAAATTCGTATTGACGATGCAGGGAGGGGGCAAGGGGCTCCTCGTCAACAACACGAACCTATGCACGGCCAAGCCGGTGGTGAATGTCGAATTCGACGGTCAGAACGGCAAGGTGCACAAAGCCCAATCACCGGTTTCGGTCGGCGGTTGCGGCGGCGCGAAGGCCAAGCAGGGCAAGAAGAAGCGTTGAGCAGGAGCGGGGCAGCGAAGATGTTCGCTGCCCCGCCTCCCATTGAGGACGAGCGCGTACCGCACGCGGCGAGACTCGACGTAGACTGGGGGCAGATGGAGGGAACCGGCAGGTGAGAAACCGCCCCGGGCTGGTCGGCTTTGCCGCCGTCTTGATCTGCTGCGCCGTGCTCGGGGTGATCGGCCTCGGGGTCGAAGACCGACTCGATCCACTTTCGCTCAACGTTCCCGGCACCGCCGCAGCTGAGGCGGAAAAGCTCTCGCAGGAAGACTTCGGGGACTCCTCGCCGTTCGTGGTGCTGTTGCGCGGCCCGGCGGGGGCGGTCGACCGGCAAGGGGTGGGACTGGTCCGGGCGCTGCGGCGGGAGCCGCACGCGACGGTCATATCTCCTTGGGATCGAGGTTCGCTCGCCGCATTGCGCCCGGCGCCGGGAAAGGCGATCGTGTTCGTGGACTACCGCGTACCACTTGCGTACTCAATGCGCCATACGGTGCCGCGGCTGGAAAAGTTGCTCGACTCGAAGACCGCAGCTCCAGTCGTCGCCGACCAGTCGGGCTTCGCCAGTCTCGCCCGGGCATTGCAGGACGAATCGCTCGACGCCTCCGAGCGGGCGGAGCTGATCGCTGCACCGTTGCTGCTGTTGATCCTCCTCCTCGTCTTCCGCTCGGTCGTCGCAGCGGCGATTCCGCTCGCCTTCGGGGCTCTCACCGTCCTCGCCGGTCGCGGCCTGCTCTCGCTGCTGAGCGGTGCGATGACGATCGACGCCCTCGCCCTCGTCGTCTGCACGATGATGGGGCTCGCGCTTGGCGTGGATTACTCGCTGCTCGTCGTCTCCCGCTTCCGCGAGGAGCTCGCGGCCGGTCGCTCACCGACAGACGCCGCGCGGGTCACCCGCGCGACCGCCGGCCGCACCACCTTTTTAGCGGGCATCACGTTGATGGTTGCCCTCGTCTTCTCCGCCGCCCTACAGCCCGGCTCGTTGCTGCTTTCGCTGGCGGTCGCGACCACCGCCGTCACGGCGATCTCGATCGTCATCTCGACCCTCGCACTGCCGCCGCTGCTGGCCCTGCTCGGGGACCGCGTCAACCGTGGCCGCCTGCCGGGCCGGCGGGGAGGAAGCCGCTTCACCGTCGCCGGCGCCGTCACCGCGGGGTTGCGCCGGCCGGCGCTCGCGGCGGTCGTGGTCGCCGTCCCGCTGGTCTTCTTGGCGCTGCCCGCGGCGGCCTTCACCACCGGCCCGCCCGGTATCGACGAGCTCTCCGGCTCCAACCCAGCCCGCCAGAGCGCCGAGACGATCGACCGCGCCGTCGGTCCCGGTTGGGAGTCCCCCTTCATTCTCGTCGCCGCCACCGAACACGGCGCGATCACCAGCGGCAAGGACCTCGCCCTGCTCGCCCGCGCGCAGCGCCGCATCGCGCGCGAGCCAGGCATCCGCGCGGTGATCGGTCCGGCGCCGGTTTCGCATCGGGTGGAGCCGCTGCATTCGCTCGGCGCGAAGCTCACCGGGAAGGGCGCGAACATGCCCGAAGAAGTCGGCGGCCTGGGACCGAAGCTGCGTCGCGCCGCCCGGGCCGTCGCCGACCTACGCTCCGGCCTCGACGAAGGTGCCGCCGGGAGCGGCCTACTGGCGGACGGCTCCGAACGGGCGGCGACCGGAGCCGGGTTGATCGCCACCGAGCTTCGCCGCGCCGCCGGCCGCGGCGAAGAAGCGACTGCGGCGATCGAACGGCTGGAGGAAGGCAGCGGCAGGCTCGCGCAAGGCCAGCGCCGCACCGCGGTCGGCACCCTGTCACTGGCGCTCGGACTGCGCTCCCTGCTGCCACGGCTGCGCGGCGGCGAGCTCGCCCGGTCGCGGAAGCTCGCCCGCCGGCTGGAACGCGCCGCGTCCATCGACCCCGCCCTGCGCCCCGCCGCGAACGAAGCGCGCACGCTGGCCCGGTCGCTCTCCCTCACCCGCAACGAAGTCCGGCAGCTCCGCGAAGTCGCCCGGGAAGTCAACGCGGCGCTCAACCGCCTGGTCCCCGGCGGCCGCGATCTCGAACGCGGCGTCGCTCGGCTGTCCCACGCCGCCGCCGGGCTGAATAATGGCCTCGATCGCCTCGGCGGTGGCGCCGAACGGCTCTCCGACGGCCTGGTCGAATTGGGCCACGGCGCCGAAGCGCTGCGCAGCGGTCTCTACGAAGGGTCCCAGCGCGCCTATCCGCTGCAGACGGGGCTCCGCCACGCCGGGGTCCGCGTCAGCGCTGTCGCCGCGCCGCTCGAAGAGGGCGCCCGCCGGTTGCTCGAGGACTCGCCGCACCTGTTCGAATCCGGCTACTTCGTCCTCTCCGCCCTCGACGGCGCGCCGCCTCGCCGGCGCGCCGAAGCCGCCGAGGCCATCAGCCTCGACAGCGGTGGCCAGGCCGCCCGCCTCCTAGTCGTCTCGACCCACCCCTTCAACAGCGAGGGCTCGCGGGAAATCGGCGAGACGCTGCAGGGAGACGCCGAGCGGATCGCGGCCGAAGGAGGGCTGCGAACCGGCGTCGCGGGTGGTGCCGCGACCCTCAACGCCTACGGCTCGGCGACCGAAGGGCGGCTGCCGCTGGTGATTGGCGCCTTCGTCCTGCTCACTCTTGTCGCCCTCGTCTTCGTCCTGCGCGCGCCCTTCCTCGCCCTGCTGACGGTGATCCTCAACCTCGGCACGGTCGCGGCGGCGATCGGCGTCGTCACGCTCGTCTGCCAACTGCCCGACAGCGTGCCGCTCGGGGGCCACCCCTACATCGACACGGTCGGCGCGGGGGCGATCTTCGGGGTCACTTTTGGACTCTCGATTGATTACGCGGTCTTCCTGATCGCACGGATGCGGGAGCGCCACGACATCGACGGCGACCACCGCGCGGCGATCTCCTTCGGCCTCGAGCGCACGGCCGGCGTCGTCACCGGTGCGGCGGCGATCATGGCCGCGGTCTTCGTCTCCTTCGCCGCCGCGCCGATCGCCACGGTCAGCCAGATGGGGATCGGCCTCACGGTCGCGATCCTGCTCGATGCGACGGTGGTGCGGATCGTGCTGTTGCCGGCGCTGATGTTGTTGATCGGCGAGCGGGTGTGGAAGGTGCCACCTTTGCTCGACCGGGTACTGCCGCGCCGTAATGTGCTGAGCGGATCGTGAAGGGGGAACGAGCGGAATGAAGAAGATCGTGGTCGTCGCGGCCTTGCTGGCGCTGCTAGGGGGAACCGTGGCGCTCGCTGCCGAACCGCCCACCCGCACCGAATACGTGGGCGAGCTCGAGGCCATCTGCAAGCCCGACGCCCTGGCGACGCAGGCGGCGATGCGCGGTGCTCGTGGCGACCTGCAGGCCGAACGCGTGGCGGCGGCGACCGCGAAGTTCGCCAAGGCGACCCGGATCTTCGGCAGCACGGTGAAAAAGATCTCCGCGGTACCGCGGCCGCCGGCCGACGAAACGACGCTCGGCAACTGGTTCGTGCTGCTTGAACGCCAGGAGTCCTACCTGCAGCAGATCACCGCGCAGCTGCGTGCCGGCAAGGCGATCAAGGCGCAACGGCTCACGGCCCGCTTCATCCACAGCGGCAACCTCGCCAACAACGTGGTCTTGGCCTTCGGCTTCAACTACTGCAGCTTCAAGTTCTCGCGATACGGATGAGGGGACGGCGGCACGGCAATGTGGTGCGTTCGCTCGGTGCTCTCGCGGTCGCCCTCTGCCTCGTCGCTCTGGCAGCATCGACCGCCGGAGGAGAGCGGACTCAGGACGGTCACCTGATCGTCTCGCTCGACGGCGGCTTGGCGCCACTGGCGCTGCCTCGTGATCACCCGGCCCCGGTGGCTGTGCGCCTGGCGGGGGGATTGCAGACCACCGACGGGACCCTGCTCCCGCGCGTCACCCGGGTCGAATTGAGCCTCCCGGGACAGGGCATCCTTGACACCCGTGGGCTGCCCGTCTGCCGGGCGTCGCAGCTCCGCAATACGACCTCTGGCGCCGCCCTCGGGGCATGTCGCAGCGCCCTCGTCGGCCGTGGCAGACTGGATGCGCAGGTCCACGTTCCGAACCAGCCGGCGTTCGCGGTACACGCCGAGCTGCTTGCCTTCAACGGGCGGGTGCGTGGGAGGCGCGCCGTGATCCTCCACGGCTTCGCCTCCGATCCGCCGACCGTCGTCGTCCTGCCCTTCCTCCTGCGGCTCCAATCGGGCCTCTTGCGCACCCGCCTCGTCGCTGACCTGCCGCCGGAGCTAGGTCCGTGGCCACATTTCGCCCACTTCGAAGTGAAGTTCTTTCGCCGGTTTCGGTTCCGGAAGAAAGAGCGCAGTTACCTGAGCGCATCGTGCCCGATCCCGAAGCAGCTTACGGCGGGTTTTTTCTCCTTCGCGAAAGCCAGCTTCACGCTCGCTGGAGGGCATCGCGTGAGCACCAGTATCACCCGCTCCTGCCGCGCTCGCGCCGACTAGTCAAAGTCGGCTTAGGCGATAAGTGGTCTGTTAGTGTCTCGAAATATGGGGCAGGACCGCGGCATTCCGGACGAAGGGCGGCGGGAGATCTTCGGGGGGATCCTCGGCGATTTCGAAGAGAGCGTCGCCGCTGCTTGTCGGTCGCGTGAGGAGTGGCCGGCGCAGGTCGCTGCCGGCATCTACGCTGCGGTCGAGTTCGCGATCGGCCATCCTTCCGTGGTCGACGCCCTGCTGGTACTGGAGACATCAGAGAAGGTCTCGGGCAGCCGCTATACGGAGACCATAGAGCGGCTCGCCAGGCTCATCTCCCGCGACGCGCCGGCCGACTCGCGGCTCCCGGTGAGTACCGATGAGGCGCTCGTCGCGAGGATTGTCGGCCTGGTCGGCGACCACGTCCGGGTCGGTCGGTTTGAGGCTCTCGAAGCGCTGCGTCCGGACCTTGTCCTGCTCGCTCTGCTGCCTTACCTCGGTTTCGCAGAGGCTCGCGAGTGGGCCAATCGATACGCGGAGAACGAAGACCGTTATTGACTAAATGGTCCGCATATGTTCTTATTGTTCGGCCGACCTGGTTCGGCTCTGGAGCGGTTCCGTCTTCCCTGGGCGCGTCCGTTTCCACGCAGACCTTCAGCCAGGCCCGGAGGGAACCCCCTGTAGCCCTCCGGGCTGTCTGCGTTCCAGCCGCCGCTCGTACTCCGCCAGCGACTCCTCGAAGGAGCGGCGCGAGAAGTCGGGCCAGAGCTCGTCGCGAAAGATGAGCTCGGAGTCGGCCAGCTGCCAGAGCAGGTAGTTGGAGAGCCGCCGCTCGCCGCTCGTCCTGATCATCAGCTCGGGGTTGTGCATCTCCGGCGCGTAGAGGCCGCGGGCGAACTCGTCCTCGTCGCCGCCGTCGAAGGCAGCCGCGGCGCGGACGATCTCGGCGCGGCCGCCGTAGTTGAAGGGGACGAAGAAGGTGATACGACGGTTCTCGTCGGTCAGCTCTTCGGCCCACTCCATCCGCTCGGTCAGGCTGGCCGGCAGCGGCGCGCCCCGATCGCCGATGAAGCGCAGGCGCACGCCCTCGGCGTGGAGCTCCGGCGTGACCCCGTCGATGTACTCGGCGAGGAGCGCCAGTAGGCCGCTCACCTCCGGGCCCGGGCGTTCCCAGTTCTCGGTCGAGAAGGCGTAGATCGTCAGCTCCTCGACGCCGAGTTCGGCCGCGTCGCGCAGCCGCGCCCGCACGTTCTCGGCGGCCGCCCGGTGGCCTTCGCCGACGGGAAGGTTGCGCTCGCGCGCCCAGCGCCTGTTGCCGTCGGTGATGATCGCGACGTAGCGCGCGGGAGGGGCGGTCACGGCACCAGCCTCAGTGCTGCGGACAGGATGCGGACCGGGGTGCTGTCGGCGGCGGCGGGCCGTTGCTCGCCTGGGTCCGGCGGATCGCCCAGGTAGTAGGCGAGGATTCCGTTCAGGATCGCTTCGTGGGTGCCGCGGCGGGGAACGTCACGCAACGCCCGTCGGGCGCCGGCGACGAGGAAGTCGATCCGGGCCGGTGCCTCCTCACCGTAGTGGCGCAGGTAGTTGTGCACGCCGTCGCGCCCATCGCGGGCGCGGTCGACGTAGTCGTCGAGCAGGACGGTGAGCGCGCCGATCCAGGGGTCGTAGGCAGCCGCGAGGAGCTCGGCCTCGTCGGCTGTGGCGCCGGGCGTGCCGGCAAGCGCGATCAGCGCGTGGGCACCGACCGAGGAGCCGGCGCCGGCGGTAGCCTCCCACCAGCGCAGGCCCGACGTGCCCCCGAGTGTTGCCGCCCAGGCCTCGAGCCCGGCGCCGCCGGCGGCGTGAGTATGGCTCTGGGCCACCCCACAGCGCGCGGCCGCGCGGCATGCCGCGGGGAGCGCGACCGGAGAGGGCAGCGCCGCGACGGCGGCCTGGCAGCGGTCGACCAGCGCGTCAAGATAGCCGCCGTCCTCGCCGTGGGGATGGTGCGCGTACCAGTCGCGCCGCCCGGCGGCCGGCGTCAGCGCCACGACCAGCGCCTCGTGCAGCCGCAGGCCGTCGGCGAGCCCGTCCGGCCCAGCGTCCTCGTCAAGGTTGTCCAGGTAGTCGACCGCAACCTGCAGCGCGGTCGTGGCGCGGACCACCGCGCCGCGCCCACGTCGCGGTGCGAGCGTCACCAGCGCCGCCGTCGCCTCCACGTTGCCCCGCTTCTCGACCAGCGCGCCGGTCGCCGCCTCGCGCAGGATCGGGTCGGGGATCGTCGCCGCGCGGGCCGACCACAGCTCCAGCTCACGGGCGACGACCGGCAGGACCGCCGCCCGATAGCGGGCCAGGGTGGCGAGCGTCACCGCCACCTGACGTGGCGCCTCGAACGCTCGTGGTACGCCGAAAGTCTTCATAAGAGGACTGTTTAAGGGTAATCGCGCAGCCCTTGGCGGCGAAAGTGCAAATTCCGGTACGTCCTTGTTCTTCCCACCTCGCGAGAGGCTACTGCCCGGGCCGTCTAACCTCGTCATATGGATAGGCAGCGTCTGAAAGAGGTTCTCGCCGCGGCGGGGCAGCCGGAGTACCGCGCCGCCCAGGTCTGGGAGTGGGTGGCCCGGGGGGCGGCGGAGTACGAGAAGATGACGAATCTGCCCGCCGGATTGCGGGGGCGGCTGGCCGCCGAGGTGCCGTTCTCGACGCTCTCGGTCCGCGCCGAGGCGAAATCCGATGACGGCACCGTGAAGACCCTGTTCGACACCGCCGACGGCCGGCCGCTCGAGGCGGTGCTGATGCGCTACCGCGATGGCCGGCGTTCGGTCTGCGTCTCCTCCCAGTCGGGATGCCCCCTCACCTGCACCTTCTGCGCCACCGGCAAGATGAAGTTCGGGCG
This sequence comes from Solirubrobacterales bacterium, assembly GCA_035572835.1. GTDB lineage: Bacteria > Actinomycetota > Thermoleophilia > Solirubrobacterales > 70-9 > VAYN01. Next base: position 36,828 of record DATNAG010000030.1, read on the forward strand.
CAATCTCAGCGCCGACGAGATCCTCGACCAGGCGCTGCACTTCCGCCGCGTCGAACCGATCGACCATGTCGTCTTCATGGGCATGGGGGAGCCGACGATGAACATCGACAACGTGCTCGCCGCCTGCGAACGCCTCCCCGACCTCGGCGTCACCAACCGGCGCACGGCGATCTCTACCGTCGGTTGGGTGCCCGGCATCGACCGGATCGCCGAGTTCGAGAAGCCGATCGCGCTCGCCCTCTCCCTGCACGCCCCCAACGACGCGCTGCGATCGCAGCTGATGCCGGTCAACGACCGCTTCCCGCTGGCCGAGGTGCTCGCCGCCTGCGATCGCTACCGGGCGAAGCGCCGGCGCAAGGTCTTCGTCGAGTACGTGATGCTCGACGGCGTCAACGACCTGCCCGAGCACGCCCGGGAACTTGCCGCCCTGCTCGACCCGCGGATCTACAAGATCAATCTGATCCCTTACAACCCGACCGGCGCCTATGACGGCTCCTCGCCGGAGCGGATCGAGACCTTCCGGGCGATCCTCGCCGAGCACCGCGTCCCCGCCACCGTGCGCCTCACCCGCGGCCGCGACATCGACGCCGCCTGCGGCCAGCTCGCCGCCAAAGCCGCCGCCTGATAAGAACTGGCCAGCCGGCCAGTTATGATCGCGCGATGGCGACGGTCGATACCAGTGCCCCGGTCGAGCGGCCGCCTGTGATGTCCGGCAACCCCTTCGTCCGGGTCGCGGGCGACATCGCGTCGGAGTGGCGGGGGAGGGGCCTCTATCCGCCCGGGTTGACCGACTTCAACGTGCCGCGCACGATGCAGATGGCGCGCGACCCGCTGCCGATCCTGCTCGACGCCTACGAAAAGTTCGGGCCGATCTTCAGCATGCGGCTGCTCCACATCCGCTCGATCTTCATGCTCGGCCCCGAGGCCAATCATTTCATCACCGTCGGCCACCCGGAGAACTTCCACTGGCGCGAGTCGAGCTTCGGCGACCTGATCCCGCTGCTCGGCGACGGCCTGCTGACGATCGACGAGGGCTACCACGATCGTGCCCGGGCGATCATGCTGCCCGCCTTCCGCCGCGAGCAGATCGAGGCATCGAGCGCGGCGATGCGGGCCGAGGCGGAGGCGGCGATCGCCGATCTGCATCCCGGCACCGTGGTCGACGTCTACGCCTGGATGCGCAAGTTGGCGATGCGGATCGCGATGCGGGCGCTGCTCGGGCTCGACCCCGACGAGGCGGGCAAGGGAGCGGCGGCCGCCCATCACTTCGAGGAGGCGCTTGGCTACTACGGCACCGACTACGCGGTCCGCCTGCTGCGCGGCCCGGGCTCGCCGTGGCGGAAGATGATGCGCTCGCGTGCCGTCCTCGACGAGATCGTCTACGAGGAGATCGCCCGCCGCCGCGCCGCTCCCGACAGCGGTCGCCGCGACATCCTCAGCCTTCTGGTGGAGGCGCGCGGGGAGGGGGGCGAGCGCTTCACCGACACCGAGATCCGCGACCAGGTGATGACCCTGATGTTCGCCGGCCACGACACCTCGACCTCGACCGTCACCTTCGCCCTCCACGAACTGGCCCGCCATCCCGATGTGCTGGAGAAGCTCTGCCAGGAGCAGGACCGGGTGTTGGCGGGGGAGGCGCCGACGATCGACCAACTGGAGCGCGAGCTGCCCTACCTCGACATGGTCGTCGACGAGGTCCTGCGGCTCTACCCGCCGGCCTGGATCGGCCCCCGCCGGGTGGTCCACGAGTTCGAGTTCGGCGGCTACCGGGTCCCCCGCGGCGCCTACGTCGCCTACGTCTCCTGGGCCAGCCACCGGATCCCGGAGGTCTTCCCCGAGCCCGAGGCCTTCGTCCCCGAGCGCTTCACCCGCGAGCGCAAAGCGGCCCTGCCGCGCGGCGCCTACGTCCCCTTCGGCGGCGGCAAACGGGTCTGCATCGGCAAACGCTTCGGCCGGCTCGAGGTGAAGCTGGTGACCACGATGTTCCTGCAGCAGCTGCGCGCCGACGCGCTGCCGGGCCGCGCGATGACGGTGCGCCAGAGCCCGACGCTCTCCCCCCGCGGCGGGCTGAAGATGCGCCTGCGCCCGCGCGCCTGAGCTGTCCCTCAGGCGACGGGCCTAGACTCAGGCTCCTTGCGAGCGCTGGTCATCTCCGACACGCACTTCGGCGCCTGGACCGGCCGCGACCTCCTGCGCGAGGACTTCTTCCTCGAATGCCTGGCCCCGGCGCTCGACGGCGTCGACGAGGTGATCCTCCTCGGCGATCTCTTCGATTTCCTCTTCGGCTCGGTCGCCGACGCCGTCGACGCCTCCGCCGGCCTGTTGGCGCTGGTCGCCGAGAAGTTGGCCGGCAAGCGCTTCGTCTTCCTCTCCGGCAACCACGACCACCACCTCGTCCACCGCGACGAAGAGAACCAGCTGGAGGCGGCGCTGGCGCGCGGCGAAACCTTCCGTCCTGACGGCGCCGCGATCCAGGAGCCACCCGGCCCGTCCTTCTTCCAAGGCTTCCTCGAGCACCGCCTGCCCGGGGTCGAGATCGAGATCGCCTACCCGACCTACAGCTTTGCCGGTGTCCTCTGCACCCACGGCCACTACCTCGATCCGCACGCGCGGATGAGCGGCTCGCGCGGCTCGCGGCTGCTCACCCGGACGCTCTGGGCGATCGCCTCCGGTGGCCCCGAGGAGCCGACCTGTGAGGCGGACTACGAGTCGGTGACCACGCTGCTCACCGAGTGGCTCTACATCGCCGCCCAGATGCCGCACGGCACCCACGCCCAGCAGAACGTCTTCGGCGCCGCCCAGAAAGCGGGCCGGGTCGTCCAGAAAGCCGGCGCTCCGGTGCGCGGGGCCCGCCGCGTGGCCGCCCGCGTCCGCGACCGCACCGAGGGTGACGCCGTCGGGCTGCCCAGCGCCGCCCACTTCGACGCCGTGGTCGCCGACGAGGCCGCTCGCCAGGCCCGTGAACAACCGCTGCCCGGCCCGCCCGCCGCCCGCCCGCAGTACCCCGAGCCGACGGTGCTCTCACGATCCAGCCCTACCGAGCCCGCGCTCGAGGCCTTCTCGCAGGTGGTCGCCAACCTCGGTTACGACCAGCAGGCGGAGAAGATCGTCTTCGCCCACACCCACCAGCCGCTCGACGACGTCCGCGCCGCCCACGGGCCGACCCGCTACTGGAACAGCGGCTGCTGGATCTATGAGCCCGACCTCTCCTCGCGCCAGGCCTACGCCCGCTACTGCCGCCACGCCTGGCCGGGGACGGCGATCGTGATCGACGACTCCGAGCCGCAGCCGCGCCTGCTCGAGCTATTGGCCGACCTGAACCCGCTCTCCGGCGGGCCGGGCCTGCCGAAGGCGCGCGCATGATCGGGCCGGAGACCGTCGCCGCCGGCGTCCGCGTCGTCCGTGCCGAAGAGTCCTGGATCCCGGTCCTCTTCGGCGGCATGATCCCGATCCTCGGCGCGGGCGCGGTCTTCTGGCTGATCTGGCACGCCGTCCGCGACAACCCGGAAGACGACGAGCCGGAAGAGAAAGAGGGCGGGCCCGAAGACCCGCCCGCTTGAACAAGGCGCTCGCCGGCGCTACTTGATGAAGAGCATCTCCTCGTACTTCGGCAGCGGCCAGAGGTCGTCGGCGACGATCCGCTCCAGCTTGTCGCCCACCTCGCGCACCCTGCTCATCGACGCCAGCTGACTGTCGCGAGCGTACTTCGCCAGCTCGAGCCCCTCGAGGTCGGCGGGGACCGCGTTCGCCGCTTTCAGCTCGCCGAGGTTGGCGACCAGCTCGTCGACCAGCTCGCGCAGCTCGCCCTCGAGGCTGGACACGCCCGCGTCGGAGATCAGCGCCAGCTGCCGCAGCCCGGCCGGGAGGATCAACGTCTGGCCGATCGAGAACGTCTCCTCGGCCTCGATGTTCGCCCGCAGCGCGTACTGCTCGACCCACACGTCGTAGCGCGACTCGAGCTCCCGCCTGCTGAGCACGCTGTAGTCCTCGAAGGCCTTGACGGTGTCGTCGGCGAGGACCTCGGGCAGCGCGTCCGGGGTGGTCTTGAGGTTCTTCAGACCACGCCGCTCGGCCTCCTGGTGCCACTCCTCGGAGTAGTTGTCGCCGCCGAAGCAGACGACCTTGTTCGCCAGGTAGGAGTCTTTGACGATCTCCATCACGGCCTCGGGCATCCCCAGACCGGCGTCGAGTTTCTCCTTCAGCTTGCCCGCCAGATCGTCGATCGCCTCGGCCGCGATCGTGTTCAGCACCGTGTTGGGGAAGGCGAGCGACATGCTCGACCCGAGCGCCCGGAACTCGAATTTGTTGCCGGTGAAGGCGAACGGCGAGGTCCGGTTGCGGTCGCCGCCGTCGAGCGGCAGCGGCGGCAGCACCGTGGTGCCGAGGTCGAGGAAGGAGGCCGGCGTGTTGGGGTCGCCTTCGCCGGTCGCGATCGCCTCGAACACCTTTTCGAGTTCGGCGCCGAGGAAGATCGAGATGATCGCCGGCGGCGCCTCGTTGGCCCCGAGTCGGTGGTCCTGCCCGATGTTGGCGACCGAGGCCCGCAGCAGGCCCTGATGTTTGTTGACCGCCTGGATCACCGCCGTGCAGAAGAACAGGAAGTGGATGTTGTCCTCAGGGGTGTCGCCAGGGTTCAGCAGGTTGGTACCGGTGTCCGTGCCCATCGACCAGTTGTTGTGCTTGCCCGAGCCGTTGACGCCGGCGAATGGCTTCTCGTGCAGCAGGCAGACGAGGCCATAGCGGCGGGCGACGTTTTCCAGCGTCCGCATCAGCAGCTGCTGGTGGTCGGAGCCGACGTTCGAGGACTCGAAGATCGGCGCGATCTCGTACTGGGCCGGCGCGACCTCGTTGTGGCGCGTCTTCACCGGGATGCCGAGCTTCCGCATCTCCAGTTCCGACTCCATCATGAAGGCGAGCACGCGCTCCGGGATCGAGCCGAAGTAGTGGTCGTCGAGCTCATGGCCCTTCGGCGGCTTGGCGCCGAACAGGGTGCGGCCGGTGGAGATCAGGTCGGGCCGCTCGAAGAAGTACTGCTCGTCGATCAGGAAGTACTCCTGCTCCGGGCCGACGGTGGTGAAGACCCGCTCGGTCGCGTCGTCGCCGAGCAGCCGCAGCGCTTTCACCGCCGTCTTCGAGAGGGCGTCCATCGAGCGCAGCAGGGGGATCTTCGCGTCGAGCGCCTCGCCGGTCCAGCTGGCGAAGGCGGTCGGGATCGCCAGCAGCGTCCCGTTCGGGTTCTCGAGGATGAAGGCCGGGCTGGTCGGATCCCAGGCGGTGTAGCCGCGCGCCTCGAAGGTGGCGCGGAGGCCGCCGGTCGGGAACGAGGAAGCGTCCGGCTCGCCCTGGATCAGCTCCTTGCCGGAGAAGCCGGCGATCAGCTTGCCTTCGCCGGCCGGCTCGAAGAACGAATCGTGCTTCTCCGCCGTCGCGCCGGTCAGCGGCTGGAACATGTGGGTGTAGTGGGTGGCGCCGTTCTCCAGCGCCCACTCCATCATCGCCTCGGCGACCGCGTCGGCCAGGCTGGGGTCGAGGGCCTCGCCGCCTTCGAGCGTCGCCTGGAGTTTCTCGAAGACGTCCGCGGGCAGGCGTTCTTTCTGCACGGTGACGTCGAAGACGTTGGCGCCGAAGGCGGCGTTCTCGGGAAGCGTCAGATCGATCGCGCCCAGCGCCTCACCATTGGAGCTCCACTGGGCTGCGGTCACGTTCTGCTGGCGGATTCGGCTCATCGCTTGACTTGTCCCTCACTTGGCGGCGCGTCCGGTGACCGGCCGCGATCGTTTTCCTTTCAAGACTCCCTAGACAGAGCCAAAAGAGCCTAATGCCGGGGCCTTAACCGATGGTTTGTACGCCCGTACAGTCTTTTACCTGTGGCAATGTCCCGTATGTAGTGCGGTCAAGGTCGGCGCCGCAGGATGGTCAGGTCGCCGACCGTCTCGAAGCCGAGCTTGGCATACATCAGCTGCGGCCAGTCGGCGGCCTCGGCGGTGAGGAAGATCGGCGCGTTGCCGTCCGCCTGGGCGGCGGCGACGGCGGCGAGCACGATCGCCTTCGCATAGCCGCGTTCGCGGGCGTCCACGCGGGTGCCGACGTCCTCGACCTGGCCGATCCGCCCGTCGCTGAGCAGGCGACAGCAGGAGAGCGGCTCGCCGTCGGCGGGCGCGGTGAACCAGCGATCGCCGCCCGCGACGCCATAGCGCTGGTCGAGCTCGAACAGCTGCTCGACGGTCGCCTGCGGCTCCGGCACCCCGTTCGGCACCGCCTCCTCGGCGATCAGCGTCCGCCGCAGCCCCTCGATCTCCGCCAGCCGCACCTCTCGCACCGCCGCCGAATTCACCGTGGCGGGCGGGGATTTGTCGCCGCGCCAGACCATGTACCGGGTCCGCTCGACCTCCCAGCGGGGCCAATGGGCCGCTGCGGCTTCGACCGCCTCGCCGATCCGCCTCCCGTCGGCCTGGTCGAGGAGGCAGACCGTCCGGTGGCCGAAGCCCTCGCCGCCGAGCGCGTCGTCGGCGATCGCGACCACCTGGTCGACGCCCAGCCCGACCTCCTCGATGCCGACCCAGTTGGCGTCCCAGATCAGCGGCGCCGACCTGGTCAGGAAGAGCCGGCCCCAGCTCTCCTGGTGCACCTCGTCGCACACCTTCTCGTCGAGCGCCAGCTCGAAGCCGAGCAACGCGTCACGGTCTGATGTCGCCGAACCCTCCATCCGGATAGCCTCCCAGCTTCGCGCGGCCGCCGGCCGCCCAGCCAAAGCCGCAAGATTCAGGGAGGAACCAAGCCGAATGTTCGTCAGCAAGGCCGCCGTGGTCGGTGGGGGCACGATGGGTGGGGAGATCGCGCAGGCGATCGCCGCCGCCGACATCCCGGTCGTGGTCAAGGACATCGACCAGAAATTCGTCGACGCGGCCCTGGAGAAGGCGCGCGCGGTCACCCAGGGCCAGCTCGGCTCGCAGGTGAAGAAGGAGCGCATCACCCAGGAGCAGGCCGACGCCCGGCTCGCCGAGGTGATGGGCAACATCACCGGCACCACCAGCTACGCCGAGTTCGCCGACGTCGACTTCGTGATCGAGGCCGTGCCGGAGAAGATGGAGATCAAGCAGGCCGTCTTCCGCGAGATCGACGCCGCCACGCCCGGCCACGCGATCCTCTCCTCCAACACCTC
>DATNAG010000031.1:0-73803 GCA_035572835.1 Solirubrobacterales bacterium
GAAGTTCGACTACCGCAAGGGGTTCAAGTTCTCCACCTACGCGACCTGGTGGATCCGCCAGGCGATCGCCCGTGCGCTCGCCGACAAGGCGCGGACCATCCGCATCCCGGTCCACGTGGTCGAGAAGCTGAACAAGATCGGCCGTGCCGAGCGCAAGCTGGTCACCGAGCTGGGCCGTGAGCCCACCCCGGAGGAGATCGCCGAGGTGACCGGCATCGATCCCGAGGAGGTCGACTCGATCAAGCGCTCCGCCCAGGCCCCGGTCTCCCTCGAGAAGCCGGTCGGCGACGAGGAGGAGTCCGAGTTCGGTCAGTTCATCGCCGACGAGAAGGCCGAGTCCCCGTTCGACCGGGCGGCCGACCTGCTCACCAAAGAGGCCCTCAAGGAAGCCCTCGAGAACCTCTCCTACCGCGAGCGCCGCGTGCTCGAGCTCCGTTACGGGCTCGGCGGCGAGCACCCGCGGACCCTGGACGAGGTCGGCCGGACGTTCAACGTCACCCGCGAGCGGATCCGCCAGATCGAGAACCAGAGCCTCAAAAAGCTGCAGTCCCTGGGCGAGGCCCAGAAACTGCGCGAGGTCGCTTAAGCGGCTTGTGTGGGCGCCCTAAGCACTAGTAAGTACTGAGTCAAGCGATCGAGCATCCCGGCCGATAAGTGCCGGGATGTTCGACATCGCAACCGCCCTGCGAACCCTCGTCGAGCGCGAGGGTTCAGATCTGCACGTAAAGATCGACTCGCCTCCGGTGGCCCGGATGCATGGCGACCTGATCCCGCTCGAGGGCTTCGGCAGGCTCACCGCCGAGGACACCAAGCAGGCCTTCCATGATATCGCCGAGCCGCGGTCGCTGACCGAATTCGAGAGCGACGGCGAGGCCGACTTCTCTTACGCCCTGCCGGGCGTCTCCCGCTTCCGCGTCAATGTCTTCAAGCAGCGCGGGGCGATCTCGATCGTCTGCCGCGCGATCCCTTTCCAGGTCCGCTCGATCGACGACCTCGGCCTGCCCGAGGTGGTGCGCGAGTTGGCCGAGGAGCCGCGCGGGATCATCCTCGTCACCGGCACCACCGGCTCCGGCAAGAGCACCACGCTGGCGGCGATGATCGATCACATCAACGAGACCCGGGCGCGCCACATCATCACGCTCGAGGACCCGATCGAGTACCTGCACGCCGACAAACGCTCGATCGTCAACCAGCGCGAAGTCGGCTCCGACACGGTCGGCTTCGGCCGCGCGATGCGGCGGGTGCTGCGTCAGGACCCCGACGTGATCCTGATCGGCGAGATGCGCGACGAGGAGACGGTGCGCACGGCGCTCTCGGCGGCCGAGACCGGCCACCTCGTGCTCTCCACCGTCCATACCCTCGACGCGACCGAGACGATCAACCGGATCATCGACTTCTTCCCGCCGCACCAGCAGCAGCAGGCGCGGGTGATGCTGGCGGCGACGCTCAGGGGGGCGATCGCCCAACGCCTCGTGCCCGACGTAACCGGCGAAGGGCGGGTCCCCGCCTCCGAGGTGATGGTGGTCACCGGCCGCGTCCAGGACCTGATCCTGAACGCGGAGGAGACCGGCAAGATCACCGAGGTCATCGCCGAAGGCGAGTACTACGGGATGCGGACCTTCGACCAGGCCTTGCTTTCCTACGTCGGCGAGGGGCGGATCACCGAGCAGGTGGCGATGGACTACGCGTCCAATCCCCATGACCTCAAACTGATGCTCGCCGCCGGAGGCCAGCGCGCCAGCGGTATCGAGCAGCTCGATCCGACCCCGGTCGGGCCCTAGGGAGACGCCGTGCGGGAGAAGCTGAACGAAAGCAGGGCGGCCCAGGTCGGGCTGGTGGCCGTGCTGGCGGTGGTCGTCGCGGTGCTGTTCTTGGCCAAATCGGGTGGATCGTCGTCCGGCGGCGAAACCGAACCCACGGTCGAACCGAGTGAAGCACTGGCGGTGGCGGCGCCGACCGGCGTCGGCGAACTGCCGACCTCGGTGCCGCAGACGAAGCCCTTGCCGCCCCGCTTCACCGCCGCCTACGACGCCGACCGGGCCGTCGTCCTGCTGGTCGTCCACGACGGCGGGATCGACGACCGCTTCACCAAGTTGGCGCTGCGCGCGGTGGCCGCTGTCGAAGACGTGACGCCGATCGTCGTCCCCGCCGAGCAGATCTCCCGCTACGCCTCGGTCACCATCGGCTTGAACATCAGCCAGCTGCCGGCGCTGATCGCGATGCGGCCGAAGTCACTCAGCCACGGCGTGCCGCAGGCGATCGTCGCCTACGGCTACCAGACGCCCCAGAGCATCCACCAGACGATCGTCGACGCCACCTACAAGGGTCCCGAAGGCGGGGCCTACCACCCGGGATGAGCGACATGGGCAGCGACTACCCGAGCCACCTGCGCCCGGTCCCCGACCTCGGGGGGTCGGCTGCTCCTGCCTTGGGGGAGCCGCGGGAGCAGGGCACGCCGGGGCTGACCCCGCCGGTCCAGCGGGGCCACTCGCGCGGCTTCATCACCGACGTGCTGGTCGAGCTCGGCTTCGTCGCCGAGCCGACCGTGCAGGCGGCGGTCGAGGCGGCACGGACCGCCGGCAAACCGCCCGAGGCGCTGCTCCTCGAGCAGGGCGCGTTGACCGAAGAGCAGCTGTCGCGGGCGACCGCCGAGCGGTACGGGCTCGACCACGTCGACCTCGCCGTCTACGGCATCGACATGGGTGCCGCCGCGCTCTTCCCGGTGGCCTTGGCGCGCCGCTACATGGCGGTCCCGGTGGGCTACGTCGACACCGGCACGCTGCTGGTCGCGGCCGCCGACCCGGCCAACGTCCTCGCCCTCGACGACATCCAGGTCGCGACCGGGCTCGACTGCCGGATCGCGGTCGCCGCGCGAGCCGACGTCGAAGCGCTGTTGACGCGGCTCGGCACGGTACAGAGCGCCGCCGCCGACGCGATCATCCACGAGGCGGCCGAAGAAGAGGCGGCGCCCGCTCCGGTCACCGATATGCAGGCGGGCCCGGAGGACGCGCCGATCGTCAAGCTCGTCTACAGCCTGCTCGCGCAGGCGGTGGGGGAGGGGGCGTCCGACATCCACATCGAGCCCGAGGAAGGGGAGCTGCGGATCCGTTTCCGCGTCGACGGTGTGCTGAAGGATGCCGCCCACGTGCCCAAGCGGATGACCGGCGCGGTGATCTCGCGGCTGAAGATCATGTCGGAGCTCGACATCGCCGAGAAGCGGGTGCCGCAGGACGGGCGGGTCAGCGTCTCGGTCGAGGGGCGGCGGATCGACCTCCGCGTCACCACCCTGCCAACCCAGCGCGGCGAGGGGTCGACGATCCGCATCCTCGACGAAAGCAACTCACAGCGCACGCTCGACGAACTGGGGATGGCCGGCTCGGCGCGGGCCCGCTTCGAGGAGGCCTTCCGCAGCTCCTACGGAGCGGTGCTGGTGACCGGGCCGACCGGCTCGGGCAAGTCGACGACGCTCTACGCGGCGCTTGCCGCTCTTAACGACGTGACCAAGAAGATCATCACGATCGAGGACCCGGTCGAGTACCGGATCGACGGGATCAACCAGATGAACGTCAACCGCAAGGCGGGGCTCGATTTCGCCACCGGGCTGCGGTCGATCCTGCGTGCCGACCCGGACATCGTGATGGTGGGTGAGATCCGCGACGCGGAGACCGCCCGGATCGCGATCGAGGCGGCGCTGACCGGCCACATGATGCTGACCACGCTGCACACCAACGACGCCCCGGGAGCGCTCCCGCGTCTGAACGAGATGGGGATCGAGACCTTTCTCACCGCCTCGGCGGTCGATTGCGTGATCGCCCAGCGCCTGGCGCGGAAGCTCTGCGCGAGCTGCAAGCGGCGCACGGTGATCTCGCCCGAAGCGTTGGCCGGGGCGGGGATCACGGCCGGGGCCGAACTCGAGGGCTACGAGCCGGTCGGCTGCCCCCGCTGCAACCACTCCGGCTACCGCGGGCGGGTCGGCATCTATTCGGCGATGTCGATGAGCGAGACGTTGAAAGAACTGACGATCCAGCGTGCCGCCGAGCCTGAAATCGCCGCCGTCGCCGAGGAAGAGGGGATGCTGACCCTGCGCGAGGACGGTGTCTCGAAGGTCCGGGCGGGCGTCACCAGCCTCGAGGAGGTGCTCCGTGTCACGGCCTGATTTCGACTTCTCCGAGGTGCTCCGCCAGATGGTGGAGGCGCGCGCCTCCGACGTCCACATCACCCCCGGCGTGCCGCCGTCGATCCGCGACAAGGGACGGATCCTGCCGATGGAGGGCTTCCCGGTGCTGAACACGCAGCAGACCCGCGAGGTCGTCTACGGGATCCTCAACGACGACCAACGCAAACGGTTCGAGAACGACCAGCAGCTCGACTTCGCCTACGCGATCCCGGGCGTCGCCCGCTTCCGCGTCAACTGCTTCTTCCAGCGCGGCGCGGTGAGCGCGGCGTTCCGACTGATCCCGCACGACGTGCCGGCGCTGGAGTCGCTCGGCGTGCCGCCGGTGCTGCGCGAGCTGACCACCAAACCGCGGGGCTTCGTCCTCGTCACCGGGCCGACCGGCTCGGGCAAGAGCACGACGCTGGCGGCGATGATCGACGCGATCAACCTCGACCGCGAGGACCACATCCTGACGATCGAGGATCCGATCGAGTTCCTCCACCATCACAAAAAATCGATCGTCAACCAGCGCGAGGTCGGCTCCGACGCACCTGACTTCGCGCGGGGCCTGCGGGCGGCGCTGCGCCAGGACCCCGATGTGATCCTGGTCGGGGAGATGCGTGACCTGGAGACGGTCTCGACTGCGCTGACCGCGGCCGAGACCGGCCACCTCGTCTTCGCCACCCTGCATACCCAGTCGACCGCCCAGACCGTCGATCGCGTGATCGACGTCTTCCCGCCGGAGCAGCAGGCGCAGGTGCGCACGCAGCTGTCGATCGCGTTGCAGGGGATCGTCACCCAGCAGCTGCTGCCGACCAGTGACGGCCGTGGCCGCGTCGTCGCCTGCGAGGTGCTGATCCCGACGCCGGCGATCCGCAACCTGATCCGCGAGGGCAAGACCCATCAGATCTACGCGGCGCTGCAGACCTCGGGAGCGATCGGGATGCAGACGATGGACGCCGACCTGGTGCGGCTGGTGCGGGCGGGCAAGATCGGTCGGGCGCTGGCCGAACAGCGAGCGAGCGTGCCGGAGGAGCTGAGCCGGCTGCTCGGTGGCGGCCCGGCGGTCGTGCCACAGGCGAACGGGGTCCCGGCGTGAGCGCGAACACCTTCGAGTTCAAGGCGATGGACCTGGCCGGCTCGACCTCGAGCGGCGAGATCCAGGCCGAATCCAAGTCCGCGGTCGGCGAGCAGCTGCGCCAGCGTGGCTTGATCGTGCTCGACGTCAGCGAGAAGTCGAACCCGCTTAACCTCGAGGATCTGCTGAAGCGCTGGCGCGGCGTCGACCTGCGCGAGCTGGCGGTCTTCTCGCGGCAGTTCGCCACCCTGAACACCTCCGGCATGCCGATGCTCCGGACTCTGCAGACGCTTGAGGATCAGACCAACGACGATCTGCTCAAAGAGGCGGCCGCCGGAATCCGTCAGGACGTCGAGGCGGGCAGCTCGTTGGAGCAGGCCATGGGCCGCTACCCCAAGATCTTCGACCGCCTCTACCGGGCGATGGTCCGCTCGGGCGAGCAGTCGGGCCGCCTCGACGAGGCGATGGACCGGATCGCGTACCAGGTTGAGAAGCAGGACGCGCTGCGGCGCGAGGTCAAATCGGCGCTGATGTACCCGGCGCTGATCTTCGGCTTCGCCGCCATCGTGCTGGTCGCGATCGTCGCCTTCGTGATCCCCGTCTTCGCCAAGATCTTCGAAGAACTGGCCGAAGAAAATCCTCAGGAAGCGGCAGGTCTGCCGGGCCCGACCCAGTTCTGCGTCAGCCTCTCCGATGCGCTCACCGGCTACTGGTTCCTGATCATCCCCGGGCTGGTCCTTTCGGTCCTCCTCTTCTTCAAGTGGAAGAAAACCGAAGCCGGGCATCGAGCTTGGGATCGCTTCACGCTGAAGCTGCCCTTCAAGATCGGCGACGTGGTGCAGAAGGTTGCGTTGGCGCGTTGGTCGCGCACCTTCTCCGGCGCCGTGGCCTCCGGCGTGCCGATGTTGCAAGCGATCAAGTTGACCGGGGAAACGGCCGGCAACGTGGTGGTCGAGGAAGCGATGGACGACGTCTACGCCTCGGTCAAGCGCGGCGGTTCGATCGCCGCCCCGATCGCCGACGCCGACATCTTCCCGCCGATGGTCGGGCACATGATCGCCGTCGGCGAGGACACCGGCCAGCTCGACGAGATGCTGAGCAAAGTCGCGGACTTCTACGAGGCCGAGGTCGACGCCAAGGTGAAGGCGCTGACCGCCTTGCTGGAGCCGGTGATGATCGTCTTCGTCGGTGGCATGGTGGGGTTCATCGTGATCTCGATGTACCTGCCGATGTTCTCGATCTACGAACACATCCGTTAGCCCTCGGCAAAACTGGACGTTCGTTGGTGCCGACGTGAGACGCGGTCTCCCAGAGCCGCATTTCGCGTCCTGAACTCGTCACTTTTGGGTGGACTGAACCCGAAAAGTGGCGTCCAGGAGATAGCCAAGTGTCGGTACTAAAGGTCGCCTCGATCCTGTCGATGACCACCGGGTAATTATCCAGCCAGTGCCTTGGTGCAAGAGGCATACGACACCGTGGCATCACGCGACGGGGCCTGGCAAACGATAGGTAGCAACAGGAGGCACCTATATGTTTCTCCAGAATCTCCGGGCCCGTCTAGGTGCCCGACTCAGTGGCGACAGTGAGGCCGGCTTCACGCTGATCGAGCTTCTCGTCGTCATGCTCATCCTCGGCATCCTCGCCGCCATCGCCCTCCCCGCGTTCTTCAATCAGCGCGACAAGGCCGGTGACTCGAAGGCCAAGGAGAACGCCCACTCGGCGCAGGTGGCGATGGAGACCTGCGCAACCGAACACAGCGGTAAATATGGCACCTGTCTGATCGACGAACTCGAAAAAATTGAGCCCACCATCAAGCCGGGCACGAAGAAGACCGCCACCGCGTCGGCGGTTGAAGGAATCCTCCTCACCAACCTCACCGACACGACCTACACGATCGAATCGGTTTCTTCGACCGGGAATGTGTTCTTGATCGAAAATGATGCGGGGAGCCTGCAATTCCCCTGCACCATTCCGGCGGCGGGCGACAACGCCGGCGGCTGCTCGGGTATCACGACCGCAACGGACACCGAAGGCTCCTGGGACGAATAACCTTGACCCTCGGTTAGCGGCATGACCGAAGTTCGCATTCCCAAGAGGCGGGCCATGATGGCCCGCCTCTTGGTGTGTGTGGCTCCGGCCGTCATCGCGTTGATGTTCGGCGGGTCGGCCTCGGCGGCACCCAAAGTGCCGCGTCTACTCGCTACCGATCCGCCCTCCAGCGAAGGGGCCACGGCAAAATCCACCACGCCTTCGATCCTCGGCGAAGCTGAACCGGAAGACGAAATCATCCTCAAAGCCGTCCCCTTCTCCGGAGTCTTGGACTCCGGTCCCATCGCGCACACGGTCAAAAAACCGACCGCGCACCCGACCTACGAAATCCAGATCTTCGCCTCATCCGACTGCCTCGTCGGCACCGAGGTGGCACACGGGTCCGCGGAAGCGCTCGAGGGGGCCGGGATCCCCGCGGCTGTCCCGACGGACTCCGCGACCACCTTCTCCGCCGTCCAGGTCGATCCGGCCAATCGATCCGAACCGTCCTCCTGTTCGAACCCACTCACCTACTGGGAGGGGAACGTCCCGGTACAGCCACCCGGAGGCGGCAGTGGTGAACGGGCGAATGGTGAGGGCGGCCAGGGTGCCGGTGGGGGCTCCTCGGATGGTTCGTCTACTGGTGGCTCATCGTCCGGTAAGTCATCCCCTGGGGGCTCGGTCGGAGGGGGTACGCCAGCCGGTCCGAAACCGGCCGCGCCTACTCTCCACATGGTCCCCGGCGAACGTGCGAACGACCTGACCCCGTCGGTCGTAGGCAGTGCTCCCGGTGCCGGTACCGTCACGGTCTATGCGACTTCGAACTGCGGCGGATCGCCGATCGCCAAGGGAACCCCCGCGCAGCTCGGCACGGGCTTCGAGGTGACGGTGGCGAAGAACGCGACCACCACTTTCTCCGCGGTCTCCGCCGGTGCTCAGCACTCCGGCTGCTCGGACCCGGTGACCTACACCGAGGACTCGACCGCGCCTCGCACCAGGATCACGATGGGCCCCGGGGTGAAGACGCGCAAGCGCAAGGCGGTGTTCCGCTTCACCGACATCACCGAAGATCAGCCCGGCACCACCTTCAGGTGCAAGGTCGACAAGGCGAACTGGAAGCCCTGCGCGTCCCCGTTCCTGATCAAGCACCTGAAGCTCGGCCACCACGCCCTCTCGATCCGCGCCACCGACACCGCCGGCAACGTCGAACCCAGGCCGATCAAGCGTCACTTCATCGTCGTCCCGCCCGCCGCGTAGTCGGACCGCCGACGGGCTCGGGTAGAACTCCGCCGTGGCAGGCGTGGCGATCATCGCGTTTCTGGCGGGGCTGGCCGTCGGCAGCTTCGCCACGGCGGTGGCCTATCGACTGCCACGGGGGATGCCATTCGGGCTCGAGCGTTCCCAATGCCCTCGATGCGGGGCCCAGATCGGTGCTCGCGACAACATCCCGGTCGTCTCCTGGCTGCTCTTGCGGGGCAAGGCGCGCTGCTGTGGAGCGCCGATCTCGCCGCGATATCCGCTGACCGAGATCATCGTCGGCGCTCTCTACGCGGCGACGGTGATCGTCTATCGCCACGACGCTGCCGAAGCGGCAATCGGCCTCGTCTTTGTGGCGATGCTCGCCGTGGTCACGCTGACCGACCTGGACAAACGGATCATCCCCAACAAGGCCTTGCTCGCCGGCTCCGTGATCTGCCTGGCGATCGCGATCCCCACCGACCCGGGCGGTGTGGCCGAGCGGCTGATCTCCGCCGCGGCGGCGGGAGGCCTCTTCTTCCTCGTCGTGCTCGCCGCGCCCCGCGGCATGGGCCTCGGCGACGCCAAGCTGGTGGCGACCATGGGCCTCTTTCTCGGCCGTGCCGTCGCCCCCGCGATCCTCGCCGGACTGCTCGCAGGCAGCGTCGTCGGCCTTGCCCTGATCGCTTCTCGAGGCACGCAGGCGCGCAAGATGACGATCCCGTTCGGTCCGTTCCTGGCCCTTGGCGGAGTCGTCGGCCTCCTGGCCGGGCACCACCTGGTCGATCTCTACCTGAACTGAGGCGCCTGCCGGCGCTCTAGCCGCGTTCGGCGGGCCCGCTGCCGCTGCCTTCGCCGCCGCCGTTCTTGGCGTCGCCTTTGCCCTTGCCGGCGCCCAGGTTGGCACGGCGGGGCTTGGAAGCGTAGGTCTGGTCGATCTTCAGCAGCTCGATCCTGTAGGTCCGTTCCTGGGCGCCATAGACAAAGGTCTCCGGCAGACCCGGTTCGAGGGCCAGCAGCTGGCAGCTCTGCGAACCGATCACGCAATTGGCTTCGCCGAAGAGTGAGACCACATCGGAGGAGACGACGAAGAGGGCCTTCGTGCCGTCGTTGGTGAGGCCGATGTAGGTCGCCGCGGGGGTCGCCCGGGCGGGCAGCATGGTCAGTTCGGGAAGGTTGCGGCGGACCTGGGCCTGAGGCTTCGCCCGGTCGGCCTGCTTCTCTTCGGAAGAGCCGTGCGGGACGGTCACGATCCGCACGTCGATCGTGTCGGAGGCGTAGCGGGTCTTGGTGACGGTGGTGCTCCCGGTCGAGGGTTCAGCCGGGACGCCGGCGGATTCGGGACTGATCGTCACTTCGGCCGGCACTTCCACCGAACTGCCGGATTCCCCACCGGTCACCGTCGCTTCGGGCGTCGAGGCCACCGGGGGTGAGACCGACGGGGCGGAGTTGGTCACTTCCGGACTCGTGGTCGCTCCTTCTCCGCCGCCCGCGAACGGGTCGAGGGCGCGATAGTCCTTCAGTCGCCGCCGGTAATCGCGCAGGCCGGGCTCAGAACGCGCGACGACAATCGTTTCCCCGCGCCCATCCACCGAGGAGGCGGTTGCCGTCGGCCCGAGCGTCGTCGCCGGTCCCGGATCGGACCCGGTCGAGTTCTTGAAGTAGATCGGCGCGGCCACCATCGCCACCAGCAGCAGCGCCACCAGCGGCAGCAGATGGCGTTCCTTGAGGTCGTAGAAAAGGTCGTAGACGAAGTCCGGGACCTTCAACTCGGAGAGCTTCAGCTCCGGTCCTTTCTTCAGCCAGTTCATTCCGCCGCCACCGTCTGGGCCGCGGATTCGGCAGGGGCGCTCGGCGTCGCGCCGGCGGTCACGCCCTGCCCTGGCGGGATCAGGTAGCTGGTGACGCTGAAGGAGGCCTGCAGTTCGCTGTCGCCACTTTCGGTTTCCGCGGTGTTGAGCGAGAACCCGTTGATCGTCAGCAATCGTCCCTCGACCATCATCTTCGCCTTGCCTGATTCCACCAGGTCATCGACCTTGCCGATGAACTTGGCGATCCCGAAGAAGTTGCCGCTGAAGTTCAGCGAGTAAGGCATCACGGCGAGGCCGGCGGTGCCGATCGAGGCGCCGAGTGGCAGCAACGAAGCTTCGACCTCGGTCGCCGGGATGACTTCGGCCGCCGGCGTGCCGATCGAGGAGGCGCTTTCGGCGCCTTCGGTCGTCGCTTCCGCGGGTGGCGGGGCCGCACCGCCGCCTTCCCCTTCCAGGGTGATCGTTTCGAAGGAGATGCCGGAGGCATCGGCCAGGTCTTCCAGTTCAATCAGCAGCGAGGGGGTTTCGTCGGTCGCCGGAACCGCCTGTCCGAGCTCGACCAACTGGTGATAGGCGGTCGGGAAGGCCCGGCGCGCGGCCGTGGCCTGGGCGAGTTCGCCGCGCGCCGACTCGACGCTCGCGTTCAGCGTTTCGATCTGCGCGTCGAGCTTGTCGGCTTCGCTGCGCTTCGGGCTCAGGGCGAGCGTCCAGAAGGCGACCGCCGCGGCGACGATCAGCAGGATGGCGATGATCGGTCGGGTCGAGGACTTCATCACTGTGCTGCCGCTTCTTCGGAGGAGTTTTCCGATGAAGTCGCTTCGCCCGCTTCGCCCGCGCCGGCTTCGGGGCTGCTTTCCGAGCTCGCTTCGGGCGTCACCGCTTCGGGCGCGATCGCTTCGGTACCCGCTTCGGGCGGCACCGGCGCGGCGTCAAAGGCGGCGACGAGTTGGAACTGGGCCGCGCCTTCACAGCTCCCGGCGCTGGTCGCGTTGCCCCCGGTGCCACTGCTCATCGACGAGCTCGGGACGCCGACGCGGGTCACGCCGTCGATGTCCTTGACCGCCTCGATGAAAGTGGCGACCTCGGCCTGGCTGGTGGTGCAGCCGACCATTTCCAGAGCCGGACCGGCGATCTGGGAGCGCAGCCCGACGCCGCCGCCGCCTGACGCGCCGGCGCCCGCCGAGACGCTCCCCGAGAGGCTGGTGAGCTGCACGTCCACCGGCATGACGAGTGAGAGTTCGTGCAGGATCCGCGACCAGTCGAAGCGGCTGTCGGCGAGTTCGGTGATCGTCGCCAGCCGCTGTTCGCTCACCGTGTCGAACTGGGTGTAGGCGGAAAGCGCCTGCGCTTTCGCGGCGATGCTTGCCTGTTCGGCCCGCAGTTGGGTGACTTCGGCTTTCTTGTCGGAGATCGAGTTCTCGGTCACGACCAGCGCGGTGATCGCGATCACCGCCGCCGCGAGCGCGCCGACGACGATGTACGCAAGCGGCCCTGAGCGCAGCGGCTTGCGGCTGCCCGGGCGCTCGTCGGACGGGATCAGGTTGATCGGTCGCATCAGACGTCGAGGGCCATCCCGAGGGGCAGCGCGAGGCGCGCCGCGGTGGCGATGTCGTAACCGTCGAGGGCGGCGGGACGGGCGACCGCGATCGGCAGGCCGATCTGCGATTCCATCCTCTCGGCGAGCCCGGGAACCGCGCCGCCGGGTCCACCGAGCGCGATCTGCTCGACCTCGACTGCCGCCTCCTGGCCGCCGTAGAAGTCGAGTGAGAGACGGAGCTCGTCGACCAGCGACGCCGCGCCGCGTTCGAGCGCCGCGCGGCTGCGGGTGACGGTTGCGGGGTCGCCCTCGATCTCATCTGCCGGCCGGTCGAGGCCGACATGGTTCAACCACAGCCCGGCGTGTTCGAGGCTGAGCCCGGTGCCCGAGGCGAGGCCGCGGGCGATGCCCTCGAGGCCGACCGGGGAGACGCGGGTGAAGAGGCAGGAGCGACCGCGGGCGACCGCGAGGGTGGTGGCGTCGCCGAGGTGGCAGTAGAGGGTGGCGGGACGAAGGGCGGGAATCGCCCCGTCAGGAGACGCCTCGACGATGTCGTCGGCGAGGGCGCGGATCATGCCGAAGGCGGAGAGGTCGACGCCGACGGGTTCGAGACCGGCGGCCTGCAGCGGGACGAGCGAGGCGTGGATCATGTCGCGCCGCGCGGCGACCACCATCACGTCGATCTGGGCCGGCCCGTCGGCGCTCGCCGCCACGCCGCCGACGATGCGGTGCTCGATCACCGCTTCCTCGAGCGGCATCGCGATCTGCTCCTGGGCGCTGAACCGCACCGCTGCGTCGAGCTCATCGGGATTCTCGATCGCGGGCAGGCGCAGCGTACGCGCGACGAGGCGCTGATTGGCGATCCCGAGGCGGACCCTGCGGCTGAGACCGTGCGCATCGAAGAGGGCGCGGAGGGCGGTGGCGACGGCCTCGGGCTCGGCCACCTCGCCGTCGCGGAAGGCATCGGGCGCCAGCGGCTCGATGCCCGCGCGGATCACCCGCGGCACCCCGTCCTCGAGCCGGGCCTCGACCGCGGCGACGCTTCCCGCCTCGATCTCGAGTCCGACCACGACGCCGCCGGCGTTCTTCTTGCGGCCGAAGCTCGGCATCGAGATCTCGGGTCCGCCGAGGCTCGGTCGGCCGCCGCCCGGACGCCGGAATTCAGGGCGTCGCAATTCGGGCCGACGAGGTCGCGGCAGGCTGATCTGCTTGGTCAGGATGGAGCTCATCGGATCGAAGTCGCGGCAGGTTTCCGCGACCCCTATCCATCGGCTGAAATGCCCCGTGACAACAGCCCTTTACCGAAAAATAAGGCGCTTACAAAGCGCCTTGCAACACGCTCCTACCTAGAAATCGACGACACCCGTCCGCGGGCGTCACCACGTCATCTGATTCGCGTCGAAGGCGACGCCGCCTATTCGATGATCTCGCGGCCGATGACCCAGGCGCTTTCTTTCGGCGCGGTGAATTCCGGCGGTTCGTTGGCCCTGAAACGGTCGTCGTATTCGTAGCTCTTGATATAGCCGGTGCTGCCGGTGGTGCCGACGGCGCCACGATATTTCTGCGCGATCGCGCCCTTCACGTTCAGCGTGCCGAGTTGGGGGCCGCATTTGTAGTTGTCGACGATGAACGAGTGGTTGATGGCCAGGAGCGCCGCTTCGATTTTGATGTTGCTGATCGAGCCGGTGGAGTTCGGGCTTGACGAGGTGCATACCCCTTCGGTCAGTTTCACCGGGTGGTATATGCGGATGAAGTTGTTGGCGATCAGGCCGAGCATCGCTTCTTCATTCGTCTTCGTCAGGTTGTTCATGATCAAGACGTCGTTCGCCGCGGCGATCGTCAGCGGTTTCGAGTACGTGCCTTCGATGTTGATGTTGCCGCACGGGTTCGTCCCGGTCGATTCATAGGAGACGTTGAGCGGCGAATATTCGCCGGTGCAGCCCGCCAGGTTCGAGGCGTAGATCACCCCGTTGGTGGGGAGCGGTCCGGAGTACAGAGACCCCGTGCATGATTTGCCGGGCCCGACTTTCATCGTCGACCCTTCGAGGCAGATCTTTACTTCGCCGGTGTAGTGAAACGCCGGTTGGACCACGGTTTCCAGCTGCCCGTTGGTCGGCGGCGGCACCAGGGGTGGCGAGGCCACTTCGAAGGTGCCCTTGAAGTTGGCGCTGCTGCCGGCGCAGTTCGAGCCGCCCGAGGCAACGAAGCTTTTGGTCGAGAACCACCCCGGCGAGGTCGGGTAGCTGACCTCGACCGGGTCCTGGGCGTTGCGTCCCAGGGTCGGTTTTTCGCAGATCACGAAGGCGTCATTCGTGTGCATCGGTCCCTTGATGTTGTCGCCGCCCACGAAGGAGATGGTGTCGCAGTACTTCGCTTCCGACGTTCCCGAGACGATCTGCCCTTTTTCGTTGAGATATTTGCCGCTGGTGTTCGTCAGTGGCGCGTTGTAGCGGCCCGCGTAGATCGTCTTCGAGCACTGGCGGCTGGCGGCCGCGATCAATTCCGGATATTTGTAGGTGACCGGGTCGGAGGTCTCCAACTGGGTGAAGTAGACGTATTCGAGAAAGCTCTTCGGCTTGAACGTCGCCATCACCTTGACTTCGGTGCCGCCGTAGTATCCGTTGGACCGGATCCGGAACGTCCCCCTGGACGTACCGCGGCCCTCGATCATGCTCGCGGCGGCCGTTTCGAAGGTCGTCGGATCGCATTTCGAGTGGCCGGTGGCGGGGATGATTTCGAGCGCATAGGTGGAGCCCCCGGCCCCCGGCACGAGACGACGGTTGACGGTCGATCCCATTTCGTTGAGCGCGATCGGTTCTTTGGCCGCCGTCGCCTCCGTCACGGCGTTCATGCATTTCGCCCAGTAGGACTGGTTTTCATGCAGGTGAAAGGCGTATTCATGGATGCCCGCCAATGCCGCCTCGTAGGCCTGCTGTCGATTGGCGCTGCGGGCGGTCTGATGCGAGCCGCCGCTCGCCGCCAGTACCGTGACCGCGGTGATGAGCGCGACCAGCGTCACGCCGATCACGGTCATGATCATCGTGAAGCCGCTTTCGTCCTGAGCTCTCATTGACATGGCTTGGCCTTTTCGGTTTCGCTGAAAGTGGGCGGGGTGAGGCGCAGCGTGGCGCTGTTTTCGATTTCCGATGCGGCGCCGGCGTCGGCGACTGGTTCAGATTTCGGGCCGGCCTTGAAGGCGACCCGAACCAGGATCGTGTAGCGGGAGTTTTCGACCCCCAGCGTCCCGTTCGTCGGGATCGTGAACGGATTACCGCCTGGAACGGTGCTGTTTTCGTATCTGAAGATCGGCGCGACCTGTCCGTTCGTCACGGCTTGGCTGACGTGGGACAGGACGATCCGAGGGGCTTCCGTCTCGTTCTGTTCGGTCAGCGTGTGCGCGGTCGGGGAGTAGGTGATCTTCGTTTCGGTCGCTGCCTCGTTCAGAGTTTCCACCCCGCCGCCGTACGTGCCGTGCAGGAAGACGAGGGTGTTGCTGGTGCTGGTGGCCTGGATCGGAGGTTCGGTGGGCTTCACGCACGCGGAGTGAAGCTCTTCCATGATTCGGGTCATCGCGACCCGGGCGTTGTCTGAGGCTTCCGTGCGGGCATCGACCCGCGCGTTGCCGCGCGTGGCCATGATGAGCATCATCGAAAGTCCGGCGAGGACGACCATGCCCATGCCCATGCCGACGACCAGTTCGACCATGCTGGTGCCGTCCTCGTCGTCGAGATTCAGCTCGCGCTTCATGGACATGCACTGCCGCCCTTCGCGAGTTTGAGGGCCAACGTGGTTCCGACCGAGAAGTTTTCGACTTTTACCGCTTCTGCTTTGGCACTTTGGTATTCGCTTCCCACCGGCAGCGATGCGCAGACGTTGTAGGTACCGAAGGGCAGCCCGGCTTCGGTTTCTCCCGCCGCGTTCGAGAGGTGCCCATTCGCATTGGTCGTGAAGACGCGCTTGATGCTGCTGCCGTTGTACTTACAGGCGGCATTGGCGTCGGTCACCGTCACCCTGGCGCCCACGGCGGATGCGCCGGTCGCGTTGGTCAGGGTCAGTTCCAGGGCGGGGACATGGATCTGCGGCGTCAGGACCCCTTCCGGTTTGACTTCCGCGGAGTAGAGACCGGAGGCGTTGGCGGGTGCCGTTCCGGGATTGTTCGAGGGACAGGAGCCGGCGTAGACCGTGTATTCAGAGGATTCGAAGGGGAAGAGCGCTCCGGCGACCTGGATTTTGTTGCGAAGGACGTTGCCCGGGGTGCCGATCGGCACGGTCAGACCGTGCGTCGCGTTGATCACGGTCATCGAGTCGACCGGAGCGGGGCGGAGTACGCCGGTGCCTGGTTCCAGGTAGACGAATTCCGGTGCCAGTTTGCCGGGGTGGTCCCAGGCCGAGGGCCCGACGCGTTTCAGCGCTCCCGCGCTGACCACGATCCCCGCTTCCGTCGTCTTGGTCCCCCCTTGTTCGTTGACCAGGTTCTTGCCTTCGTAGGTGGCGGTATAGGTTCCCGCCGGCACGCTCAGGAACATGGCGCAGCCCTCGATCCCGGTGGTCGCCCGCTTGGTGAAAGAGCTGCCCGAGCTGAGGGTGACCGTCACATCCGCGACCGGTTTGTTGACCGCGTTGACCGTCGAGGCGGCAAGTTTTCCGAGATTGGGGTCGAGTGAGCCGGTCGACGGTGAGACGGCGCTCTGCAGGATCACCGGCTTCAACATCGGCGCGGCTTCGACCCTCGAGGTCAGCTTGACGTAGTCAGGCGTTTCGCTTCCTTCGACGCAGGAAACGGCCGCTGCTTTGTTGTTGATGTATTCGCGTTCCGAGATGACGGTGTATTCGGTCCCGTTCCGGGTGACCTTCGCTTCGTTCATTTCGACCCCGTTGATTTCGAAGATCCGCAGCGTTCGCAGCCGGGCCTGGTCGGACTGGGCCAGGTCGTAGGCAACCGAGCGATTGCGTTGCGCGGCCGCGCCGCGGGTGGTCGCCGCGATCAGGGTCAGGACGGCGCCGGCAACGATCGCCAGGATCAGGGCGCTGACCAGGACCTCGATGATGATGAAGCCCTCCTCGGAGGACGGGGATTTTCGCGCGCGCGATGCCATGCCGCAGTCGTATCGGTGGTTCTCGTCCCTCCTTTAGGCGGATCGGGTCTCAAATGGCCCGATCTCAGCGGGTGTTCTCCAAAGTTGAGTAGCTGACGGTCAGGTTTGTTGATCCAAAGCCAATGCTTCAGTTGATGAAGCTATGTGGCTACACTTTCTGAAGCGAAGTTTTATGAGCGCCGCAAGCAACTCAGAATGCCCCGTCTGCAAGACCGCCGAGGTGGTCTGCGGTAAGTGGACGCTCCTCGTGATCCGCGACCTCGCGGAAGGGAACCGGCGGTTCTGCGAACTCGAACGTTCGCTCGAGGGGATCAGCCCGCGGACCTTGTCGCTGCGGCTGCGGGCGTTGGAGGAGGAGGGGATCGTCGAGCGGCACACCTACCCGGAGGTGCCGCCGCGGGTCGAGTACGCCCTCACCGACAAAGGCGTGGCCCTGGCGCCGCTGATCGACGACATGCGCGCCTACGGCACCCGCTGGCTGCTCGGCGAGGCCGCCGAGCCCGCCGCCGTCTAGACCGCGCCCTGGATAAGGCGGCGACGCCCGGGCTTGCAAGCCGCCGTGCAGGCGCAGGAGGCGGAGGCGACGGGCGAAAGATGGCCCCGTGCGCGACTTCCTGCTGAACGAATCTCTGCGCCGCCTCGCCACCGAGGCGGCGACCCGCTTCAACGCGATGGTGGCCGAAGGCGAGCAGATCCCCTTCGACGTCGCCACCGACACCGCCGAGGACTCGCCCTTCTACAGCTACGTCCCGCAGACCGGCCGTTACGTGGCCGAGCGGACCGGCGAGCTGCACGCGTTGCCGGGCTGGAACGCGGCGCGCGAGGCGGTCGTCGAGGCCGGGGTGGCCTCCACTTATCTGGAGGCGCGCGGCGAGGTCGTCCCACCCGAACCGGGGACGCGGGCGGAGCGCATGTTGGAGGTCTTCTTCATCGGACTTTGGGAGGGAAGCACGGGGTTCGCCCTTGATCGGGGGCGGCTCGAGGAACAGATTGCGACCTTGGATGCGGAAGCGCGAAGCGTCGACGACGCCGATGTCCTGATCGTGCCGATCGTCGGCCTGCGGATGTCGATGAACCGCCTGCAGCTGCCGAACGGGGTGCGGATCGTACGCGCCGACCAGGTCGCCGCCCCGGTCGAGGCGATGCGCAGCGAAGGCATGGGCCGCGCCGCCTGGGAGCCGCAGTTCCTCGCCGTCGCCGAACAGGGGGGCGACCACGGCGCCGAC
Source organism: Solirubrobacterales bacterium (assembly GCA_035572835.1). Lineage (GTDB taxonomy): Bacteria > Actinomycetota > Thermoleophilia > Solirubrobacterales > 70-9 > VAYN01. The sequence continues at coordinate 18,169 of DATNAG010000031.1, forward strand.
GAGGCCCTCCACCAACTGCGTGAGCTGATCAGCGTGATGCGGATGTTCAAGGTCGGCGGTATCGGCCTCGGCCCGTTCGCCTTCGCCCCGACCGGGGAGGACACCTGGCGCCGGATCACCACCGGCGCCGCGGCGACCCGCCCCGGTGGATACCGCCTCTCCGAGGAGGAGGGCGCCGAACTTGCCGAATTCGCGGCGCAGTTGGAGCAGCGCCCGGATCCCGACAGCGCCCTCAGCTGGGCGGTCGGCCGCTTCGAGATGGGCTGCGAGCGCGAGAGCGCGATGGAAGGGCTCTCCGACCACCTGCTGGCGCTGCGCGCGGTGCTCGAGGGCCATGGCCCGGTCGGCGCCTCGTTGCCGCTGCGCGCCTCGGCCCTGATCGCGAACGAAGACTTCGACCGGATCGAGGCCCGCGAGCGGGTCGAGGAGGTGCTCGAGCTGGAGCGCGCGCTGATGAACGGCCGCATCCTCGACGGCGCGATCGAGCTGGCGACCTGGATCGAGGACGGCGTCCGCCGCCTCCTGCGCCAGGCGGCACTCGGCGAACTGGGCAGCGACCTTTCCGCCACCGCCGACGAGACCCTGATCGCGACCGGCCTGGAAGCCGGCGACGCCGAGATCACGGTCTACGCCCAGGACGACTTCGACACGGAGGAGGACTTGCCCGGCTCGCCCGGACGCGAAGCGGAGGACGTGCCGGTTGACGATTTCCGGGTCGTGCAACTCACCGAGTCGGACGAGGACATTGTGGACGAGGACGACGACCTTCACCAGGAGGAGCCGAGCATGGAAACCCGGATCATGGAGCCGATCCCCGCCCCGGGCGAGATCACGGTCACCGCGACCCACTGGCTCGACGAGGTCGACGAGGAGCGCGGCCGGTCACTCGAGTGGCCTGCCGCCGAAGAGCGCGACCTTCAGCACCGCGAGCGGATCGACACCCCGCGCGTCCGCCACCTCTTCCCGGTCCCGGACGCCGACTGGGATGTCTCCCACCTCGAGTTCACCCACTTCGGGCGCACCGACGCTTCTTAGTCAGGCCCTTCCCGCCGCCATCGCGACCCGCTCCTCGCCCGTCGCGAAGAGGTAGCGGTTGATCTGGGCCAGGCCGGCCAGATCGTGCACGTCCTCGTCCAGATAGGGGACCCGGATCACGCCGGTCGCCCTCATCTCGCGCGCCAGGTGTTCGATGTTGCGCGCATCGCGCTCGGCCAGCGCCTGGTAGTCGGAGAAGTTCGCCGCCACGCGCCGGGCCAGGTCCTCATCCCCGAGCTTCTCCGCCAGCACCGCGGGGAGGTCCTCGGCCTCGCCGCGCAGCTTCTCGGCGGGGTAGTGGACCTTGTTCACGATCACCCCACCGAAGGGCAGTTTCGCCTCGACCAGTTTGCGGTGGAAGTAGACGGCCTCGTCGATCGGCTCGCCCTGCGGCCCGCAGACGACGAGGAAGCAGGTGGTCGGCGAGGCGAGCAGCTTGTTGACCCGTTTGGCACGCGCCTGGAAGCCGTCGACCATGCCGCTGAAGGCGTTGAAGAACTCGGCCAGGTCGGCGATCAGGTCGAAGCCGAGGATCCGCTTCATCACGCTGAGCGCCACCGTCGCCCCGCGTCCGGCGACCTTCGCCGCGAACCCGGTCGGCTTCATGAAGACCTTCAGCGATTTGCCTTCGATGAACTGGGTGAGGCGGCCCGGCGCCTCGAGGAAGTCGAGCGCATTGCGGCTCGGCGGCGTGTCGAGGACCAGGACGTCGTAGCCGCCTTCGGTGTGGAGCTCGAACAGCTTCTCCATCGCCATGTACTCCTGCGAGCCCGCCAGGGCGCCGGAGATCTGCTGGTAGATCGGGTTTTCGAGGACCCGGTCGCGCGACTCCTCGTCGGGGGCCTGGCGGGCGATCAGCTCGTCGAAGGTCGCCTTCGGGTCGAGCATCATCGCCCACAGCTCGCCCTTCATCTCGATCCCCTGCTGCTCGAAGAGCTTCGGCTCGACCCGGCGCGCGTCGTTGCCGAGCTCCGCCAGCCCGAGCGAGTCGGCGAGGCGTTTCGCCGGGTCGATGGTGAGCACGCAGACTTTCATCCCGCGCGCCGCCAGTCCGGTCGCGATCGCCGCCGAGGTGGTCGTCTTGCCGACCCCGCCGGAGCCGGCGCAGATCACCACCTCCTTGCCCTCGAGGGCATCGCTCAGGCGGGGGCTCTTCGGGCTCACGTGAGCCTCTTCGAGAGGCGTCGGGCCGCCTCCGGCCCGAGGTCGGGCTCGAACAGGAAGGGGAGCGTTTTCACCGGCGCCTGGGCGCGGCGCCGCAGCCGCGCCAGCTGCGCCCGCTGCGAGCGCGCCCGGCCGAACTCCGACAACGCCGCCCGCGCCGCCGCCTTCGGCGCGCCGTCCTCGCCCGCCGCCAGCGCGCTCAGGCTCTCCGCCTCGTCCTTCGAGAAGCGCTCCGGGTAGAGCCCGTTGAGGTAGACCCGATCGACCGCGACGCCGACCTCCTCGACCAGGTCGTGCTCCAGCGCCGCCGACTCGTTGACCGGCATCTCCTCCGGCAGGGCGACGATCGCCACCCCGGTGTTGTCGTGGTCGGTGATGAAGTTGTCGAGCGTCTGGGCCTGCGAATGGATCGGCCCGACCCGGGCGATGTTGGCGAAGGTGCGCGGGGTCTGCAGGAAGCCGACCCCGTGTCCGGTGGCGGGGGCGTCGACGATCACGAGATCGTATTTGCGCCCCGACTTGACCTTGCGGTCGAGCTGGGCGAGCTCCCAGATCTTGCCGATCGTGACCAGCTCCTTCAGCCCCGGGGTCGCCGCGGCGAGGTAGTTGAAGATGCGGCTGCGGAAGAGCATGTCGCGCATCGCGCGCACCTTCAGCTGCAGGAGGACGTACTCGCGCATCGACTCGTCGGGGTCGATCGAGATCGCCCAGAGGTTCTCCTCCAGTTCGACCTCGTGGAAGCCGACGGTGGTGTGCTCGAACATCCGCGAGGCGTTCTCCTGGGCCGAGACCTCGCAGACGATCGTCCGCTTGCCTTCCGCCGCGGCCCGCATGCCGAGGGCCACCGAGACCGTCGTCTTGCCGACCCCGCCCTTGCCGGTGACGATGACCAACCGCTTGTCGAGAAGTTCAGGTATCGGGCAATTCCTAGCAATTTCGTATTACGGCAGGAAAAAGGCGCTCGCATCCGAATATCCGCGCAATGGGATTTCTAAGCCGCAAGAAGAAGCCGGAGCCCGTCGTCGCCGAGGAGACTCATCCGCTCGAAGAAGAGCTGCAGCGTATGGAAGAGGCCGTCCCCGAGCGGCCGGTGGCCGACTACGGGCCTGAATACGACGATTACGAGCCGGATTTCGCGGAAGAGGAACAGGAGGAGGTCGAGGAGGCGCCCGCCGCGGAGCCCGAGCCGGTCGCGGCAGCCCCCGCTCCCGCACCGGCGGCGGTCGAGCCGGAGCCCGATACCGAGCCCGAGACCTCCGAGCGGCCGATCAACGACCACAGCGATGATGACGACGACGAATCCGGCGACGGGCGGATGAAGGCGATCGACCTGATCGCCCCGACCCGACTCGACTTCCTCAAGCCGCAGGAGGCGGAAGAGGAGGCCCCGGTGAAGACGGCCGACGTGATCGCCTTCGCCAACCAGAAGGGCGGCGTCGCCAAGACGACGACCACGCTGAACCTGGCGGTGGCGTTCGCCGAGTCCGGCTATCGCGTCCTCTGCATCGACCTCGACCCGCAGGGCAACCTGACGATGTCCCAGGGCATCGACCCGGACAAGGTCGAACACAGCCTCTACGACGTGCTCGTCAACGACATGCCGATCTCCGAGATCATCGTCAAGCGCGAGATCGACATCGCGGTCGCCTCGATCGACCTGGCCGGCGCCGAGATCGCGATGAGCACGAAGATCGGTCGCGAGCGCACGCTGGAGAAAGCGCTGAAAGAGGTCGCGGCCGACTACGACTACGTCTGCATCGACACGCCGCCGAGCCTCGGCCTGCTGACGATCAACGCGCTGACCGCGGCCAACAAGGTGATCGTCCCCGTCCAGTGCGAGTATCTGTCGATGCGTGGGCTGGTCCAGTTGCAGAACACGCTGAGGATGATCCAGGAGAATCTCAATCCCGACGTTCGCATCGAGGGCATCCTGCCGACGATGCTCGACACGCGGACGATCCACGCCAAGGAGGCGGTGGAAATCCTCGAGGAGAACTTCGGTGACCTCGTTTTCGAATCCCGGATCCGCAAGGCGATCAAATTCGCCGAGGCGCCCGTGAAGGGTGCGAGCGTGCTCAAGTACGATTCTGAGAGCAGCGCGGCAAGCTACTACCGGGATTTGGCGAAGGAGGTCCTGGCGAATGGCTCGGCGTAACAAGCGGGCAAGCATGCGCGAGGGTCCCCTCGCAGATCTGTTTCGTTCGACCGAGGCCGACGCCCCGGCGGATCCACCCGAGGCCCCAGGCTCCTTCTTCGACCAGGATCAGGAGCCGGAGGCAGCCGCGCCACCGCCCGCCCGCGATCAGCCGCCGGCACCCGATCCCGAGCCACCCGCACGCAAAGAGCCGGTGGCGCGCGACCCCGAGCCGCCCGAGCCCGAGCCCGCGCCCGAGCCAGAGCCGCCCGCCGACCCGCCGGAGTCTTCCGAGCCCGCCCCCGAGCGCCTGAAACGGGTGTTCGCCGAGGAGCCGCGTCCGCGCCAGACCACCGAGGAGTTCCTGCAGACCCCGCGCTACGGCCGCGAGGAGCCCGCCTACGAGGCGCCCGGCTCAGGGGAACCGCATCAGCCGGTGATCAAGGTCGTCGGCGTCGGCGGGGCCGGCGTCAACGCGGTCAACCGGATGGTCGACGCCCGCATCCCCGGGGTCGAGTTCATGGCGGTCAACACCGACCTGCAGTCGCTGCAGCTCTGCGTCGCCGACGTCACCGTGCACATCGGCGACGAGCAGACGCGCGGGCTCGGCGCCGGCGCCGACGCCGCCGTCGGCCACCGCTCCGCCTTCGAGGAGCAGGACAAGATCAAGCGCCTGCTGAAGGGCTCCGACATGGTCTTCGTCGCCGCCGGCGCCGGTGGCGGGACGGGGACCGGCGCCGCCCCGGTGGTCGCCCGCCTCGCCCGCGAGGTCGGCGCGCTCACCGTCGGCATCGTCACCAAGCCGTTCACCTTCGAGGGCAACAAACGCGGCTCGCAGGCCGCCAAAGGGATCGAGGAACTCGCCGCCGAGGTCGACACGCTGATCGTCGTGCCGAACGACCGGCTGCTCGAGGTGCTCGACCAGCAGACCTCGATGGTCGAGGCCTTCCAGGTCGCCGACGACGTGCTGCGCCAGGGCGTCCAGGGGATCTCCGACCTGGTCACGCTGCCCGCGGTGATCAACCTCGACTTCGCCGACGTGCGGACGATCATGTCCGACGCGGGGCGGGCACTGCTCGGGATCGGCATGGCGCACGGCGAAGGCCGGGCAATCCTCGCCGCCGAAAAAGCGATCTCCTCGCCGCTGCTCGAGACCTCGATGGACGGGGCGCGCTCGATCCTGCTTTCGATCACCGGCGGTTCGGACCTCTCGCTGGTCGAGGTCTCCGAGGCGGCCAAGGTGGTCGGCGAGGCGGCCCATCCGGACGCCAACATCATCTTCGGCGCCAACGTCGACGAGGAGCTCTCCGACCAGATCTGGGTCACCGTCGTCGCCACCCGCTTCGACGGCCGCGCCCCGCGCCGCTCGGCGCAGGTCGACGCCGAGCCGACGATCCGTCGCACCAAAGACATGGGCCGCGGCCGTCCGCCGCAGACCCAGCGCGGCAGCGGCGACACGCTCGGCATCGACGTTCCTGAGTTTCTCCCCGGCTGAGCCGATCTGAGCGATGCCCGGCGTCGTCGCGGCGGGGCATCCGGAGAGCGCCGAGGCCGGCGCCGCGACGCTGCGGGCCGGCGGCAACGCGGTCGATGCAGCGGTCGGGGCGGTGCTCGCCTCGTTCGCCGTCGAGAGCCCGCTGACCGGGTTCGGCGCCGGCGGCTTCATGACCGTCCACCACCGCGGTGAGACGACCCTGCTCGACTTCTTCGTCGCCGTGCCGGGGCTGGACGGGACGCCGCGGACGGGGGACCTGGAGCCGGTCGAGGTCGTCTTCGACGCCGAGACGACGCAGACGTTCTTCGTCGGCCCGGTCTCCTGCGGGGTGCCGGGGACGCCGGCCGGGCTGGTCGAGGCGCTGCGCCGCTTCGGCTCGATGCCGCTCGCGGAGCTGGTCAAGCCGGCGATCCGGCTCGCCCGCGAGGGCGCCCCGGTCAACCATGAGCAGGCCTACATCCTGAAGATCCTGGCGCCGATCCAGGAGCGGTTGGCGGGGACGCGCGAGCTCTACGCGCCGCGGGGACGGACGCTACGCGAGGGGGAGACGTTCCGCTTCGCGGAGCTGGCGGAGGCGCTCGAACGCTTCGCCGCCGAGGGCGTGGCCCCGTTCTACCGCGGCGAGCCGGCGGCGACGATGAGCGACCACGTGATCGAGAACGGCGGCACGCTCGGGCGCGGCGACCTCGCCGCCTACGCGGCGATCGAGCGCACCCCGGTGCGGGCCGAGTTCCGCGGCACCGAGGTGCTGACCAACCCGCGGCCGTCCTCGGGCGGGACGCTGATCGCCTACTCGCTGGATGTGCTCGAGCGGCTCGGGCCGACCAGCGGCCCCGAGGAGCTGGTCGAGTCGATGGACGCCGCCAACCGCCACCGCTCCGATCTGCTCGGCTCGACCACCCACATCTCGGTGATCGACGCCGAGGGGATGTGCGCGGCGGTCACCTGCTCGAACGGCTCCGGCTCCGGCGTGCTGGTGCCGGGCACCGGGGTGATCCTCAACAACATGCTGGGCGAGGAGGACCTCAACCCGTTCGGCTTCCACCAGGGCGAGCCCGGCGCACGGGTCACCTCGATGATGGCCCCGACCGTGGTCCTCCGCGACGGCGAGGTGATCCTCGCGGTCGGCAGTGCCGGCTCCAACCGGATCCGCTCGGCGATCCTGCAGACCGTCGTCCGGGTGGTCGAGCAGGGCATGGGCCCGGCGGAGGCGATCGCCGCGCCGCGCCTCCACTTCGAGGGCGGCGTGGTGCAGGCGGAGCCGGGAATCGACCCCGCGGCGCTGGCGCGGTTGGAGGCCCGTGGGATCGCCGTCGCCCGCCGCCCCGAGGTCAACCTCTTCTTCGGCGGCGTCCAGGCGGTCGCCCGCGATCCCGAGACCGGCGAGCTCGGCGGCGGCGGCGACCCGCGTCGCGGCGGCGCCGTCGCCTACGCCTGAGCAAGCGCACTGCGTAAGAATGCGGGACTGATGGCCGGCGGGACGCAGATCGACTTCGCCGCGGAGGGTCTACTCGACGACCTTGAGGGAGGCGCGCGCGAGGCCCGGCTCGGGCTGCTCGAAAAGCTGAGCGCCGAAGGGGTCTCGCTGGCGGAACTGCGCGACGCGGTCGCCACCGGCCACCTCACCGTGTTACCGGTGGAGCGGGCGATCGCCGGCGACGGGCCGCGCTACAGCGCCCGGGAGATAGCCGCCCGGTCCGGGCTCGGCCTCGAGCTGGCGCTCGCCTTCCGCGCCGCCCTCGGCATCCCCTACGGCGACGATCTCGACGAGCGGATCGGAACCGACGCCGACCTCGACGCGGCGGTGCGGATGAAAGCGATCCTCGATGCCGGTTTCCCGGTCGAGGAGATGCTGCGCAACGCTCGCGTCGTGGGGATGGCGACGGCGCGGGTCGCCGAGGCCAACCGCGAGCTGGTCGTCCGCAACCTGACCAGCCCCGGCGACGACGAGCGCGAGCTCGCCGAACGGCTCGTCGGGACGGTCGAGTTCCTGCTGCCGATGGGCACCGAGTTCCTCGACTACGCCTTCCAGGCCAACCTGTTGGAGCAGGTGAAACGCGACGTGATCGGCGCCACCGACCTCGCCTCGGGCGACATCGGCGGGGTGGTCGAGCGGACCGTCTGCTTTGCCGACCTGGTCGAGTTCACCAGCCTCGGCGAGGAGATCGCGCCGGAGGAACTGGGCGCGGTCGTCGGCCGTTTCGAGGAGCTGGCGACGAGCACGATCGCCGCCCCGGTGCGGCTGGTGAAGACGATCGGCGACGCGGTGATGCTGGTCTCGCCGGAGGCCGAGCCGCTGGTCACCCAGGCGCTTTCCCTGGTTGCCGCGGCGGTTGCCGAAGGCGACCAGTTCCCCGTCCTGCGGGCGGGGATCGCGACCGGGCCGACCCTGCCCCAGTCGGGCGACTACTACGGTCGCTCGGTCAACCTCGCCAGCCGGATCACCGGCATCGCCCGTCCCGGCAGCGTCCTCGTCGACACCCCGACCCGCGAGGTGGTCGGCGAGCAGGGCTTCACCTACTCGTTCGCGGGCGAGCGGAAACTGAAGGGCATCGACGCCCGCCAGAAACTCTTCCGCGTCCGCCGCGACGGCGAGCCCCGGGCGGTCGAAGCCGAAACCGAGTAGGGCTGGTGCCCTGGCGAGGGTTCGGGGCGGAGCGGTTGGGACGGCCGGGGGACGGGGAAGGGTCCGGGGGGACTGCGGCGGCGACGGGTGAGGGTCCTAGTCCCTGCGGCCGGGGACGGCAGGCCCGGGCGTCTCGGAGGCGACCCGGGCAGGCTGAGGCCGCCTCCGAGACGCCCGGGTCGGGAGGTTTTGCGGGGGGCACCGGCGCAGGGACGGTGTCCCTGCGGGGAGACGTCGCAGGGACGGCACGTTGCAGGGGAAGGCGGCACGGAGATGTCGGGAACGGCACGGAGACGCCACACATCCCCATCACCCCTCTGGCGGCGTCCGACTTTACCCGCCACATATGGCAGGTAAAGTCGGACGCCGCCCGGGGCGCGACCGCACCCGTCGCGTCTCCCCTGAATAGACGTGGAGTTCCGCACGTCCCCCGCACTCCTTCCGCGCGCTTCTCCTCGAGACCCCCGCACGGGACCCGCACCCTCACCTCCCCCACGGACCCGGCCATCTCGGAGGCGGCCTCAGCCTGCCCGGGCCGCCTCCGAGATGGCCGCGTCCCTTCCCCGCGTCCGCAACGCCGCCGCGTCCCTTCCTGCGGAGCTCCCCTACGCCGGCTTGCGGGCGCTGACGAGCAGGTTGTAGAAGAGCTCGGCCGGGAGGTGGGGCTCGAGCAGGCGGGTGTCGACCTTCTGCAGGGCGATGTAGCTGCGGAAGGCGAAGCGGCGCCAGCGCAGCGGCACGGTCTCGGGCTCGGCGCTCGACTCGACCGTGCGCAGGCCCCAGCCCCAGGCGTTGGCGAGCAGCTCCTCGCCGCCGACGTGGCGGTCCTCGAAGCCGGCGCGCTCGAGCAGCCGGCGCAGGTCGGCGGGGGCGAAGGCGTGGACGTCGACCTCGCCCTCCAGCGAGTGGCCTTCGGACTGGTCGACTTCGGCGATGGCGCGGGCGCGGGCGCCGAAGACCCGGCGCCAGGCGGGCGCGACGAGCATCCCGGTCCGCTTCGGCAGCGCCGCGAGGCGGTCGCCGTAGCGGGAGGGCTCGCCGGCGAAGACGATCAGCCCACCCGGCCGCAGCACCCGCTTGAACTCGGCGAAGGCGCGGTCGAGGTCGGGGATGTGGTGGAGGACGGCGTGGCCGAGGACGAGGTCGAAGCTTGCGTCCTCGAAGGGCAGGGTCTCGGCCTCGGTGATGACGGTGGTGACGTCGGCGAGCCCGAGGGCCTTTGCCGTGGTCGCCAGCCGGTCCAGCATCCCGGGCGAGATGTCGGTGGCGGTCAGCTTCCCGATCAGCCCCAGCTGCACCAGGTTGAGCGAGAAGTACCCCGTTCCGGAGCCGATCTCGAGCGCGTCGCCGAACGTCTGCCCGTCGTCTCCGCCGAGCGCCTTGACCAGCTTGGCGCGCACCTGATCCTGGCCGATGTCGCCGAAATCGATCCCCCACTTGGCGTCGTACTCATGCGCCGCCGCGTCGTGGTAGCGGGTGTTGACGTCCTTGATGTGCTCCGGCGTCGCCGTCGGTGAAGCTGGCATCGGCGCGGGACTCTATTTGTCCGCTGCAATACCGTGCGGCCCGTGGCCGACGAGATCCTGCAGGCGAACCAGCCCGAGGGGGTGCCGCCGCTGCCCCTGACCGGCGAGCGGACGCTGCCCGACGTACCCGCCGAGAACTACTGGTTCAGGCGCCACCTGGCGGTCTACCAGTGGATCGCGGCGCGGGTGAAGGGGCATCGCGTGGTCGACATGGCCTGCGGCGAGGGGTATGGCTCCGACCTGCTCGCCGCGGCGGGCGCGGCGAGCGTCGTCGGCGTCGACGCCAACCCCGAGGCCCACGAGCACGCCCGCCTGCGCTACGTGCGCCCCAACCTGCGCTACGAGCGCGACCTGGTCGAAACCTTCGCCGAGCCCTGCGACGCGGTCACCTTCCTGCAGACGATCGAGCACGTCCAGGACCCGGGCGCGGTACTCGAGCACTTCAAGTCGATGCTGGCCGACTCGCGCGACGGGGCCGCCTACATCTCGACCCCGAACCTGCTCACGCTGGCCCCGGAGGGGGCGGACAAGTCCGACAACCCTTGGCACATCAAGGAGTACCGGGCGGAGGAGTTCCGCGCCCTCTGCGAGGCCCACTTCGGCCGGGTCGAGCTGCTCGGCCTCTTCCACGCCCGCAAGCTGCGCGTCCACGGCTGGGCGCTGAAGGCGGGTTGGGACGCGGTCCACCCGCGGCTCGGCCTGACCAAGCCCTTCTACGACCGCTTCACGCCCGCGATCGCCGCCTCCGACTTCCGCCTCGCCGCGGGCGACCTCGACAGCGCGCTCGACTTCCTTGCCGTCTGCCGGCCGTAAGGGCGCCGGGTCGGCGGGCGATCTGGCGATCGTCCTCCACTCGCACATGCCCTACGTCGAGGGCTTCGGGACCTACCCGTTCGGCGAGGAGTGGCTCTTCGACGCTGTCGTCCGCTCCTACCTGCCGGTGCTCGAGGTGGCGCGTGACCTGACGATGACGGTGACCCCGGTGCTCGCCGACCAGCTCGAGGACGCGGGCGCGGCGGAGCGGTTGCGGCGTTTCCTCGTCGACTGGCGGATCGGCGCCGCGGAAGCCGACCTGGACGACATCGCGCCGGAGGAGAAGCCCGCCTGCGCGGCCGAGCGCGACCGCTATGAGCACGCGCTGGAGCTGCTCGACGCGGCGGGCGGCGACCCGCTGGCGCCGTTCCAGCGGGCGGCGGGGGAGGGGCGGATCGCGCTCGCCGCCTCCTCCGCCACCCACGCGCTGCTGCCGCTCCTGGCGACCGACGCCGGCCTCCGCCTGCAGCTCGACGCCGGGATCCGCTCGCACCGCCGCCGCTTCGGTTGGGACGGCGGCCTCTGGCTGCCCGAGTGCGCGTACGACCCGGGGCTCGAGTGGGCGCTGGCGCGGGAGGGGGTGGAGTGGTTCTGCGTCGACCAGAGTCGCCATGAGGCGCCACTGGCGCCGCTGCGGCCGGTGGCCACCGAGGCGGGCCCGGTGGCGCTGCCGATCGACTGGGAGGCGATCTCCTGGCTGTGGGACCTCGGTGGCTACCCCTCGGATCCCTCCTATGCCCAGTTCGACGGCAAATCGCTGCGTGGGATCCGGCTCTGGAAGATCGCCGGCGGCGCCTACGACCCGGGGGCCGCGGCGCGGGCGGCGCGACGCCAGGCGGACGAGTTCCTCGCCCGGGTCGCCGCCCGCCTGCGCGACCACGCCGCCGCGTCTGGTCGACGCGGCCTGCTCACCTTCGCGATCGACACCGAGCTGCTCGGCCACTGGTGGTCGGAGGGGCCGCTCTGGCTGGCCGCGGTGCTGGAGGGCGCCGCGGAGGCGGGGGTGCGGCTGGTGACCGTCCCTCGGGCGCTCGAAGACCACGAGCCCGAGCGCCGGCCGCTGCGCCGCTCCAGCTGGGGCGAGAACAAGGACTTCTCGACCTGGGACTCGCCTCCGGTCGCCGACCTCGCCTGGGCCACCCGGCGCCTGGAGCTGCGCCTGGTCCGGGCGGTGCGTGCCGGGCTCCGCGACGGGCGGGCCGAGCGGGGCGCGCGCGAGCTGCTCGGCGCCCAGGCCAGCGACTGGGCCTTCCTCGACCGCCGCGGCCAGGCGGGCGATTACGCCTGGCAGCGGGCCACCGATCACGCCGAGGCGCTCTACGAGGCCATAGGATGCGACCGTGACACCGATCGGCGCATGCGTTCGCTTGCCCCGGATCTGACCCTGACGCCCCTTCTCGAACCTTGAGCCGCCAGTCCACCTGCGCCTTTTGCCCATGACCCGTGTCCTGATCCTCTCCTGGGAGTACCCGCCGCTGATCGAGGGCGGCCTGGCGCGCCACGTGCGCAAGCTCTCCGAGGCCCTGGTCGAGCTCGGGATCGCGGTCCACGTGCTCACCCGCGGCGGCGAGGAGTCGCCCGCCGAGGAATCGGCCGGCGGGGTGGCGATCCACCGCATCCGCGAGCCCACCCGGCCCACCGACCTGGGCGAGTTCGTCGCCTGGGTGGAGCGCATGAACTCCGACATGCTGGCGGCCGGCGTGGAGCTCGGCGACCGGCTCGAGTTCGACCTCGTCCACGGCCACGACTGGCTGGTCGCCAACGCCTGCGACCACCTCGCTCGCCGCTTCGACGCGCCGCTGGTGACGACGATCCACGCCACCGAGTACGGCCGCCACCAAGGCTGGGTCGAGGATCACCCGCAGTCCTACATCCACGGGGTCGAGCGCTGGATCACCAACCGCTCACAGCGGGTGATCGCCTGTTCGGCCTACATGAGCGAACAGATCGCCGACATCTTCGGCGTCGTCGAGTCGCGGATCACGGTGATCCCGAACGGGATCGACCCGCTCGACCTGCCCCAACCCGACCCGGCCGAGCTGGTGCGGCTGCGGGGCGAGTTCGCCGCGCCGGAGGAGCGGCTGGTCCTGCTGATCGGCCGGCTGGTCTACGAGAAGGGGTTCCAGCTGGCGCTGGAGGCGATGCCGAAGGTGATCGAAGCGGCCCCGGGGACGCGCTTCCTGGTCGCCGGCTCCGGCACCCACGAGGAGGAGCTGAAGCGCCAGGCCGAGGAACTGGGGCTGATGGAGCACGGCACCTTCCTCGGCTGGATCGGCGACGACGTGCTGCACACCCTCTACGCGATCGCCGACCTCACCGTGGTGCCCTCGATCTACGAGCCGTTCGGGCTGGTGGCGCTGGAGGCGATGGCCTCAGGTTGCCCCTGCATCGTCGCCGACACCGGCGGCCTGCGCGAGGTCGTCCCGCACGAGGAAGCGGGTCTGCGCTTCGCCGCCCGCGACCCCGAGGCGCTCGCCGAGGTGGCGATCCGGGTGCTCTCCGACCCGGCGCTGGAGGCGCGCCTGATCGCCGAGGCCAAGGAACACGTCCTGCGCTTCGACTGGGGCGACGTCGCCGCCCAGACCGCCGCGGTGTACGCCGATCTGGTCGGCGCCAAGCTCGGCCCTCGCTAATCTGCACCCGTGCCTTCGGCGAAGCGCAAGTCCCGCCGCGACCCCCTGCAGCGGCTGAGCGACCAGCGTCGCAGCCTGGCCCTCGTGGGTCTGGCGGTGGGGGCGGTCTTCAGCGCCGCGTTCTTCCGCCGCGGGCGACGGCGAGGAGAGGTCGAGCTCGGGCCGCCGGTGGCGGGACCGTCCGAGCCGCCGGCCGCGCCGGCGCCGTCGGTCCCGCCCGAGCCGCCTGCCCCGCCGGCGACCGCGACCGGCGCGTCGGTGAGCATCTCGGATCCCGCGACCGGGGAACTGAGCGCCGAGGAGGCCTCGATCCTCGCCGTCCTCGCCCAGCATGGCCGCAGCGACGACGACCGCACCGTGATCGCGGTCGCGACCTCGCTCGAACGCGAATCCGCGGACGTCGCCGGCGTGCTGCGCAAATTGAGCGCCGAAGGGGTCGTCGCCGGTGAGCTCTACACCGCCACCGGCGACAAGATCTGGGCGGTCACCGAGCGCGGCGTCCGCCGTCTCGGCGCCCAGCACTGAGCACTGCCGTGGCCGAGATCGCGCCGGAGCTCTGAGTCAGCCGGCGGCGCGTTCGAGGAAGTCGACCTGTTCCTGCTTGCGCAGGATCAGGTGCTCGAGCAGGTGCTCGAGAGCCTCCGAGCGGCCCTCGCGCCCGGTCGGCTCGATCGCTTCCTGCAGCAGCTCGACCGCCTCCCGCTCGCACTCGACCAGCCAGGCGATCGCGTCCTTCACCTCGCGCTGGTAGCGCAGCTCGGCGACCGCGGTGGTGGGCTCGCCGCCGAAGGAGACGATCTTCTCGATCAGCCGCCGGCCGTCGCTCAGCTCCTCGTCGCCGAACTCGGTCAGCTTCGAACCGACCGCCTGCGCCTCGAGTCCACGGAGGCTGGCCGCGGCGATCGAATACTGGAGCGCCGATCGGTATTGGAGCTCGAGCGCCGCGTTGAGGCGATCGATCGCGGCTGCTTCGTCTAGTTGCTCTTCTGATTTGGGCATGAGGACCCCGTACCCGTTTCGGGCGGCTCCTCCACGACCGGCCGGCGCAGCGTCGTCGGCGCGTCGGGGTCCGGCGTGACCGGGCGCTCCCAGGCGAGGTCCTTCGGCGCCTCGCGCATCCGCAGGACCCGGGCCGGGATCCCGCCGACGACCGCGTTGGCGGGCACGTCCTTGGTCACCACCGAGTTGGTGCCGACGATCGAGTTGTCGCCGACCCGGACGCCGCGCAGGATGCAGGCGCCGTAGCCGATCCAGACGTTGTTGCCGACCTCGACGTCGCGCTTGTAGATGCCCTGCAGCCGGATCGGCCGCTCGACTTCGACCACACCGTGATCGAAGTCGATGAACATCGCCCGGTCGGCGATCACGCACTCCTCGCCGATCCGCACGTGCTGGTAGGCGGAGATCGTGCACTCCTGGCCGAGCACCGATTTGGCGCCGATCTCGACCAGGCCCTCGTGGCAGCGGATCTTGGTCCGGTCGCCGATCCAGACGAAGCTGCCGAAATCGACCCGCCCGCGTGGCGAGATCTCGATTTCCAGGCCGCGGCCGAAGAAGACGAAGCCGTCGGTGCGCCAGCGGCGCCCGGCGGCGGTCAGCAGGCGGCGCCACGAGTAGCGCCAGGCGAGGCGCCCGTAGCGCCAGTTCAACATCTTCTGTCGGGCGAGGAAGCGGAGCACAGCGGGGCAACTCTAGACTCACCGTCCCGTGCCTGACCTGGCAAAAGACGCTCCGCTCGCCGAGCGGCTGGTCGCCGGCGACAAGCGCGCCCTGGCGCGCGCGATCACGTTGATCGAGTCCGACGACCCGGCCGGTTGGGATCTCGTGCGCGAGGTCTACCCGCGCACCGGCAAGGCGCGGATCATCGGCTTCACCGGGCCACCCGGGGTGGGGAAGTCGACGCTGATCGGCGCCCTGACCGGGGAGATGCGCAAAGCCGACCGCGAGGTGGCGGTGCTCTCGATCGACCCTTCGAGCCCGTTCACCCGCGGCGCCCTGCTCGGTGACCGGATCCGCCTTTCCGAGCACTTCCTCGATCCCGGCGTCTTCATCCGCTCGATGGCCTCGCGCGGCGCCCTCGGCGGCCTCTCCGAGGCGGCCCTGCAGGTGGCGCTGGTGATGGACGCGGCGGGCAAAGACGACGTCCTGATCGAGACCGTCGGCGTCGGCCAGGCGGAGATCGACATCGTCGACCACGCCGACACGATCATCCTCGCGCTGATGCCGGGCTCGGGCGACTCGATCCAGGCGCTGAAGGCCGGGGTGATGGAGATCCCCGACATCATCGTCGTCAACAAGGCCGACCACCCGATGACCGACACGATGGTCCGCGAGGTCCGCGGCGTGCTCGCCCTCTCGCACGAACCGGGTCGCTGGCAGGTGCCGATCCTGCGCACCGAGGCGGCGCGCGGCGAGGGGGTGGCCGAGCTGGCCGTGCAGATCGACGAGCACCGCGCCTTCATCGAGGAGCAGGGGACGCTGGCCGAGCGCCGCGCCCGCAACCTGCGCAGCGAGGTGATCGGGATCGCGACCTCACGGATGCGACGGCAGCTCGAGGCCTGGGCGGCGGAGGACCCCGGGACGGCGGAGCTGCTGGAGCAGGTGGTGCGGCGGGAGCTCGATCCCGCCACCGCGGCCGGAAAACTGCTGGAGCGGCACACCGATGCCTGAGCCGCTCGCCCTCCCGGAGGCGATCGGCTGGGTCGGCGGTCCGCTCGCCGACCTCGAGGGCGAGGAGATCGGCGAGGTGCAGAGCGTCTACATCGACTCGACCTCGCACCAGCCCGCCTGGCTGGTGGCGAAGCTCTCCGGTGGACGGCGTGGGCGCGGCGCGCGGATCGTCGCCGTCCCGGTCGACGTCTGCGCCGGGGCGGCCGGGGTCGGCGTCTGGGCGGCGGTCGACGGCAGCAAGCTGCGTGGAGCGCCGGTGGTCGACCCCACCCGACCGCTCCTGCGCGAGCACGAGCTGACGATCTGCGAGCACTTCGGGATCACCGGGGACCTCGGTCGCGCGGGCAACGTGGCGCGGCTCGCCGAGGGCGCCATCACGGCGATCCCGCCCCGCAGCTGACCCCCACCGCGGGGTGAGCCGGGCGCGTCACGAATTCGTAAGGAAGTCCTGGAAGGCTTTTCTCGATGGCCCTGTTGCTCATCTTCGGCTTCGTCGCCGGCGCCGCCACCGCGGTGTCGCCGTGTGTCGTGCCGGTGCTGCCGATCGTGCTCTCCGCCGGGGCGACGGGTGGACGGCGCAAACCGCTCGGCGTGGTCACGGGGCTGGTCGTCTCCTTCACCTTCGCCCTGATCGCCCTGGTCTACGTGATCGACGCCCTCGGGCTCCCCAACGACCTGCTGCGGAACGTCGCGATCGTCGTCCTCGGCGGCTTCGGCATCGTCCTCCTGGTCCCGGCGCTGTCGGCCCGGGTGGAGGGCTTCGGCTCGCGCTTCGTCGGCCGGCTCGGGATCAAGGGGAGCGGCGGCGACGGGTTCTGGCCCGGATTCGGCCTCGGCCTCAGCCTCGGTGTCCTCTACGCGCCCTGCGCCGGGCCGATCCTCGCCGGCGTCGGCACCTTCTTCGCCTCCCAGTCCTTCAACGCCGGCAGGCTCGCCGTCGTCCTCGCCTACGCGCTCGGCTCGGCGATCGTCCTCTACGGGATCATGCTCGGCGGCCGCAAGCTGGCGGCGCCGCTCGCCCGTCGCAGCGGTGCCTTCCAGATGGCGATGGGCGCGATCATGGTCCTCGTCGCCTTCGCGATGTGGCAGGGGTACGACACCAAGTTCCAGTCGAAGGTCGTCGCCGGCCTGCCCGGCTTCCTGGTCAACCCGGCGGAAGGGATCCAAAAGAGCCAGGCGGCGCAGGAAGCGCTGGCCGAAATCCGCAGCGGCGGCAGTCACGGGATCGGCCTGCGGGCGCAGGAAATCGAACGGGAAGGCGGCGAAGCGGGCGCGGGCGCGGGCGAAGCCGAATCCGGCGTCCCGACCCGCGAAGGCCGCCCGACCGGCACCGGCAACTCGAAGCACGCGCCACCGGAATCACGGCTCACCGCCGAAGAGGAAGAAACGGTGCCGTTGAACGACATCGGCGTCGCCCCCGAATTCACCGACACCGAGAACTGGTTCAACACCCCCGGTGACCAGCCGCTGACGATGAAGGCCCTGCGCGGCAAGGTGGTCCTGATCGACTTCTGGACCTACAGCTGCATCAACTGCATCCGCACGCTGCCCTACCTGAACGCCTGGTACAAGCGTTACGCCAAGGACGGCCTGGTGATCGTCGGCGTCCATACCCCCGAGTTCCCCTTCGAGCGCGAAGCCTCCAACGTCGAAGAAGCGATCGAGACCGAAGGCATCAGGTACCCGGTCGTCCAGGACAACGAAAGCGGGACCTGGGAAGCGTACGGCAACCTCTACTGGCCGGCCGAGTACTTCGTCGACGCCCGTGGGCACGTTCGCTACGCCCATTTCGGCGAGGGCGAATACGGCGAGAAAGAAGAGGTGATCCGCGAGCTGCTGACCGAAGCCGGGCATCCGCCGGGCTCCGCCCGCGCCGGCGCCCGCGGCATCGCCGCCGAACCGACGGTGTCGACGCCCGAGTCCTACCTCGGCTCGGGCCGAGCCGAGAACTTCACCAACGGCCTGATCACCAAAGGCACCCATGACTTCAAGCTCTCGCCGCCGGGTGAGAACGAGCTCTCCTACGGCGGCGAGTGGAATATCACCGAAGAGGCCGTCACGGCGAAGCGGGGCGCGCGGCTGGCGTTGAACTTCGGCGCCCGCCGCGTCTACCTGGTGCTCGGCTCACCCGGGAAGCCCCGCCGGGTGAAGGTTCTCCTCGACGGCAAGCCGATCGTCGGCGCCGACGACGGCGCCGACGTCCACAATGGCTACGTCAAGGTGACCGACGAACGCCTCTACAACCTGGTCGAACTGCCGCGGGTGGAGCACCGCGTGCTCGAACTCGTCCCGGAAGAAGGCGTGCAGGGATATGCCTTCACCTTCGGATAAGCGCGACGCGGACGCGGGCGCCAAGACCGCCACCGTGCTCGTCGTCGACGACGAGCCGACGATCGTCGAGGTCGTCGGTCGCTACATGGAGCGGGCGGGCTTCGAGACCTACACCGCGCCGGACGGCTACAAGGCGCTCGACGCGGCGACCGAGCACCGGCCCGACCTGGTCGTGCTCGACGTGATGCTGCCGGGGATCGACGGGATCGAAGTGATGGAACGGCTGCAGGAGCGGCCGGGGCCGCCGATCGCGGTGATCCTCCTGACCGCGCGTGGGGAGGAGTCAGACCGCCTGGTCGGCCTCCGTCATGGCGCCGACGACTACGTGGTGAAGCCGTTCTCGCCTGCCGAGCTGGTCGCCCGGGTCGAGGCTGTCCTGCGCCGCACGGCGCCGACCGCGGTTGAGGACCAACCGCCGATCGTCCACGGGCCGCTGAGGGTCGAGCCCGCGAGCCGGCGCGTCTTCCTCGACGGCGAGGAGCTGATGCTGACGATGCGGGAGTTCGACCTGCTCGCCTTCTTCGCCGAGAACCCCGGCCGCGTCTACTCCCGCGACCAGCTGATGGAGGCGGTCTGGGGCGAGCCGTTCTTCGACGACACCTCGACCGTCACCGTCCACGTCCGCCGGCTGCGGGCGAAGCTCGATGACGATCCGGCCGAGTCCCGCTTCATCGAGACGGTGTGGGGCGTCGGCTACAGGTTCCGCCCGTGAACCGGGGGTGCCGGCGATGAGCCGTGGCCAATGGCGCGCGGCGCTGATCGCTCTCGCCGCCTTCCTGGCGGGGGCGGCCGCGGTCGCCGTCCCGAACCAGATGGGCTTCACCCAGATCCTCGCGGTGCTGGTCGCGGTGGGGGCCGCGGCGCTCGCCGCCGGGCTCGCCGTGCGACAGACGATGGAAGAGCGGATGCGGCGCCAGGTCGAGGACGCCCGCCGCGGCCTGGTCGCCGCCGCCTCGCATGACCTGCGCACGCCGCTGGCCTCGCTGCGCCTGCTGGTCGAGGCGATCGACGACGGCGTCGCCGGTGAGGACCGCGACCGCTACCTGGCAGAGATCCGCACCCATGTCGCCGTGCTCAGCGACCTGATCGACGACCTCTTCGAGCTCTCCCGGATCGAGGCCGGGGACATCTCCTGGACGATGCGCCAGGTCGAGCTCGGCGACTTGATCGGCGATACCGTCGCCGCCTTCCGCACCTCGGCCGAGGAGCGCGGCGTCCACCTCGCCGCCGAGCTGCCGGCGGAGAAAGTCGTCGCCGAGGCCGACGCGGAGAAGGTCCAACGGGTGCTGTTCAACTTGATCCAGAACGCGATCCGCCACACGCCCGCCGACGGCAGCGTCACGGTGCGGGCCAGCGGAGGGCCGGGCGGGGTGGAGGTCGAGGTCGCCGACTCCGGCGAGGGGATCCCGGCGGCGGAGGGGGAGCGCGTCTTCGATGCCTTCTACCGCGGCGAGCGCAGCCGCAGCGAGGACGGCGCCGGGCTGGGCCTGGCGATCTCGCGGGCGATCGTCGAGGCCCACGGCGGCCGCATCTGGCTCGAAGACGCCCACCCGGGCACCCGCGTCCGCTTCACCCTGCCTGCCTAGCGCGGTTCCTTTCTTCGGCCTGGCCGAAGTTTCGAACCGCGCTAGAGCTGCAAGCTCTTGACTTGGAGGAACTCCTCCAGGCCCCAGCGGCCGTTCTCGCGCCCGTGGCCGGACTGGCCGTAGCCGCCGAACGGGGCGATCGGGTTGAAGGCGCCGCCGTTGATCTCCACCTGGCCGGTGCGCAGCTGCCGCGCCACGTCGATCGCGCGCTCCTCGTCGCCCGACCAGACGCCGCCGGCGAGCCCGTACTCGGTCGCGTTGGCGATCCGCACCGCGTCGGCCTCGTCGTCGTAGGGCTGGATCGCCAGCACCGGGCCGAAGATCTCCTCGCGGGCGATCGTCATCTCCGGGGTCACCTCGGAGAAGACGGTGGGGCGGACGAAGAAGCCGTGCTCGAGGCCCTCGGGCGCCTCGGCGCCGCCGGTGAGGAGCTTGGCACCCTCGGCCTCGCCCTTCTCGATGTAGCCGCGGACGCGCTCGCGCTGGGCGGCCGACACCAGCGGGCCGAGCGTCGTCCCGGTGTCGAACGGGTCGCCCGGGGTGAACCCCTCGGCGGCGGCGACGGCCAGCTCCTCGGCCTCGGCGAGCCGCTCGCGCGGGACCAGCATCCGGGTCAGCGCGCTGCAGGTCTGGCCCGAGTTGAGGTAGCACTTGGCGACCCCGTCGGGGATCGCCCGCGAGAGGTCGGCGTCCTCGAGGATCACGTTCGGCGACTTGCCGCCGAGCTCCATCGCCACCGGCTTCACCGTCGCCGCGGCGAGCTCGGAGACGCGGCGGCCGGCCCGGGTCGAGCCGGTGAAGGACACCATGTCGACGCCGGGGTGCGCGGCGATCGCCTCGCCGACCACCGGGCCGATTCCGGTGACCAGGTTGAAGACGCCGGGCGGCAGGCCGACCGACTCGATCACCTCGGCGAGGATGAAGGCGTTCAACGGCACCACCTCGCTCGGCTTCAGCACCACGGTGCAGCCGGCGGCGAGGGCGGGGGCGACCTTGGCGGTGATCTGGTGCAGGGGGTAGTTCCAGGGGGTGATCGCGCCGACCACGCCGACCGGCTCGCGCAGCACCCGCGAGTTGCCGATCTCTTCTTCCCACTCGACCTCCTCGATCGCCTGGGCCATCGAGGCGAGGTCGTTGATCGCCAGGCCGACCTGGATCATCTGGGTCAGCTTCAGCGGCATCCCCAGCTCCTGGGTGATCGTCGCGGTCAGCTCCTCGGAGCGCTCGCCGAGCCCGGCGGCGATCGCGCTCAGCGCTGCGGCGCGCTCGCCCCGTGGAGTCCGCGACCAGCCCGGAAAGGCCGCCCGTGCCGCCTCGACCGCGAGGTCGACCTCGACCGGCGAGCAGCCGGGGATCGTCGCGATCGTCTCCTCGGTGGTCGAGTTGACCACCGGCAGCGCCTCGGCACCCGCCGGTTCGACCCACTCTCCTCCGATGAAGATCTTGTCCCGTGAAGCGATGCTCGCAGCCGTAGCCATGTCCCTCTCCTCCGTCGAAGTTCGTCCAGGAAAGCTACCGCGCCGGCAGATATAGCGGATAAGCGATTATCACGAATCCGCTATATTTGCTTCATGCCAGATCCGGATGCGAAGCCGATCGAGCCCGCGCCGCTCGAAGACCGCACCCCCGGCGAGCTGCTTCGTGAGGCGCGGATCCGCCATGAGCTGAGCCAGGAGCAACTGGCGATCCGCGCCGGGACCACCCAGTCGGCGATCGCCCGGATCGAGCGCGACCGCACCTCGCCGTCGATCAAGACGATGACCGCCCTCTTCCAGGCGATGGAGGAGGACTTCATCTTCGGCGCCCGGCCGCGCGACTGGGGCGTCGATCTGACGCTGAACGACAAGACCCTTGGCCTCGGGCCCACCGACCGAGTGGAGCACGGTCTCGGATTTTCCGAGGTCGTACGGGAAATCCAGGGGGCGAGTTCGGGGAAGGCGGCGGCTTAGGTGATGACCACCAACGTCAACCCGAGCTCCTCGTTGAAACTCCAACCTCTCCTCGAGCTACTCACCAAACATGCCGTCGATTTCATCGCGATCGGCGGGATCGCGGGGATAGTCCATGGCTCTGCGCATCCAACCTTCGATTTCGACGTCGTCTACGCGCGCGACGAGCGAAACCTCGAGCGGATGGCTGCCGCGCTCGCCGAGTTGGGGGTGACCCTGCGAAACGCCCCCGCCGACCTGCCGTTTCAGATCGACGCGCGCACGCTCGCCAACGGCTGCAACTTCACCTTCGAAAGCGAGTACGGCAGCTTCGACATCCTCGGCTACGCGGCGGGGATGCGGAGCTACGAGGCCATGCGTGCGGACTCGATCTGGGAAACGCTCTGGGGGGTTCCGGTCCGGGTCGCCTCGATCGACGATCTGATCCGCATGAAGCGGGCGGCGGGCCGCCCGAAGGACAAATCGATGGCGGAAGAGCTGATCGCGATCGCCGAAGCTCAGCGACGCGCGGCGAAGGGGGAGAAGGGGACGTCCTCGTAGACCGCGGCGCCGGGGCCGGGGACGGCCTTCGCGTCGTGGGCGGTGAGGACCTCGCCGCAGTCCTCGCAGATGCCGCGGTCGGTGACGAAGCCGCCGCAGCCCTTGTGGACGATGCGGAGCGGGGGGCCTGCCGGATTGCCGGAGTGGCGGTCGCCCCAGCCCATCAGGGCGATCAGGGCGGGCCATAGGTCGAGACCCTTCTCGGTGAGGAAGTATTCGTGGCGGGGCGGACTTTCCTGATAAGCGCGGCGCTCGAGGATGTCCTCGTCGATCAGCCGCTGAAGGCGCGCCGAGAGGACGTTGCGGGCGATCCCCAGTGAGGCCTGGATGCCGGAGAAGCGGCGGTTGCCGTTCATCACGTCGCGGACGATCAGGAGCGACCAGCGCTCGCCGATCACCTCCAGCGAGTGCGCCAGGGAGCAACCCTGGTTCGGATAGTCGTGGTGAAGCATCGTGTGATCTTCTCACACATGGGTTGCATCACAAAACCGAGTCGGCTAGGGTCGCTGGCAGTTGAGTTTCATCACGAAACCATGCAGTGCACCCCGATTGGAGGGGACGATGAAGTTGACCCCCAGCAGACAGAAGAATCGGGCCCGCTCGCGCGGCCCGCGGATCGCGATCGGCATGGACGAGATCACCGCCGACCTCCTCTACCGCGGTGGCGAGCCGCGTCGCGCGGGTGCCCCTGCGCCCGCTCGCGGCGGCCGCCGTTGAGCACCGACGAAGCCCAGCTCACCCGCTCGCGGACCCTCGAGTGGACTGACCCGGTGGCGACCGCCGCCGCCGGGGCCGAGATGGCGGGGCTCGACTACCTGCACGCGGTGATCGCCGGCGACCTCGGCCGGCCGCCGATCTCGATCACGATGAACATGGCGCCGATCGAGCTCGAGGACGGGCGCGCCGTCTTCGCCGGCGAACCCGGAGAGGAGCACTACAACCCGATCGGGGTCGTCCACGGCGGCTACGCGGCGACGATCCTCGACTCGGCGTTGGGCTGCGCGGTCCACACCACGCTGCCGGCCGGCGTCGCCTACACCTCGCTCGGGCTCGAGGTGAAGTACCTGCGCCCGATCACCCGCGACACCGGCCGCGTCCTCTGCGAGGGCGTCGTCGTCCACCGCGGTCGGCGCCAGGCGACCGCCGAGGCGCGCCTCACCGCCGAGGACACCGGCAAATTGCTCGCCACCGGCACCTCGACCCTGATGATCTTCGACGGCTGACTGAGGATCAGTCGACCAGGTCGCGAACGAGCTGGACCAGCAGGCGGACGCCGTAGCCGCTGCCGCCCTTGCCGGTGTAGGCCCGGTTCACGTCCCAGGCGGTGCCGGCGATGTCGATGTGGGCCCAAGGGGTCCCGTCGACGAACTCCTCGAGGAAGGAGGCCGCGGTGATCGTCCCCGCCTCGCGCTTGCTGCCGAGGTTGGAGAGGTCGGCGACCGTGCCTTTCATCATCTCCTTGTACTCGGGGTGGAGGGGGAGGCGCCAGACCAGCTCGCCGCTCTCCTCGCCCGCCGCCGCGATCTCGCTCGCCAGCGCGTCGTCGTTGGAGATCACCGCCGCGTAGGTGGAGCCGAGCGCGACCAGCACCGCGCCGGTCAGCGTCGCCAGGTCGATCACCCGCTCGGCCCCCTGCTCGACCGTCCAGGCGAGCGCGTCGGCGAGGATCAGCCGGCCCTCGGCGTCGGTGTTGTTCACCTCGACCGTCTTGCCGTTGTACTGGGTGATCACGTCACCGGGCTTGACGGCGGTGCCGGAAGGCATGTTCTCGGTCGAGGGGACGACCGTCAGCAGGTCGATCGGCAGGCCGAGCTCGACGATCGCGGCGAAGGCCTCGAGCACCGCGGCGGCGCCCGACATGTCGAACTTCATCTCCTGCATCCCGGCGCCGGGCTTCAGCGAGATACCGCCGGTGTCGAAGGTCACTCCCTTGCCGACGAAGGCCAGGGTCGGGCCGCTGCCGGCGCCGGAGTAGCGCAGCGTGATCAGGCGCGGGTCGACCGGGCCGCCCTGGCTGACCGCGGCGAGGCCGCCCATCCCCTTGGCGCGGATCGCGTCGCCGTCGAAGACCTCCACCGTCACCTTGTCGGAGCCCGCGGCGATCTCCTCGGCGCGTCGGGCGAGGTCCTCGGGCTTGGCGAAGTTGGCCGGGGTCTCCTGTAGATCGCGGGCGCGGTTGGCGGCCTCGGAGTAGATCCGGGCGGTCTCGACGGCGCCGGCCAGCTCCGCCGGGCCGAGCACGGTCAAGGTCTCCAGCCGCGGCCCCTCGTCGTCCTTGCCGCTGCCCTTGAAGCGATCGAAGCGGTAGGAGCCGAGGATCGTGCCGGTGACGATCGCCTCGGCGGCCGCCTCCTCGTCCTCGGCGGCGGGCAGCGCCCAGGCCAGCGAGGTCGCCTCGAGCTTCTTCGCCTCGCCGGCGACCAGCGCCGCGAGCACTCGCAGCTTCTCCACATCGAAGTCGTCGCGCTCGCCCAGCCCGACCACCAGCAGCCTCCGCGGCTCGCCCGGGTAGAGCAGCGTCATCGATCTGAAAGTGCCTTTGGCGTCGTCCGACCCCGGCCCGACCACCCCGTCGGCGAACGACCCGCCCTCGAAAAGCCCGACCGCGACCAGCGCCGCGTCGGCGTCCCGGAGTGAGCTTTGTCTCACATCGACCTTCATGCGGGGGCGAGTCTAGAGAGGCGGGAAGCGCGGCCGAGGCCGCTATCGTCCCGCAGGCGAGGCGCCCGCACCGCGGGCCCGCATCAATAGGAGAGGAAAGGCCTGCAGATGTCCAGCTCAGTGATCCTTGGTACCGCGCGCACCCCGGTCGGCAAGATGGGCGGCGCCCTCGCATCGCTCGAAGCGCCCGAGCTCGGCGGCATCGCGATCGAGGCGGCGCTGGAGCGCTCCGGCGTCGGCGCCGAGCAGGTTCAGCAGGTGATCTTCGGCCAGGTTCTGCAGGCGGGCCAGGGCCAGATCCCTTCGCGCCAGGCCCAGATCAAGGGCGGGATCCCGAAGGAGGTCCCCTCGGAGACGATCAACAAGGTCTGCGCCTCGGGCATGCGGACGCTCGGGCTCGCCGACCAGGGGATCCGCTCCGGCGACCTCGACATCGCCGTCACCGGTGGCATGGAGTCGATGAGCAAGGCTCCCTACCTGCTGCCGAACGCGCGCTTCGGCTTCCGGATGGGCGACGTCGAAGCGCTCGACGCGATGACCCACGACGGGCTCACGAACCCCTTCACCCACAAACAGATGATCGCCGAGGCGAGCGAGGTCTCCAACGAGCTCGAGATCACCCGCGCCGACATGGACAAATTCGCCGTCCGCTCCCAGCAGCTGGCGGGCGAGGCGACCGAGGCGGGCCGGATCGCCGACGAGATCGTCCCGGTCACGGTCAAGGGCCGCAAGGGCGACACCACGGTCGAGGTCGACGAGGCCCCGCGCCCGGACACGACGCTGGAGGTCCTGGCGAAGCTGAAGGCGGTCGGCGGCGAGGGCGCCACCCACACCGCGGGCAACGCGCCCGGCGTCAACGACGGGGCGGGGGCGATCGTCGTCGCCTCCGAGGAGTGGGCGGAGAAGGAAGGCCGTAAGCCCCTGGCCAAGGTCCTCTCCTACGCGATGGTCGCCGACGACTTCGCCTACCTCGCCCGCACCCCCGGCAACGCGGCGTTGAAAGCGCTGGAGAAGATCGGCATGCAGCCCGGTGACGTCGACCTCTGGGAGATCAACGAGGCCTTCGCCTCGGTCGCGATCGGCTCGATGCGGATCCTCGGCATCGACGAGACCAACGTCAACGTGAACGGCGGCGCGATCGCCTTCGGCCACCCGATCGGGGCCTCCGGCGCCCGCATCGTCGGCGCCCTGGTCCACGAGCTCGGTCGCCGCGGCGGCGGGCTCGGCGTGGCGGCGATCTGCTCCGGCGGTGGCCAGGGCGACGCGATCGTGCTCGAGGTCGCCGCGGCGTAAGCCGCGCGCCGGTGGTCGGCGCGAGGTCCCGATGAGTAGAGCTGCGGCCTTCTTCGATCTCGACAAGACCCTCATGGCAGGGTCCTCGGGCATGCAGTTCGCGCGGGTGGCGGCGCGGGGCGGCATCGTCTCGCGGCGCCAGCTCGCGGGCTGGGCGGTCGAGCACCTGCGCTACCGCCTCCGCGGGACCACCGACGAGCGCACCAGCGAGGTGCTGAAAGTCGCTCGTGACCTGATCACCGGCGTCCCGGCGACGACGATCGAGCGGATGGGCCCGGAGGTGATGGCGGCGATCCTGCCGCGCGTCTACCCACAGATGCTGGAGGAGGTCCACGCCCATCAGGACGCCGGCCGGCCGACCTTCATCGTCAGCGCCGCCGGCAACGACGTGGTCGAGACCCTGGCGACGGTGCTCGGCATGGAGGGCGGCATCGGCACCCGCTACGAGGTCGACGCCGAGGGCAACTTCACCGGCCACCTCGACGGCCCCTTCGTCTACGGCCCGGGCAAGGTCACGGCGATGGAGAACTTCGCCCGCAAGCACGACATCGACCTCGCCGCCTCCTACGCCTACTCCGATTCGGAGTCCGACCTGCCGATGCTGCGCGCGGTCGGCAACCCGGTCGCGGTCAACCCCGACCCGCCGCTGGCGGCGATCGCCAGGGCGGAGGGATGGCAGACGCTGCGCTTCGAGCGGCTCGGTCGGCGCCTCACCGCGATCGCGGTGACGGTGCTCGCGACGATCGCCGGCTTCGGCGCCTCGCGCGTCGCCGCCACCCGCCGCCCCGCGCCGCGCCGCTTCCGCCTCCCGCGCGGATGAGCCGCCGCGCCTGGGGCGCCTTCGCCGCCGTCTCGGTCCTCTGGGGCCTGCCTTACCTCTTCATCAAGATCGCCGATGACGGTGGCATGTCGCCGCTCGACCTCGCCTGGCTGCGGGTCGCGCTCGGTGCCGCGGTGCTGATCGCGCTCGCCTGGCGGGCGGGGACGCTGCCGACGTTGCGCGGCCGCGGCCCGTGGCTGCTCGCCTTCGCGGTCGCCGAGATCGCGATCCCGTTCCCGATGATCGCCGCCGGCGAGAAGCAGGTCTCCTCCTCGACCGCGGCGATCCTGATCGCCACGACGCCGCTCCTCATCGCCCTCCTCAGCCTGCGCTTCGAACCGTCGGAACGGGTCACCGGGCGCCGCCTCGTCGGGCTGCTGGTCGGGCTCGGAGGGGTGGCGGCGCTGGTCGGCGTCGACGTCTCCGGCGACGGCGGCGAACTCCTCGGCGTCGGGGCGGTGCTGATCGCCGCCTGCGGCTACGCGACCGGCCCGCTGATCCTCCGGCGCAAGCTCGGTGACCTCGACCCGATCGCGATGATGGGCGCCTGCCTCGCGATCGCGACCGTGGTGCTGACGCCGCCGGCGCTCGTCGACCTGCCGGGCGCGAGCCCGACCGCCGGCGCCTTCGCCTCGGTGGTCGTCCTCGGCCTCCTCTGCACGGCGCTCGCCCTGGTCCTGATGGCGATCCTGATCGGCGAGGCCGGCCCCTCGCGCGCCTCCGTCATCACCTACATCAACCCGGTGATCGCCCTCGCCCTCGGCGTCGTCTTCCTCAGCGAGGAACCGGGCGCCGGCGCCCTTGCGGGTCTCGCCCTGATCCTGGTCGGCTCCTGGCTCTCGACCCGCACCGCACCGCCGCCGGAGGTCGCCTGAGGGAGGTCCGGGCCCCTGCGGCGGGGGACGGGCAAGGGTCCTAGCCTCTGCGGCCGGGGGACGGCAGGCCCGGGCGTCTCGGAGGCGACCCGGGCAGGCTGAGGCCGCCTCCGAGACGCCCGGGTCGGGAGGTTTTCGGGGGGAGCTGGCGCAGGGACGGTGTCCCTGCGGGGGTCGTCACAGGACGTCACCTTGCGGGGGAAGGCCGGACAGAGACGTCGCGAACGTCACGGACGCGCTACACAACCCAGGTGACCCCTCCGGCAGCGTCCGACTTTACCCGCCACATATGGCAGGTAAAGTCGGACGCTGCCCGGGGCGCGACCGCACCTGTCGCGTCTCTCCTGAATAGACGTGGAGTTCCGCACGTCCCCGCACTCCTTCCGCGCGCTTCTCCTCGAGACCCGCACGGGACCCGCACCCTCACCTCCCCCACGGACCCGGCCATCTCGGAGGCGGCCTCAGCCTGCCCGGGCCGCCTCCAAGATGGCCGCGTCCCTCACCCGTCCCTTCTCCGTCCCTCACCCGTCCCTTCCCCGCCCCCCGAATCCACCATCCAGACGCTCGTCGCCCGTCCCCTTCAACCCCCGAGTGAATAAGGTTCCCCACAATGGAGGCAGCAACCGCACGCAAGGTTCGAGTAGTCGTCGCCAAGCCTGGCCTCGACGGCCACGACCGCGGCGCGAAGATCATCGCCCGGGCGCTGCGCGACGCCGGCATGGAGGTCATCTACACCGGCCTCCACCAGACCCCGGAGCAGATCGCCGAGACGGTGATCCAGGAGGACGCCGACGCGGTCGGCCTCTCGATCCTCTCCGGCGCCCACATGACGCTGGTGCCGAAAGTGGTCGCGCTGTTGAAGGCGCAAGGAGTCGACGATGTGCTGGTCACGGTGGGGGGGACGATTCCCGCCGACGACATCCCCGAGCTGAAGAAACTCGGCGTCGCCGAAGTATTCACGCCGGGAGCGGGTACCGACGACATCGTCGAGTTCATCCGCGAGGGCGCCGCCGAGCGCCACGCCGCCGGCGCATAGCCGGTACGCGGATCCCCTCCCAATTCGACTACACCGATCGGTGCAGCCGTCCACGGCAAGTGGGTATAGTTACTGATTGACTGGTCAGTCAACCCGGTCACCCGATAACATGCCCGGCCGCGAAGAGGCTTCGTGAGCGCAATCGCGGCCCTCTCGTAGACCGAGAATCGTTCCCCCAAGGAGGCTTGAACTTGAAGATCTGCGTCCTGGTCAAGGAGGTACCGGACGCTGCGGTCCAGAAGCGCATCGACCCGAGCACGATGCGACTCGACCGTAGCGGCGAGAAAAACCTCAACCCCTTCGACACGCACGCCCTCGAGGCGGCCATGCAGATCAAGGAGGGTGGCGCGATCCCGGTCGAGGAGGTCGTCGCGGTGACCATGGGTCCCGAATCCGCCGTCCGTGCCCTGCACAAGGCCGTCGCCCTCGGCGCCGACCGCTCGGTGCAGTTGACCGACGACGCGCTGGCGGGCTCCGACGTCTGCGCGACCGGGTACTCGCTGGCCAAAGTGCTGGAGTCCGAGAGCCCCGACCTGGTCCTGCTGGGCCAGCAGTCGGACGACGGCGAGTGCTACACGATCGGCGCCGTGGTGGCCGACCACCTGCAGATGCCTTCGCTGACCCAGGTGATCAAGATCGACGTCAACGACGGCAAACTCCGCTGCGAGCGCCAGGCCGAGTACGGCTACGACACCGTCGAGATCGAGCTGCCGGCCGTGATCAGCGTCGGCGACGCGATCAACGAGCCGCGTTACCCGTCGCTGAAAGCGATCATGGGCGCGAAAAAGAAGCCGCTCGACAACAAGGGTGCCGGGGACGTCGGGATCGACGCCGGCCAGGTCGGCGAGGCCGGCTCGAAGACGAAAGTCCTCGCCCTGAACCCGCCCCCGGCCAAGGAAGCGGGCGAGATCATCGAGGACGAGGACACCAACGAGACGGTCGAAAAGATCGTCGCCTGGCTGGACGAGAGGAAACTGATCTAGATGGCAGGCATCCTGGTTTACGCCCTCCACGACGACGAGGGCAACTTCAACAAAAACAGCCTAGGGGCCATCTCCGAGGCCGCCAAGCTGGCCGGTGAAATCGGTGGCGAGGCGACCGCGCTGGTGGTCGGTGACGTCAGCGACGACGCCGCCGCCGGGCTCGGCAAATACGGCGCTACCAAGGTCTACCGGGCCAAGAGCGTGCCGGAGGGCCTCGCCCAGCCGATCGTCGACGCGATGGCGAAGGTGATCGCCGACAACGGGATCAGCTACGCGCTGTTCGGCGGCGGTCTGCTCGGCTTCGAGATCGGCGCAGGGCTCACCGCCCGCCTCGGCGCCGGGGTCACGATGGAGGTCACCGCGGTCAAAGTCCAGGACGGCAAGCTCGTGGTCGAGCGTCCGATCCTGCAGGACTCGGAGATCGCCGACGTCGGCTACGTGAGCGAGCCGGGGATCATCATCGGCCGCCTTAACGCGTTCGACGCCAAGGAGAGCGGCGGCACCGCCACGGTCGAGGACGTCGAGGTCGAGCTGTCGGCCTGGTCGACCAAGGCGACCCTGGTCCAGCGCGGCGAGCAGCGCGGCGCCGACGTGAACATCGAGGACGCCGACATCCTGGTCGGTGGCGGTCGTGGCCTCGGTGCCGCGGACGGCTTCAAACTCGCCGAGGAACTCGCCGAGTCGATGGGCGGCGCCGTCGCCGCGACCCGTGCGGTCGTCGACGCCGGTTGGTACCCCTACGCGGCGCAGATCGGCCAGACCGGTAAGACGGTGGCGCCGAAGCTGTACCTCGCGGCGGGGATCTCCGGCGCGATCCAGCACAAGGTCGGTATGCAGAACTCGGAGAACATCCTGGCGATCAACAAGGACCCGAACGCCCCGATCTTCGAGTTCTCGGACCTCGGCGTCGTGGGCGACCTGCACAAGATCGTCCCCAAACTGACCGAGGCGATCAAAGCCAAGAAGGGCGGCTGAGCTTCGGCTCAGCTGTCCCTACCTCGCCCCTGAGGAGGAGCCCCAGATGCCGGCAGTGCCACCCAGTGAGTTCCCGCCGCCCTTCGATTCGGCCTCGGTGATCGGTCCGCCGACCGACGCCCCCGAGGATCGGATCGAGGTCGGCATCGCGATCGTCGGCGGTGGCCCCGCCGGCCTCGCCTGCGCCAACAAACTCATGCAGCTGCTCGAGAACGAGCCGGAGCTGACCGAGAAGCTCGGTGAAGTGCCGGTTGCCGTGATCGAGAAGGGCAAAGTGGCCGGGGCCCACCTCCTCTCGGGGGCGAACGTCAACCCGTCGGCGCTGGAACGGCTGTTCCCGGACCTGCCGCCGGCCGAGTGGCCTCCCGTCTATCAGGAGGTCACCAAGGACGCGACCTACCTGCTGACGAAGTCGAAAGCGTTCCCGATCAAGCCGCCCCCGCCCAACTTCCGCAAAGAGGGCACCTACACGCTCTCGGTGTCGAAATTGGGCCGCTTCCTCGCCGAAAAAGCCGAAGAGGCCGGCGTCTACATCCTCACCGAGACCGCCGCGACCAAACTGCTGGTCGAGGACCGGATCGTCAAGGGCGTCCGCTCCGGCGACCGCGGCCGTGGCCGCGAGAACCAGGAGCTGGCGAACTTCGAGCCCGGCTCGGACGTGATCGCCAAGGCGACCGTCCTCGCCGAGGGCACGATCGGCCACCTCAGCTACGCCGCCTACGACTACTTCGACATCGCCGGTGCCGACCCGCAGGCGTGGGAGCTCGGGGTGAAGGAGATCTGGGAGGTCCCCAAGCCGCTCGACAAGGTCATCCACACGATGGGCTGGCCGCTGCGCTGGAGCGGCAAGTACAAGGAGGCCGGGGGCAGCTTCCTCTACCCGATGGGTGAGGACAAGGTCTGCTTCGGTCTGGTCGTCGGACTCGACACCACCGACGCGACCTTCTCCGTCCACGACGCGCTGCAGCTGTGGAAGACCCACCCCTTCATCAAGAAGATCCTCGAGGGCGGCAAACGGGTCGGCTGGGGCGCGAAGACGATTCCTTCCGGCGGCTACTGGGCGATGCCGAGCCGGCTCTCGGTGCCGGGCATGCTGATGGCCGGGGATTGCGCCGGGATGGTCAACATCGCCGAGCTGGCGGGCGTCCACTACGCGATGCACGCGGGGATGTACGCGGCGGAAGCGATCGTCGACGCGCTGAAGAAGGACATCGACGCGGTCAACTTCGAGGCCTACGACGAGATGATCCACAACTCGGAGATCGAGAAGGACCTCTACGAAACGCGCAACATGAAACAGCCGCTGACCCGCGGCCTGATCTTCGGTGGCGCGATGGGGTCGATGATGATCGCCTCCAAAGGTCACTTCCCGGGCGGCCACTGGAAGGTCGAGGACAACGCCGACGTGCCGGTGGAACTGGGCAAGGCGAGCGAGAAGTACCCGAAACCTGACGGCGAGCTGACCTTCGACAAGCTCGGCTCGGTGTTCCTCTCGGGCAACGCGACCCGCGACGACGCCCCGAACCACGTCCGCATCCAGACCCACGTGCCGCGCGAGGTGGCCCAGACCTGGGTCTCGATGTGCCCGGCCCAGGTCTACGAGATCCCCGAGGACCAACTGGAGAACGGCGCCGCCGAAGTCGACGTCCACGTCACCGCCTCCAACTGCGTCCAGTGCGGAGCGATCACCGCCAAGGGCGGCCGCCTCACCATCCCCGAGGGTGGCGACGGACCGCTCTACCAGGAGACGTAGATCATTCGGGAACTTTCCCGAGGGGAGAGCGGGTCCCCCTCCGCCTGAAGCCGTCGCGCAGCTGGGGTAGGCTGCGCGGGTTCGGTTTCTTGTCCCCTGAGCTTCATTCGGAGGGGGACCCGCTCTCTACGTTTCCTCCCGCGGCTTCGGGAGGCGCGCAGGATTTCTCGGGCAGGACTCGTCGTCCGTAGCTGAAAAGCAAAGAGACGACCGTCCGTCACTTCGTCCGGCCCCTCGTCGCTTCAAGAAAAGCGGGACTCGTCGGCACTCCCGGAGCGCGGTCGTAGCGGACCTGGCATCCCCTCAGCAGAAGCTCAAGCGCCCCCGCCCGAACCCTTAAGGCCGGCCCCAGCTGCGCGACGGCTTCTGACGAGGGGATGCCAGGTCCGCCTCCCGCAACGCTTCCGAAGCCCACCCGATTAGGCTCGCGACGTGCTCGCTCTCGGGATCATCTGCGCGATCGGGGCGTCGGCTTTGTACAACACCTCGGTCGCGCTACAGGCGCTCGAGGCACGGCAGGTGGGACACGAGCACGCGCTGCGCGCCTCGCTGATCGGCAGGCTGGTGCGGAACCCGCGTTGGCTGATCGCGACGCTGATCGGGCTGCTGGGCTGGCCGCTGGAGATCGTCGCGCTGCTGCTGGCGCCGCTGACGGTGGTCCAGCCCTGCCTCGCCAGTGGGCTGGTGCTGTTGCTCTGGCTCGGCGTCACCCGGCTGGGGGAGAGGCCGGGGCGGCGCGAGTACGGCTCGGTGGCATTGATCGTGCTCGGCGTCGCGGGCGTCGCCTTCGCCGCCCCCGAACGGACCACCAGCAACGCCGGGACGGTGCCGATCGCGATCGCCTTGGTGTTGGTGACGATCCCGGTGGTCCTTCCCTACGCCATGAGACGGCGGTCGAGCGCCGCCGGGACGCTCGCCATCGTCGCCGCCGGCTTCGGCTACGCCTGGACCGCGATCGCCTCGAAGCTCCTCACCGATGAACTCTCCGACGGCTCATTGATCGTCGCCGCGATCTGGCTCGCGACCGCCGCCGCCTCGGAGGGGGTCGCGCTGCTCAGCGAGATGAGCGCCCTGGGGCGCCGCCCGGCCACCCAGGTGACGCCGGTGATGTTCGCCGTCCAGGTCGTCGTGCCGGTGATCCTCGCGCCGCTGATCTTCGAAGAGTCCTGGTCCGGCACCCCCGGCGGCGGTGCCGTGCTCGTCTTCTCGGTCCTGCTGGCGATCGGCGGCGTCGTCCTCCTGGCCGGCTCGCGCGCGGTCGGCGCGGTGATCGAGTCCGCGCACGCGGAGGAGATCGAGGCGGTGCAGGCGGCTGAGACCGAGTCTGTTCAGGCCGAACCGTGAATCTGCCGGATTAAACGTTCTCTTCCGATTTCGCTGCTAGCCTTGCGCCGCCTTTCGGCGACCAACGATTCGACTCCCGCCGAACCCCTTTCCGCACCAATTCAAAGAAGGAGCCAGCCGTAGGCGCTGCCGAGACATCCCTGCCTGACGTGACCAAGTTCGCGATCGGTTTCGACCACCGCGACCGTCCCCGGCTCTTCGAGCTGTGGACCGAGGTCCTCGATTCCGAGCAGTGGTCGGAGGGCAAGAAGCTGGTCGCCTTCGAGGAGCGCTGGGCGGAGTGGAACAAGCTTCCCGCCGTCGGACTCTCGAGCTGGGCGGGCGGCGCCCTGGCGGCGCTCGAGTTCGCCGGCGTCAAGGGCGAGACCGTCCTCTGCCCGTCGAACACCTTCATGGCGAGCCCGCTGGCCGCGATCGGCGCCGGCGCCGAGGTCGAGTTCGTCGACTGCCGCAAAGACGACCTCTGCATGTCCTTCGCGGACTTCGAGCGCAAGGCCGAGCGCCACCGGCCGAAGGCCGCGATCCTCGTCCACGTCGGCGGTCACCTCGCCTTCGACACTCGACAAATTGCCGAGTACTGCCGCTCTAACGACATCTTCCTGCTCGAGGACTGCGCCCACGCCCACGGCGCCGACTGGAACGGCTCCCGCCCGGGCAGCTTCGGCGACGCCGGCGTCTACTCGCTCTACGCGACCAAGACGATCTCCAGCGGCGAGGGCGGGGTGCTCGTCTCCGGCGACGACGATCTGCTCGAGTACGCGCGCAAGTTCCGCAACTACGGCAAGTTCGATCACCAGGTCGACGGCCTCAACTTCCGGATGAACGAGTTCACCGCCGCCGTCGCGCTGGTCCAGGCCGAACGGATGGAGGAGATCGTCGCCTGGAAGAACGACTACGCGCGCGAGCATCTCGACCCCATGTACCCGGCGCGCCTGGCGCTCCCCGACGGGATGACCTCCGGCTTCTACAAGTACATCGTCTTCGAGGAGATCGAGAAGAGCACCGGCAAGGTCTACGACCAGCCTTGTCATCGCATCATGGGCCGCTCCGACGAGCTGCCCAACACCGACTGGGTGGCCGAGAACCATTGGTGCGTGCCGCTCTACTACCGACCGGAGAGCCGCGCCGCGGCCCTTGCCGGCGAGGAGGGATAGGCAGATGAGGGTCCTGGTCACCGGAGGCGGGGGGTTCATCGGCTCCCACGTCGTCGACAAGCTGATGGCGAAGGGAATGACGCCGCGGATCTTCGACCTGAGTGCCTCGCCCTACCATTCGCCGCTTGAGGTCGAGACCTTCACCGGGTCGATCACCGATCCCAGCAACCTCGAC
Source organism: Solirubrobacterales bacterium (assembly GCA_035572835.1). Classification (GTDB taxonomy): domain Bacteria; phylum Actinomycetota; class Thermoleophilia; order Solirubrobacterales; family 70-9; genus VAYN01. The sequence goes on from DATNAG010000031.1 coordinate 53,740, forward strand.
CTCGCGATGCGCGACTGCGACGCGGTGATCCACCTTGCCGCGGTCGCCGACGTCGGCCACGTGCTCGCCGATCCGGTGCTCGCCGAGGAGGTCAACACGCGCGGCACCCTGCAGGTGCTGGAGGCGGCCTGTCGGGCGAAAGTCGGCCGCGTCGTCTACGGCTCGACCACCTGGGTCTACAGCGACTGCCCCGAGCAGGAGGTCGACGAGGAAACCGCGATCCCGGCCCCGCGCCACCTCTACACCGCGACCAAGCTCGCGGGCGAGACCTACTGCGCCGGCTACTCGGAGCTCTACGACCTCGAGTACACGGTCCTGCGCTTCGGCATCCCCTATGGCCCGCGCGCCCGCGCCGCCGGCGTGGTCGCCAAGTTCACCGACCTCTCCTTCGAAGGCAAGGCGCTGACGATCGCCGGCGACGGCAGCACCACCCGCAGCTTCATCTACGTCGAGGACCTCGCCGACGGGATCGTCGCGTCGCTCGCCCCGGCCGCGGCGGGCCGCACCTACAACCTCTCCGGCGACGAGATCACGACGATCCTCGAAATCGCCGAGCGGGTGCAGGAAAACGTCGACACCTGCGAGATCACCCACACGCCGCCACGTCCCGGCGACTTCCCGGGCAAGACGATCTCCAACCAGCGCGCCCTCGACGAGCTCGGGTGGAAGGCCGAAACGCCGTTCAAAGACGGCGTCCGCCAGTACGTCGAATGGGTCAAGTGCACCACCCGCCCGCCGGACCCGATCCCGGGCACGACGCCCTCCATGAATGGCAACGAACACGCCGCCGGCGCCCTGCTCGCGGGCGCCTCGCGGCCCGGCGAGGCCCGCGACCCGCGCGCGCTCATCCTCACCGCCGACATCGGCGAGGGACACGACCTGCCCGCCCGGATGATCGCCGCCGACCTGGAAAAGCAGGTCCCCGACGCCGAGGTGACGATCGACAACGGCCTCGAGGCGATGGGCAGGATGATGTCGATGGTGGTGCGGGGCGGCTCGCGCTTCACCTTTCGCCGCGCCCCCTGGGTCTTCGACGTCCAGTACTGGCTGATCGCGAAGTTCGCCCCGACCCGCTGGCTGGCGATGCAGCTGATGTACCTGACCGGCGCCCGTGGCCTCTTGAAGTTGATCCATGACCAGCAACCGGACGTGATCATCTCGACCTACCCAGGGGTCACCGTGGTGCTCGGCATGCTGCGTGAAAAGCGCCGCCTCGACGTCCCGGTCCAGTCGGCGATCACCGACCTCGCCGGGCTGCGCTACTGGGCGCATCCGGGCGTCGACCGGCACTACGTCACCCATCCCGAGTCGATCGAGGAAGTCGAGCGGCTGGTCGGGCCGGGCACGGTCGAATGGGCGCGCCCGCCGATCTCACCCGAGTTCCTCATGCCGCGTACCCGCCGGGACGCCCGCGAGGCACTCGGCGTCGCCCCGCACGCCCGCATGGTGCTGGTCTCCGGCGGTGGCTGGGGGGTCGGCGACCTGGAGCGCGCGATCGAGCTGGCGCTGTCCGACGGCGAGACCGAGGTGGTCTGCATCGCCGGCCGCAACGAGGACGCCCGCAAGCGGCTCGAAGCCCGCTTCGCCGACAACGAGCGGGTCCGCGTACTCGGCTTCACCGACCAGATGAGCGACTGGATGGCGGCCGCCGACGCGATGGTCCACGCGACCGCCGGGCTCACCGTGCTGGAGGCCCACATCCGCGGCTGCCCGGTGATCTCCTACGGCTTCTCGGCCGGTCATCTACGCGCCAACAACGCCGCTTTCGAACGGTTCGGCATCGCCGAGGTGGCGCGCTCCGACCACGAGCTCGAGTCGACCTTGCGCCACGTCGCCGCCGAACGCCGCTCACCCGACTCCTCGTTCGCCTCGCTGCCCTCGATCGCCTCGCGGGCGCTCTCGGTGCGACCGCGTGTCCGTCAGGAGCCGGTCTGGCGCCTGCGCACCGCGCGCGCCGTCGCCGTCGCCTGCCTGGCGGCGATCGCGGTGGTGCTGGTGCTCGCGGCGGTCCACCGGGAGAGCCCGCTGAAGCCGCTCCATCCGGTCACCAGCCGGATCCACATCGGCGCCGATCCGGACACGCCGCAGGCAACCCAGGCCGCGAAGAAGCTCGGCCCGGCCGAATCCTCGCGCGAAGTCGCCGTCGAAACCACCGAAGCCCAGACCGGTCCTTGAGCGGGGCGCACCCGCGCTCACGCGCTGACGGCGCGTCGCCGCCGCCGGCGCGCCGAATCGCGGGGGCCAGTGCCCTCGCGCTCGCCGTCGCGGTGCCACACGCGGGCCCGGCGCTGGCCCCGATCGTGCCCGCGGTCGGTCGCCGGTTGCCGGTGCTGCTGCGCGAGGAGGGAGCCGACGCCCGCGTGGCCCTCACCTTCGACGACGGCCCTCACCCGCAGGGCACCCCGGCGGTCCTGGAGATCCTCCGCGCGGCGAACCAGACGGCGACCTTCTTCCTCGCCGGCGAGCAGGTCGAGCGGCGGCCGGCGCTGGCAGCCGAGATCGTCGCCGCCGGGCACCGGGTCGAGCTGCACTGTCACCGCCACCGCAACCAGCTGCGGTTGACCCCGAGGACGTTGCTCGATGACGCCGAGCGGGGGAGAGCGGCGATCGAGGAGGCGAGCGGCCAAGTGATCGCCGATTATCGGCCGCCCTACGGGATCTTCAGCGGACCGGGGCTGGCGGCGATCCGGGCGCGCGGTTGGCGACCGGTCCTCTGGTCGAAGTGGGGTCGGGACTGGACGCGGCGGGCGACCGCGCAGTCGATCGCCGACAAGGCGACCGACGGGATCCGCCCCGGGGACATCGTCCTATTGCACGACGCGGACTTCTACAGCGCGCGGAACTCCTGGGAGCGCACCGCGTCAGCTCTGCCGAGGATTCTCGATGAGCTCGCGACGCGAGGTCTGAAGTCGAGCGTGCTTCGCCGCTGAACCGGTGGAGCGATGGTCCACTCGTCGCAGCCGGCGAAGGCTTCGTCGAGCAGCCGGGCCATCGTGCTCCGCGGCCGGTCCTGGTCGAAGATCTGCTTGGACATGGCTCTCCGTCCTCAATAGGGGGGTTTAATAAATGTTCACCCCCCAGTCGGACGAAAAAGTGCCACTTTGCGGATTTTGCGAACGGTTGTTCGCGAAGGCGTTACGGCGAAGGCGCAAAGTCGGCGATCTCGGATGCCAGGCGGTCGGGCTGATCGAGCGGCACGAAGGTCGCCGAATCGGGTATGCGGACGAGTTTCGCGCCGCCCACTTCGGCGGCGAGCCGTTCCGCGTACGCGATCGGGAAGAAGCTGTCGCCGGGAGCCCAGGTCAGGAGGAGGGGAAATTCCGAGCCGCGGAGTGCCTCTGCCGCGGCGAGGGTGTGACGCTTGTTCATCCCGCGGGTGACCTTGCCGAGGTCGTGTCGGATCGCCTTGTCGGTGATCCCCGGCCGGGCCCAGGACTCGAGCAGCCCGGGCGGCGGCTGCCGCTTCGCGAACGGACGGAAGGCGGCGCGGAGGACGGCGGGGACGCGGAAGGGGAGGGCCAGCATCGTCACCCCGCCGGGCAGCTTCGCCAGCGGCGGCAGCGCCTTGAAGATCCCGGGCGGGAAGTTCTCGTGGGTGTCGCAGTTGGTGAGCACGAGTCGGCCTACCCGGGCGGGGCGGCGGGCGACCAGCACCTGGCACATCGCGCCGCCGGAGTCGTTGCCGACCAAGGTGACGTCGTCGAGGTCGAGCGCCGCGAGGAACCCTTCGATGATCGTCGCGATCCCGGGAGGGGTGAGATCGGCGTCGGGCTCCATCGCCACCTGCTGCGCTCCCATCGGCCAGTTCGGGGCGATGCAGCGGTAGCGGTCGGCGAGCGCGTCGACCACCCCGTCCCAGAGTCGTCCGTCGACCAGGAATCCGTGGACGAACACGATCACCGGCCCCGATCCCGCCTCCCGGTAGCGGATAGTTCCCTGCGGAAGTCGAACCTCGCGCAACTCAGCCATCACGTTCCTCCTTGCCATGGATATCCTCGTAACATACATACAGCATGAATGAAGAGCAACGAAAAAGGGACAAGGGGACTGACGATGCGAGTCCTCAGGCCGCGCGGCGCGCTGACGGTGCGGGCCCTCAGGCGCGGCGGCGCACGCAGGCCGAGCGGGCCGAGGCGACGCGCAAGGCGCTGATCGGGGCCGGACGCGAGCTCTTCGCCGAGCGCGGCTATGACGACGTCGGCGCCGAGGAGATCGTCCGTACCGCCGGGCTCACCCGGGGGGCGCTCTACCACCACTTCCCGAGCGGCAAGCTGGGCCTGCTCGAGGCGATCTACGAACGCCTCGAGGCGGAGTCGACCGAGCGGGTCGCCCACGTCGTCCTCGACTCCAAGATGGACAGTCCCCTGGCGGCGATGAAGGCGGGCGTCGCCGCCTTCCTCGACGATTGCGCGGAGCCCGGCTTCCAGCAGATCGTCCTCCACGACGCCCCGGCGGTGCTCGGCTGGGAACGCTGGCGGGAGATCGCCGCCGCCAACGGCCTCGGTCTGATCGAGGCCAGCCTGATCGCCGCGATCGAGGCGGGGGAGATCCGGCCGCTGCCGGTGAAACCGACCGCGCACCTATTGCTCGGCGCCCTCGACGAGGCGGCGATGCTGCTCGCCCGCACTTCCGATCCGGCCGGCAGAGCCGAGGTCACCTCGGTGCTGCTGATGCTGATCGACAGCTTCGCCGCGCCGCTGCCGGGATAGTAGGAGCGGCGGTCGTCACGGAAAGCCGGGAACTCGAGCGGTCAGGGATCTGCGCGGTTCCTTTCTTCGCCCATGGCGAAGTTTCGAACCGCGCAGTTTCCTGACCGTCGGAGTTCGTCGCCGTATCGCAACGGCCCCGGCCCGAGCCCCCTTGCGCATTGCTCTAAACTCCTAAGAGTGAAAGCTTCAATCCACCCCGATTACGCCCTCGCCAACGTGCACTGCTCGTGCGGCAACCAGTTCTACACGCGGTCGACGAAAGACGACCTGCACGTCGAGCTCTGCTCTGAGTGCCACCCGTTCTACACGGGCAAGCAGAAGCTGGTCGACACCGGTGGCCGCGTCGAGCGGTTCCAGCGTCGCCAGGCGAAACACCGGGCCGGCAGGCGGTAGCAACCCGTGAGCCCTCTGACGGGCTCCGCACAACAGGCGTCACATACGACCCCCTCCAAGAGCAGCAACGGAGGGGACCCGCTGCGCATGCCCGACGGGGCGCTGGTCGCGAAACGCGACGCGCCCGTCGGCGGCCAGGCGGTGCTCGAGGGAGTGATGATGCGCGGCGTCTCGACCTGGGCCGTCGCCGTCCGCACCCCCGAGGGCCAGATCGAAGTCGAGTCCGAGCCGCTGACCCCGTGGGCCAAGCGCCACCGCCTCTATCGGGTGCCGATCGTCCGCGGTGTCGTCGCCCTCGCCGAATCGATGAAGATCGGCTTCCGCGCCCTGGCGATCTCCGCCAACGCCCAGATCGAGGACGACGAGGACGGCGAGCCCGAAGAAATCGGCGGCTGGGTCTGGGGCCTGACGATCGCCTTCTCGCTGATCCTCGCGATCGGCCTCTTCTTCGTCGTCCCGGTCGGGCTGACCAGCCTGATCAAGGACCAGCTCGGCTCGCCCCTCCTCTTCTGGCTGGTCGAGGGCCTGCTGCGCACCAGCATCTTCATCGCCTACATCTGGGCGATCTCGAAAATGCCCGACCTGCGGCGCACCTTCGAGTACCACGGGGCCGAGCACAAGACGATCTCCTGTTACGAGGCCGAAGACGAACTGGTCCCGGAGCGGGCCAAGCTCTATTCGCGCCTCCACCCGCGCTGCGGCACCAGCTTCCTGTTGATCGTGATGGTGCTGGCGATCTTCATCTTCGCCCCGCTCGGGCTGCCCGCCTGGTACTGGCTGGTGATCTCGCGCATCGTCGGCATCCCGGTGATCGCCGGGCTTTCCTACGAGGTGATCAAGTGGGCGGGCAAGAACCGCCGCAAAGCCTGGGTCCGCGCGGTGATGTGGCCGGGACTGATGCTGCAGAACCTGACCACCCGCGAGCCGGACCTGGACCAGCTGGCGGTGGCGATCGCCTCGCTCAACGCCGTCCTCGCCCGCGAGAATCCCGAGGACCTGCGCTCCGATCAGACGATCGAGATCGTCGCCTAGCGCGACGCTCGTAAACTCGGTCTCATGATCGAGCAACTGGTGGAACAGATCCGGGCGCGCTTCGCGGAGCTCGAGCAGCAGATGTCCGATCCGGCGGTGATCGCGGACCGGGAGCGCTATGCGGAAGTCGGGCGGGAGTACCGGCAGCTGAAGGCCGCCCGCGACCTCGCCGAGGAGTACGCGACGCTCAAGGACGACCTCGAAGGGGCGCGCGAGCTTCTGGCCGAGGGCGAGGATGCCGAAATGCGCGCCGTCGTCGACGAGGCCCCGGCGCGGCTCGAGGCCCTCGAAGAGGAGATCCGCCTGGCGATGGTCGAACAGGATCCGAACGACGAGAAGAACGTGATCGTCGAGATCCGCGCCGGCACCGGCGGCGACGAGGCCGCCCTCTTCGCCGGCGACCTCTACAAGATGCTGACGCGCTACGCCGAGCTGCGCGGCTTCTCCACCGGCGTTCTCTCGCAGTCGGCCTCCGAGGCCGGCGGCTTCAAGGAGGTCACCTTCGAAGTGCGCGGCGAGGGCGCCTACTCGGTCTTCAAGTTCGAGGGCGGCACCCACCGCGTCCAGCGCGTGCCGGAGACCGAGAGCCAGGGCCGCATCCACACCTCGACCGCGACGATCGCGGTGCTGCCGGAGGCGGAGGAGGTCGACGTCCAGGTCGACCCGAACGACCTCCAGGTCGACGTCTACCGGTCCTCCGGGCCCGGCGGCCAATCGGTCAACACGACCGACTCCGCCGTGCGGATCACCCACAAACCGACCGGGATCGTGGTCTCGATGCAGGACGAGAAGTCCCAGCTGCAGAACCGCGACAAGGCGATGCGGGTGCTGCGCGCGCGTCTGCTCGAGAAGCAGATCGGCGAACAGCAGGAACAGATCGCCTCCGAGCGCAAAGCCCAGGTCGGCAGCGGCGAGCGGGCGGAGAAGGTGCGCACCTACAACTTCCCCCAGGGCCGGGTGACCGATCATCGGATCAAGCACACCTCCCACAACCTCGACGGCGTCCTGAACGGCGAACTCGAGGAGTTCACCAACGCGCTCTCCGCGGAGGAGAAGCGGCAGCGGCTGGAGGCCGCTGCGGTGGCGTGAGCGCGGTCGCCGGCACCAGCGCCGGTGCCTCGGCCGTCGGCGAAGCGCTGGTCGCGGCGACCGACGCGCTGCGGGCCGCCGGGGTCGGCGAGCCCCGCCTCGACGCCGAACTGCTGCTCGCCGCCGTCACCGGGAGAGCCCGGGCGAACCTGATCGCCGACCCCGGCGCGACGATCGGGCCCGCCGAAAGTCGTCGCTACGCCGAGCTCGTGCGCAGGCGGTTGCGACGCGAGCCGCTCGCCTACATCGTCGGCACGAAAGGCTTCCGCCGGATCGAGCTGGCGGTCGACAACCGGGTGCTGGTGCCGCGGCCGGAGACCGAGCTGCTGGTCGAGGTGGCGCTGGAGCGGCGGCCGGGCCGGGTGCTCGACATCGGCACCGGGTCGGGGGCGATCGCCCTCGCCGTCGCCGATGAGCTGCCCGACGCCGAGCTGGTCGCCACCGACACCTCACCGGAGGCGCTCGCGGTCGCGCGGGCGAACGCCGCACGGCTCGGCCTCGCCGATCGGGTCCGCTTCGAGGCCGGGACCGTCCCTCAGGGCGAGAGCTTCGACCTCGTCCTCGCCAACCTTCCCTACGTCGCCGAACGCGACTGGGCCGGGCTCGAGCCCGAGGTGACCCGCTGGGAGCCGCGCGAGGCGCTGCTCGCCGGCGAGGACGGGCTCGACGCCTATCGCGCCCTCCTCCCCCGAGTTCGCACTTCTGGCCGCCATGCGGACATGACCGCGGACGCGATCGCGGTCGAGATCGGCACGGGCCAGGCCGCGGAGGTCGCCGAGCTCCTCCGCGACGCCGGCTTCGCGCTGGTCGAGGTGCGCGCGGATCTGGCCGGGATCGAGCGGGTGGTGGTGGGGGAGAGATGACCACCGGCAGTCCCCATGTCGTGCCGCTGGAAAGCGGGGGCGCCGCCGCGGCCCGCACGGCGCTGGAGCGGACGATCGCCGCGGGCGGCGTCGCGATCTTTCCCTCCGACGGCGTCTACGGCCTCGCCTGCGACCCGCTCGATGCCGCCGCGATCGCCCGCATCCACCGGATGAAGGGGCGCGACGACGGCAAACCGGCCGCGGTCATGTACTTCTCGCCGCTGGCGATGCGGGAGCTCGTCGCCGAGCTCGGCCCACGCGCCGCCGCGGCGGTCTCGGCGCTGTTGCCCGGCCCCGTGACCCTGGTGGTCAAGAATCCCGGCCACCGCTACCCGCTCGCCTGCCGCGAGGACGTCGAGCGGCTCGGCATTCGCCTCCTCGCCGGGCCATTGGGAGGGGCGATGTGCCCGGTCTTCCAGACCTCGGCCAACCTCAGCGGCAAAGCCGCCCCGTCGCGCTTCGACGAGGTGCCGGACTCGATCCGCGCCGCGGTCGACCTGGCGATCGACGGTGGCCAGTTGGGTGGCCTGCCCTCGACCGTGGTCGACATCGCCATGATCGACGAGGGCGGCGGCTGGGAGGTCCTCCGCCAGGGGGCGATCTCCGAAGGCGACCTGGCCAGCCGACTCGCCCGCGTCGGCCTCGACTGAGGCCCTCAGCAGCTCGCCCCGGTGAACGGCAGCAGCACCCGTCGGTGCGAGGTGTTGTCGTGCTCGTTCGACTCGAACAGGTGGTGCTTGGGGTCGACCGTCATCGTGAAGTCGAAGCAGCCGCGCAGCCCGGTCACGTCGATGTACTGCTTGTCGTAGTCGGCCGGATAGATGTCCGACCAGCCGACCGAGGTGCCGAGCCGGTCGCGCTTGATCGAGGGGTCCTGGTTGCAGCCGGGATAGACGGCGTGGGAGGGGGAGCGCCGGCCCGGCCGGGTTCGCTCGAGGTCGCGCAGGCAGTAGTTCAGCTTCGGGCTCGTCCGCACCACTTCGCCGAGGGCCCCGTCGGGGAGGACCGGCAGCAGCTCGAAGCGGGCGAGCTGGTGGACCTTCCAATAGGCGCCGCCGAAGTAGGCGCCGACGTCGGTGAAGTGAAGGGCCGCGTCGGTGCGCACGGTGATGTGGCCGCCGCCGACCTTGTAGATCCGCTGCGTCACCTTCATCGACTTCGGCCCGTCGCGCTGCCCATGCACCTCGATCGGTCCGCGACCGCGGCTGCGCACGTCCGAGGTCGCGTGCAGCAGCACCTTGGCGCCATCGCCGGAGACGTAGATTTCACTCGCCGGCGCGATCCGCAGGTCGGGGCAGAGGAGGTGTCTCGCCCGCGGCCCTTCGCAAGGATTCCGCTGCGGTGCGTGCCACCCTGCCGCCGCGGCTGCGGGGGTCACCATCGCCACGAAGAGGACGAGAAGGGTGAGCCTGAGCTTCACCCCGTGGAGCGTATCCCGGTATCCCGACCCATTGCTATCGTCGGCACAAGCGATGGCCGACCTCCCCGAGAACTTCCAGACCGCGCCTCTGAGTGAGGTCGATCCCGAGATCGCGACGGTGCTCGAGCGCGAGCTGCGGCGCCAGCAGCGGACGCTGGAGATGATCGCCTCGGAGAACTTCGTCCCCCAGGCGGTGCTCGACGCGTCCGGCTCGGTGCTCACCAACAAGTACGCCGAGGGCTATCCGGGTCGTCGCTACTACGGCGGCTGCGAGGAGGTCGACGTCGCCGAGCAGCTGGCGATCGACCGCGCCAAGGAGCTCTTCGGCGCCGACCACGTGAACGTCCAGCCGCACGCCGGCGCCCAGGCCAACAACGCCGTCTATTTCGGCCTGCTCGAACCGGGCGACACGATCCTCGGCCTCGCTCTCGACCACGGCGGTCACCTCAGCCACGGGATGAAGATCAACGTCTCCGGCAAGCTCTACCACCCGGTGCCCTACCACGTGCGCCGTGAGGATGCCTGGGTGGACATGGACGAGGTCGCGAGCCTCGCCGCCGAGCACAAGCCGAAGATGATCATCGCCGGCTGGTCCGCCTACCCGCGCCAGCTCGACTTCGCCGCCTTCCGTGAGATCGCCGACTCGGTCGGTGCCCTGCTGATGGTCGACATGGCCCACTTCGCCGGGCTCGTCGCCGCCAACGAGCACCCCAGTCCGGTGCCGTACGCCGACGTCGTCACCACCACCGTCCACAAGACGCTCGCGGGTCCGCGCAGCGGCATGATCCTCTGCAAGGAGGAGCACGCGAAAGCGATCGACAAAGCGATCTTCCCCGGCCAGCAGGGCGGCCCGCTGATGCACACGATCGCCGCCAAGGCGGTGGCGATGAAGATCGCCGCCTCGGAGCCCTTCGCCGAGCGCCAGCGGCAGACGATCGCGAACGCACGCGCGTTCGCGATCGGCCTGGAAAGGAACGGGATCCCGGTCCTCACCGGCGGCACCGACGTGCACCTTGTGTTGGTCGACCTGACCCCGACCGGACTCGACGGGCAGACCGCCGAGGATCGGCTGGAGGCGGTCGGGATCACCGTCAACCGCAACGCCATCCCCTTCGACCCGCGTCCCCCGATGAACCCCTCCGGCCTGCGGATCGGCACCCCGGCGCTGACCACGCGGGGGATGAAGGAGGGAGAGATGGAGGAGATCGCCGCGGTGATCGCCACCGCTCTCGGTTCCGACTTCGAGTCGGAGAAGGCGTCGTTGTCGGAGCGCACCGGCGCCCTGATGGATCGCCACCCGCTGTACCCCCAGCTTTCCCCCACGACCGTCTGAGGCGCCTGGACCGGCGCCTGTCGGCGTCCTCGGTCGCTCGCCTTCGGGTCACGCACTTGAGTGCGTTCCCCTCGGCTCGCTCCCTGCGTCCTTGATCTGCTTGGTCCAGCCGCCTCAGGGCGATTGCGGTCCAAAAAGGTAGGTATTTGGGTACGGACGTGGCGTTTTGGGTTACCTTCGCCGGGCGGTTCGGGTCGATCACCAACCTTGGGGGGCAGATGAACATCGACCTCGGCAGTCCCATCCTCGACATCGTCATCGCGCTGTCATTCGTCTTCTTCCTGCTCAGCGTGATCGTCTCGGCCGTGACCGAGTTCGGGGCGGGCGTCGCCAACCTGCGGGCGAAGACGCTGAAGGCCGGTCTCGACGGCATGATCGGCGACGCCGAACTGGTGGAGAAGGTTCTCCGGCATCCCCTGGTCCGCACGCGTCTGCTGACCAAAGCCGGTCGGCCCGACAACGCGGCGAATGAACGTACGCCCTCCTACATCGCTCCCCAGGCGTTCGCGCGAGCATTCCGCGACGAGGTGAGAGCGGCGGGCGGCATCGCCGCCGACCTGGGCAAGCAGCTCACCGCGCTCGGCATCGATCCGGCGGCGATCGGTAAAGGCGATCTGAAAGCGCTGGAAAAGTGGTTCGACGACTCGATGGCGCGGGTCAGCGGCTGGTACAAGCGGAAGTCGCAGATCATCGCGCTGGTCGTCGCCGCCTTCGTCGCCGTCGGGCTCAACGCGAACACGTTGCGGATCGGCGAGTACCTGGAGCGGGAACCGACCGTGCGCAGCGCGGTCGTGGCCCAGGCCGAAGCGTCGGCACAGAAGCAGGAGTTCAGCAATGCCGGCAAGGGCGAAGCTTCGATCGAAGCGGCAGGCGAACAGGCCTCCGACGCCTACAAGCAGATCGACGGCCTGAAGCTGCCGCTGTTCTGGTCCGGCACCAACGTCCCGCACGGCCTTTCCGCCTGGGGGGTCGCTCTGGTCGGCTGGCTGCTGACCACCGTCGCGATCTCCTTCGGCGCCCCATTCTGGTTCGACGCGCTGGGCAAGCTGGCGAACCTGCGAATGGCCGGGAAGAAACCGGAAAGGGAACCGAAGACCGTCTGACCGGCGGCGGGGCGGCCTCGCTAGGGTCGCGCCGGTGAAGATCTGGGTCGATTGCACCGCCGCCGCGCACCCGCTCGTCCTGCGGCCGATCATCGAGCGGCTCGAGGCCCGCGGCGACGAGGTCTTCGTCACCGCCCGCGAGTACGGCCAGACGGTCGGCATCCTCGACCGCCTCGGCATGCACTACACGGTGGTCGGCGAGCACGGCGGCGCCTCCCGGCCGGGGAAGGCGCGGGCTCTTGCGTCACGCTCGCGCGCCCTCGCCAAGGTGGTCTGGGAGCACCAGCCCGAACTGGCGCTCGCCCACGGCTCGGTCGACCTCGCGGTGGTCTGCTCGCTGCTGCGGATCGCCTCGGTGCAGATGCAGGACTACGAGTTCGCCAATCTGCAGCGCCAGATCGCCTTCCGCGCCGCCCGCCGGGTGCTCGCCCCGGAGGCGATCCCGGTGGACCGGCTGCGCAAGATCGGCGCGAAGCCGAAGAAGCTGGTCCGCTTCCCGGGCCTGAAGGAGGACTACTACCTCGCCGACTTCATCCCCGACGAAGGGATCATCGAGGACCTCGGGCTGGACCGGACCAAGGTGATCGTCGTGCTGCGACCGCCGCCCGAGACCTCCGAGTACCACGCCCCCAACGACGTCTACGGTCTGACGATCAAGCATCTGGCCGAGGCCGACGGCGAGGTGCAGGCGGTGATCATCCCCCGCACCCCCGAGCAGGGCGAGGCGGCACGTGCCCTCGGCGCTCCCAACCTCTTGATCCCCGACCGGGCGATCGACGCCCAGAGCCTGATCGCCTGCGCCGACCTGGTGGTCAGCGCGGGGGGGACGATGAACCGCGAGGCCGTCGCCCTCGGCACCCCCGTCTACACCACCTTCAGCGGCAGGATGGGCGGGGTCGACGAGGTGCTGATCCACGAAGGCCGGCTGCGAGTGCTGGAGGACCCCGGAGCGCTGCCGCTGGCGAAGCGAACCGAGCCGATCGGCGTCCGCAATCCGCGGAACCCCGACTTCCTCGTCGAAGCGGTGCTCGGCGCCGTCGCTCCTACCCCGTAACCTGAGCCGGTCCGGGCGCCCGGACGCCTCGCACCTCGACCAGACGCGGGACCCCAGAAAATGGCCGCGACCACCGACGCCGCACTCGCCTTCATCGCCGCCGCGGCCATCGCCTGGCTGCTCGTCCCCTACGCCGAGCGGTTGGCCTTCCGGGTCGGGGCGATCGACCACCCGAAGGCGCGCAGCCTGCACGACAAACCGATGCCGCGCCTCTCCGGCCTGGCGATCCTGGTCGCGGTCGAGGCGGCGGGGTGGATCTGGCTGCCGGGGGACACCCAGAGCCGCTGGATCCTGATCGGGGCGGTGGCGATCGCCGCGGTCGGCGTGCTCGACGACATCTACGACCTGCCCGCGCTGCCGAAGCTGGTCGGCCAGATCGCCGCGGCGCTGATCCCGGTGCTGGCCGGGGTGCGGGTGGAGAACCTGACCCTGCCGTTCCTCGGCGGCTTCGAACTGCACGGCTGGAGCTACCCGCTGACCGTGCTCGGGATCGTCGCCGTGGTCAACGTGATCAATTTCCTCGACGGGGTCGACGGGCTCGCCGCGGGCGTCTGCATGATCGCCGCGGTCACCCTGGCGACGATCGCGCTCTCGCTCGAACGCAACTCGGCGGGCGTGCTGGCGGCGCTGACCGCGGGCGCCGCGCTCGGCTTCCTCCGCCATGGGTTCCCGCCCGCCTCCAGCTTCATGGGGGACACCGGCTCCAACCTGCTCGGCTACCTGCTGGCCACCGCCTCGGTCCAGGGAGCGCTGAAGACGAACGCGGTGATCGCCCTCGCCTTCCCTCTGATCGTGCTCGCGGTGCCGATCCTCGACACCGGCTTCGTCGTCGCCAAACGGCTCAAATACCGCCAGCCGATCTACCAGGCCGACAGCTGGCACTTCCACCACCGGATGGCCAACAAGGGCTTCAGCCAACGGCGCACGGTCGCCTACCTCTATGCCTGGACGATCGTGATGTCGGCGCTCGCCCTCGCTTTGCGCTTCGTCCCCTACAGCGACAACCACGGGCACTTCGACGCGCTCTGGACCGCCGTGATCCTGGTCCTGATCGCGGCCGCGCTCGCCTACAGCGTCTACCTCGTCTACGTGCTCGAGATCGTCAAGCTGCGCCGCGCCAAGATCAATCCGGAAACCGGCGAGTTCGAAGCCCTTGAACTCGATTCAGATTCGCCGGAGCCCAAACCGACCGCAGGTAGTGGCAAGGGGCACTAACCCGCATCAGAAAGCCATTTGGCGGCCACTTTGGTTATAGTCGCGCCTGCGCTCGCCCCCCGCAGAGGCGAGAGTGTCTATGTCTCCTCCTAAGCATGTCGACCTCCTGGTGCTGGCCGCAGCCGCGGTTGTCTTCGTCCTTGCCGATTTCCCGCTGCTCGGGTACGCGGCAGGCGCCGCCGCCTGGCTCGCGCAGCGCGGGGTCCAGTGGCTCGCCCAGCGTCGCTCCGAGGAAGCGCTGAAGGCCGGCAACCGCCAGCGCGCGATGGGGATCATCGGCTTCACCGGGCTCGGCAGGGTCTGGCTGATGGCGACCGTGGTGCTGTTGGTCGGCATCGTCGAACGCACCGCCGGTCTCTCCTCGGCCGTCCTGCTGGCGGCCCTCTTCACGATCTCGATGGGCTCGTCGGGCATCGCCTACCTGCTCGCGCCCGAAGGGCGGAGCGTGCAGCCACGATGAGCTCGGCGGAGACGAAAAGCGGGATGAGGACGAAAACCAAAGTCCTGATCGGCCTCGGCAGCTACCTGGCGATCGCGATCGCGCTGCTCCTGATCTTCGGCAACGAGGGCAAGAACGAAGAGTTCAAACCGCAGAACGAGTTCAAGCTCCCGGCCTGGATCCACATCAAGATCGGGCCGATCGACCTCTCGGTCAACCGCGCGGTCCTCTACCTCTTCATCGCCAGCGTGCTGACGATCGTGACGATGACCTACATCGCAAAACGGATGGCGCAGAAGCCGAACCGCGTCCAGACCGGGGTCGAGCTCTCCTACGAACTGGTGAAGAACAACATCCTCGGCGACAACCTCGGCAAAGACGTCGCCAAACGGTGGTTCCCCTTCATCGCCACCCTCTTCTTCTTCATCTGGTTCTCCAACATGATCGGCTTCATCCCGCTGCCGACCAACAGCGAGGAGACCTTCAACGTCTTCGGGCTCGAGATCCCCTCCTTCGCGATCTACGCGGCGACCGCCAACATCTCGATCCCGATCGTCCTCACCCTGGTCGTCTGGGTCAGCTACCACGTCGAAGGCATCCGGGCAAAGGGCTTCCTGCCCTATCTGAAGAGCTGGTTGCCGCCGGGGCTGGAGAACATGAGCCCGATCGGGCGCGGCGCGATCTTCGTGATCGAGGTGATCTCCCACTTCGTGCGGCTGATCAGCCTCTCCGTCCGACTTTTCGCCAACATCCTCGCCGGCCACCTGCTGCTGCTCTTCATGGGCGGCGGGCTCGCGGTCCTGCTGGGCATCGCCGCCCTCGGCGCGGTGACCTTCCCGCTGGCCTTCGTCTTCTTCATCTTCGAGGTCGGGCTTGTCGCCACCTTGCAGGCATTCATCTTCTCGACTCTCAGCGCTATCTACATCGGCGGAGCCACCTCCGCCAGTCACTGACCAACGAAAAGGAGTAGTTCTTCAATGGATCTGCCAGTCGTCACGGCCGCCGCTGAAGCCATCACCGGCGAAGATGTGAAAGGCGCCGGCAAAGCGATCGCCCTCGGCGTCGGTGCCGGGCTCGGTTCGATCGGTGCCGGTATCGGCGTCGGCTTCATCTTCGGTAAGGAGATCGAGTCGGTCGCCCGTCAGCCCGAGATGAAATCCGAGCTCGAATCGATCCGCTGGCTCGGTTTCGCGCTCACCGAGGCCGTGGCCTTCTACACGTTCATCTTCGGCCTGATCGCCTTCTTCCTCTCGTAGCGATGGCGTTCGTCGGCCAGATAGCCGCAATCCCGGTCGCCGAGAGCGAAGGCAGCTTCCTGGTCTCGCCCAGTGTCGGGCTGATGATCTGGACGATCGTGCTGTTCCTGATCACCATGTGGGTGCTCAGCAAGGTCGCGTTCCCGAAAATCCAGGAGGCTCTGGACAAACGGGCG
The DNA here is from genome assembly GCA_035572835.1 of Solirubrobacterales bacterium. GTDB lineage: Bacteria > Actinomycetota > Thermoleophilia > Solirubrobacterales > 70-9 > VAYN01. The sequence goes on from DATNAG010000031.1 coordinate 69,822, forward strand.
AAGACGATCGCCGAGTCGATCGAGGCCGCCGAAAGGCAGCGCAAAGAGTCCGACGAACTGCTCGGGGAGTACCGCGGCCGGCTGGCCGAGGCGCGCGAGCAGGCCGACGAGATCATGGCCCGGGCCCGCAAAGCCGCCGAGACGGCGGAGAACGAGGCGACCACCGCCGGTCGTGAGAAACGCGACGAGCTCGTCGCCCAGGCCCAGCGCGACATCGAGGCCGAGACCCGGCGCTCGCTCGACGCGATCCGCAAAGAGGTCGCCGACCTCACCGTCCTGGCGACCGAGAAAGTCACCCGCAAGACGCTGTCCGAAGAGGATCAGAAACGTCTCGTCGAGGAGGCCCTCGGCGAGGTCGACTTCTCCGCCCTCTCGGGCTCGGAGAACTAGGGGTACCTGGGATCAATGGCCGACGCCGCTCGTGTCTACGCCGAGGCCCTCTTCGAGGCGGGTCAGGACAAAGGCAACCTGAACGCTTTGCAGGAGCAGCTCGGCGCGTTCGCCGACACGGTCGACACCAACCGTGAGCTGCAGGTGTTCCTGTTCAGTCCCTACCTCAGCTCGAAGGACAAGAAGGAGGGCCTCGGACGTGCCGTGACGGGTGCCGAGCCGGAGTTCTCGAACTTCCTCGAGCTGCTGGTCGAGAAAGGTCGGATGCCGGAAATCTTCCGCATCCGGCGCGAGTTCGACGAGCTCTGGAAAAAAGCAAACCGCCGCCTCGACGTCACCGTCACCAGCGCGATCGAGCTCGACCCCGGCGTGGTCGGGAAAATCGGCGAGGAGGTCGAACGGCAGACCGGCGAGAAGGTCGAGCTGTCGAGCGAGGTGGACGACGAGATCCTCGGCGGCATCGTGCTGCGGGTCGGCAACATGGTCCTTGACGCGAGTATCGCCACTCGCCTGGAGAAACTGCGAAAAAGCGTCGCGAGCGCGGCGTAAGGAGGAGTAGAGCACCCGATGGAGATCAAGCCCGACGAGATCGCAAGCATCCTGCGAGAGCGAATCGAGGGACTGGAGACCGACTCCGCCGACCTCACCGAGATCGGCACCGTCCTCTCGGTCGCCGACGGTATCGCCCGCGTCCATGGCCTCGACAACTGCATGGCGTTGGAGATGCTGGAGCTGCCCCACGGGGTGACCGGCCTGGCGCTGAACCTCGAGTCCGACAACGTCGGCGTCGTGCTGTTCGGCGAGTGGGACAAGATCGTCGAGGGCGACACGGTCAAACGGACCGGCCACCTGCTCGAGATCCCGGTCGGCGACGAGCTGCTCGGCCGCATGGTCGACCCGCTCGGCCGCCCGCTCGACAACCGCGGTGAGATCGCCACCACCCAGACCCGCCCGGCCGAGTTCAAAGCGCCCGGCGTGGTCGAGCGCCAGCCGGTCGAGGAACCGGTGCAGACCGGCCTGATGGCGATCGACGGGATGATCCCGATCGGTCGTGGCCAGCGAGAGCTGATCATCGGCGACCGCCAGACCGGTAAGACGGCGATCGCGATCGACACGATCATCAACAACAAGGACAAGGACCTGATCTGCATCTACGTCGCGATCGGGCAGCGGATGTCCACCGTGGTCCAGCTGAAAGAGACGCTGGAGGAAAACGGCGCGATGGAGAACACGATCATCGTCGCCGCGCCGGCCGACGAGGCGGCGCCGATCAAGTACATCGCCCCCTACGCCGGTTGCGCGATGGGCGAGCACTTCCTCTACAACGGCAAAGCCGCCCTCTGCGTCTACGACGACCTCACCAAGCACGCCTCGGCGTACCGCCAGATGTCGCTGCTGCTGCGGCGCCCGCCGGGTCGCGAGGCGTACCCGGGCGACGTCTTCTACCTGCACTCGCGCCTGCTCGAGCGGGCGGTGAAACTGAACGACGACCTCGGCGGCGGCTCGCTGACGGCGCTGCCGATCATCGAGACCCAGGCCTCCGACGTCTCGGCCTACATCCCGACCAACGTCATCTCGATCACCGACGGCCAGATCTTCCTCGAGTCCGATCTGTTCTTCTCCGGCGTCCGGCCGGCGATCAACGTCGGCATCTCGGTCTCCCGGGTCGGCGGTAACGCGCAGACCAAGGCGATGAAGAAAGTCGCCGGAAAACTGCGCCTCGACCTCTCCCAGTACCGCGACCTCGAGGCCTTCGCCCAGTTCGGCTCCGAGCTCGATCCGGAGACCCAGAAAGCGCTGACCCGCGGTGAACGGCTGGTCGAGCTGCTGAAACAGAAAGAGCGCGAGCCGCTCGGCGTCGCCGACCAGGTCGCCTCGATCTATTCCGGCACCGGCGGTTACCTCGACCGGATCAAAGTCGAGCGGGTCGGTGAGTTCCTCGGCGACCTGCGGGTCCGCCTGCACTCCGAACACCAGGATCTGCTCGACCGGATCGAGTCGTCCGGCAAGCTGGAGGACTCCGACGAGGAGGCGCTCGGTAAGGCGATCGGCGCCTTCGTCGACGACTTCGGCGCCGATTTCGACGAGAACGGCGAGCCGATCGAGGCCGGCGAACTCGGCAGCGCCACCCCGGCGAGGAAAGGCGAGGCGTCGAAATCCGACTCGGGCGACTCCGAGCAGCCGAAATCGGACGCTTCCGAGACCGAGACGCAGGACGAGACCGCGGAGGCGAGCGCGGCGTCCTAGTCGACCCGGAGCAGAGCCATGGCCAGTCAGAAGGAAGTCAAAAGCCGCATCGCGTCGATCGCGAATATCCAGAAGATCACGCGGGCGATGGAGATGGTCGCGGCGGCGCGCCTGCGCCGCTCCGAACAGCGGATCGCCGACCTCCGGCCGTACTCGGAGGGGATGCGGAAACTGACCCGGATCGCCTCGGCGCACACCACCGGGGTGCCGCGCATCCCGGTGCTGGTCGAGCGCGAGAACGTGAAACGGGTCGGCATCGTGCTCGTCACCGGTGACCGCGGCCTGGCCGGCGCCTTCAACTCGAACATCATCCGCGAGGGCATGCGCGCCGCGGCCCGCGTCCGCGACGAAGGGGCCGAGCCGGTCTTCTCGGTCGTCGGCCGCAAGGGTGTCTCGGCGCTGACCTTCCGCAAACAGGAGCTGGCGGGCGAGTACGTCGGCTTCACCGATCGGCCGGCCTTCGCCGACGCCCGCGAGATCGGCGAGGCGCTGACCGCGCAGTACGTCGACGAGGACGTCGACCGGGTCGAGATGATCTACAACCGCTTCGTCTCGCCGCTGACCCAGCACGTCTGGCGGCAGACCCTTCTCCCCTTGCAGCAGGCCGAGGTCGTCGGCGAGGGCGCCGAGGAGGAGGAGAGCGAAGAGGAGCCCGAATCGACCGACTCCGGGGTGGACCAGTCCCGCTCCGAGTGGGTGTTCGAGCCCGACGCCGAGGAGCTGCTCGGCCGGCTGATCCCCGAGTACGTGACGATCTCGGTCTACCGGGCCCTGCTCGAGTCCGCCGCCTCGGAGCTCGGGGCGCGGATGACGGCGATGCGCAACGCGGCCGAGAACGCGGAATCGATCAACGACGAACTTACCCTGGAGATGAACCGCGCCCGCCAGGCGGAAATCACCCAGGAGATCCTCGAGGTCGTCGCCGGCGCCGAGGCGCTGAGCTAGACGACAGTCCCGCAAATTTCGAAGACCAGGAAAAGGACCCAGATCAAATTGGCTGAGAACGGCAACGGAGCAGGCGAGAAAAACATCGGTCGCGTCGAGCAGGTCACCGGCGTGGTGATCGACGCGGTCTTCCCCGACGGACTGCCGGAGATCTACTCGGCGATCGTGATCGAGAGCCGCGGCAACGACGAGGGCGGGAACACCAAACTGATCTGCGAGGTCCAGCAGCACCTCGGCGACGACCGCCTCCGCGCGGTGGCCATGGACGCCACCGACGGCGTCCAGCGGGGCGACAAAGTCATCGACACCGGCGGTCCGATCACGGTCCCGGTCGGCGACATCACCCTGGGCCGGATCTTCAACCTGCTCGGCGACCCGATCGACAACGGCGAGGCGCTCG
>DATNAG010000032.1:0-9504 GCA_035572835.1 Solirubrobacterales bacterium
AGGCGACCGCCGTCAACGGCTCGATCGACGGTGACGTCCCGATCGTGGTCGAGCCGATGGGGAACATGCCCGTGATCAAGGACCTGATCACCGACATGGAGTCGACGCACTGGACCAAGATCCGCCGCGTCACCCCGTGGCTCCTGCCGCACGGCGAAGCGCCCGAGCGGGAGTACGTCGTCGAGCCGGAGTCGATGATCGACATCACCCAGTCGATGGCCTGCATCCAGTGCGGCGCCTGCGTCTCCTCCTGCCTCTCGATGGAAGCCGACCCGGACTTAATCGGCCCGGCGGCGCTGGCCAAGGCCTACCGCTTCGTCGGCGACCCGCGCGACGCCGAGACGGTCGAGCGGCTCACCGACCTCGCCGTCGACCCGCACGGGATCTACGACTGCACCCACTGCTTCAGCTGCATCGACGCCTGCCCGAAGGGCGTGGCGCCGATGGACCAGATCATGCGCCTGCGCCGCAAAGCCGGCGAAGAGGGGATCGAAGACCCCAACAGCGGCCACGACCACGAGATCGCCTTCGTGAAGATCATCGAGAAGAAGGGGACCCTGGACGAGTCCCTGCTGCTGCAGGAGTCCTTCGCCCCCGGCGTCAAAGGCAAGCTGAAACCGACGAAACGGGCGATCCGCGAAATGCTCGGCTCGCTGCCGACCGCGATCCGCGGGATCAAGACCGGCAAGATGCGCTCGCTGCCGAAGCTGATCCCCGGCGTCCACCACAAGCTCCCCGACGGCGCCCAGGACGAGGTCCAAGCGATCTACAAGCACGCCGAGGAGCACAACGAGGAATTCAACCTGTACATCAAGGGCGAGGAGGGCGACCCCGAGGCCGCGGTCGAGGAGCGGCTCGAGCCCGACAACGCCGATTACTTGCCGACCGGCGGCGAGAAGGAGGCCTCAAATGGCTGATCAGATCAAAGTCGCCTACTGGCCCGGCTGCGTCTCGCGCGGCTTCACGCCGGAGCTGCACGGCTCGATGGCCCTGATCGCCCAGAAGCTGGGGATCGAGCTGGTCGAACTCGACCGCGCCAACTGCACCGGCGCCGGGGTGATCGCCGAGCACAACCAGGAGCTCGCCGACACCCTGAACGCGCGCACCTTCGCGCTCGCCCAGCAGACCGGCCTCTCGATGATGAACATCTGCTCGACCTGCCAGGGCGCCCAGTCGGAGTGCCAACAGCGGCTCGACGCCGACTCCCAGTACCGCTCCCACATCAACGAGGTGCTCTCCGGCCAGGGCCTCTCCTATGAGAAGTCGGCCGACGGCTCCTGGAACAACAAAAACTTCCTCTGGCTGCTGGTCGAGGACTACGGCCTCGACCGCCTCGCCGCCCAGGTCAAGCGACCCCTCTCCGGCCTCCGGGTCGGCCCCTTCTACGGCTGCTACATCGTGCGGCCGAAGGAGCGCCTCGGCTACCACCAGTACCCGGACCGGGACATCTACCTGGAGAAGGTGATCGAGGCCCTCGGCGGCCAGATCGTCGAGTACGACGGGGCGCGCAAATGCTGCGGCTTCCCGGTGATCACGATGAACCGCGAGACCTCGCTCACCCAGGCCGGCACCCACGTCGGCGACGCGATCGACGCCGGGGCCGACTGCCTCGTCACCCCGTGCCCGCTCTGTCACCTGAACCTCGACCTGCAGCAGCCCGAGGCGGCCAAGGTGGTCAACCGCGACCTCGGCCTGGCGGTCCTCCACCTGCCACAGCTGGTCGGCCTCGCCCTCGGCGCGACGCCGAAGGAACTGGGCATGGACAAGCACGTCGCCTCGACCAAGTGGGTCGAGGAGCGCCTCACCGCGGTTCCGGCCTAGCGCGCGCCAGGCGCCCCGGCGGGCGCGCGACGGAGACAGATTCTTTCAACGAGGGTTTTTCGCGCGCGAGATGGTGTCGATCCCGTGAACACCTGAAGCATTTTCGATGCCGATCCCTCATAATCGCGGCGCAGAAGATGAGTCCCGCGGTCGAGCAGATTCGTAAGACGGTCGAAGAGCGGATCCGCGAGCTGCGCCCGGTGCTCGACGAGCTGGAGCAACTTCAGGGCATCCTTGCCCTGCTCGAAGGTGAGGACGTGACCCGCAACGGCGAGGGCACCCCCTCCGAGAGCCTCGCCACCCTGCTCGCCCAGGCCGGCATCGATACCGATACCGCGTCCCGGCAGCCGATCCGTCGCTCCCGCCGCGGCACGAAGCCAGGTCGGGACGGACGCGCTCCCCAGGGCGCCAACAAGCAGCGGATCATCGAAGCCGTGATGCAGGACCCCGGGGTCACCGCGACCGAAATCTCCGAGCGCACCGGAGTCAAGCGCACGGTCGTCTCGGCGACGATCAACCGGCTCAAGCGCAACGGCGAGCTCGAGCCCCTCGGCCAAGGCGTCCGCGTCCCCAGCGGCCGCCGCCTCGCCACTCTCGCCCGGTAGCTGGTGACCGTCATCTCAGTCCGCCTCTGGGGGACCGAGATCGGCGTCGTCTCCCTGGCGCGCGAGGCGAACGTCGCCTCCTTCGAGTACCACCCGGACTTCGCCGCCGCCGGGATCGAGGTCTCGCCGCTGCGCATGCCCGCGACGCCGGGCCGCGTCTATCGCTTCCCCGAGCTCGCCAAAACCTCGTTCGACGGTCTGCCCGGCCTGTTGGCCGACTCGCTCCCGGATGGGTTCGGCAACGCGCTGATCGATGCCTGGCTCGCGGGGCGAGCGCGTGGGCCGGGCAGCTTCGACCCGGTCGAGCGCCTCTCCTACCTCGGTCTGCGCGGGATGGGCGCGCTCGAGTTCATCCCGCCGCGCGGCCCCGACCCGACCGTCGATGACGAGCTCGACGTCACCGCATTGGGTGAGCTGGCCGGCGAAGTCCTCGCCCACCGCGCCGACCTGGCCGAGTCATTCGCCGCCCCCGACAAGCACCAGGCGATGCGGGAGATGCTGCGCGTCGGCACCTCGGCCGGGGGCGCCCGGCCGAAGGCGTTGGTGGCCTGGAACCCGGCGACCGAGGAAGTGCGCTCGCCCCAGATCGACGCGCCCGCCGGCTTCGAGTACTGGATCCTCAAGTTCGACGGCGTCGGCGATCCCAGTCGCGACCTGGGGCACTCGCGCGGGTACGGGGCGATCGAGTGGGCCTACTCGGAGATGGCGCGGGCCGCCGGGATCGAGATGACCGAGTGCCGATTGTTGGAGAGGGACGACCGGCGCCACTTCATGACCCGCCGCTTCGACCGCACCACGGCCGGCGACAAGCTCCACATGCAGTCGCTGGCCGCCCTCGATCACCTCGACTTCGAGCTCGGCGAAGCCCACTCCTATGAGCAGGCCTTCGCGGTGATCCACCGCCTCGGTCTGTCCACCGAGACGGTGGAAGCGCAATTTCGGCGGATGGTCTTCAACGTGGTCGGGCGCAATCAGGATGACCACGTCAAGAACATCTCCTTCCTGATGGACCGCCGCGGTGAGTGGTCTCTCTCACCGGCCTTCGACGTCGTCTACGCCTTCAATCCCCAAGGTCGCTGGACCCGCGTTCATCAGATGTCGATCAACGGCAAGCGCGACGACTTCACCGTCGCCGATCTCGACCAGACGGCATCGGTGGCGGGACTCGAGAGAGGCGCATCGCGAAGGATCCTGGAGGAGGTGACGGCCGCGGTCGAACGCTGGCCCGAGTTCGCCGCCAGCGCCCACATCCCCGAGCAGACGGCCGCGCGTATCGCCGCGACCCTGCGCCTGCGTCTGCCCACCAGGTGACCGGCACGCCTGCACCCGGTTGAGCGACGGCGTAGAGCTCAGCCGAAAAGAAATTTTGAGATGCCCACCACGATGATTCCCGTCCAGATGGTGCGGTTCAGCTTGGCGGAGGCTGCTTTCGACTCCGCCGCGACGGAGGCAAAACCCGCCTTGACCTCGGCTTCCAAACGGTCGAACCGGTCGTCCACTCTTCCGAAGCGCTGGTCGACCTTGTCGAAGCGCTGGTCGACGTTCGCTTCGAACCGACCCACTCGATCGGCCAGGTCATCCATGCGTTTGTCGGTCCACTCGTGATCCATCACGGTCACCGATCGAGCCTAGGGATAAATTCCGCGCGTGTGGTGCGCGAAAGTGTCAAATTTGACGCGCTAGCGCTGGTTCAGGAGCCAGCCGCGATCGATTAGGACCTCGGCGACCTGGACGGCGTTGGTGGCGGCGCCCTTGCGCAGGTTGTCGCCGGAGACCCAGAGGTTCAGGGTGCGCTCCTGGCTGGGGTCGCGGCGGATCCTGCCGACGAAGACGTCGTCCTGGCCGGCGGTCTGGATCGAGGTCGGATAGCCGCCCGCGGCGGGGTCGTCGAGGACCTGGATGCCGGGAGATTCGTCGAGCAGGGCGCGGCATTGCTCCGGTGAGAGGTCCTCGCGGGTCTGCAGGTTGATCGACTCGGAGTGGCCGACGAAGACCGGCACCCGGGCGCAGGTCGCGGAGATGCCGACCTCCTCGCCGACGCCGAGGATCTTGCGCGTCTCGGCCATCACCTTGCGCTCCTCGGTCGTGTAGTCGTCGCCGTCCTTGAAGGACTCCACCTGCGGCATCACGTTGAAGGCGATCTGGTGCGGATAGACCGCCGGCGCCGGGGGCTGGTCGCCGGCGAGGATCGCCCGCGCCTGGGCGCGCAGCTCTTCGATCGCCTTCTGCCCGGTCCCCGAGACCGCCTGGTAGGAGGACATGACGAAGCGCTCCAGCCCGACCGCCCGGTGGATCGGTGCCAGCGCCATCATCATCACCATCGTCGTGCAGTTGGGGTTGGCGACGATGCCCTCGTGGGCCTCCGCCGCCTCGTCGTTCACCCCGGCGACGACCAGCGGCACGTCCTCGTACATCCGCCAGAAGCTGGTGTTGTCGACCACCGTCGCCCCCGCCCGGGAGAAGCGCGGCGACCACTCCGAGCTGACCGCGCCGCCGGGCGAGGAGAGCACCACGTCGACCCCCTGGATCGTCTCCTCGTTCAGCGGCTGCACGACCAGCGTGCCCCCGCCCCAAGCGAGCTCTTTGCCCGCCGAGCGCTCCGAGGCGTACGCCACCACCTCGCGCGCCGGGAAGCCGCGCTCGTGGAGCAGCTTCAGGATCGTCGTGCCGACCGCCCCGGTCGCACCCATCACCCCGACTCTGTAGCCGTCGCCCGCCATCTTCCTCGGCGGGCGCTCAGCCGGCGACCGTCGGCCGGTGCTCGGCGCCGGTCGGGTCTTCGGGACGGACCGCGTCGTTCCCCAGCTCGAACGCCTTGTGCAGCGACCTGACCGCGTCGGGAACGCGGTCGGCAGGGATGACGCACGAGATCTTGATCGGCGAGGTGGAGATCATCTCGATGTTGATGCGCTCGTCGCCGAGCACCTGGAAGACTTTCGCGGCGACGCCCGGGTGCGAGCGCATGCCGGCGCCGACGATCGAGACCTTCCCGATCGCCTCGTCGGTCCGCATCTCCAGCGAGACTCCGTCGAGCCCCTCGATCACGTCGCGCGCGGTCGCCAGATCGGCGCGATCGACGGTGAAGGAGAGGTCGGCCAACTGATCGTCGCCCACCGGCTCGTTCTGGATGATCACGTCGACGTTGACGTTCGCCTCCGCCAGGGCGCTGAAGATGCGGCCGGCGACGCCCGGCTCGTCGCGGACGCCGCGCAGCGTCACGCGCGCCTCGGCGTTCGAATGGGTGACTGCGGTGACGAAAGGTTGCTCCATGGTGTCTTCCTCCGAGATGACGAGGGTACCGGGGCCGTCCTCGAAGCTGCTGCGGCAGTGGATCCGGACCCCGTGGTTGCGGGCGTACTCGACCGAGCGCAGCTGCAGCACACCGGCCCCCGAGGCCGACATCTCGAGCATCTCCTCGAAGGAGACCGTGGACAGCTTGCGGGCATCGGGGACCAGCCGCGGGTCGGCGGTGAAGACGCCGGCGACGTCGGTGTAGATCTCGCAGACGCTGGCCTCGAGCGCGGCGGCCAGCGCCACCGCCGTGGTGTCGGAACCGCCGCGTCCCAGCGTGGTGACGTCGCGGCTCGCGGTCGAGACCCCCTGGAAGCCGGCGACGAGGACGATCCGGTCCTGCTCCAAGGCCTGGCGGATGCGATCGGCGCGGACGTCGATGATCCGCGCCTTGGTGTGGGAGGAGTCGGTGACGATCCCCGCCTGCGAGCCGGTCAGCGAGATCGCCTCGTGGCCCATGTCGTGGATCGCCATCGCGCAGAGCGCGCAGGAGATCCGCTCGCCGGTGGAGAGCAGCATGTCCATCTCGCGGGCGACCGGCCGCTCGGAGATCTCGTGCGCCTGCTCGACCAGTTCATCGGTGGTCTTGCCGCGCGCCGAGAGCACCGCGACGACGCGTTTGCCGGCTTCGCGGGCGGCGACGATGCGGCCCGCGGCACGCTTGATCTGGTCCGGTCCGGCGACCGAGGTGCCGCCGAACTTCATCACGATTATGTCCGCTCCCGACTCGGGCATGGATACGAGGATAGAGAGCCGCTCAGGGTTGCCGTCGCGAGCAGTCAAGAGTTGACATCTCGTCGCCGATAAGTCTCGGGTAGTGGAGCCGAAGACCAGTCAGATGCCGATCGCCGAGGAGCGATCCGCGAGTGCCCCGGAGGGAGGCCGCCTCCTGGTCGCGAGCCGGCTCGGAACCTCGCTCTCCCGTGCCGCCTCGGTCGAGAACGTCGCCCGTGAGGCGGTCCGCACCCTGCACGAGTCCTTCGCCTATTACCTCGCGGTGGTCCAGCGGCTCGACCCCGACGGGGTCCTCCGCGTCGTCGCCGCCGCCGGCCCGCTCGCCGACCAGGTGGGCGGCTTCCTGGCGGTCGAGCAGCCGGTCGAGCGCGGGATCAACGGACGGGTCGCCCGTTCGGGCCGGCCGGCGATGGTCAACGACACCGCCCGCGACCCCGACTACCTGGGGGCCGGCGATCCGACCGACCCCGGCTCGGAGCTCTCGCTGCCGATCGTCGTCGCCGAGACCAACTGGGGCGTGCTCAACCTGGAGCAGCGCGAGCGCGGCGCCTTCGACGAGGAAGACCTGCTGCTGGCCCACGTGATCGCCGGCCAGATCGGCGCCGCGATCCACCGCTGCCAGTTGGTCGGCGAACTCGAGGACGCCTTCCTCACCACGATCGGGGTGATCTCCGACGCGGTCGAGATGCAGGACTCCTACACCGCCAACCACGCCAACGAGGTCGCCGAGCTGGCGGTCGCGGTCGGCGCGCGGCTGGGGATCGAGGGGGTCGAGCTCGACCGCCTCCGCTACGGCGCCCTGCTCCACGACGTCGGCAAGATCGGCATCCCGGCCGAGATCCTTCGTAAGCCCGGTCCGCTGAACTCCGAGGAGCGGGCGCGGATGGACGAGCACACCGCGATCGGCGCGCGGATGCTGGAACGGATCCCCTTCCTCGCCCCGGTCGCGCCGCTGGTCCGCTCGGCGCACGAGCGCCACGACGGCGGCGGCTACCCGGACGGGCTGCGCGGCGAGCAGATCCCGCGCGGGGCGATGGTGATCGCCACCTGCGACGCCTTCCACGCGATGACCTCGGACCGCAGCTACCGCAAGGCGATGAGCCTCACCGACGCGGAAGCGGAGCTGCGGGCGAACGCCGGGACGCAGTTCGAGGCGGGCGTCGTCGCGGCGCTCCTGGCCGAGCTGGCCGGCGACGCGCCGATCAACCAGCAGACGACCTAGCTGCCGCCGAGGTTCCCCAGCATCGCCTGTTCGGCCATCCGGATCAGGCCGAGGCCGCTGTGGGGGCGCATGTCGCTGGAACGGACGCGGACGTGGGAGCCGTGCGGGCCGATCACCTCGACGATCGTGCAGACGTCGCCGATCTCGCAGTCGTCGCCGTAGTCGGCCTCGATTGCTTCCATCTGCTCCGCCACGACTTTGCCGATCTTGCTCTGGTCGAGCATCAACGCCTCCTGTCAGTTCGCCGGTTCCGGGGGTGACGATAGGCGATTCGACCTCGTACATCTCGCAGATACATCTATCTGATATATTGCGCCGCGACATGGACTCGTTCAGTCCCACCGCCTACGTGATTCTCGGGATGCTCTTCAAAGGGCCGAAGTCCGGCTACGAGATCAAGGCCCTCGTCGACAACTCGACCCGCTTCTTCTGGGCGGCCAGCTACGGCCAGATCTACCCCGAGCTGAAGCGCCTGTCCGAGGCCGGGCTGGTGGTCGGCTCGGAGGAGCCGACCGGTGGCCGCCGCCGCACCGTCTACGAGATCACCGCCGACGGTGAGCTGGAGTTGCAGGCGTGGCTGCGCCTCCCACCGGAGACGTTCGAGATGCGGGACGAAGGGCTCCTGAAACTGTTCTTCGCCGAAGCCGTCGAGCCGCGCGAGGCGCTGGAGATCGTCCGCGTCATGCGCGAGTACAACGAAGCCGCGACCGCCCGGCTGCGGGCGTTGGGGGAGACGAAAGCGAAATCCGCCGACGCCTACCCGAAGCTCGTGCTGCACGCCGGGATCGAATCCTTCGAGTGGTACACCGACTGGTGCCGGAGGCTCGAGGGCGAGATCGCCAAGCGAGCGGGCGTGAAGGGGGCGGACGCCTGATGTTCGCGGCGCTCGCCCGCCTCGCCCAGCGCCGCGCGCGGACGGTCGTGTTCGTCGCCGTCCTCTTCGCGATCTTCGCCGCCGTGGTCGGCGGCGGCGTCGCCGACCGGCTCGATCCCTACGGCGCCGAAGACCCGGCGACCGAGTCGGTCAAGGCGCAGGACCAACTGGAGGATGCGGGCTATCGCTTCCCCGACGTCGTCGCCCTGGTCGAAGGCGCGCCGGTGGCCCGGCCCGCGACCCGCGCCCGGGTCGAGGCGCTCGAACGCGAGGTGCGCCGCAACCCCGAAGTCGACCAGACGATCGGCTATTACGACACCCATTCGCGCGCCTTCGTCTCCGAAGACGGGCGCTCGACGTACTTCGTCGTCACCCTGAAGCCGACCGGGGACAAGCAGACCCAGGATGTCGGCGGCGAGATCGCCGACACGCTGAACGCCCACCCCGGCGTCGTCGCCGGCGGCCCGGCGGTCGCCCAGGAACAGGTGAACAAGCAGGTCGAGACGGACCTCCAGCACGCCGAGATGCTCGCCTTCCCGATCCTCTTCCTGCTCTCGCTGCTCTTCTTCCGCAGCCTCGTCGCCTCGGTCCTGCCGCTGCTGATCGGCGGCCTGGCGATCGTCGGCACCTTCTTCATCCTCCGCGTCGCCAGCGAATTCGCCTCGATCTCGGTCTTCGCCCTGAACCTGACCACGGCGCTCGGGCTCGGCCTGGCGATCGACTACAGCCTTTTCGTCGTCTCCCGCTACCGCGAGGAGATCGCCCGCTCCGGGCCCGGCGCGGCGGCGATGCGCCGGGTGCTGGCGACCTCGGGCCGCACCGTCTTCTTCTCCGCGCTGACCGTCGCCGCGGCGCTCGCCTCGCTGCTCGTCTTCCCGCAGCGCTTCCTCTACTCGATGGGGCTCGGCGGCGCGCTCGTCGCCCTCTTCGCGGCGCTGATCTCGCTCACCGTCCTG
>DATNAG010000033.1:0-3849 GCA_035572835.1 Solirubrobacterales bacterium
CCGCCCTTCTTCTTGCCGCGACGACGGCCGCGGACGATGTAACGGTCGGACTGCTTGCCCTTCTTGCGGGTCCGGTAGCCGAGCGTGGGCTTGCCCCACGGGGTGACCGGATGGCCGCCCGTGGTGTGGTGCGCCTCGCCACCGCCGTGCGGGTGGTCGACCGGGTTCATCGCGATCCCGCGGCTCTGCGGACGCTTGCCCTTGTGGCGGCTGCGCCCGGCCTTGCCGACCTTCATGTTCTGGTGCTCGGCGTTGGAGAGGACTCCGATCGAGCCGCGGCACTCGGCGCGGACCAGCCGCATCTCGGTGCTCGGCAGGCGCAGGGTGACCATGTCGCCCTCCTTCGCCACCAGCTGGATCGCGGTGCCGGCGGAGCGGCCCATCTTGCCGCCCTGGCCGGGGATCATCTCGACGTTGTGCACGATCGTGCCGGTCGGCATCTGGCCGAGGGCCATCGCGTGGCCCGGTTTGATGTCGGCCTCGGGACCGGATTTCACCGTGTCCCCCACTTTCAGCGCCGCCGGCGCGAGGATGTAGTCCTTGTGCCCGTCGGCGTAGTGGAGCAGGGCGATGTAGCACGACCGGTTGGGGTCGTACTCGATCGTCGCGACCTTGGCGGGAACCCCGTCCTTCAGTCGCTTGAAGTCGATTTTCCGGTAGCGCCGCTTGGCGCCGCCACCGCGGTGGCGGGCGGTGATGCGCCCGTTGGAGTTACGGCCGCCGGACTTTTTCAGCCCTTCGGTCAGCTTCCGTTCCGGCTCCTTCGCGGTCACCTGCTCGCGCAGGGGATAGGTCGCGAAGCGGCGGCCCGGGCTGGTCGGTTTCGTTTTGCGGTTCGGCATCTCTAAAGCTCCATCCCTAGACCGCCTACGCGGTCTGTCCACCCTCGAACAACTCGATCCGCTCGCCCGGCGCGAGCTGCACGATGGCCTTCTTCCAGGCGCGGGTGCGCCCTTTGGTCAGGCCTCGACGCTTCGGCTTCGGCCGCACCTTGGCGGTGCGGACCGCGGCGACGTTCACGCTGAAGACCTCTTCGACCGCCTGCGCGATCTGGGTCTTGTGGGCGCGGTCGTCGACCCGGAAGGTGTACTTGCCCTCGGCGATCAAGGCGTAGCTCTTCTCCGAGATCACCGGGCGGATGAGGATCGTGCGCGCGTCCATCAGGCCGCGGCCTCCTCTTTGGTCCCGCTGCCCGCGCCGAGGCGCTCTTCGAGCGACTTCAGCGCCGTCTTGGAGATGACGATCGCGGCGGCGCCGATCACGTCGGCGACGCCGGTGGCGCCGACCTCGAGCACATGGGTGCGAGGGATGTTGCGGAAGCTCTTCATCGCGCCGATCTCCTCGCCCGTGAGGATCACGCAGATCGGGTTCTTGGCGCCCCATTTGGCCAGCGCCCCGGCGGCCGTCTTGGTCGACGGCGTGTCGAAGTCGGAGGCGTCGAAGACGGCGACCGAGCCGCGCTCGGCGTGGACCGAGAGCGCCGAGCGCATCGCCCGGCGACGGGCTTTGCGGTTGACCTTGACCGTGTAGTGACGCGGCTTCGGGCCGAAGGTCACGCCGCCGCCGAAGCGGCTGGAGACGCCGAGCGTGCCGACGCGGGCGCGGCCCGTGCCCTTCTGCCGCCAGGCCTTGGCGGTGGTGAAGGCGACCTCGCCGCGGGTCAGGGTCGAGGCGGTGCCACGACGCCGCGAGGCGAGGTCGGCACGGGCGGCCTCGTGGACCAGCGACTGGTGGAACGGCTCGGCGAAGAGCGCGTCCGGAAGATCGGTTTTGGTGGTCTTGCCGAGCACGGCAGCTTTGCTAGCCATCGGTGCGAACCTCGACGATCGAGTTCTTGGCGCCGGGGACGGAGCCTTTGATCAGGAGAAGATTGCGCTCGGCGTCGATCTGGGCGACTTCGAGGCCACGCTGGGTGCGGCGCTTGTTGCCCATCTGGCCCGGCATCCGCATCCCTTTGAAGACGCGGGCGGGGAAGGCGCTGGCGCCGATCGAGCCGGGGGCGCGGACGTTGTGCGAGCCGTGGCTGACCGGACCGCGGGAGAAGTTGTGGCGCTTGATCCCGCCCTGGAAACCCTTGCCGATCGTGATCCCGGCGACTTTCACCTTCTGGCCCGCCTCGAAACCCTCGACCGTGACGTCGTCACCGATCTTCGGGCCCTCCTCGGCGCCGAGGTCCTCGTCGCGGAACTCGACCAGGTGACGCAGTGGCGGCGCGCCCGCCTTTTTCAGGTGGCCTTCCTCCGGCCGCGAGAGCTTGCCTTGCTTGGTCTCGCCGAAGGCGAGCTGCACGGCGGCGTAGCCGTCGCGCTCGGTCTCGCGCACCGCGGTCACCTTGCAGGGACCGGCTTCGATCACGGTGACGGGCACCACGGTGCCGTCCTCCTGGAAGACCTGGGTCATGCCGAGCTTCTTGCCGAGGATCGCCGCCATCGTCTCCCCTACAGCCGGATCTCGATGTCGACGCCGGCGGGCAGCGAGTCGAGGCGCTGCAGCGAGTCGACGGTTTTCGGCGAGGGCTGAAGGATGTCGATCAGCCGCTTGTGGGTGCGGATCTCGAAGTGCTCGCGCGAATCCTTGTCCTTGAACGGCGAGCGGATCACGCAGTAGACGTTTTTCTCGGTGGGCAGGGGCACGGGACCGGACACGGTGGCACCGGTGCGCTCGGCCGTCTCGACGATCTCGCGCGCAGCACGATCGATCGCGTCGTGGTCGTAGGCCTTGAGCCTGATTCGAATTTTCTGTGCCGCTATGGCTGCCACTGGAAATCTTTCTCTCTTCTTCTCGTCTGAGGGCGCAAAGAGGGCGGGGCCCCTTGCTGCTGGGGCGCCGCCCCGGTCGTATGTCTTTGCGGTTTTCCGCCCCGGAGGGCGGTCGGGGCGGGCGTCACGGCCCCGCCCCTATGTACTGCTGGGTGTCGCTACTCGACTACCTCGGAGACGACCCCCGAGCCGACGGTGCGGCCACCCTCGCGGATGGCGAACCGCAGACCCTGATCCATGGCGATCGGCTGGATCAGCTCGATCGTCATCTCGACGTTGTCACCCGGCATCACCATCTCGGTCCCCTCGGGGAGGTTGGCGATGCCCGTCACGTCGGTGGTGCGGAAGTAGAACTGCGGACGGTAGCCGGAGAAGAACGGAGTGTGGCGACCACCCTCCTCCTTCTTCAGGCAGTAGACCTCGGCTTTGAACTTGGTGTGCGGGGTGATCGAGCCCGGTTTGCAGAGAACCTGGCCACGCTCGATGTCCTCGCGCTTGGTGCCGCGGAGCAGCGCGCCGATGTTGTCGCCGGCCTGACCCTCGTCGAGGATCTTGCGGAACATCTCGACCCCGGTGACGGTGGTTTTGCTCGTCTCCGGGTGGATGCCGACGATTTCGACCTCGTCGCCGGTGTTGACGATGCCCTGCTCGATACGGCCGGTGGCGACGGTGCCGCGACCGGTGATCGAGAAGATGTCCTCGATCGGCATCAGGAACGGCTTGTCGAGCTCGCGGACCGGCTCCGGGATGTAGGAGTCGAGCGCCGCGGCCAGCTCGAAGACCGCTTTCTGGGCCTCCTCGTCGCCTTCCAGCGCCTTCAGGGCCGAGCCCTTGATGATCGGGGTCTCTTCGCCCGGGAAGTCGTACTCGTTGAGCAGGTCCTTGACCTCCTCTTCGACGAGCTCGACGAGTTCGTCGTCGTCGACCATGTCGATTTTGTTCAGGAAGACGATCACGTGCGGCACGTTCACCTGACGGGCGAGCAGGATGTGCTCGCGGGTCTGCGGCATGACGCCGTCGGCGGCGGACACGACCAGGATCGCGCCGTCCATCTGCGCGGCGCCGGTGATCATGTTCTTCACGTAGTCGG
>DATNAG010000034.1:0-27492 GCA_035572835.1 Solirubrobacterales bacterium
CGCAGCGATCGGCGACGTGCGCATCACGCAGCAGGAGCGCTACATCAAGGCCGCCGAGCTGCTCGGCGGCGTGGTGTACCGGACGCCCGACTGCGCGCTGCACGTGCACGTGGGCATGCCGGACCCGGGCACCGCCGTCCGCGCCTGCAACGGGTTGCGCGAGCACCTGCCGCTGCTGCATGCGCTGGGCGCCAACTCGGCGTACTGGCACGGGCAGGACGCGCGTCTGGCCAGCGCGCGCTTCGTGCTGAGGCGCGGGTTCCCGCGGGTGGAGGTGCCGCGCGCGTTCCGCGACTTCGCGGACTGGGAATCCGGCATCGCCGAGACGCTGGCCGCCGGCGAACTGCCCGACTACACGTATCTCTGGTGGGACGTGCGCCCGCACCCGAAGCTCGGCACGGTCGAGGTGCGGGGGATGGACGTGCAGTCCTCGGCGGCGGCCAACGCGGCGTTTGCGGCGCTGATCCAGGCCCTGGCGGCGCGCGAGGTCGAGCTGCCCTCGCTCAGCGATCTGCAGCGGGAGGCGCTGGAGGAGTCCTACTACCAGGCGGGCCGCCACGGGATGGAGGCGCGGCTGATGGTCGAGGGCGGCGAGGCGATCCCGGCGCGCGAGGTGGCGGTGCGGGCGCTGGAGGAAGCGCGGCCCTACGCCGCCGACCTCGGTGGCGCGGGGGCGCTGGTCGAGATCGAGCGGATCCTCGCCGAGGGCAACGGCGCCGACCGGCAGCGGCGGGCGTTCGCGGCGGGCGGCATCCCGGCAGTGCTCGAGTACCTGGCGACGGCGACCGATGTCGACTAGGTGAGGGCTCGGGACGCAGGTGAGGCCGACGCGGCGGCGGTGGCGGCGCTCTGGACCGAGGCGTACGCCGACGCGGGCCCGGAAGGGAGGCGGGAGCCCTACGCGCTGCAGGAGTACTTCGCGGTCGCGGCGAGCGCCGATGTCAGCGTGGTCGAGGACGAGGACGGCGAGCTGGTCGCGGTGGTGGCGCTCTACCCGCCTGGCGCCGGCGGGAGCTCGGTCGCCGGGCCCGGCGAGGCCGAGCTGGCCCGCCTCGCGGTCGCCGAGGGAGCGCGGCGAAGCGGGATCGGACGCGACCTGGTCGAGCGCTGCACGGCGCAGGCCCGCGCCCTCGGGGCCGAGGCGATCGCGCTCTGGAGCCGTCCCTACCAGACCGATGCCCACCGTCTGTACGAATCGCTCGGCTACCGGCGGGTGCCGAAGCGTGACGGCAAGGACCGCGACGGGATCCGCCGGGTCTTCCGGCTCGACCTCTGACCGATTTTTCACCCTGGGTCCGGCGCGACGGGTAGGCTGCCCGCCGTGATCATCTCGACCATGAATGACCTTCCGGGGTACGAGATCGAAGAGGTCCTCGGCGAGGTCTTCGGCCTCACCGTCCGCTCACGCAACGTCGGCTCGCAGATCGGCGCCTCGCTCAAGTCCCTCGCCGGCGGCGAGCTCAAGGCCATGACGAAGATGCTGAAAGAAGGCCGCGAGCACGCGACGGAACGGCTGGTCGAGGAGGTCGAGGCGAAAGGCGGCAACGCGATCATCGCCTTCCGTTATGACACCTCTGAGCTCGGCACCACCTGGACCGAGGTCTGCGCATACGGCACCGCCGTGCGCGCCCGCCGGCTCTAGTTCGAAAGTCCGCTTCCCCGGGCTCCTACAATCGGGCGATGCCCGAACCTGCCGTCGAGCCCACCTACACCCTGTACCGGCGCGGCATGGAGCTGCTCGAGGACGGCGATTTCGAACACGCCGCCGAGCCCCTTGCCGAGGCCGCCCGCCGCGAACCGGAGAAGACCTCGGTGCGCGAGGCCCTCGGTCGCGCCTACTTCCGCGCCGGCCGCTTCCGGCTCGCCGCGCGCGAGTTCGACGCGGTGGTCGAAAGCCACCCCGTCAACGACTATGCGCACTTCTGCCTCGGTCGCGCGCTGAGCATGACCGGCGACAAACGGGGCGCCCGCCACCACCTGGCGCTGGCCTCGAACCTGCGGCCCGACCGCCGCGACTACCGCTTCTACCGCCGGCTGCTCGACGCCTGAACGGAAGTGCGAACGCACTTTGCCGTCCATCGGGCGGGGAAGTGCGAACCCATCAGAGGCCGGCGACCAGCCGGCCGACGGTCGAGGCGGAGAAGTATGGGCCGAAGCTGATCGTCTTTTCGTCGGGGTGGAGGTAGGTGGTGATCCCGTCGATCGCCTGACCGCCGTCGATCAGCCAGCCGCCGCCGCTCGCCCCGGGCGCCCAGCGGCAGCGGATGCCGACCGTCGGCGGCCCGGGGAGGGTGATCGTGGCCGGGTCCTGGCCGGCGTAGCCGGAGACGCAGCCCCGCATCCGTTCGGTGCCGCCGGGATAGCCGAAGGATTCGAAGCGCTGCTTGTGGTCGAGGTCGGTGACGATCCGGGCGCCGCCGCCGAGCGCGTCCTCGAGCCCGACGCCTTCGGCGTCGGCGGCGACGAGGAAGGCGCCGAGGTCGAAGTCCGGGTTGCCTTCGCGGGTCCAGCCGGGGAGGGCGCGCGGTCTCCCGGAGAGGACGAAGACCCCGAACGGGGCGGCGCCGAGGTTGTAGCCGGGGACGAACTCGAGGTAGCTCGACCAGGTGCCGGGGCGGCCGTGCTCGGGGCCGGTGTTGACGCAGTGGCCGGCGGTGAGGACGAGGCTGCGACTCGGCGAGTCGATCGCGGTCGCCGAGCAGGACCCTTCCTCGCCGCCCTGGACGACGAAGAGGCGCCCGTTCCAGGCGTAGGGCGGCAGTTCCGGCGTCGCCACCACCGAGTAGCTCGCCCGGGCGGCGCGCGGCAGCGGGCCGAGGTGGACATCGGCGCGGCCTTGCGGGCCGACCGACATTTCGAGCGGCCGCGCCGCCGCCATCCGCTGGGGGGTCCAGAACCGTTCCACCTGGCGCGGGGTGGGCGCGGACGGCCACGCCGCGGAGGCCGGTCCGGCAGCCGCGGCGAGCGCGATGAGGATCATGGCGAGAACCGCGGGGCGACGCATCGTCGGGACGTTAGTGAGGCCGGGTTCTCAGTTGAGGAGTGGAGTCACGCAGCGGAAGTGGTGTTGCGAGCCTGGGCTCTCTGGGACGAAATGGCCTTCGTTCATGAGGACGAAGGCCCCATAGGAAGTTTCGCTACTGAAAAAAATCTGCTTCAGCCACTCGCCACCGACGCCAAGCTGAATGTCTGGCAACGCATTGAACTCCATCAGTGCCAAGGCCTCCGGGAGTTCGCCGCCCCTCGCAGCGCATGCTGCCACGGCCTCCGGTGCGGTCAGTGCGCCCGCGCTCGGACTCACATCCCAGCAGGCTCCGGCGAATTCGCGGGTCCCAGCCTTGCAGCCCACCCCGCGGCCGTTGACGGTGCTCGCATTGGCCGCGTGTTCGGCCGCGATCGCCGTCTGGGCGCGACGGGCCGTGTCGGCGGCATCGGCGTGGAGGGCGCTCGGGACCGGGCCGAGCGAGTCGACGTCGATCTGCCTCGCCTTCACCGAGCCGGGCGCCAGACGGCTGCCCGGGATCGTCCCTGGGCGCAGGCGGTTACCGGGCAGCGATCCGATCGTGACTCGGTTGCCGGGCAGGGACTTCACCCGGATCGTGCGGCCGTCGATCTTGGTCGCCGCGAGCACGGTGCCGCCGAGCGCGACGAAGAGCGCGAGACACGCGATCACGAGGGCGGGCGAGGGTCGCGGCAGCCGCCGGCGCTTCATCTGACACCTCCATCGGACGAGGACTTCCCATTGCTCAGAGATGGTCTGGCCGGCGGCAGCCTAATAGACTCGCCCGCACATACGGTCGGTGGTCAAGGGAAGTCCGGTGCGAATCCGGCGTGGTCCCGCCACTGTGACCGGGTCGAGGAGGTCGCGGACGCCTTGCCGGCGTCGGCCACTGGGGGCGCCCATCGTCCCCGGGAAGGCGCGGCCCAACCCAGCCCCGGAAGCCAGGAGACCTGTCCCCGGCCAGCCAACACGACCCTCGAGGAAAGGGTGGCTCATATGCCAAGGCCGATGCAACTCCGTATTGCCGCTGTATGCGCGCTGGCCCTCTGCGTGGCGGCGGCGTTCGCCGCGAGCGCTTCCGCCAAAGGATTCACCGCCACCCTGCGGGTGGTCGGGGCGGGCAAAGAGGTGCTCGCCGAAAAGGAAGTGAAGACGGCCGAACTCGCGGTCAGGACCAGCAAGCAGGCGACCTGCTTCGGCGCCGGGACCGGGGGCAGCGGCAAGTCCGTCCTCGTGCCGGGCAACACCGCGCTCGGCCTGCTCGTCGCCGGCGCCAAGTCGGGCGGCAAGCTGGCGCCGCTCTCGATCACCGATCACTTCAGCTTCGGGCTGGGGCTCTGCGGGATCGGCAAGAGCAAGGCCAAGGGCGAAGCGTCCTGGTACGTGAAGATCAACCACAGAGGGACGACGACCGGCGCCGAAAAAGCGAAGATCAAGGCGGGTGACGAAGTCCTCTTCGACCTGGCGCCGGGGTATCCGTACCCGGACGAGCTGGTCGTCGCCGCGCCGGAAGAAGCGACCGCCGGCGTGCCGTTCACGGTCCACGTCTACGCCTACGACGAAAAGGGCAAGCGCAAGCCGGTCCAGGGCGCGGCGGTGACCGGGGCGATCGGCCCGACCGACGAGCAGGGCAAGGTCTCGGTGACTCTGACCAAGCCGACCGCCCTGCTCGCCGGGCTCGGCGAAGACATCCCGTCGGCGGCGGTTCCGGTGTGCCTCGCCGGGCAGTGCCCCGTCGGTAGCTGAGCGTGGGTCGCCGCGGCTCGGCGGTCACGATCGCGCTGCTCCTCCTCGGAGCGGCGCTCGTGGCCGCCGGCTGCGGTCTCGGCCCCGGCTCCGGGGTCGGCACGGTCGACCTGACCGTGACGCGCGAATTCGGCGCGGTGAAGATGTCGGAAGCGTCAGGAGAAGCAAACGAATCCGACACGGTGATGCGCTTTCTCGAAGGGGAGGACGAAATCGAGACGCGCTACGGCGGCGGCTACGTGAAATCGATCGACGGCGTGTCGGAAGGGGAACGGGGCGGCCATCCGTACGACTGGTTCTTCTACGTGAACGGGATCGAGTCGCCGATCGGGGCGGCGGAGGTCTCGCTCGAGGGCGGCGAGAAGATCTGGTGGGACATCCATGACTGGTCGGCGAGCGAGCACGTGCCGGCGGTGGTGGGGTCCTGGCCGGCGCCGTTCACCACGGGATGGGAAGGGCATGAACCGGCGATCGACGTCGAGTGCGAGATCGACGGGCCGAGCTGCGGGGCGGTGTTCGAGGCGCTGGAAGAAGCCGGGGCGCCGGTCGAAGCGACCGAAGCCTCCTTTGAAGAAGAAGACCTGGCGCCACCCGCGAAGGCGGAAGGAGCGCCACCGATCCGGGTGCTGGTCGGAACCTGGGCTGACCTGCGGTCGGACGCGGCCGCGAAGCTACTCGAGAACGGTCCGGCGGAAAGTGGGGTCTACGCGGAATTCGAACAGACCGGCGGGGCGGCCTGGCGGCTCGTCGGCCTCGATGAAGACGGCAGCAAGGCACGCACCTTCGGCGCCGATGTCGGGCTGGTCGCGGCGACCCGGCACTACGAAGGGCCACCGGTGTGGCTGGTCACCGGGGGGTCGGGCGAGGCCGTGCGGGCCGCGGCCGGAGCGCTCGACGTCGCCGACCTGCGCGACCATTACGCGGTGGCGAGCGCAGCGGGGGCGGTGACGCCGCTGCCGCTCCGCTCGGGATCCCGATGAGATCGCCGTTCGCCTACATCCCCCGGCGCGGGCCGCTTCAGTCGGCGCGACCGGGCGCGGCCGTGGCCTATCTCGGGGCACTGGTGGTGGTCGCTTTCCTCTACTCGAACCCGCTGGTGCTGCTCGCGGCGGGGGCGGCGGCCTGCCTCGCCGGGCGGCTGGCGGGGGCCCGGGCGGCGGTGCGCGCGGCGCTGCGGATGGGCCTCGGGCTGGCGCTGCTGATCGTCGTCGTCAACGCGCTGGTGGTCGACCGCGGTGAGACGGTGCTGGCGCGGCTCGGCGACTGGCCGGTCTTCGGCCAGGTCGACATCACCCTGGAGGCGATCGTCGCCGGGGTCTCGATCGGGCTGCGGGCGGCGGTGACGATGATCGCCTTCGCCGTCTACTCGGCCTGCGTCGACCCCGACCGGGTCCTGCGCTCGCTGCGCCCGGTGGCGGCGCGCTCGGCGCTGACCGCGACGCTGGTCTCCCGCCTGGTCCCGGTCGCCGCCGCCGACGCCGGACGGCTGCGGGACGCGGCGCGGCTGCGTGGGCCGGGGGCGGCCGAGGTGGGGCGGGGGCCGCTGGCGCGCCGGCTCCTGGCCGGGTCGCTCGACCGGGCGGTCGACGTGGCGGCGACGCTCGAGCTGCGCGGCTACAGCCTCGGCGGGCCGCGGGGCGAGCGGCGGCGGGAGCCGAGCCGCTTCGATGTCCGCTTCTACGCGGTGGCGGCGGTGGTCCTGGCGGTGGCGATCGTCGGCAAGGTGCTCGGCGCCGACGGCTTCCGCACCTACCCGACGGTCCAGATCGGGCTCGGCCCGGCGACCTTCGCGGTCGGCGCGGTGGTGCTGGCGAGCGGTCTGGCGCCGTGGCGGCGAGGTGGCCGTCGTGTCTGAGCTGGCGATCCGCCGTGGGGTCGCGCCGGCACTCGCGGTCGAGGGCTTGACGTACTCCTATCCGCGCTCCTCGGCGCCGGCGCTGCTCGACGTCTCCTTCGAGGTCGCGCCGGGGGAGTTCGTCCTCCTGGCAGGCCGCTCGGCCTCGGGCAAGTCGACGCTCCTGCGCGCCGCCTGCGGCCTGGTGCCGCACTTCCACGGCGGTGAGGTCGAGGGCCGGGTGACGGTGGCCGGGCTCGACGCGACCCGGGTGGGGCCGGGCGAGCTGGCGGCGGCGGTCGGCTACGTCGCCCAGGACCCGGAGACGCAGGTGGTCTCGACCACGGTCGCGGCGGAGATCGAGCTGCCGCTGGAGATGCGCGGCGACGCCCCCGGCGACCGGGCGCGGGCGGTCGAGGAGGTGGCGCTGGCCCTGGCGATCCCGCACCTGCTCGGGCGCGCGGTCGACACGCTGTCGGGGGGCGAGCTGCAGCGGGTGGCGCTGGCGGCGGCGCTGGTGACGCGACCGCGGCTGGTGCTCCTCGACGAGCCGACCTCGCAGCTCGACCCGGTGTCGGGCGACGAGCTCGTATGGTTGCTGCGGAGGCTGAACGAGGAGTGGGGGGTAGCGGTGGTTCTTGCCGAACACCGACTGGAGAGATGCTTGGCTGCCGCCGACCGCGTGGTCGCGGTCACGGCTGGGCGGATCGGCTTCGACGGAGCCCCGCGCGGGTTCCTCGAGTGGACGCGCGGCGACGACCCGATGCTGACGACGCCGGCGGCGCGGCTCTTCTCGCTGGCCGAGATCGAGCCCTTGCCGGTGGGGGTGCGGGACGCGCGCCGGACGCTGGGGGAGGGATCGGCGGCGCCCACCACTGTCCCCCACCCGGGGAAGGGCGTGGGGGGCGAAGTTCGCCCCCCGTCCCGCTTCCGCCGCCCGCGCGATCGCCGCAAGGACCCGGTTGCCCTGCGAGCCGAGGGTCTCTGGGTCGAGCTCGACGACGGCAGCGGCCCCCGCGACGTCCTCCGCGGCATCGACCTCGCGGTCGCCCCCGGCGAGCGGATCGCCCTGATGGGC
Organism: Solirubrobacterales bacterium; assembly: GCA_035572835.1. Lineage (GTDB taxonomy): Bacteria > Actinomycetota > Thermoleophilia > Solirubrobacterales > 70-9 > VAYN01. Next base: position 7,660 of record DATNAG010000034.1, read on the forward strand.
CGCAACGGCGCCGGCAAGAGCACCCTCCTGCGGGCCGCCGCCGGGCTGGTCGATCCCGCCGCGGGTCGGGTGGCGGCGGAGCGGATGGCGCTCCTCACCCAGAACCCCGGCGACTACCTGGTCCGTGAGCGGGTCGGCGACGAGCTGCCCGGCGACGCTGGCCGCGCCGCGCTGCGCGCGGTCGGCATGGAGCACGCGATCGACGCCGATCCGCGCGACCTCTCCGGCGGCGAGCGCCAGCGCCTCGCCCTCGCGATCACCCTCGCCGGCCGCCTCGACGGCGACGGCGTCCCCGGCCTCGTCGCCCTCGACGAGCCGACCCGCGGCATGGATCGCGGCCGCAAGGAGGACCTCCACGCGCTCGTCGACCGCCTTGCCGCGCAGGGCGCCGCGATCTTGATCGCCACCCACGACGTCGAGTTCGCCGCCGAGTTCGCCGAGCGGGTCGTCCTCCTCGGGGACGGGATCGTGATCGCCGACGGCCCGAGCGCCGACATCCTCTCCGGCGGCTGGTACTTCGCCACCGAGGTCGCCCGCGTCCTCGACGTCCCCGGCGTCGTCACCGCGGAGCACGGGGCCGCCTTCCTCGGAGGTCGAGCTTCCGACTTTAACCGCCATATATGGCGGAAAAGCTCGGAAGCTCGCGGGGCGGGCGGATGAGCTGGCAGCTGGTCAGTTTCCTGATCCTCGCCGCCGTCCTGATCGGCGGCTTCGCCTGGTATGAGCGCTCGCGCCCGCCCGCCCAGGTCGTCGCCCTGGTCGCCGCGCTGGCGGCATTGGCGATCGCCGGGCGGATCGCCTTCGCCGCCTTCCCCAACGTCAAGCCGACCACCGACATCGTCATCTTCGCCGGGTACGCGCTCGGCCCGGCGGCGGGCTTCGCGGTCGGCGCGCTCGCCGCGCTGGTCTCCAACTTCTGGTTCGGGCAGGGACCGTGGACGCCGTGGCAGATGGCCGCCTGGGGGCTCTGCGGGATCCTCGGCGCGGGGCTCGCGCTCGGCTCGCGCAACGTCGGCCGGCTGACGCTCGCCGCGGTCTGCGGGCTCGCCGCGGTCGGCTACGGGGCGATCCTCAACTTCTCCCTGATCGCGACCTACGGCGGCGAGCTCTCCTGGCAGCGCTTCTGGATCTTCGAGGGGCGGGCCGTCCCCTTCGAAATCGCCCACGCGGCCGGCAACGTCGCCTTCGCCTTGATCGCCGGGCCGGCGATGGTGCGGATGCTGGTGCGTTTCCGTGAACGCTTCGAATGGCGGCGGACGGAAGTCGGCGCGATAGGCCCGCCGCAAGCGCCCACCGGCCGGCGCACCGCCCTCCCGACCGGCGCGATCGCCTTCCTCCTCGCCGCCGTCCTCATCGGCGGCGCCTTCGGCTCCGCCCAGGCCCAGGCCGCCGCCGGGTCGGGCCCCGAAGCCGCGGCCGCCTGGCTCGAATCGGTGCAGAACGAAGACGGTGGTTGGAGCGAAAGCAAGGGCTCGGGCTCGAGCCAGCAGATGACCGGCTGGGTGATGCTCGGGCTGGAGGCCGCCGGGGTCAACCCGCAGGACGTGACCAGCGGCGGCATCTCGCCGATCGACTACCTGCAGTCGGAAGTCGCCGCGATCCAGAGCCCCGGAGACCTCGCCCGCACGATCCTCGCCCTCGAGGGCGCCGGGATCGAACCGCGCGATTTCGCCGGCCGCAATCTGGTCGCGGCGCTGCTGGCGAAGCGGCGCCCGGACGGGTCCTACGAGGGTTGGCCGAACTCGACCGCCTACGCGGTGCTGGCGCTGCGCTCGGCCGGGATCGGCAACGTCGCCGACTCGCTCGAATGGCTGCGCGAAGTGCAGAACGAAGACGGCGGCTGGGGCGACGTCGCGGGCTCGCCCAGCAACGCCGACGGGACCGGGGCGGTGCTGCAGGTCTTCTCGCCGTCCTCGAAGGCCTCCCAGCGCGGGGTCGGCTACCTGCGCCAGGTGCAGCAGAAGGGCGGCGGCTTCCGGCTCGGCGGCAACGGAGCGCTGAACACCCAGTCGACCGGTCGGGCGATCGAGGGCCTGCTCGCCGCCGGGGCCAATCCCACCGACTTCCGGCGTGGCGGCAAGTCGGCCTACGAATACCTCGAAGACAACCAGGCCGCCGATGGCCACTACCGCTACTCCTCGAAGAGCGACCAGACGCCGATCTGGGTGACCGGCGACGTGCTGGTCGGGGCGGCGAAGCGCTACCTGCCGCTGGCGGCGGTGCCGCGGGCGCCGCAGCCGCAGGTCACTCCCACGCCCACGCCGGAAACGACTCCGGCACCGCTGCCGCTCCCCGAATCGGGCGGCGTGACCCCGGCGCCCACCCCGACGCCGGTACTCCCGCAAGAAAGCGGCGCTTCGCCACAGGTGCAGCACGGCAAGATCGGCCACGGCAAGACGGGGAGCGAGGGCGTGACCGGTGGGGTCGGCCCCGGGGCCGGAACGGGCGCGCCACCCGGCGAAGCCGAAGAGGTCATCCCGGAAGCCGGCTCGCCGATCGAACCTCGAACCGACGAAGCGCTCTCTACCGGGGAACCCGTCGACGAATCCGGTTCCGACGGGGACGGCTCGGTGCTCGGCTCGATCGTCGCCGGGCTGATCGCGGGCGGCATCCTCTTCGCGATCGGCTACGGGCCCTACAAACGCCGGCAGGTCAGCCGCGCCGCGCGTCCGACGCCCGCGTCCCCTGGCCCGGCGCCCGCGTCTCCTGATCCGGCGTCGGCGTCTCCTGATCCGGCCCCGCCGTCCGCGCCCCCGACCGCAGCGTCCTCGCCGCCGGTCGTACCGACCCCGCCGCGCTCCTACGGCATGGCGACCCCACCGCCGCTCGACGCGCCGAACCCGCCGCCGATCAACGCCGCCCCCCCGAGCGGACCGCCCCGCTCGCCCTGACGCCGCCACGCGCCGTATACCCTCGGACCATGGACCTCGGCAGGGGGCACCGATGCTGACCCGCGCCGCGGCGCTCGAGTCGATCGCCGGCGGCCACTTCGATGTGGTCGTGATCGGCGGCGGCATCACCGGCGCCGGGGTCGCCCTCGATGCCGCCTCGCGCGGCTACTCGGTCGCCCTGCTGGAGCGCGACGACTTCGCCGTCGGCACCTCGAGTCGTTCTTCGAAGATGGTCCACGGCGGCCTCCGCTACCTGCAGAACTTCGACCTCGGCCTGGTCCGCGAGGCACTGCTGGAGCGTCAGCTGCTGGTCCAGCTCGCCCCGCACCTCGTCTACCCGACGCCGTTCCTGGTCGCCGCCCTGGGCGAGGACAGGCGCGACCGCAAAGTCGGGATCGGGCTCAACATGTACGACGTGATGGCGACCACCCGGGTCGGCCGCAATCGGCGCGAGATGCGCTCCTCCCACGGCGCCGACGAGGACTTCTACTGGTCGCCCGACCGGCACCGCACGATCGATCACGACGAGGTGCTGGAGCTGGTCCCGGCGCTGTCCACGCGCGACCCCCACGACGCCTACCTCTTCTACGACTGCCAGACCGACGACGTGCGGTTGGTGCTGACCGTGCTCGGCGAGGCCGAGCGCTACGGCGGGGTGATGTTGAACGGGGCCGAGGTGGTCGAGGTCACGGCCGGCCCCGGCCGTCGCGCCGGGGTCGCCTTCGTCGAGGCCGAGTCGGGCGAACGGGTCGAGGTCGTCGCCGACCACGTGGTCAACGCGACCGGCGTCTGGGCCGACTCGATCCGCCCGGAGGTGGTCGAGGAGGAGGACGTGCCGCGGATCGCGCCCAGCCGCGGGACGCACCTGGTGCTCGACGCGCGCGACCTGCCGATGGGGAACGCCGCCTGCATCGTCCCCGCCGGGGCGGGTCGGATGATCTTCGCCCTGCCCTGGTACGGACGGACCCTGATCGGCACCACCGACAACGACTTCGAGGGCGACACCCGCCACCCGCGCCCGGCCGAGGATGAAGTCGAGTACCTGCTGGAGGCGACGAACGCGTTCTTCGGCACCGAGCTCGGGCCGCGCGACCTGGTCGGCGCCTATGCCGGGGTGCGGCCGCTGATCTCGAGCGGCGACCCGCGCAAGTCGGTCGACATCTCGCGCAAGGAGGAGCTCTACGAGACGTCGTCGGGGATGTTGACGATCACCGGCGGCAAGCTGACGACCTACCGGCGGATGGCGAAGCTGACCGTCGATCGGTTGGTCGAGCGCGAAGGGCGCGCGGCGCCCTGCCGGACGGCCGAGATCCCGCTCGGCATGGAGGCGCGGCCGGCCGACCTGGAGGCGCCCGACGAGGTCCCCGAGGAGGCGCTCTCCCAACTCGCCTTCCGCTACGGTCACGCGGCGCGGCGGGTGCTCGACCTGGCGCGGGAGCGGCCGGAGCTGGCGGCGCCGATGGCCCCCGGCCGCCCCGACCTGCTCGCCGAGGCGGTGCTGGCGGCGCGCCACGAGCAGGCGCGCTCGCTCGCCGACGTGCTCCTGCGGCGGACCCGGCTGGGGATCCTCGCCGCTCCGGCGCTGCGCGATCCCGAGGTGCGACGGCCGATCGCCGCCGCGATCGGGTCGGAGCTCGGTTGGTCGGAGGCGCGGGTGGGGGAGGAGGTCGTGGCCTGGGACGAGGTCGCCGCGACCGAAGGCATCGATCCGGCGCTGAGGATCGGTGGTGCGCCCGGCGGGTCCTCGGCCGAGCGCGTTGACTAAGGTGGCCATCCGATGACCAAGACCGAGCTCGAATCCAAACATCTTTCTGACCTTCACCAGCTCGCCGCCGATGCCGGCGTCGAGCGCTACCGGATGCTCAGCCGCGCCGAGCTGATCGAGCGCCTGAGCGAGGGCGACGACCCCGGCTCCGCAGGCGACTCGGGGCGGGGGCGCGGGTCCGCCGCGCCGGCCGGCGACGAGGACCTCGAGCGTCCGCGCCGGCGCCGGCGCCGCTCCGGCTCCGGTTCGGGCTCTGGCGGCGGTCGCCGGAGCGAGGAGCGGAGCGAGGTCGAGGAGGAAGAGGAGAAGCAGCCGGCCAGGTCGGCCCGCGCTCCGCGCCCCCGGAGCTCCGCCCCGGTCGGTGAGGAGACTGCCGCCGATTCCGCCGATTCCGCCGAGGAGGAGGCGAGCTCCCGCTCCCGTCGCCCGCGCCGTCGTCGTCGCCGCTTCGGCCGGCGCCGCGAGGGGATCTCGATCCAGGATCTGCTGTTGCCGGCCGAGGCGGGTCGCCAGGTGGTGCTGCTCGCCGAGAGTCGCGAGGCGGCGACCGACCTTCTGCGCGGCGTCGCCGGCGACCTGGCCGCCGCTTCCGACGGCCCCGACCCGGTCGCCCTCCTGATCGACCCCAGCCCCGAGGAGCTCGCCGACTGGAAGCGCGAGGCGCCGCAGGCCGAGCTCGTCTCCGCCGGACAGGCGCGGCACACCAACGACGCCCTGGCGGCGGCCCAGCGCCGCGCCGGAGACGGCGAAGACGTGGTGCTGCTGATCGACTCATTGACCCGCTTCGCCGAGTCGTTCGGCGACACCGACGGCGCCAAGGATCTCTTCGACGCCGGCCGCGCCGGCGCGGCGAAGGGCAAGGGCTCACTGACGGTAGTCGTAGCCCTGGAGCGCTCCTGACCGACCCGAAAGGGCTCTAGCCGGCGGAAAAATGGGGGGCGCTGCCTACCTTCGGTAGGCGATGCGGCGCCAGCTCGGCTCCTTCGAGAGCTCGATGAGCTCGGCGCTGCGGTCGGGCTGGACGTAGCCGAAGGTCTGGGTGCGCTCGTCGAAGACGACGTCGAGCTCACCCTCCTTGACCCGTTGGTCCAACCAGGCGCCGCGGAAGACGAGCCGGCGGATCCAGTGGACGAGGCTGCGGTTGGAGGGCCCGACCAGGTCCCCCCAGTTCTCGTTGATGTGTTCGCCGAGGGGGGAGCTGGGCTCGGCGATCTCGCCGCTGACCGCGAGGTCGAGTAGATCGTCGATCTCCTCCTGGCTCAGCCCCTGATCGACGAAGGCCAGCTTCACCGCGGCCTGCTCGACGCGCTGGGCGAAGTCCTCCTCGTTGAACGCGAAGCGAAGCTCTCCGTACTCCAACACGTAATCGGAGCCAGACTCGTAATTCCCTCTGCGGGTCGTTTTCTTATCCATGAGTTGAAGCCGAGTCCGCGACGCAAGCCCGGCGTCGCAGGGGGTGGATCTTGCCGATCATCCTAGTTCCGTGCCCTGCCGGGCACCCACCTGAACGCGGGGTTGCACCGAGGAGGGATTTCGAGGCGGGGGTCGAGTCGCAATTTGGTCGATTCCCGGTCCGCGGGTGGGGAGAGAATTCCCTGCTCAGGGCCTTAAACGGATCTTGCCGGTCCGTCGCCCCCTCCGCATCCACCGTCGTTTCGCCCGTCTGGGGCGCGAGGGCGAGCCCGGGCCGCCGCTCCGGCTCGCCGGTCTGCCACGCATCTCGATCGCCGGGCGCGAGGTGCCGGTCGCAACCGGTGTTCGGGCCCGGCTGCTGGGCCTCGCGCACCTCGATCGAGCCGATGGCGGCCCCGGATTGCTCCTCCCGCGGTGCTCCTCGGTCCACACCTTCGGCATGAGGTTCGCCCTCGACGTCTATTTCCTCGGGCGCGACGGCAGGATCCTCGCGGTGCGCCGGGCGGTCCCGCCGCGCCGTCTCGTCGCCTGCCGGGGGGCGGTGGCGGTGCTGGAGATCCCCGCCGGAGGTCCGATTCGCCCGACTTCCCCGCGTCTTCCGTGAAGCGATGGGGGGAGAGTCGTTCCCCTCCGGGCCCTTGTCATGTCCATGCTGCCCCAACGAGAAGAGATCGCCACGATCGTCGTCTGTGAGGACGACGATGCCACCCTCGACCTGTTGTGCGACCACCTGACGGCGGACCGCTTCGAGGTCCTGCCGGCACCGAGCGCCGCCGACGCGCTGCGCCTCTGTCGCTACAACCACCCTGACCTGCTGCTGCTCGACCTGGCGCTGCCCGACGCCTCCGGCCTCGACGTGCTGCGCACGATCCGCGAGGCCGACGGGGTCGACTCCCGCTTCGACCCGCGCCTGCCGGTCATCGTCCTCACCGGACGGGGCGGGGCCACCGACCGGGTCCGTGGCCTCGACCTGGGCGCCGACGACTACGTGCAGAAGCCTTTCCTCTATGAGGAGCTGCGCGCCCGGATCACCGCCGTCCTACGTCGCGGCCACAGCCGTCATGATGGCCCGGTGCGGGTCGGCGAGCTGCTCGTCGACCCGGCCCGGCGCCAGGTCAAGGTCGGCGACCGCGAGGTCCGTCTGTCGAAGAAGGAGTTCACCCTCCTGCGCGTCCTCGCCTCCGATCCGACCCGGGTGTTCAGCAAGGATGAACTCCTGCGCGACGTCTGGGGCTTCTCCGCGCCGGCGGGCAAGACGCGGACTCTCGATTCACATGCCAGCCGGCTACGGCGCAAACTCGATCCGGACCAGCAGAAGTACGTGGTCAACTGCTGGGGGATCGGCTACCGCCTGGTCGAGGGCTGAGGCCGGCGCTGCCGGTGTGCACCCGAGCCGGTCGCGGGCGGCTCGAGTGCACGGTCGGTCGGCGGGTTACCTCGCCTGCTTGGGCGGGACCTCGAAGTGGAGGATCGAGAGGCTGGCGGGGATTCCGTCGCCCTGTTCCTTGGCGAGGCGGTTGGCCGACTCCTCGCCGATCTTCATCGCCTGCTCGAGCGTCTCGCCCAGCAGCTTGCTCAGCTCGGTCCAGCCGGTCTCGTCGAGGTTCAGCGGGGTGCGCGAGATGTGCGTGTCGGTGCGCGAGTCGATCGTCCCCTCGGTCATCGCCGCGGTGGCGTCCTGGCCGATCGCCTCGAGGATCACGCCATCGATGCCCTTGCGCGCCGAGGCCGGGATCCTGGCCCAGTCGGCGTCGCTGAAGAAAGCGCGCTCGGTGGCCCGGTAGAAGTGCTCGACGGCACCGCGGCGGGGCTCGGTTTTGACCAGTTCGACGCAGTCGTATTCGAGCAGCGTCTTGACGTGGTAGCTGACGTTGCCGAGCGGCTCGTCAAGCTCCTGGGCAAGCTGGTTGGGGCTGGAGATCCCGCTGTGCAGCGAGGTCAGGATGCGGACCCGCAGCGGGTGGGCGAGCGCCTTGGCCAGCTGCTGGGTGATGCCCTCGGGGGTCGTTCGGGTCTGTGCCAAGATCGGCCTTCCTTTCGATGGGGGGAGCGGGAGTGGGTCGTTGACGCGCCGCCGGCGACGTCCGGGGGAGCGACGGTGCGTCCGTTAAGTATTCCAAAACGGCCTGCGGATTACCTTGAAATGGTCGGGAAATCCGTCACACGGAAACGGCCCCCGCTTTTGTCGCGCTGAGCGATCTACATCCATCGCGGCGGGGGGAGAGTCGGTGCCCGCACCGGGCTTGGCGAGGCATGTGGATCGACGACCTCCCCGCTTTCCTCTTGGCTCTCACCCAGGCCCGGTTCGGGGTCTGGCCTGCGCTCGGCGGCGCGGGCCTGACGCTTGGTGCTGCGGTCAGGGACGGACGGCGGCGGGCCGTCCTCAACGAGCGACTTCACGAGCTGCGCCGGCCGCTGCAGGCGCTGGCGCTGATGACGCCGGTGACGGGGCCGGCCGGCGATCGGGACGGGGCGCTGGAGATGGCCGCCGCGGCGCTTGCCCGGCTCGACCGCGAGATCAACGGCGAGGCCGAGGTGGAGGCGCGCTCGACGGTGGCGGTGCGGCCGCTGCTGGAGGCGGCGCGGCGACGTTGGCGCGGGCAGGCGGCTCTGCGCGGGGCGACGATCGAGCTGCGCTGGGACGCCGGCGAGGCCGCGGTCGACGGCGACCGCGGCGACCTCGCCGCCGCGCTCGACAACCTGGTCTCGAACGCCCTCGAGCACGGCGGCCCGCGGATCGAGTTGACCGCCGACCTGGTCGGTGGACGGCTCTGTCTGGCGGTGGTCGATTCGGGGAACGGCGCGGGGCGGCGGGCACGTGAGCGCGAGGCGGTGCTGCGCGGTCGCGGGGTTGGTCGGCGGCGCGGATCGCGGACCCCGTTCGGCAGGTTGTCCGGCCGATCGCGCCACGGCCATGGCCTGCGTCTGGTGCGACGGACGGCGCAGCGCCACGGCGGCGCCTTCGCCCTGCACCAAGGAGACCACGGGAGCAGCGCGGTCCTCGAGCTCCCGCTGCGGGCGAAGACGGGAAGGACGCGGTGAGCCGGCGCGCGCGGGCGATCGCCTTCGGGGTGGCCGCCCTGCTCGCCGCCGTGGTGGCCGGGACGATCGCCGACGGCTACGGCGAGAGCGTCGCCCGGGGGTACGGGGCGCTGCGGCCGGTCGTCGTCGCCTCGGCCCAGTTGCCGGCAGGGAGGGCGCTCGACCCTGCCGCGGCGGAAGCCGACCTCGAGGTGCGCCGGGTGCCGGCCCGGTTCGTCCCGAGCGGCGCCCTGCGCGATCCGGCGGAAGCGCTCGGGCTGGCCCCGGCGGCGGCGATCCCGAGCGGCGCCTACCTGCTCGCCGCGCAGCTGCGCCCGCCGCACGCGGACTCGTCGGGGCCGCGACTCGCCGGTGGGCGGCGCCCGGTCCAGATCGCGGTCAGCGGTACCGCGGCGCTCGCGGTCGCCGGTGGCGATCCGGTCGGCTCGCGGGTGGACGTGGTCATCACCACCGAACCGACGGGTGGCGGGGTCGGGCATACCTACGTGGCGGCGGCCGGGGTGCCGTTGCTCGGGCTCGGCGCCGGGCCGGAAGGCGAGGCGGGAGGAGTCGCCGAGGCGACCCTGGGACTAACCCGGCCCCAGGCACTGCGGCTGATCGCCGCCGAGAGCTTCGCCCGCCAGGTCACCGTGATGCCACGGGGTGGACGGTGAGCGCCCGCGAGCGACACATCGCCGAAGTCGCCGCGACCCTGCGCGGGCGGCTGGTCGAGCGCCGCCGCGCCGAGGCGGCGGCCGGGCGGCGGCACACCGGCGATCTCGAGGGGTCGGTGCGCGAGCTGGTCGACGAAGAGGCCGCGATCCTCCCTGCCGCCGACCGGGCCGAGATCGCCGCCCGGGTCGTCCGCGACAGTGTCGGGCTCGGGCCGCTCGAGATCCTGCTCGCCGACCCGCTGGTCGAGGAGGTGATGGTCAACGGTCCCGACCGGGTGTTCGTCGAGCGGGCGGGGCGGATCGAGCCGACCCCGATCGCCTTCGCCGACGAGGAGGAGCTGCGCGACGCGATCGAGCGCATCCTGGCGCCGCTGGGCCGCCGCGTCGACGAGCTCAGCCCGATGGTCGACGCCCGCCTCGCCGACGGTTCGCGGGTCAACGTGGTGATCCCGCCGCTGGCGATCGACGGCCCCGCGGTCTCGATCCGCCGCTTCGGCGCCGAGCGCCCCGGGCCGGATCGGCTGGTCGAGCTGGGCACCCTCGACCCGGCGCAGCGGGCACGGCTGGCGGAGGCGGTGCGAGAGCGCCGCAGCATCCTCGTCAGCGGTGGTACCGGCTCCGGCAAGACGACGCTGCTCAACGCCCTCTCCAGCTTCGTCGCCCCGGACGAGCGCGTGGTGACGATCGAGGACGCCGCCGAGCTCCGCCTCCAGCAGCCCCATGTGGTGCGGCTGGAGAGCCGGCCCGCCGGGGTCGAGGGACGCGGCGAGGTGACGATCCGCGACCTGCTTCGCAACGCCTTGCGTATGCGCCCCGATCGGATCGTGATCGGCGAGGTTCGCGGACCCGAGGCGCTGGATCTGCTGACCGCCCTCAACACCGGCCACGAAGGGGCGCTCTCGACGGTCCACGCCAACTCGCCCCGCGACGCGGTCGGCAGGCTGGAGACGCTGGCGCTGATGGCGGGGGTCGGGCTGCCGCACGAGGCGATCGCCGAGCAGGTCCGCCGCGGCATCGATCTCCTCGTGCACCTGCGACGGTTGCCTGACGGGTCGCGGCGGGTGACCGAGATCGTCGAGGTCGAGCGGTGAGCGGTGGACCGACCGCCCTGATCGGGGCGCTCGCCGGCGCGCTCCTGGCGATGGCGGCGCGGGAGGCGGTGCTCGCCAGTCCGGCGGCGGTGGCCTGGATGCGGCAGGCGCTGGAGCCGCTGCGCCGGGCCGGGCGGGAGGGCTACGCGCCCTCGACCGGCGAGCGCCGCCGCCTCGCGGCGCTCGGCGCGGTGGCGGCGATCGTCGCCGGCTGGCTCGTCGGTGGGATCGAGGTGGCCGTGCCGCTCTCGGTGGCCGGCCCCGGTATCGCCGCCTGGGCGATCTCCAGTCGTCGCCGCCGCTACCGGACGGCGGTCGAGCGCTCGCTTCCCGAAGTCGCGACCGCGGTCGCCGACTCGCTCGCCGCCGGGCGCTCTCTGCGCGCCTCGCTGCCCGCCGCGGCCACCTACATGGACGGGCCGCCCGCGGCGGAGCTGGCGCGGCTCGGGGCGGAGCTCGACCTCGGCGCCGGCACCGCCGAGGCGGTCGCGGCCTGGCGGGGGCGGATGCGCTCCCAGCGCGTCGACGCCTTTGCCGCGGCGCTACTCAGCCAGCGGCTGGCCGGCGGCGACCTCGCCGGCCTCCTGCGCCGCTTCGCCGCCGGGGCCGCGGAGCGCGACCGGGTCGCCGAGGACGCCAAGTCGGCGACCGCGCAAGCCCGCTTCACCGGGCTGATGGTGGTGGCGATGCCGACCGGCGGTGCGCTCTTTGCCGAGTTGGTCCAGCCGGGGTTCCTCGCCAAGCTCCTCGGCTCGCCAGCCGCCGCGGTCCTCCTCGCCCTCGCCGCCGGCCTGCAGGTGGGCGGGTTCGTCGCGATCCGCCGCCTCTCGCGGGTGGTCGAGTGACCCCGGTCGGCCTCCTCTTCGGGATCGCGACGCTGCTCGCCCTCGCCGCCGGGCGCGAGGTCCTCGTGGCCCGGGCGGCTCGCCGCGCGGTTCGGAACTTCGGCCAGGGCGAAGTTTCGAACCACGCAGGCGGTGGCGGCGGATCGGGGGCTCCGGCAGTCGGCGCCGGTTGGACGCGGGCGGCGATCTGGCTCGACCTCCCGCAGCGCCTGCGGCGCTCGGGGCTTCAGGCGCGCTGGCCGCTGCCGGCGGTCCTCCTGGCGAAATTCGCCGGACTCTGCCTCGGCGCGATCCTCGCTCTCGGGGCGGCGCCCGCGGCGCCGGGCCGATTCGGGCTCGTGGTCGCCGTCGGCCTGCCCGCGGCCGGTTTCTTCATCCCCGATGCGCTGCTCGAGCGCGAGGCGCGCCGCCGGCGCCGGCGCCTCGTCGCCGCACTCCCCGACGCGCTCGACCTGCTCGCGGTCAGCGTCGCCTCCGGCCGTGGGCCCGCGGAGGGGCTGGCCCAGCTGGCGCGGGCGGGGGAGGGACCGCTGGCGGAGGAGATGCGGATCGCGGTCGCCGAGCTCACCTGCGGAAGTTCGCTGTCGACGGCCCTCGCCGCCTTGCGCGCCCGCGTCCCGGGCAGCGAGCTGGCGACGCTGGTCGCCACGATCGAGCGCTCGCGCCGTTTCGGCTCGCCGCTCGCCGATCAGCTCCGTCGCCAGGCGGCTTCTCTCCGGCGGGAGGGTCGCCGCGCGATCGAGGAGCGGGCCGCCCGGGCCGCGCCGAAGATCCAGCTGGTCGTCGCCCTGGTCCTCGTCCCCTCGGTGCTGCTGATGATCGCCGCCGGCCTGATCGCCAACGCCGGTTCGCTGCTCTCGGGCTTCTAGGCGGGACTGGCGGGGTCGGCGGTGTCGGGTGACGCCGACGACTTTTCGCGGAGGCGGGTGACCACCATCGCCGTCGCCGCCGCGACCTTGTCGAGGTCGGCAGCGCCTTCCTTGTGTCCGCGCACGTATGCGACCAGGGTCCCGCCGACCAGCTCGAAGGCGAACTTGTCCGGCGCCGATTCGGTCAGCCAGACGATGAAGGTGGGCGAGAACAGCTGCCGCAGCCAGACCGCGTCCTGGCCCTTCGCGGCGAAGATCTCGTAACGGTCGAGCAGCGCTTCGCTCTCCAGCGTGACCCGTTCTTTGGAGCTGCGGAAGACGTCCTCGAACTTCTCCAACGAGCGGAGCCCGCTCTTACGCTGGCAATAGAGCTCCGGCACGTGGGCCACGCACTCGGGAACCTCGGTCATCCCCAGCGTGAACGGGTGGTAGGTCTTCTCGCGGTTGCCGTTGCTGTCGGTCGTTTCGGTGACGTAGGTGTAGATCGCGAGGACGCCGCCGATGCCGGCCGCCAGTTCCCCGGTCAGCGTCCGCTCGGCGTACTGGTCGTCACCCTTGCGCAGCAGCGGCGTCGCCGCCCCCAGCGAGGTCTTGCCGCCAAGGGTCAGATTCCGCTTCGTCGCGTAGACGTTGAAAAAGTCGTCGGCGGCGCGGGAGTCGGCGAGGTTGAAGGTCAGCCAGATCCCGAAGAGGAAGGCGACGACGAAGGCGATCGCCCCGATCACGGGGCCGAGGACGACCAGCAGCACCACCCCGAGCAGCAGCGAGCCGCCACCGACCAGGATCCAGGTCAGCGGCTTGTGGAGCAGTCGACGGAAGTGGTAGCCGCGCAGATCGTCGGCGTCGTCAGGAACCGCCGCGGCGGCCGGCGCGGCGGCCGCGTCGACGTCCGACGCGCGTGCCTCATCTCGCTCCTCAGTGCTCATGCGCCCCAACCTACCCCGCCGGGCTGACGGCAGGGGCGGATCTGCAAATGGGGTTGCAGAGGGAGGTCGTGTTGCAAAGTGGGAGAGTGTGTGTCAGAGTGGCGCTCGAGTTGAAGCCCAGGACCGGGGTGGTGAGGCTCCTCCCACCTCATCACTCCGGTCCCAACTCTCTTCCGACCTCGAACCACCGCTCAGAAAGGACACCGAGTTGGCATTTCGGGGCCTCTACGAGCACAGCCTGGACAGCAAGGACCGACTGACCGTGCCATCCCGCTTTCGCAGCTCCCTGGCCGACGGAGTAGTTCTCTCCAAGGGCTTCGACCCCTGCGTCTGGGTGCACACGACCGCCGAGTTCGAGGAGCTCTCCGATCGCTTCCTCTCGCCCCACAGCCCCTTCGGCAAAGACGCCCGGGCGCTGCGCCGCCGCTTCCACGGTGGCTCCTTCGACGAGAAGCTCGACTCGGCGGGGCGGATCCGCATCCCCAAGCCGCTGATCGAACATGCCGGCCTCGACGGCAACTGCGTCGTGATCGGCGCCGGCGAGTACCTCGAGATCTGGAACGCCGACGCCTGGGCCAAGCAGGAGGAAGAGCTCGACGCCGCCGCGCCGCAGATCGCCGAGGGCCTGGCCGGGGCAGGCGCCGCGTAACCATGAGACTCCATGCCGCCCGCACCCCCACCTTCTCCCACGCGCCCACCGGGCCGAACCCACTCTCGCTTGTGACCCGCGAACACGATCCCGTCCTCGCCCCCGAGCTGGTCGACCTGCTCGCTCCCGAGCCGGGCCAGACCGCGATCGACTGCACCTTCGGCGCCGGTGGCCACGCGCGCCTCGTCGCCGAGCGCCTCGGGCCGGAGGGGACGCTGATCGGGATCGACCGCGACCCCGCCGCGCGGGAGCGCTTCAACCGTTTCGCCGCGGAGGTTCCAAGTAATGCGCTGTTCGTCGGCGCCGACTTCGTTGCAGGACTTCGTGCGCTGCGAGGCGAAGGAATCCGCCCAGACATGGTCTACATGGATCTGGGAATGTCATCGATGCAGGTCGACGCCTGGGAGCGGGGCTTCTCCTATTCCTACGACGCGCCGCTCGACATGCGGATGGACCCGCGCCAGACCTTCGACGCCGCCGACCTGGTCAACGAGTGGCCGGAGTCGCGGATCGAGCAGGTGCTGAGCCGTCTCGGCGAGGAGCGCTACGCCCGCGGCATCGCCAAGGAGATCATCAGGCGCCGGCCGCTCCGCACCACCTCCGAACTTGTCGCCGCGATCGGCGCGGGGATGCCCGCCGCGGCCCGCTTCGGCGCCGGCCATCCCGCCAAGCGGACCTTCCAGGCGCTGCGGATCGCCGTCAACGGCGAGCTCGACCTGCTGAACGAAGCGCTGCCATTGGCCTGGGACGTGCTGCCGCTCGGCGGCCGCTTCGCCGCGATCTCCTTCCACTCGCTGGAGGACCGGCCGGTGAAGCAGTTCCTCGCCGCGAAGGCGACCGGCTGCGTCTGTCCACCGGAGCTGCCGGTCTGCGTCTGCGGCCATGAGCCGGAGGCCGAGCTCCTGACCCGGCGCGCGATCGCCCCGGGGGCGGCGGAGATCGAGGCCAATCCGCGCTCGCGCTCCGCCCACCTGCGGGCCGCGACCAAGATCGCCTTCGACACGCGGACCGGGGAGGGCGACTGATGGCCGTTGCCGCTCCCGCCCGCCGTTCGCAGTCGCAGGCCGCCCCGGCGCCCTCCCGCACGGCGCCGCCCGAGCCGAAGAAACGTCCCCGTGACCGCCCCCGTCCGGGAGGCCCCGGTCGTTCGGCGGCCGCTGCCCCGGCGACGGCGCCGAAACGGAAAACCGGTGGGCCGAAGCGTAAAACCGGCGCCCCGAAACGGCGCAAAGCCGCCGCCGGAGCCAAGGCGAGCGTCGCCGCGCCCGCGCGCAAGACCGCCCCGGCGCGCCGCAAGGCGGTGCCGAAACGCCGCGCCGGTGTGATCCCGATCGCCGCCGGCACCGTGGGCCGCACCGCCGTCGCCGTCACCCAGCTGCCCGAGTCCGGCCTGATCCATCGCCTCACCCGTGGCCGCGCCTGGATCGGCGTGCTCGGCGTCCTGTTGATCGGGATCGTCGCCCTCAACGTGGTGACGCTCAGCTTCGCCGCCTCGGCGGGCAAGGTCGACGCGCGCAACCTGGAACTGAGCCGCGAGAACTCGGTCCTGGGGAGCCTGCAGGCGAAGAAGTACGGCCAGGCCCGGATCCGTGCCGAGGCGAAGAACCTCGGCCTCACGGCCTCGCAAGCCGCCGAGCCGACGATGGTGACCGTCGGCAAAGGCAACGTCGCGACCGCCGCCGCGCGGCTCGCCGCCGCGGCCGCGGCCGCCGCGGCGACCTCGGAAGGGGAAGCCACGGCGGGCGAAGAAGTGGCGCCCGGCGAAGAAGCCGTAGGTGGCGAAGCCGGTGTGGTCGACCTGGAAGGGCTCTCCCAGGAAGAAAAAAACGCGATCTATGAAGAAACGCTCGCCCGGGAAGCGGCCGAAGCCGAAGGTGCGACCGGCGAAGAAGTCTCCTACGAAGAACCGGTCTACGAAGAACCCGTGACCGAAATCCCGACGGAATAGCCGGGATGAAGCGCCTGATCGAGCGACGTATCGGCCTCCTCTTCGCCGGCTTCCTCGTCGCGTTCCTGTTGATCATCTGCCGCGCCTTCTGGCTGCAGGGGGTGGAGGCTTCGCAGCTCTCCTCGCAGGCGCTCGACCAGCAGACCCAGACGGTGATGGTGCCCGGGCTGCGCGGCTCGATCCTCGACCGCAACGGCACCCGCCTCGCCTCCTCCGAAGATGCCGCGACGATCTACGCGACCCCTTACCAGGTGAAAAACCCGCCCCAGGCGGCCGCCCGTCTCGCCCCGCTGCTGCAGCAGAAGAAGGGCAAGGTGCTGGAAGAGCTGACCGTCGAATCGGGCTTCTCCTACCTCGCCAAAGACATCGACCTGGCCACCGCGACGAAGGTCGAAAAGCTCGGGATCGAAGGCATCGGCGAACTGCCGGCCAGCCGCCGCACCTACCCGCAGGGCGAAATGGCGGGCCAGGTGATCGGCGCGGTCGGCACCGAAGGGACCGGTCTGACCGGGATCGAGGCGGGCGAGGAAGAAGCGCTGGCCGGGGAAGAAGGCGAACGCAAGGTGGTCACCGACGCGCTCGGCGACCCGATCAAGCTGGAAACGGTGAAGGAAGCCCGCGACGGCGAAGACGTGCAGCTGACGCTCGACCCGGTGATCCAGCAGCAGACCGAACAGGTGCTGGCGCGGGTCGGCGAAACGTACGCGCCGAAGGGGGCGACCGCGATCGTGATGGATCCGGAAACCTCGGAAATCCTGGCGATGGCGAACTGGCCGCCGGTCAACCCGGGTGAACTCGAAAACGTCTCCAACGAAGACCTGACCAACCGGGCGACCAGCTTCAACTACGAACCGGGGTCGACCTTCAAGGCCTTCACGGTCGCGGCCGCCTTGGAAGAAGGGCTGGTCACCCCGTCGACCGAATTCACCCTGCCGCCGGAAATCGAAGTCGGCGAACGGTGGATCCACGACGCCGAGGAACGCGGCACCGAGACGCTGACGGTCTCACAGATCCTGGCTCGCTCCTCGAACGTCGGCGCGGTCGAAATCGGCCTCCGCGTCGGGGCCACCCAGTTCAGCAGATGGCTCGAAAAATTCGGCTTCGGCAAGCCGACCGGAGTCCAGTTCCCGGGCGAGGAAATGGGCATCGTGCCGAAGCTCGACGAATACTCGGGCGCGACGATGGGCAACCTGCCGATGGGCCAGGGCGCGGCGGTGACGCCGATGCAGATGGTCCAGGGGTACGCGGCGATCGCCCACGACGGGATCGAGCGGCCGCCGCAGCTGGTCAAGCGGATCGGCGACGAACCCGTGCACGAGCCGAAGGGACACCGCGTGATCAGCGCCAAGACCGCCGAAGAGGTGCGCGAAATGCTCGAGGGTGTGCTCGGTCCGGAAGGGACCGCCTCCGAGGTGAGCGTCCCCGGCTACAGCCTCGCCGGCAAGACCGGCACCGCCCAGGTGGCCGAAAACGGCGGCTATTCGGAGACGAAATACATCGCCTCCTTCATCGGCTTCGCGCCGGCGATGCACCCGAAGTTCCTCGCCGCGGTGATCGTCGATCAGCCGGAAGGGGAAATCTACGGCGGCTCGGTCGCGGCGCCGGCCTTCGGCGAAATCGCCGCCTTCTCGCTTCCATATCTGGGCGTGCCGCAGGAATAGCCCGCCTGGCAGGCGGCGCCCGGCGCCCTACCTAGAATCGCGGTCATGAGATTGGCAGAACTCGCAGCCGTGGCTGATCGGGCGCGGATCCTCGGCGATCCCGAGGTCGAGGTCACCAACCTGGCGTATGACTCGCGAAAAGCCGGCCTCGGGACGCTTTTCTTCTGCGTGGTCGGGGAAAAGCGCGACGGGCACGAGTTCGCGGCGCAAGTGGTCGAGGCCGGGGCGGCGGCGCTGGTGGTCGAGCGGGAGCTGGAGGTCGCTGTGCCGCAGGTGGTGGTGCCGAGCGCGCGGGCGGCGATGGCGCCGCTCGCGGCGGCGTTCTGGGGGGATCCGACGGCGCAGCTGAAGGTGGTCGGGGTGACCGGGACCAACGGCAAGACCACGACGGCCTACCTGGCCCGCGAGATCCTCGAAGCGGCGGGGATCCAGACCGGGCTGATGGGCACGGTGAAGCAGGTGGTCGGCGGCGCGGAGGAGTCGGTCGAACGGACCACCCCGGAGGGGATCGACCTGCAGGAGACGTTCCGCCGCATGATCGAAGGCGGCGATCGGGCCTGCGCGATGGAGGTCTCCTCCCACGCGATGGTGCTGCACCGCGCCGACGCGATCCACTTCGACGCCGCCGTCTTCACCAACCTGACCCAGGACCACCTCGACTTCCACGCCGACATGGAGGAGTACTTCGCCGCCAAGCGGATGCTGTTCGAAGCCGAGCCGGCGGTGCGGATCGTCAACGTCGACGATCCTTACGGCCGCCGCCTGGCCGAGGAATTCGACTGCCTGACCTTCTCCGCCGAGGGCACCGACGCCGACTTCCGCGCCGTCGACGTCGAATTCGACGCCGCCGGCGCCCAGTTCACGGTGTTGATGGGCCGAAAAGCGCTTGATATCAGCGCTTTTCGGCCCATCAACAGCGGGGTGCGGGTGGGGACGGGGATGCCGGGGCACTTCAACGTGGCGAACGCGCTCGGGGCGTTCGCGGCGGCGACGGCGCTCGGGGTCGAGCCCGAGGTGGCCGCCCGCGGCCTGGCGACGGCGGCGCGGGTGCCGGGACGCTTCGAGCCGATCGACGAGGGCCAGGGCTTCGCCGTCCTCGTCGACTACGCCCACACCCCGGACTCGGTCGAGAACGTGCTGCGGGCGGCCCGCCGGCTCACTGCGGGCAAGGTGATCTCCGTCTTCGGTGCCGGCGGCGACCGCGACAAGGCGAAGCGGCCGCTGATGGGGCGGGCCGGGGGGGTCCTCTCCGACCTCGCCGTCGTCACCTCCGACAACCCGCGCTCCGAGGACCCCGAGGCGATCGTCGCCGAAGTCGCCGCCGGCGCGCGCCAGGGCGACGCCGAGCTGATCGTCGAGGTCGACCGTCACGCGGCGATCGCGCTGGCGCTGGGCCGGGCGAGGCCGGGGGACACGGTCGTGATCGCCGGCAAGGGGCACGAGCAGGGGCAGGAGTTCGAGGGCGGGAGGAAGGTCCCCTTCGACGACCGCGAGGTCGCCCGCGAGGAGCTGCGCAAGCTGGGCAGCCCGGCGTGAGGCTCCGCGGCGCGGAGATAGCCGAGGCCACCGGAGCGCGGGTGCTCGTCGCGGGCTCCTCGGAGCCGCCGACCCGCGCGGTGATCGACTCCTCGGCCGCCGGCCCCGGCGACCTCTTCTTCGGGCTGCGGGGGGAGAACCGCGACGGCGGCGAGTTCGCCGCCGCTGCGATCGAGGCCGGGGCGTGGGGGGTGGTCGTCGGGCCGGACTTCGCGGCCGCACTGGTCGAGGTCACTGGTTCGAAACCAGTAACGCCCACTGGCTTGCCCTGGGTCTTCACCGCCGACGATCCGCTTGCCGCGCTGCAGGCGCTTGCTACGGCCAACCGCCGCGCCCTCGGCGCCAAGGTGCTCGGGGTCACCGGCTCGGTCGGCAAGACCTCGGTCAAGGACATCGCCCGTACCCTGCTCCCGGGTCGGGTCCACGCCAACGCGCAGAACTTCAACACCGAGATCGGGCTGCCACTCACCGTGCTCGAAGCGCCGGGGGAGACCGAGACGCTGGTGCTGGAGATGGCGATGCGCGGCGGCGGCCAGATCGCCGA
>DATNAG010000035.1:0-10483 GCA_035572835.1 Solirubrobacterales bacterium
AGGCGGTTCCAGGCGTTGATCGCGGCGATCTTGCAGAGCAGCCCGCCGAGCTCGGCCTCGTCGAACACGGCCGCCGCCGCGTCCCAGACCGCGTCCGGGACGCCGCCCGGCTCGAGCCGCGTGACCGCCTCGGTCAGCGCCAGGGCGGCGCGCTCGCGGTCGCTGTAATCGGGGTTCTCGCGCCAGGCGTCGAGCAGGTAGAGCCGTGCCTCCTCCTCACCCGCGGCGCGTGCGTCCTTCCAGTGCATGTCGAGGCAGAAGGCGCAGCCGTTCATCTGCGACGCGCGCATCTCCACCAGGTGGGCGATGGTCGGGTCGAGGTCGACGGCGCCGAAGCGCTGCAGCGCGGCGACCTGGCGCGACGCGGTGCCGGCGATCTGCAGGCGGTCGGCTGGATATCCCTGGGACATGGCGTCTCCTCTCGTCGGGTTCTGGGAGATAGACGAGACGACCCCGGATTCGTGTGACATCGATCAGGTGCGCCGGGCACGCGGCACGACGAGGAGGCACTCGGCGTGGGCGAGGACGGTGCCGTCGGGGTCGAGCACCGCGGTCGCCGAGAGACCCTTGCGACCGGAGCGTTCGAGCGGCCGACCGACCACCACGTGTTCGACGCCTGTTCGAATCGGAGCGAGGATCTCGACCTGTTGACGAGCGAGGTAGGCGACGGTCATGTCGTCGCCATGGAGGGCGAAGAAGCCGGGGCAATCGAGCGCCGCCCAGACGAACTCGGGCAGGACCGCGCCCTCTCGATCGGCGGTCCAGGCGGGCGGCGTCCAGGGCGAGGCGACCAGGTCGGTGCCCTCGATCGGGCCGGTGAAGATGTCGAAGCCGTCGTCGCGCGAACGGCCGCAGACGAAGCAGTGACCGAATTCCCCATCCGGCTGAGCGGAGTACTTCTCGCGCCCGGCGCGCGCCTCCTCGAGACCGGGCAAAGGCCCATCCCAAGCCAAAAGCGGAGGTACGGGGACGGCTTCGGCGATCAGCTCGCCGGCCGCGAAAGCGCAGACCCTGCCGTCCTCTTCCTGGCGCAAAGCAAGCGTTTGATCGAGAGGCACCGGCCGCCGCAGCGACACTGCCGCGGGTCCCTCCGTAAACGAAGCAATCACTCCACATGAGTAGCCGCCGTTGCCGCTGGAGGGCGGTCCGTTGAAGCGGGAGGGGACGGTGACGGTCGACATCGGCGCACGATCTTACGCGGGCGCTCAGCTCCAAATTGGCTCGGGGAGCCACATACCGCCGGTCGAGAGGGTACGGTGCGCACGCCCCCGGAGACTCCAAGGAGCGAGGAATGCCAAAACAGACCAAAGCGACCCGGAAAACCGCAGCGAAAAAAGCTGCGGCGACCCGGGCAAAAAAACCCGCAAAAGCGAGCGCGAAAAAAGCCAAAAAACCGGCTAAAGCGAGCGCGAAAAAAGCCGTCAAAAAACCGGCGAAAAAAGCGGCGAAAGCCGTGAAAAAAGCAACGAAAAAAGTCGCCAAAAAAGCGACTAAAGCTGCGGCGAAAACCAAAGCCAAAGCGAAACCGAAAGCGAAAGCGAAACCGAAAGCGAAAGCTAAATCGGCGAAAACCAAAACGGCCAAAAAATCCGCTGCGAAAAAAGCCGCCAGAAAACCGGCGAAAAAAGCAGCGAAAAAACGCGCTAGAAAATAGGGCGCTCCGCCAGGGAGGCGCTCTCGCT
The DNA here is from genome assembly GCA_035572835.1 of Solirubrobacterales bacterium. Classification (GTDB taxonomy): domain Bacteria; phylum Actinomycetota; class Thermoleophilia; order Solirubrobacterales; family 70-9; genus VAYN01. The sequence goes on from DATNAG010000035.1 coordinate 1,683, forward strand.
CCAGGCAGGATGACCCCGCCCCCGCGCCGCGTCAGCTGAGCGCGGGGGCGCGGCCATCTTCGAGTCGGGAGCGCTCCTCCATCCGCGCGGCGTTGGCTTTCGCCCTACGCCGCCCCCAGGCGCCGGTGGTCACGCCACCGACGCCGAGCATGGTGAGGCCGCAGAAGGCGATGATCGCCCAGCTCACCCTCGACGCCGACGTGAACGCGGGGCCGGCGGCGATGTGGGTGAGGTGGCTGGCGATCACCGATCCGATGATCGCCACACCGAGTGCCGAGCCGAGCTGCCGCGTCGTCGAGGCGACCGCGGCGGCGACGCCGGCCTGCTCACGCGGCATCCCCGACACCGCGGTGTTGGTGATCGCCGCGTTGGCCCAGCCGAGCCCGGTGCCGAGCAGGGCGAAGGCGATGAACAGTCGGGCGTTGCTCGGTTCGCCGGTGGGCAGCGCGGCGACCAGCCCGGCGGCGAGCACGCCGATGCCGCCGATGATCAGCGAGGGCCGCGGGCCCCGCCGGCCGATCAGTTTTCCCGACAGCGGCGAGAAGACCATCATCAGCGCCGCCATCGGTAAGAGCGCGACGCCGGCGTGGAGGGGCGAGAAGCCGCGGACGTCCTGCAGGTAGAGGGTATTGAGGAAGAGGAAGCCGCCCAAGGAGACGAAGGCGCAGACCGAGACGACCGCGGCGCCGCTGAACGGCGGCGAGCGGAAGAAGCGCAGGTCGATCAGCGGCTCGGGGTGGCGGGCCTCCCAGAAGACGAGCGCCCCACCGCAGGCGAGAGCCCCGGCGAAGCAGGCGATGATCAGGTCCGAGCCCCAGCCGTGGTTCGGCGCCTCGATGATCCCGAAGACGAGCAGGCCGAGGGTGAGGATCATCAGCAGCTGACCGAGCGGGTCGATCTTGCGCGGGTGCGGCGCCTTCGATTCGGGGACGAACTTATGGGTGAGGATGATCGCCGCGATCCCGACCGGGATGTTGACCCAGAAGACCGAGCGCCAGTCGATCGCCTCCACCAGGATGCCGCCGACCAGCGGGCCGCCGGCGATGCTGACGCCGGCGACGCCGCCCCACCAGCCGATCGCCCGGGCACGCTCGCGCGGCTCGGTGTAGACGTTGGTGACGATCGACATCGCGACCGGGTTCAGCATCGCCCCGCCGACCGCCTGGACCATGCGGAAGGCGATCAGCCAGCCGAGCCCGGGGGCGACCGAACAGAGCGCCGAGCCGATCGTGAAGGTGAGCAGGCCGACCTGGAACGTGCGCCGCCGGCCGAGCCGGTCGCCCGTCGACCCGGCCAGCATCAGCAGGCAGGCGATCACCAGCGTGTAGGCGTCGATCGTCCACTGGGCGCCGGAGACCGAGGCGTCGAATTCCTTCTGGATCGAGGGCAGGGCGACGTTCAGGATCGTCACGTCGAGGCCGACGATCAGCATGCTCATGCAGCAGATCGCCAGCACCAGCTCGCGTCGCACGTGTCCAGAATTCGACATCGATTTCAGTCTTTCAGGGCGCCACCTTTAGGCTGGGTGGGTGGCCACCGCCGACCTCACCGTGATCGGGCTCGGGCGCCCTGACCCGAGCGCCGGCGCCTACATCGCGGCGATCCAGCGCAAGCTCGCCGAGCAGGACAAAGTCGGCTACCGGATGCACGCGATGGGCACCTCGCTGGAAGGCTCGACCGCGGACATCCTCGCCCTCGTCGGCGAGCTCCACGCGGTGCCGTTCGACCAGGGACTGCCGCGCGTCTACACGGTGTTGAAGTTGGACGAGCGCCGCGACCGACCCGAGCAGACCCTCGACGACAAGGTCGAGTCGGTGGAACGGCATCTGGCCGAGGGCGGCGCGTCGTGAGCGCGGGCGGCGCCGGGGTGCGACGCGCGGCGGTGCTCGGCGGGGTGACCGGCGCGCGCACCTTCCTCGCCCCGGCGGCACTGGCGCTGCGCGGGCGACTCGGTAAGGCGGCGAAGTTCGTCCTGCCGGTGCTCGCGGCGGGCGAGCTCGTCGGCGACAAGCTGCCGATGGCCCCGCCGCGGACCGAAGGCCCCGGGCTTGTCGGCCGGGTCGTCACCGGGGCGATCTCCGGTCGGGTCAGTGGCGGCGCGCGCGGCGCCCGGGTCGGCGCCGCCTTCGCCCTGGCGGCGACCTATCCCTTACAGGCGCTCCGCGCCCAGATCGTCAAGCGGACGCCGCTCCCCGACATCGCCTGGGCCGTCCCCGAAGACCTGATCGCCGCCGCCCTGGCCGCCACCGCCTCCCCCGAGCCCCGCCCCGACCCCGGTGTTGATGGGCCGAAAACTTGCCATATAGGCAAGTTTTCGGCCCATCAACATGGAGGTCGGCCCGGTTTTGTGTCGGCGGCGGGGGTCGGGGTGGCTGCCGGGGTGGTGGGGACGGCGGCGATGACGTCGGCGCAGGTGTGGCTCTACGGCCTCACGGGCGGGCAGGCGTCTGAAGCGCCGGGGAAGGTGGGGGAGCGGATGCTCGGCGTCAAGGTGCGCAAGGAGCAGCGGCCGGCGCTGAATACCGCGATGCACGTTCTCTACGGCTCGAGTTGGGGGAAGGTCTTCGGGTTGGCGCTGGGACGTGGCGAGCGGGCGCCGGGGCCGGCGCAAGGCTTCGCGTTCGGCGCCGGCGTCTGGGGAGTGAGCCTGGCGATGCTGCCGGCGCTCGGGCTCGCCGAGGCCCCGTGGAAGCAATCACCTGCCGCGCTGGCCCAAGACCTCGGCTTCCACCTGATCTACGGTGCCGCCACCGCGGCGGCGTACGAGGCCTTTACCGCGTAGGGACGCGGCCATCTCGGAGGTTGCCCGGGCAGACTGAGGCCGCCTCCGAGATGACCGGGTCCGTGGGGGAGGTGAGGGTCCGAGAAGGTGCTGGACGGAGCAACGCCCCACAGCGCCGATCCGGAGCCGACCGCGGTCGCGGGATCAGCTGGTGCGCGGGTCGCCGTCGCGGCCGACCACGGTCCAGATCGCGATCATCGGCTCGGAGTCGCTGAGGTTCCAGATCCGGTGGGGAATGCGGGATTCGAAGGCGATCGAGTCGCCGGCATTCAACTCGAAGTGATCCTCGCCGACCGTCGCCCCGCAGCGGCCCTCGAGCACGATCCCGTACTCCGAACCCGAATGGGTCATCAGCTCATCGGCCGGGGCCGACTCGCCGCCCACCGGATAGCTGCAGTAGAGGAACTCGACGCCCGGGTCGTGGGAGGCGGTGAGCCGTTCCCAGCGCACTCCGGTGGCCAGGGTCAGGCTGAGGCGGTTGTCGGCGCGCAGCACCGGGCCCTCGCTCGGCGCCTGCCAGTGGCTGGACGGGCTGCGCTCGTCGCCGGGGTCCGTCGGCGGAGTGCGCTCCGAGGCGGCTGCCACGGCGGCAGCCCCGCGCGGCTGGTCGAAGAAGAGCTCGTCGAGGGAGACCCCCAGCTCGGAGACGATCGCGTAGAGGGTCGCCACCGAAGGCGTCGCCTTGCCGTGCTCGATCTGCGAGATCAGGCTGGGGGAGACGCCGACCTTGCGGGCCAACGCCCGCAGGCTCATCCCCGCCTCCTGCCGGTGTTGGCGCAGACCCTCGCCGACCGGCTCGGCCAGCTGCTGCCGACTCCCGTTGGAGCGCCCACCCGTGTCCGGCGCCGACTCCGATTTTCCGGTCTTCGTCGCCATACGTTCGCGAAGTTACTAGACGCCGCGGAGCGTCATCACGGTTCCCATCCGTCCCTCCCTAATCTGAGGCCATGCTGCTCTACGACTCCGCCATCTCGGGCAACTGCTACAAGGTCCGCCTGCTCTTCGCGCTGCTCGGGATCGAGTACGAGCGGCGGGAGGTCGACGTCATCGACCGCTCGGGGCGGGCGGAGCTGCTGGGGGACCTGAATCCGGGGCTGCGGGTGCCCACGCTGGTGCTCGACGACGGCCGGCCGCTGGCCGAGTCGGACGCGATCCTCGTCTACTTCGGCGAGGGAACCGAGTACCTGCCGGAGGACCGCTACGAACGGGCGCAGGTGCTGCAGTGGATGTTCTTCGAGCAGTACAGCCACGAGCCGAACATCGCCGTGTTGCGCTTCTGGACGCACGCCGGGATCAAGCCGGAGCCGCGCGAGGCGTTGGCCAAGTTCAACGGCGGACTGATGGCACTGGAGGCGATGGACCGACACCTCTCGGGGCGCGAGTTCTTCGTCGGCGCCGTCCCCACGGTCGCCGACCTCGCCCTCTACGCCTACACCCACGTCGCCCCCGAGGGCGGCTTCGAGTTGGACCGCTATCCGGCGATCGGTGCATGGTTGGCGCGCGTTTCGTCGCTGCCGGGCTACATCTCGATCGACGACTGAGAGCAAGATCCCGGGTTTTGCGGATTCGCCTCCAGGCACCCCCTTGCACGTCGCCGGGGGACCGGTAATTTGCCCCTTGCGACCGGGCGAGACCGGCGCCCCGCGAAAGCCAGGCGGGGAGGCAGGTCTCACAGGCGACGCAACCGAGCTTCTGAGCGCGAAGGCTACGCGCATGGCAGGCGACGAGCGTCCCCCCGGTCGTTTTTCGTGGTTGCGCTCGACCCCGCGAACCGCCCTATACATCCTGTCCAGGATCGGTTACAAGTTGTTTATCGATCCGTGCCCTTCGGGTAGGCCTCTTCAAGACAGGATCCGATCGTCCGCACGCTTCTCCGGAGCCTCTGGGCGGGCCGTCGGAACGGGAATTCGCGCCCCCTCCAAAGGCGCTGTAGGAAACGGAGAAGCAATGAGCGCAGTTGTCAGCGAGCCCCATCGGGGGCAGTCGGAGAAGGAACTTTGGCGGCGGGTCACCGAGGAGCGTGACCAGGCGGCGCGAGCCCGGCTGGTCGAGCTCTACATGCCGCTGGCGAGGCGGATGGCGGCCCGCTACGCGGGCGTCTCGGAGCCCTACGACGACCTGCTGCAGGTGGCGAGCCTCGGCCTTCTGAACGCGATCGACCGGTTCGACGCGAGTCGCGGCATCCCCTTCGCCGGTTTCGCCAAGCCGACCATCCTCGGCGAGTTGAAACGGTACTTCCGCGACAAGGTCTGGACGGTGCGGGTGCCGCGCTCGGTCCACGACCGCATGGGCCGGGTCGAACAGGCGACCGAGAAGCTCACCCTGGAGCTTCGCCGGCCGCCCTCGGCGCAGGAGCTGGCCGAGCACCTCGCGATCGAGGTCGGCGACGTGCTCGAAATCCTCGAGGCGCAGCACAACCGCCGGCCGCTCTCGCTCGACGCGCCGCCGGTCGGCGAGGACCCGGAGGATGCCTCCGGCGCCGAGTGGGTCGGTCGCCCCGACGGCAACTTCGACCTCGTCGACGACCGCCTGGCGATGGAGTCGGTGCTGCCGAGCCTGGGTGAACGCGAACGTGAGGTGCTGCGGCTGCGCTTCGTCGAGGAACTGCCGCAGACCGAGATCGCGGCGCGGGTCGGGTGCTCGCAGATGCACATCTCGCGGCTCCTGCGGCGCTCGCTCGACCAGTTGCGCGAGGAGGCCGAACGGGACCCGCGGATGGGCAAGGCCGCGGCGGCCTGACCGATTGGCGTCAGCCGCCGCCTTCGGCCGCCGCCGCGATCCGCAGCACCACGTCCTCGGCGTGCGGGCGGCCGATCACCTGCAGGCCGACCGGCAGCCCCTCGCGCAATCCGATCGGGACCGAGACGGCCGGGCCGTCCAGTTGGCTGAATGCCATCGCGCAGGAGAGCAGGGCGGCGCGGGTCGGGCGACGCTCGCCGCGGACGGTGATCTCTTCCTCGGCGATCCGCGGCGCCAGCACCGGCGAGGCCGGGGCGATCACCGCGTCGAGACCCCTGATCGCGGCGGCGAAGGAGCGGCTGAAGAGTCGACGGTGGCGCTGGGCCCGTAGGTACACCTCGGCACCGAGGCTGTAGCCGGGCTCGATCCGTGCCCGCACCTCGGGCGCGTAGCGGTCGCGCTGCCGGGCGAACCACGGGGCGTGGGCGGCGGCGACCTCGCAGGCCTGGACGATCCGGTGGATCGCGGTGGCGCGGCCGGCGAGATCCGGCAGGGCCACGTCGACGACCCCGGCACCTTGCGCACGCAGGTGGTCGACGGTCGCGCCGATCGCCTCCGCCACCGGCTCCTCGGCGAGGGCGAGCAGCTCGGTCGCCAATCCGATCCGCACGCCCGTCACCTCGGGCCTCGGGATCGGGCGCTCGCGGCCTGCCATCGCGTCGAGGACGAGCGACGCGGTGCCGACATCGGGGGCCAGCGGTCCGACCGCGTCGAGGCTCCAGGCCAGCGGCACCACGCCCTCGGCGGGGACGAGGCCGCGGGTGGGGCGGATGCCGACCACGCCGCAGAGGGCGGCGGGGACGCGGATCGAGCCGCTGGTGTCGGTGCCGATCGCCGCCTCGGCCATCCCGCTCGCCACCGCGGCGGCCGGGCCGGAGCTGGAGCCGCCGCTGAGGCGGTCTGGATCGTGTGGGTTGCGGCAGTCGCCCTTGTGCGGGTTGCGGCCGTCGATCCCGCAGGCGAACTCGTTGGTGTTGCCCTTGCCGATCACGATCGCCCCCGCGGCGCGCAGCCGCGCGACGACGACGGCGTCGGCATCGGGGTGGCGGATCCAATCCTTGCCGCCCGCCGTGGTCGGCATCCCGGCGACGTCGATGATGTCCTTGACGCAGATCGGCATCCCGGCGAGGGGGCCGGCCCGCTGCTCGGCGGCCGCGGTGGCGCGCGCTCCTTCCGGGTCGAGGTGCAGGTAGGCGTTGATGGTCGGGTCGAGGCGCTCGGCCGCGGCGATGGCGGCCTCGACCCGCTCGGTTGTCGATGCCACCGCGCTCACTCCCAGTCCTGCGGCCCGGCGACCGGCGGCACGCCTTCGACCTCGTCGGCAGGCAGCGCCGCGGCCAGCGCCTCGAGCTCGGCCAGCTCAGCGGCGACCAGGGGGTCGGCGTCGTCGGGGCGTCCCGTCATCGGCCAAGGCTAGCCCCCCGGTGGGTTCGCAGAAATCCCCGGACAGCGGGGGGAACTGCGAACGCACCGCGCGCTTTGGCCCGGTTGGGGTAGACACTCGGCGGTGTCCGCGGCGTTCCAGCAATCCTGGCCCCCTTTCGTCCTGATCGCCGGACTGCTCCTGATCGGGCTGGTCGCCAATCGCGACGGCCTCTTCGCCTGGGGCGGCGCACGGCTGGAGGCGCTGCCCGGCGGCGGTCTGGCGTTGCTCGGCGCGGCGCTGCTGCTCGACGCGGTGGTGACCGCGGTCCTCAACCTCGACACCGCCGTCGTCTTCCTCACCCCGGTGCTGGTCATCGCCGCGCGCCGGCGCCAGGTCGGGGTCGAGCCCTTCCTCTACGGCTGTGTCTTGATGGCCAACGCGTCCTCGCTCTTCCTGCCCGGCTCGAACCTCACCAACCTGCTGGTGCTCGACGCCCACGGCGGCGGCTCCGGCGCGAGTTTCGCCGCGAAGATGTTCCCGATCGCGATCACCGCGGCGCTCGTCACCGCGGTCGGCATCGCCGTCCTCTTCCGGCGCGCCCTGGCGCCACCCACGCGTTCGCACTTTTGGCCGGATAGCGAGGCGAAGCGCGAACTCACCTCCGGGGGCGCCGGCTCGAGGGCGCCGTCGCTCCTGCTCGGTCCTGGCCTCGCCGCCACCGTCGCCGCGGTGATCCTCGTCCTCGTGCTTCGCCAGCCGGCGCTCGTGGTGCTCGCGGTAGGCCTCCTCGCCACCGCGGTCGAGCTGCTCCGCGACCGCATCGCCCTCGCCGACGTCTGGCGTGTCGTCGGCCCCGTGAGCCTCGCCGCCGCCTTCGCCGTCACCGTCGCCCTCGGCACCCTCGCCCGCCACTGGGACGGCCCGGCCGAACTGATCGGCGACGCGAACGGCCCGGAGACCGCACTCCTGGCGGCGCTCTCGTCCGTCTTCCTCAACAACCTTCCCTCGGCGGCGCTCTACTCGGCCCACGCCGTCGACCACTCGCGCATGCTGCTGCTCGGCCTCAATGTGGGGCCCAACCTGGCGGTCACCGGGGCGCTCTCGGCGCTGCTCTGGTTCCGCGCCGCCCGCGAGGTGGACGCGCGGCCCTCGCTGCTCGAGTTCTCCCGCCGCGGGGTGCCCCTGGCCCTGGTTGCGATGGCCGCCGCGATCGTGGTAGGGATGTTGACTTGAGCGGTCGGGAAGGGGCGCCCCGACGACGGCTGCGCGCTAATCTACTTAAACCTGATCAGAATTTAGGAAGAGGAGACAAGAATGGCTCTGAGACTGGGCGACGAAGCCCCCAACTTCGAGGCTGACACCACCGAGGGACACATCAACTTCCACGACTGGCTGGGCGATTCCTGGGGCGTGCTGTTCTCGCACCCGAAGGCGTTCACGCCGGTCTGCACGACCGAGCTCGGCTACATGGCCTCGATCGAGCCCGAGTTCGCCAAGCGCAACACGAAGATCATCGGCCTCTCGGTCGACCCGTTGGAGAGCAACGAGGGCTGGGCGAAAGACATCGAGGAGACCCAGGGCACGGCGCCGAACTACCCGCTGATCTCCGATGCCGACTTCTCGATCTCGAAGGCCTACGGGATGCTCCCGGCCGACGTCTCCGGTGACGCCTCCGACCGCACTCCTGCCGACAACCAGACGGTTCGCAACGTCTTCGTCATCGGCCCCGACAAGAAAGTGAAACTGATCCTCGTCTACCCGATGACCACCGGGCGCAACTTCGACGAGGTGCTGCGGGTGATCGACTCGCTGCAGCTGACCGCCAACAACAAAGTGGCGACCCCGGCGCAGTGGAAGAGCGGCGACGACGTGATCATCTCTGGCTCGGTCAAAGAGGACGAGGCGAAAGAGCTG
>DATNAG010000036.1:0-12145 GCA_035572835.1 Solirubrobacterales bacterium
CCGATCTTGTTCAGCTTCTCGACCACGTGGACCGGGATGCGGATGGTCCGCGCCTTGTCGGCGAGCGCACGGGCGATCGCCTGGCGGATCCACCAGGTCGCGTAGGTGGAGAACTTGAACCCCTTGCGGTAGTCGAACTTCTCCGCCGCGCGGACGAGCCCGAGGGTTCCCTCCTGGATCAGATCGAGGAAGGGCAATCCCTGGTTCCGATAATTTTTCGCGATCGAGACGACCAGGCGGAGGTTCGACTCGACCATTTTCTGCTTGGCGTCGAGGTCACCGCGCTCGATCCGCTTCGCCAGTTCGACCTCCTCCGCCGCGGTCAGCAGGCGGACTTTGCCGATGTCCTTGAGGAACAGCTGCAAGGAATCGGTGGTCATGTCCGGTTTCAGGTCGAGCGTGGCTTTCTGCCTGCGCCGGCCTTTTTTCCCGGTGTCCACGGGCATGGCTTCGGCCGCCGCTTTCTGGGCGGGATCCATGTCCTCGACGAGCTCGATGCCCGATTTCTCAAGGTGGCCGTAAAGATCCTCGACGTCAGACTCGTCAAGATCTACCTCCGAGACCGCCGAGGCGATGTCGCCAAAGGTCAGCACGCCAAGCTGCTGACCACGGTTCATGAGGTTTTTGACCTCCTCCAACTCCTGAAGCTCTGCTACCAGCATCGTGTATCTACTTCTTTCCCTAGCGCTTGATGGGTATCCGCTGGGCGTATAAATGCCTTGGAAGGCGACAAGTCGCGCCCGGCGACGAAAAAGCGGACCGGGGGATTGGTCCGCGAATAGTGAATCAAAGGCTTCTGCTGCCGAATGCCCCGTTGGGCGAGCGTTGAAACAGACGTCAAACGCTTGTTCAAATTGTAGTCGCTTCAGTTTGTAAAGTCAATGCCTCATCGACCCCACAAAACCCGCTCCTGGCTGGCCGCCTTCTGGCGTCGCGCCTACACCGAGAACGTTACCGGGCTGGCCGCGATGGTCGCCTACAACCTGATGTTGGCGGTCTTCCCGTTCACCCTGCTGGTGCTCTTCATCGGCGGCCAGGTGCTGAAGATCCACGGGGTCGAAACGAGCGTCCTGACCGACCTCCAGCGGCTCTTCCCGAATACCGAGTCGCACACCCTGGAAGACGTCCTCTCCCGCATCGAGGACAACACGGCGACGATCGGGATCGCCGCCTTCCTCGGCTCGATCTGGATCGGCGCCTCCTTCTGGGGCGCGATGGACACCGCCTTCTGCCGCATCTACCACGTCCCCTGTCGCGGCTGGATCGAGCAGAAGCGTTTCTCCTTCGCGATGCTCGGCGTCGTCCTCGTCTTCATCGCGCTCTCGATCTTCGTGCCGACGCTGGAGAGCTCGCTCGTCTCCAGCACCGACAGGCTCCCCTTCGGGCTCTCCGGGATCCAGGCGATCGACTCGATCCTGCTGCTCGGGGCGGCGCTGATGATCACCTTCGGGATCTGCTCGGTGATCTATTGGGCGGTGCCGAAAGCTCCTGTGCCATGGCGCTCGATCTGGCCCGGGGCGCTCTTCGTCACCTTCGGCGCCGGCCTCGCCAACTGGCTCTTCCCCCTCTACCTGACCAACGTCTCGAGCCTCTCGCGCTTCGGCTCGACCCTCGGATTCATCCTCATCGCGCTGCTCTGGTTCTACCTGCTCAGCCTCGGGATCATGGCCGGCGCGGTGATCAACTCATTGCGCTTCGAGTACTCAGAGACCGGCGAACTGCCCTATGCGAACGGCGCCGCGCCGCCGGCCAACCCATGCGCGGGGCTCACCGAGGAAGAGCGGGCGCGGGCGACGGCTGCACGGTCCCACCAGGACTGAGAGGATCAAACAGTGGAGAAACACTCGGGTTCTGGAATTACGGCCCTGCGGCCAAGCTCCAGCTTCGTCGGCCTGAGGCCCCCGTCGCAGCGCCGCCGCATCCTCGACGCGATGATCGACTGCTGCGCGGAGAAGACCTACCCCGGGACCACGATCGCCGAGCTGGTCCGGCGCGGCAGCGTCTCCCGCACCACCTTCTACAAGCTCTTCACCGACAAGCGCGACTGCTTCGACGCCGCCGTCACCCTCTGCATCGATCGCCTCGGCGAGGCCCTGGCCACGGGGGCGTCGGGCTGCGACTCGCCCGCCGAGGCGACCCGCCGAGGGATCGCCGCCGGGCTCGGGCTGCTCGCCGCCGAACCGCGGCTTGCCCTGCTCCTGGCGGGTGACGTGCTCGGCGTCGACCCGACCCAGGTCGACCGCTATGGCCAGATGCTGGGCCCGACGCTGGCGCGGATGTGGGCGGAGGCAGGCGAGCCGACTCGCAGGCACTCCTCCCCCGGGCTCGCCTTCGGCCGCGCCCAGCTCCTCGTCTTCCACGAGGTCGCCGCCGGGCGGGCGGAGCGGCTGCCGGCCCTGGCCCCGAACATCGTCTACCTGGCGATCGTGCCGTTCGCCGGCCATGACGAAGCGCTGCGCCAGGCGCGACTGGCCAAGGACGACCCGCCGGTCGAGGTGCCGGCGTGACACAGACCACCGGCGGGACCGGACCGCTGCCGCGCGGGAAGCACGGGCTGCCGCGCGAGGAGGTGATCCGCTCGCAGCGGGAGCGGCTCCTCACCGCCGCCGCCAAGGTCTGCGCCGAGCGCGGCTTCGACGCCACCACGGTCGCGTCGATCCTCGCCGAGGCCGGGGTCGGCCGAGAGTCCTTCTACGAACTCTTCGAAGACCGCCGCGCCTGCGTGCTGGAGGCACACCGGGTGCTGCTCGACGACCTGATCGAGCGGGTCCGGGTCGCCTACACCGGGTCGGGCGAGTGGGTCGAGCGCTGCCGCGCGACGATCGCGGCACTGCTCGACTGGTTCGCCGCCGACCCGCTCGCGGGGCGCTTCCTGCTGGTCGAGCTGCCGGCGGTCGGGCCGGAGTTCCACGAGCGCTTCGAGGAAGGCTTCGACCGCTTCGTCGCGGTGATCGATTCGGGGCTCGACCCCGACCTGCCGGAGCCCGAGCCACTGCCCGCGACCAGCCTCGCGGTCGCCGCCGCGATCTCGCGGGTCTACGGCGAGGTCGCCGCCGGGCGCACAGAAGAGCTGCCGACGCTGGTCCCCGCCCTCACCTACGAGGTCCTGGTTCCCTTCCTCGGCGAGGACGCCGCGCGGGCGGCGGCTTTCGTGGAGGTCCCCCAGGCCGGCTAGTCGAGTCCCTTCCGGCCGGGGCGATCGGGACGGGCAAGGGTCCGGGCCCCTGCGGCCGGGGACGGCGGGCCCGGGCGTCTCGGAGGCGACCCGGGCAGGCTGAGGCCGCCTCCGAGACGCCCGGGTCGGGAGGTCTTGCGGGGGGAGCTGGCGCAGGGACGGTGTCCCTGCGGGGGTCGTCGCAGGATGTCACCTTGCGGGGGAAGGCCGGACAGAGACGTCGCGAACGTCACGGACGCGCCACACATCCCCATGACCCCTCCGGCAGCGTCGGGCGCGACCGCACCTGTCGCGTCTCTCCTGAATAGACGTGGAGTTCCGCACGTCCCCCGCACTCCTTCCGCGCGCCTCTCCTCGAGACCCGCACGGGACCCGCACCCTCACCTCCCCCACGGACCCGGCCATCTCGGAGGCGGCCTCAGCCTGCCCGGGCCGCCTCCGAGATGGCCGCGTCCCTTGCCCGTCCCTTGCCGTCCCTCTCCCAGCCCCACCTAGCGTGGTTCGAATCGGTCGCATGGACCGATAAGGAACCACGCAGGGATCTGGTCGCCGTCTTACTCGGCGAACTCCGCGACCGCTTCGCGCAGCGCCTGCTCGAGCGGGATCCGCTCGCGGGCGGGGAGCGCTTCCATCCCGGTCGGGTCGGTGACCACGGTCTCGTGTGACAGGCCCTCGATCAGCGGCCGGGCGACGCCGGTGTCGACCGGGGTGACGAGCCCGACCCAGAGCGAGGAGAGGTGCGGGGTCAGCACCGGCACCGTGACCCGTAGCGGCGGCCGGCGGTCCATCGCCTTCGCCAGCTCGTCGATCATGCCGCCGTAGGTGGTGATGTCAGGGCCGCCGAGCTGGATTTCGCGGTCGAGCGGCAACGCGAGATCGGTGGCGGCGGCGAGGTCCGCGATCACATCTTTGACCGCGATCGGTTGGGTGCTGACGGTGGTCCACTTCGGCGTCACCATCGCGGGCAGCCGGCGGACCAGGTAGTAGACGGTGCGGAAGGACTCCGAGCCGGCGCCGATCACTGCGGCGGCGCGGTAGTAGGCGACCGGGACCTCGCCCGCCCGCAGGGTGACCGCGGTCGCGTGGCGGCTGTTGAGATGTTCGGAGCCGGAGCCGAGCCCACCCATGTAGACGATCCGTTTGACCCCGGCGGCGGCGGTCGCGCGGGCGAAGTTGCGGGCGCCGTCCTGCTCGCGCTGGGCGAAGTCGGCGTCGCCACCGCGACCCATCGCGTGAACGAGGAAGTAGGCCACCTCGACGCCCTCCAGGGCCGGGCCGAGGGTGTCGGGCTCGAGCACGTCGGCGGTGCGCATCTCGCAGCCCGCCGCGGCGAGATCGTCGGCGCGCTCCGGGTGGCGGGCAAGCGCGGCGACGTCCTCCCCACCTTCGGCGAGGTGGCGTGCAAGTAGGCCGCCGACGTACCCGGTGGCTCCGATTACCGCGATCACGCCGTCCAGGTTCCCCTGAACGCGGAATTCAAGCGTCGGGACGGTTTATCCGTAAGTTTCCGTGCCCACGATCTCGCGGAGCTTGCTCCGGTCGTGGGTCGCCTGCACGCGGCGGACGGTGCCGGAGCGGGAGCGCATCACCAGCGATTCGGTGGTCGCGCCTTTGCCGCGATAGCGGACGCCCTGGAGGACGTCGCCGTCGGTGACGCCGGTGGCGGAGAAGAAGACGTCGTCGCCGGAGCAGAGGTCGTTCGCGGTGAGGATCTTGTCGAGGTCGTAGCCCGCGTCGACCGCGGCGCTGCGCTCCTCGTCGTTGCGGGGCCAGAGCCGGCCGAGCAGCTGACCGCCCATCGACTTCAGCGCCGCCGCCGAGAGCACCCCCTCGGGCGTGCCGCCGATCCCCCAGAGGAGGTCGACCGGCGAGCGCTCGGAGACCGCCAGCAGCGCCGCCGAGACGTCGCCGTCGGTGATCAGGCGGATGCGGGCACCGGCCTCGCGGATCTCGCGGATCTGCTCCTCGTGGCGGGGCCGGTCGAGGACGACGACGATCACGTCGCCGATCGAGCCGCCGCGGCGGTCGGCGACCAGCTTGCAGGTCTCCACCAGTGGCCGGTCGAGGTCGAGCAGGTCGGCGATGTCTTCGCCGCCGGCGAGCTTTTCCATGTAGACGCAGGGGCCGGGGTCGAACATCGAGCCACGCTCGGCCAGCGCGATCACCGCCAGGGCGCTAGGCATCCCGAGCGCGCAGAGGCGCGTCCCCTCCAGCGGGTCGACCGCGATGTCGACCTGCGGCGGGCTGCCGTCGCCGATGTTCTCGCCGTTGAAGAGCATCGGGGCTTCGTCCTTCTCCCCCTCGCCGATCACCACGACCCCGTCCATCGAGACCGAGTCGAGCACGAAGCGCATCGCGTCGACGGCGGCTCCGTCGGCGGCGAGCTTGTCGCCGCGGCCGACCCAGCGGGCTGCCGCGAGGGCGGCAGCCTCGGTGACGCGGACGAGCTCGAGGGCGAGGTTGCGATCCGGCTTTGCCGGGGTCGGCGCAGGCATCGGAGCGCGGACCCTATATGGTCGCGGCGTGGAAGGACGCTGGGGTCTGACGCTGCCGCTGACCGGGGTGCCGTTGGCCGATACCGGGGAGTTCGTCAAGCGCGCCGAGGCGGCGGGGTACACCGATCTCTGGAGCGGTGAGACCGCGGGCCCGGACGGCTTCACCCCGCTTGCCCTGAGCGCCGCCTGGACCGAGCGGATGCGCCTCGGGACCGGCATCGTCGGCGTCTTCCAGCGCGGCCCGGCGCTGCTCGCCCAGGAGGCCGCCGCGCTTTCGGACGCCTCCGACGGGCGCTTCGTGCTCGGCATCGGCTCCTCCTCGGACCGGATCATCGAAGGCTGGAACCAGATCCCCTTCGAGAAGCCGCTCTCCAAGGTCCGCGAAACGCTCGAATTCCTCAAGGTCGCGCTGGCCGGCGAGCGCACCTCGACCCGCTTCAAGCTGGAAACGAAGCCGGTCCATGAGATCCCGATCGTGCTCGCGGCGCTGCGCGGCAAGATGCTGGAGCTGGCGGTCGAGCAGGCCGACGGGGCCTTCACCAACTTCCTGCCGCTCGACGGCCTGCCTCAGGTGACCGCCCAGCTCGACGGCGCCGCAGACGACTTCGAGCTCCTCTGCCGCTTCTTCTGTCTGCCGGGCCCGCGCGAGGAGGTCGAGCCGATCGCCCGCTACATGTTCTCCACCTACATCACGGTGCCGGTCTACACCGAGTTCTACAAATGGCTCGGTTGGGGCGAGCGGATCCAGCCGATGCTCGACGCCTGGGGCGCCGGCGACCGTCAGAAGGCGGCGGCCGAGGCGCCCTGGGAGGCGATCGAGCAGATGTTCATCTTCGGCTCGCCGGCGGAGATGAAAGAGCGCCTCGAGGCGTTCGTCGCGGGCGGCATCACCTGCCCGATCCTCACCCCCGTCTGCCCGCCGGACCAGCTGGCGGGCATGATCGACGGGCTGGCGCGCTAGCGCGGTTCCTTTCTTCGCTACTGCCGAAGTTTCGAACCGCGCTAGGCCAACTTCGCCAGGCTGAGGGCGTAGTCCTCGGCCGGGTCGGTGAACCAGCTGGCCATCTTCAGGCCGGTGCCGGCGTAGGACTCCTCCAGCCGCGGCCGGGTGAACTTGGTCGA
This sequence comes from Solirubrobacterales bacterium, assembly GCA_035572835.1. Lineage (GTDB taxonomy): Bacteria > Actinomycetota > Thermoleophilia > Solirubrobacterales > 70-9 > VAYN01. Next base: position 6,793 of record DATNAG010000036.1, read on the forward strand.
GATCTCGGTCCGCATCACCTCGCCGTCGGCGAAGTGGGTGGTCAGGTCGAGGGCGTCGAGGTGGACGTCCTGGGCGACGAGCGAGCGCAGGCCGATGTCGATCCACTCGTGCTCGACATCGAAGTGGGCGACGTGGGCGAAGGCGTCGAGGTCGAAATCGCCGCCCAGCTCGCGGTTCAGCACGTTGAGGACGTTCTTGTTGAATTCGGCGGTGACCCCGGCCGGATCGTCGTAGGCGAGCTCGAGCCGGTCGACGTCCTTGACCAGGTCGGTGCCGAGCAGCAGGTGATCGTCGGGGTCGAGCAGCCCGGCGATGCGACAGAGGAAGGCCGCGCGCTCGTCGGGATACAGATTGCCGATCGTGCCACCGAGGAAGGCGATCAGCCGCGGCCCGGCCTCGCTCGTCGTCGGCGTGCGCTCGAGGTGGGCCTCGAAGTCGCAGACCAGCCCGTGGACGTCGAGCTCGGGGTACTCCTCGACCAGCGTCTCGGCGGTTTCGCGGGTGATCTCCTCGGAGATGTCGACCGGGACGTAGGTGCGCAGGCTGCCCGCGTCGCGCATCGCGTCGAGCAGGTGGCGGGTCTTCGAGGCCGAGCCGGAGCCGAGCTCGATCAGCGTCGCCGGGTCGCCGGCGGCGGCGACGATCTCGGCCGAGCGCTCGACCAGGATCTGGCGCTCCCGACGGGTCGGGTAATACTCCTCCAGCTCGGTGATCGCCTCGAAGAGACGGGAGCCGCGCTCGTCGTAGAAGTACTTCGGCGAGAGCTCCTTCGGCGTCTTCGCGAGGCCCTCGCGGACGTCGCGCTCCATCGCCACCGCCTGGTCGGCGGGCAGGTGGACGTCGATCGCGATCGTCACGAGGCGTCCTCGGCGAGACGAAGGCCGGCGAAGATCTGGCGGCGCTGCGGCAGGTCCCAGTTGCGGAAGCTCGGCCGGGCGACGTGCGGGTGGGTCGCCCAGGAGGAGCCGCGCAGCACCTTGTACTCGTCGCCGAAGAAGACCTTCGAGTACTCCTCGTAGGGGAAGACCTGAAAGCCGGGATAGGCACGGAAGTCGGAGGAGGTCCACTCCCAGGCGCCCCCGACGCCCTCCAACCGCGGGCTCGCCGCCTCCCACTCGAACTCGGTCGGCAGGCGCTTGCCCGCCCAGCGGGCGTAGGCGTCGGCCTCGTGCCAGGAGACGTGGACGACCGGACGCATCGGGTCGACCGGGGTGGTCACGCCCATGGCCGAGCTCGCCCACCCTTGCCCCTGGCGCTCCCAGTACATCGGCGGCTCCGCCCCGGTCTCCCCCATGAACTCGATGTACGAAGCATTCGTCACCGGGGTTCGATCGATCTCGAAACTCGCGAGCGCGACCGTGTGGCGGGGGCGCTCGTTGTCGTAGGCGAAGCCGCGCTCGGGGGCACCGATCTCATACCTCCCGGCCTCGATCCGGACCGTGCCGCCGGGGCTCTCGATCGGGTCCGGTACGAAGCGTCCCGGCTCGGCCTCGGCCGGCCGGTACGGCGCGTCGAGCATCTGCAGGAGCTGCAACATCGTCTCCTGGTGCTGCAGCTCGTGGGCGACGAGCATCTCGTAGACGAAGCCTTCGCGCAGGAGCGGATCCTCGACCGCGGGGCCGAGCTCGACCTCCTCGAGCACCTCGAGCGTCCGCTCCCGCACCTCGCTCATGTAGGCCTGCAGCTCGGCGTCGTGGAGGATCGGCAGCTCGCCGCGCTCGCGGCGCGGGTTCTCGATCGCGTCGTAGTACTGGCCGAGGTCGCCGTGCAGGGGCGCTCGACCGCCGATCGTCTGCACCAGCCAGAGCTCCTCGAAGTTGGCGATGTGACCGAGGTCCCAGGCGAGCGGGCTCAAGAGCTCCGAGTAGACCTTGTTCAGCAGCTCGTCGCCGAGTGGCCGGATCAGGGCAAGGGTGCGCTCACGCGCCTCGGCGAGGAGCGCCGCGATCGACTGCCGGGTCGGACTGGACGTCACCTCGGTCGCGATTGACAAACCCTAACGACCGCGCGCTGCCGGGCGGGTGAGTCAGCCGGTGCCCACGGCCTCCGGATCGCGCCAGACTTCCTTCAACCAGGGCGGGACGACGGCGAAGGTGGCGTGGGAGTCGGCGGCGATCGGCTCCAGCGGGATGAGGTGGACGCGCCGGCCCGGCGTGAAGCGGCTGCCGCGCGGCGCGCCGGTGGCGTTGCCGGCGTGGCTGCCGCCGGAGACCAGAAGGAGGCCGGTCTCCGGACCCCAGCCGTTGGGATGGCGGACGTCGAGGTCTTCGGCCAGTTCGCGCAGGAAACCGATCCCGGCGTCCGCGCCCCAGTCGAGATCCTGCAGCGAATAGGCGTAGCCGTCATGCGACGAGGCGCGCTCGTCGACCGAGCCGTCGGGGTCGATGCGGACCTGGACCGATTCCCAGTCGTCGTGGTGTTCGCCGGCGTCGCCGACGATCGGCACATTGCGCAGGGTCGCCGAGTTCGCGTAATAGAGCCAGTACTGGATGTAGAGCCGCCCCGCCCGCTCGCCGGAGCAGTCGGCCCCGGCCGCTTCGCTCGCCTCCCCCTCCCCTGCCCGACAGTCGACCACGTGGACGAAGGCGGTCACCGGCAGCCGTTGGTCGGTGCGGTGGACGAGGCCGTCTTCGGGGGCGTCGCCGCATTCGGTGAGCCGGCAGCGGCGGTAATCGATCGGGACGGCCCGCGAACCGTCCTCGAAGCCGATCGTCGGCATGTGTCGCCGCACCAGCCGCCCGACTTCGTCGCCGTAGGTGGCGATCAGGAGCGGCTCGTCCCCGCAGCCGTCGGCGACCGCGGCCGCGCAGAGAATCCGCTGGGCGACCGAGCGGGCCAGGTCGGTCCCCGGCACCCGCACTCCCGCCGCCACGGCGCCGGCCAGCGCCAAGGCGACCAGGAGGACCAAGCCGACCCACTCGACCGTTCCTTGTCCGCGCTCGTCGCCCACGGGGACCTAAGTCCTGGCGGGCGTACATACTTCCCCCGATGGCGGGTCACAAGCGAGGCAATTTGGGGACGTTTCTGATGGTCGTGGCGGCCTTGGCGCTGGTCGTGGCAGCTATCCCGACGACCGGCTCAGCCGCCAAAAAGAAGAGAAAGAAGACCGCGACGGCCGCCGTCTTCTGCGGCTCTCCCGTGGTCGACAACTACCGGGCGCCATTGGAAAAGCTGAAGCCGATCCCGGCGGTCCCGGAAGGCGGCGTGTTGCCGTTCGCCCCCGCGGGCCTCACGCTTGGCGTCACCGGCCCGCAGGGGATCCTCATCGGCGGCTCCAACGTCGGCCTCCGGCTCACCAACGCGACGACGGCGACGATGCGCCCGGGTTGGATCGTGCTCGAGCGCCTGATCCGCTTCAGCGCCGACGGCACCAGGATCCAGCCCGCCGGGCTCAAACGAATCGACCTGCGGCAGCTGCCGGCGGGCAAGCACCGCGGCCTCACCTTCCCGCTGACCCCGGCCCCCGGGATCTACTCGCTCGAAATCACGATCCAGAATCATCGCGGCCGGCTGCTCGGCCGCTACGGCGAGTACGTCCGAGTCGTCGCCAGGACCGTCAGCGTCGGGATCACCCTCGCCGCCTACGACAACGTCGTTCCCGGCGCCTACCTCGAAAGCTGCTTCGAAAACCACGGCAGCGCCGCGGTGGCACCGACCGGGACCGGCCTCGAACGCTTCGACGGTCGGGCCTGGCGGCCGGTAACGGTCCCGACCGGGCCGCAATACCTACCCGCCCAGACCCCGATCCTGCGCGCCCTCGGCCCTGGAGAAGCGGAACGGATCGCGACCTGGATCCCGAGCGACGCGAAGCCGGGCCTCTACAGACTGAACGCGACCGGCACCGTCCTCGACAGCGGCGAACCGGTGGCCCTCAGCACCGAATTCGGCGTCCTCTAACTCCCCGGGGCGGCGAGGCGCCCCGACACCGCCCAGGTCAGAGGTTCTCGATCTCGGCGGCAACTTCCGAGGCCGCCGCTTTCGCGTCGGCGAAGAGCATCGAGGTGTTCGGTTCGTAGAAGAGGTCGTTGTCGATGCCCGCGAAGCCGGCGGAGAGCGAGCGCTTGATCACGATCACCTCGTTCGCCTGGCTGACTTCGATGATCGGCATCCCGGCGATCGGCGAGTTGGGGTCGTTTTTCGCCGCCGGGTTGGTGACGTCGTTCGCCCCGATCACCACGGCGACGTCGACGCGCGGCATTTCCGGGTTGATCTCGTCCATCTCTTTGAGGTTCTCGTAGGGGACGTCGGCCTCGGCGAGGAGGACGTTCATATGTCCCGGCATGCGGCCCGCCACCGGATGGATCGCGTAGTTGACCGTCACCCCGCGCGCCTCCAGCTGGTTCGCCATCTCTTTGACCGCGTGCTGGGCCTGGGCGACCGCGAGGCCGTAGCCGGGGACGATCACGACGTTGTCGGCGTAGGCGAGCTTGATCGCCGCGTCCTGGGCGCCGATCGAGGTGACCGGGCGTTGCTCGCCGCTGCCGGCCGCCGCCGCGGGCGCCCCGCCGAAGCCGGAGAAGAGGATGTTGGCGACCGAGCGGTTCATCGCCGTCGCCATCTCCATCGTCAGGATCGTTCCCGAGGAGCCGACCAGGGTCCCGGCGACGATCAGGGCGACGTTGTCGAGCGCGAAGCCTGCTGCCGCCGCCGAGAGGCCGGTGAAGGCGTTCAGCATCGAGATCACCACCGGCATGTCGGCGCCGCCGATCGGCAGCACGACCAGGTTGCCGAGGATCGCCGCCGCGATCAGGATCAGGATGAAGAGGCCCTGCGACGGCGGGTCGTTGTTGATCGCGATGACGACCGCGAGCACGATCACGCCGATCCCGAGCACCGCGTTGACGATCTGCTGTCCGGGCACCGCCAGCGGGCGGGTCGGGATCAGGTCCTGAAGCTTGGCGAAGGCGATGTTCGAGCCCCAGAAGGAGACCGAGCCGATGATCCCCGCGAGCAGCGTCGGGATCAGCTCTTCCAGCGGCATCGCGCCGCCGAGGTGGATGCCGTGGCGGATCTCCGACCAGGCGATCAGGGCTACCGCGCCGCCGCCGACCCCGTTGTAGAGGGCGACCATCTGCGGCATCTCGGTCATTTTCACCCGGATCGACGCGTAGGCGCCGACCGCGGAGCCGATCGCCAGACCGATCGCGATCAGGCCCCAGTTGCCCATCCCGTCGAGCAGCAGGGTGGTGACGACCGCGACCGCCATGCCGGCGGCGGCGATCAGGTTGCCGCGCTTGGCCGTGGTCGGGTGCGTCCCCTGTTTGATCCCGATGATGAAGAGCGAGAAGGAGACGATGTAGAGCGCCGTGGCGACGTCGCCACCCGGCGGGATCACCGCAAGAGGGTTCATTT
>DATNAG010000037.1:0-6368 GCA_035572835.1 Solirubrobacterales bacterium
CGGCGCGGGAGACGACGTCGCGCGAGGCGAGCTCCATTTTGTTCGGCGCGTACTTCTCCATGAAGCGTTCGCCGTTCTTGTTGAGCAGGTGCGCGCCCTCGCCGCGGGCGCCCTCGGTGATCAGGAAGCCCTTGCCCGCCAGCGTGGTCGGGTGGTACTGGATCATCTCCATGTCCATCAGCTTGGCGCCGACGCGGTAGGCCATCGCGATCCCGTCGCCGGTGCAGATCAGGGCGTTGGTGGTCGGCTTCCAGACCTGGCCGTTGCCGCCGGTCGCGAGGATCACCGACTTCGCCTCGAACAGCTCCATCGAGCCGTCGGCGACGTTGCGGGTGACGACGCCGCAGCACTCGCCGTTCTCATCGATCGCCAGCGAGGAGCTGAACCACTCCTCGTAGCGGGTGATCTGCTCCGAATATTTCATCAGCTGCTCGTAGAGCACGTGCATGATCGCCTGGCCGGTGATGTCGGCGACGTAGTACGTGCGGGCGGCGGAGGCGCCGCCGAAGGCCCGGGTCCCGAGCTTGCCTTCCTCGTTGCGGTGGAAGGTGACGCCGAGGTGCTCCATGTGGAGGATTTCCTCCGGCGCCTCGCGGGCCATGATTTCGATCGCGTCCTGGTCGCCGAGGTAGTCGGAGCCCTTGACCGTGTCGAACGCGTGGGACTCCCACGAGTCGTCAGGGTTGAGCGCCGCGTTGATGCCACCCTGAGCGGCGTTTGAATGGGAGCGGACCGGGTGGACCTTGGAGACGATCCCGACCGAAACGCCCTGCTCTGCGGCGGCGAGGGCGGCCCGCTGGCCGGCGAGCCCGGCCCCTATTACAAGTACGTCGTGGGATGGCACGAGGCCGGATGCTATAGCGAGGAAATCCGACCAGGTAGTCGGGATTCGCCTAATCCGTCACATTGCTCCAAGGCGCCGGATCGCCGCCTCGGAAAGCCTGATCCCGTCGGCGACCGTGCCGAAGTCGACGTTCTCGGCGAGGTCGTTCGGCCAGTGGTAGTTGGAGGGCTGCTTGAGGTCGTCGCAGCCGGCGATCACCGCCGTTTCGTACCCGGCGGCAAGCGGCTCGAGCCCGTCGGTGCCGTTGTGGAGACGCAGGTTGGGGTAGAGCCAGATGCCGAGCTCTGCGGCGGCGGTGTCGAGGAGCTCCAGGGTCGGGGCCGGGTAGTCGTACATCTTCAGGAAGCCCTCGCCGCGCAGGACCAGGAGGTGGGGCGAGCCGGTCGACTCAAGGACGAGGAAGGTGGTGCTGTCTCGCGGCAGCTCGTCGAAGTGGCGCTCGCCGAAGGCCTTGATCCCCTCGCTGAACGACTCCTCGGCGCCGGCCGAGAGGAGGATCACGCGGACGCCGGGGGCGGGGTGCTCGGCGAGCCGGCGGGCGAGCGCCAGCAGCGAGACCACCGCGGTGCCGTTGTCGTTCGCCCCGGGGACGACCTTGCGCGAGCCGATCTCGGCCATCGCCGCGGTCGCGCCGACGCTGAGGAAGGTGCCGAGGCGGGTCAGCGCCTTGATCCCGGTGAGCGCGCCGAGCGCGACCAGCGCCGGGCCGCCGATCACCGGGGCCATCAGCGGCGGGCTCGTCTCGGCGTTCTCGATCAGGCCGAGGCGGTCGCCGATCTTCGGCAGCGCCGGGTGGAAGACGAGGCCGGAGTGGGCGGAGTCGTGGTGGGCGCTGATCACGATCGTCCGCTCCGCCTCGGGGTCGCCGACCTCGCAGACGACGTTGTAGGTGGTGCGCTTCGGCAGCGGTGCCCGCAGGCGGCGCTGGTGGGGCGGGAAGTCGGAGGCGATCCCGGCCGCGCCGAGCGCGCCGAGCAGCGCGCCGAGGCGACGTTTACCGCGCCGCGTGAGGATGCCGCCGAGCGCCCCTAGCGCGGTGCCGATCCCGAGCGGCCACCAATAGGTGCCATGGGCGGGCGCGGCCTCGATCCGCGCCTCGGCGCCGAGCTCGCGGAACTGGCCGACCAACCACTCGGCGGCGCGCCGCTCTCCCTCCGAGGCCGAGGGCCGGTAGAAGCGCTCGAGTTCCTCCAGGCGGGCGCGCAGCCAGGCCTGGTCAGGCGTTCCCACGGCTTCTGCCAAAGCTGTGCCGGTTGCGTGACTGGCCATGTGGCCGGCCACGCTACCCGCTTACCATGGACCTGTGTTCGGCGGCGGCTCCATAACCCTGTTCCACATCCGCGGCATCCGCATCGCCGTGGATTGGTCCTGGTTCCTGATCCTCTTCCTGGTGATCTTCTGGATGACCAACTTCTACAGCGACCTGTTGGGTGAATCGGGTTCCTCGGCGACGCCGTTCCTGCTCGGCCTCGCCAGCGCCGCGGGCTTCTTCGGCTCGATCCTCCTGCACGAGCTCGGCCACGCCGTCGCCGCCACCCGCAACGGGATCGGGATCAGCTCGATCCAGCTCTGGATCTTCGGCGGCATGGCGCGCATGGACCGCGAAGCCGACAGCCCCGGGGTGGAAGCGCGGATCGCCCTCGCCGGCCCGGCGGTGACCTTCGCGATCTTCGCCGCGCTGACGATCGGCGGGGTGCTGGCCGGCGGCTGGCACGACTTCCGCGAGTCGGCGCTGGTCGAGACCAGCTCCGGCGCCGACGGGATCCTGGCGATGGTCGCCTGGCTCGGCTCGATCAACCTCCTGCTGCTGATCTTCAACCTGCTGCCGGCCTTCCCGATGGACGGCGGCCGGGTCGCCCGGGCGATCGCCTGGAAGACGACCGGGGACCGCAACGCGGCGACCAAGTTTGCCGCCGACCTCGGCCGCGCCTTCGGCTGGTTCTTCATCGCCGCCGGCATCTACATGGTGCTCACCGACTCGATCTTCGGCACCTTCGGCGGCATCTGGCTGGCGCTGGTCGGGATGGTCATCAACGGGGCCGCCCGCGGCGCCGCGATCCAGACCCGGATGACCGGCCAGATCCACTCGATCTCGGTCGCCGACGTGATGGACCGCGAACCGGTCACCATCCGCGGCGACCTCTCGATCGAGCAGGCCCTCGACCAGTACTTCCTCCGCTACCGCTGGCCCTGGTTCCCGGTGGTGGACGCCGCCCACCGCTTCCTCGGCCTGCTCAACCGCGACGCCGCCGACGAGGTCCCCGAGGTCTCCCGCGCGGGCTCGACCGTGAGCGAAATCGTCGACGCCGACCGCGGCCTCTTCGTCCGCGACGACACTCCGCTCGACTCCCTGCTCTCGAACCAGAACCTGCGGCGGCTCGGAGCCCTGATGGCGGTCGACGCCGACGGCCGGCTGAGCGGCGTGATCACGATCGAGCAGGTCGGGCGGGCGTTGAGGGACGCACAGACTCAGGCCTGAGTCCGGGTCGGCAAGGCCTCGGGCCGCAAGAGTTGGGGACGCAGTCCGGGCGTTTTCGCGACGAACTCCAACGGTCAGGAGACTGCGCGGTTCGAAACTTCGCCATGGGCGAAGAAAGGAACCACGCAGATCTCTCTCGGCGGCGGCCACAGCCTGCCCGGGCCGCCGCCGAAAAGGCCGCGTCCCTTGTCCGTCCCTGTGCGTCGCTTCAGACGGTCGGAGCGTGGCGCTCGATGATGCGGGCGTAATCGAGGCCTGCCGGCAGCGTCCCGAAGGCCCGGCCCCAATCGCCGCTGAGGCGGCTGGCGCAGAAGGCGTCCGCCACCGCTTCGTCGCCGTAGCGGACGAGGAGGGAGGCCTGGAGGGCGAGGGCCATGCGCTCGACCACGCGGCGGGCTCGGGTCTCGATCGTGGCCACGTCGCCGGGGAGTTCGTCGCGAAGCTGCGTCGCAAAAGCGGCGAGTCGGGGCTCGGCGGCGGCGCCGTCGGCGACCTCGGCGAAGAAGGACTCGACCGACGCCGGGCTCTTCACCATCGCCCGCAGGACGTCGAGGCACTGGACGTTGCCGCTGCCCTCCCAGATCGAGTTGAGCGGGCTCTCGCGGAAGAGGCGCGGCATGCCGGACTCCTCGACGTAGCCGTTGCCGCCGAGGCACTCGAGGCACTCGCCCGCGTGGGCGGGGGCGCGCTTGGTGATCCAGTACTTGAGCACCGCGTTGGCGACGCGCTTCAGGCTGCGGGCCTCCTCGTCGCCGGCGATCGCCTCGTCGTAGGCGCGGGCGAGGCGCATCGCGGAGATCGTCGCCGCCTCCGACTCGACCGCCAGGTCGGCGAGCACGTTCTGCATCAAGGGCTGCTCGACCAGCACGGTGCCGAAGACCGAGCGATTGGAGGTGTGGTGGATCGCCTGGGCGAGCCCGACCCGCATGCCGGTGCTCGAGCCGAGCACACAGTCGAGCCGGGTGTGGTTCACCATCTCGATGATCGTCGGCACCCCGGCGCCCTCCTCGCCGACCAGCCAGGCCGAGGCGGCGTCGAACTCGATCTCACTGGAGGCGTTGGAGCGGTTGCCGAGCTTGTCCTTCAGCCGCTGCAGGCGGAAGCGGTTGCGCTCGCCGTCCGGCGTCCAGCGGGGGAAGAGGAAGCAGGAGAGGCCGCCCTCGGCCTGGGCGAGGACGAGGAAGGCGTCGCACATCGGCGCCGACATGAACCACTTGTGGCCGGTCAACTCGTACTCGGCACCGGGCCCGCCACCGTTCACCGCGCGGGCGATGGTGGTGTTGGCGCGTACGTCGGTACCGCCCTGCTTCTCGGTCATCCCCATCCCGGTGAGGGCACCGCGCTTCTCCGGCGCAGGCGCGTTCCGCGGGTCATAGGTGTCGCTGAGGATGTGCGGCTCCCACTCGGCGGCCAGCTCGGGCTGCGTCCGCAGCGCCGGGATCACCGAGTAGGTCATCGAGATCGGGCAGCCGACCCCGGCCTCGGCCTGCGAGAAGCACATGAAGGCGGCGCCACGGGCGACGTGGGCGCCCGGCCGCGGGTCCTTCCAGGGCGAGCTGTGCAGCTCGTGCTGCACCGCGGTGCCGAGCAGGTCATGCCAGGCGGGGTGGAACTCGACCTCGTCGACCCGGTTGCCGTAGCGGTCGTGGGTCCTCAGCTTCGGCCCGTTGTCGTTGGCCACCCGGCCCAGCTCCTGGGCCTCGGCCGAGCCGGCGAACTCGCCGACCGCGGCGATCCGCTCGGTCGCCCACTCGGCGCCCTCGCGATTCACCGCCTCGACCAGGACGCGGTCGGTTTCGAAGACGTTGTAGTCGCTCAGCGGCGGCGGCTGGTTGGCGACGGTGTGGTTGCCGAAGGTCTGATGCTCTCTGGTTGCCATTCGGGTACCCATTCTGCCGGCTGACTGGCCGGCCCGTCGAAGCGCCCGGACAGATAGCATCGCCCGCCGATGGCGAAGATCAAGGTCGAGAAGCCGGTCGTCGAGCTCGACGGCGACGAGATGACCCGGATCATCTGGTCCTTCATCAAAGAGCAGTTGATCCTCCCCTACCTCGATGTCGACCTGAAGTACTACGACCTCGGGATCGAGAAGCGCGACGAGACCGGCGACCAGATCACGGTCGACGCCGCCAACGCGATCAAGGAGTTCGGGGTCGGGGTCAAGTGCGCGACGATCACCCCGGACGAGGCGCGGGTCGAGGAGTTCGGCCTGAAGGAGATGTACCGCTCGCCGAACGGCACGATCCGCAACATCCTCGGCGGGGTCATCTTCCGCGAGCCGATCGTGATCGCCAACGTTCCCCGCCTGGTGCCCGGTTGGACCAAGCCGATCGTGATCGGCCGCCATGCCTTCGGCGACCAGTACCGGGCCAGCGACCTGGTGGTCCCCGGTGAGGGCTCGCTGACCATGACCTTCACCCCCAAGGACGGCTCGGAGCCGATCGAGCTCGACGTCTACGACTTCCCCGCCGGCGGCATCGCGATGTCGATGTACAACCTCGACGATTCGATCCGGGACTTCGCCCGCGCCTCGATGCGGTATGGCCTCGACCGCGGCTACCCGGTCTACATGTCGACCAAGAACACCATCCTGAAGCGCTACGACGGTCGTTTCAAAGACCTGTTCGCCGAGGTCTACGCGGACGAGTTCCAGGCCGACTTCGAGGCCGCCGGGATCACCTACGAACACCGGCTGATCGATGACATGGTGGCCGCCGCGCTGAAGTGGGAGGGCGGTTACGTCTGGGCCTGCAAAAACTACGACGGCGACGTGCAGTCGGACACCGTCGCGCAAGGGTTCGGGTCGCTCGGCCTGATGACCAGCGTGCTGATGACCGCCGACGGCAAGACGGTCGAGGCCGAGGCCGCGCACGGCACCGTCACCCGTCACTACCGTCAGCACCAGCAGGGCAACCCGACTTCCACCAATCCGATCGCGTCGATCTTCGCCTGGACGCGCGGTCTCGAGGCCCGCGGCCGGATGGACGACACCCCCGCGGTCAGCGAGTTCGGCCGGACCCTCGAGCGCGTCTGCATCGAGACGGT
>DATNAG010000038.1:0-38900 GCA_035572835.1 Solirubrobacterales bacterium
TGCGAAGCTGACCGAACTGATGGAACCGTTCGGGAAGCTGACCGAAAAGACGCCGCGGACGACGATCCAACCGGGCGCCACCGCCAAAGTGCTGATGGACGTCACCTATCCCGCCGGCAAGCGCCCACCGCGCAAGCTCGACCACGAACTGGTCGTCGCTCCGGACCCCGAAAGCAAGACCGAACTGACCCGCTTCGGTGCCGCGCCGACCGCCGTCGTCGACCGCGAGGCCCCGGTGATCGCGCCGCCGCTGCGCGGCCCCGGCTGGGTCGCGATCAACGGCTGCTGCGACGAATACACCTCGCACCGCAGCAGCCTGCTCTCGATCAACGGAGCTCTCCATGAGGGCGAGCGCTACGCGATCGACTTCGTCCAGATGACCCCTCAGGGGCGGATCACCGACGGCCCGGGCGACGTCCTCGCCAACTACCCGTTCTATGGCGACGAAGTGCTCTCGGCGACGGCGGGCAAGGTGGTCGGCGTGCAGAACGGGCTTCCCGACGGGCCGATCGACTTCGAACTGGCGCCGCGCGAGGCCGCCGACGCGGGCGGCAACCACGTGGTGGTCCAGGTCGGCCCGGGCGTCTACGCCTTCTATGCCCACCTGATCCCGAGCAGCGTCATGGTCAAGGTCGGCCGGCAGGTCAAGGTCGGCCAACCGCTCGGGCTGCTCGGCAACTCCGGCAACTCGAACGCGCCCCACCTCCACTTCCAGCTGATGGACGGACCGTCGCCGCTGGGGTCCGAAGGCATCCCCTACACCTTCTCCTCGTTCACCGCCGAAGGTCGGCTCGAAAACTTCCCCTACTTCTTCGTCCTCGGCAAGAAGGCCCAGGTGAGGGACGCGCCGCGCGGCGGCGCACACGCCGAGCTGCCGCTGAATCTGCAGGTCGTCGACTTCGGTCCATGACCCCTTTCCGATACGCCTCGGTCCGTGACAGGATGGGCGCATGAGCCCTTCTCGCCCGAAACGCCAGGAGCGCCCCGAGTACGGCTGGGTGATCTCGTTCGGCTGCAAGGAGACGGGCACCCTGAAGCGCCTCAAAGTCGATACCGACCCTGCCGCAGACACCAGTCCGATCGAAGTCCCCTGCGCCTGCGGCGAGGTCCACCGCGTCACCGTCTCGCCCTATCGCCGCCGCCGCGCCGCCGACGAGCCGTTCGACCTGGAGGTCAAATCGCTCGATGAGCTCCGTAGCTGACCTGACCGAAAGGAATCAAGTTGCCGCTCGCTGACATCACCTTCGGGGACCTGCTGCTGACGGTCTTCGAGATCTTCCTGTTCGTCGTCTGGGTCTGGATCCTCTTCACGATCATCAGCGACATCTTCCGCAACCACGAGATGTCGGGGTGGCTCAAGGGCGTCTGGATCATCCTGCTGATCTTCATCCCCTGGCTGACGGCGCTGATCTACCTGATCGTCTACGGCTCCGACATGCGGGAACGGCAGCTGCGCGCCCAGGCGGAAGCCAAACACGCGGCCGACGACTACATCCGTGCCGCCGCCCACACCTCGCCCGCGGACGAACTCCACAAACTGCACGAACTGGTCGAAAAAGGCGCGCTCACCGACGCCGAGTACGACAAGGCGAAGGCGAAACTGCTGCCCAGCTGAGCACCGAGGCAGCGCCTTTCCGCGGGCCGATCCAGGCGGCTCGCTAGTCTGAATTCCGACTAAATGCTTGGAGTGGAAAGGATCTACGGTGCCGAGTTTCGTAGCGTCCTCCCCTGAGCGCGAGCCGGACCCCTGTCTCGATCCCGAGCGGCGACGACGCGGTGACTGCGGCCAGGAGGCGGAAGCGGTGCTGGAGAAATCCGGCGAATCCCGCACGATCCTGGTCAACGGACTGATCGCCGCAGGACTCCTGGTCCTCGCCGCCGCGGCGGTGATCTGGGTCCCGTTCCTAGAGCCGATCCGCGACCGCTTCGCCCACACCGAGCCCGGCTGGGTCGTCATCTCCTTCGTCCTCCAGCTGCTCTCGGTGCTGAGCTTCGTCGTCGCCCTGCGCGGCGCCTTCGACCGTCGGCTCGGCTGGCGCGAGTCCTTCGACGTCGGCGTGGTCGAGGAGAGCGCCAACGTCTTCCTTCCCAGCGGCGGCAGCGGCGGCCTGGCGCTCGGCGCCGTGATCCTGATCCGCTCCGGCATCCCGACCGCCTTCGCGGTCAGCCGCTCGGCGGTCCTCTTCCTCGTCACCAGCGCGGTCAGCGGCGCCGCCCTCGTCGTCTTCGGCACGCTGGAGGCGGTCGGCGCCCTGCCCGGCGACGCCTCGCTCGCCCTCACCCTGATCCCGGCGGCGATCGCCGCGGCGGTCATCGCCGCGATCATCGTCGTGCCCCGCGCCGTGCCGCAGATCGACGGCACCCGCGGCGGCAAGATCCGTCACGGTGCCGCCGCCGCCCAGGAATGGCTGCGCGAGGCGGTCGACACGAGCGTCGAGCTGGTCTGGTCGCGCGAAATGCTCCTGGTCCTCGGCGCGATCGGCTACTACGCCTTCGACGTCGCCTCGATGGCCGCCGCGTTCGAGGCGCTCGGCGGTGGCGGCCCGGCGCTCGGCCTCTTCGTCCTCGCCTACACGATCGGCCACGCGGGCGCGATCGTGCCGTTGCCGGGCAGCGCCGAGGGCGGCCTGGTCGGCGCCTTCACCCTCTACGGCTCGGCGCTCAGCCTTGCCGTCGGGGGCATCCTCCTCTACCGGACCTTCCACGCCGGAGTGCCGTTCCTGCTCGGCGCGCTCGGCCTCGTCGACATCGGTCGCCAGCACCGCAACGGCGAAAGCATCATCGGCGCGACCCCGCCCGCGGCCTCAACCTCTCCTCCACGCTCCTCGGACGCCGTCACCACCCCGGTGGACGAGGACCCCTCGGTCAGCCAGGCGAGCAGGGCCACGACCCGTCACCTGAGCCCGCCTGCCCAGCCGGGAGGGCGAGGCGGGCCGTACTCGGTCGGTTCGCGCTCGCGCTCGTCGCCGGGTGGATAGCGGCGGGGCTGCGGCTGGTGAAAGACCCCGAACCTGGCGATCAGGACCAGCGCCAGGACGGCACCGGCGATCGCCGCGATCGTGTCCCCGGTCCCGCCCGGGACGATGATCCCGACCACCAGGGCGACGACCGGCACCGCGACGAGCAGCAGTTGCGGGATGCTCGGCCTGCCGAATCTGTGACGCATACACAGGCGGTCTTCCCGCCTTCCGGCTTTCCTAACCGGCAGGATCATCGCTGTGACCGACCTGCTCCTCGCCGCCCCCGCCGAGCCGACGCCCAGCCCGCGGGCGCGGCGGCTCGGCCTGGCGGGGATCTGCTTCGGCTTTCTGATGATCACGATCGACACCACGGCCGTGAACGTCGCGCTCGGGCCGATCGTCGCCGATCTCGGCGGCTCGTTGGCGGCCGCGCAGTGGATCGTCAGCGGCTACACGCTCGTCTTCGCCACCTTCCTCCTCAGCGGCGGGGCCTGGGCGGACCGGATCGGCTCGCGGACCGCGTTCCTGATCGGGCTCGGGGTCTTCGGGCTGGCGAGCGCGGCGTGCGCGGCGGCCCCGTCGATGGATGCGCTGATCGCGGCACGGGCCGCCCAGGGTCTCGGCGCGGCGCTGCTGATGCCCTGCTCGCTGGCGCTGATCGTCCACACCTTCCCCGCTGGGCCACCACGGCGCGGGGCGCTCGCCGCCTGGGGCGGGATCTCCGGGGTCGGGCTCTCGATCGGGCCGGTGCTCGGCGGCGCGCTGATCGACTCGGTCGGCTGGCGCTTCATCTTCGTGGTCAATCTGCCGCTCGCGGTGGCGGCCGGGCTGGCGATCGCCGGCCATGTCACCGAGACGACGCGCCACCGCCACCCCTTCGATGTCCCCGGCCAGGTGCTGGTGGTGGCGGCGCTGGGCTGCCTCAGCGGTGGATTCATCCTCGCCGGGGAGATCGGTTGGACCGCGGCGGGGACGATCGGGCTGCTGGTCGCGGGGGTGGCGGCGGCGCTCGCCCTGGCCCGGGTCGAGCGCCTCGTGCCGCTGCCGATGATCCCGCCCGCGCTGTTCCGCAACCGCAAGTTCCGCAACATCGTCCTCGTCGCCGGGCTCTACAACTTCGGCTTCTACGGCACCCTCTTCTGCCTCTCGCTCTACCTTCACGAGCGCCTCGGCCTCTCCCCCTTCGACACCGGCCTGGCGCTCCTGCCGCTGACCGCGATCATCGGCGCGATCGCCCTCTACTCGGGCCGGCTGATCGCGCGACTCGGCGAGTGGCGGGCGGTCCTGATCGGGCTCGGCTTCGGCGCCGCGGGCGCGGCGTTGATGGCGGCCTTCGGCTCCGCCGGAGTGGCGGGGACGATCCTCTTCTCGATCCCCTTCGCCGGCCAGGCGCTGACGATGCAGGCGATGACCGCGCTGGCGATGGAGGATGTGCCGCGCGAGCGGGTCGGCCTCGCCTCGGGGGTGCAGAACGCCGCCCGCCAGGCGGGCGGCGCGCTCGGCGTCGCCCTGCTCGGGACCCTGCTGGCGGCGGGCGGCCACCTCTCGCTGCACCTGCCGATGGCGGTGGTCAGCCTCGGCTACCTGGCGTCGATCTGGCTGGCCCTGACCGGGCGGCGCCACGCCGCCCACCGGTGAGGCCGGGCTAGCCGGCGCCGGCGGTCGCGTTGCCGGCGCTGTAGGAGTGGGCGCCGGCGCCGGCCAGGCCGCCACCGTCGACGATCAGGTATTCCTCGCGCTGCGGACGCCCGGCGAAGTAGTTCTCGAGGATCTCCCGCGTGCCCGCCGCGTACCGCGTCTGCGCCGAGAGCGAGGAGCCGGAGATGTGCGGGGTCATGCCGTGATGAGGCATCGTCCGCCAGGGATGGTCCTTGGGAGCGGGCTGGGGGAACCAGACGTCGCCGGCGTACCCCGCCAGCTGCCCGGACTCGAGCGCCGCGACGACCGCGTCGCGGTCGACGATCTTGCCCCGCGCCGTGTTGATCAGGTAGGCGCCGCGCTTCATCCGGCCCAGCATCTCGGCGTCGAAGAGCCCTTCGGTCTCCGGGTGCAGCGGGCAGTTGATCGTCACCACGTCGCAGACGGCGACCAGCGACTCGACCGTCTCGTGGTGGGTCAGGTTCAGTTCCTTCTCCACCTCGGCCGGCAGCGGGTGTCGGTCCATGTAGTGGAGGCCGACGTCGAACGGCGCCATCCGCCGCAGCACCGCGAGACCGATCCGCCCGGCGGCGACGGTGCCCACCTGCATGCCCTCGACGTCGTAGGAGCGGGCGACGCAGTCGGCGATGTTCCAGCCGCCGTCGATCACCGTCTCGTAGGAGGGCATGTAGTTGCGGACCAGGCCGAGGATCATCATCACCACGTGCTCGGCGACCGAGATCGAGTTGCAGTAGGTGACCTCGGCGACGGTGATGTCGGCGGCCGCGGCGGCTTCCAGGTCGACGTGGTCGGAGCCGATCCCGGCGGTCAGCGCCAGTTTCAGGTTGGGCGCCTTGGCGATCCGCTCGGCGGTCAGGTAGGCCGGGAAGAAGGGCTGTGAGATGACCACCTCGGCGTCGGCCAGGTGGCGCTCGAACTCCGAGTCGGGGCCGTCCTTGTCGGAGGTGACGATCAACTCGTGGCCCGCGGCCTCGAGGTAGGGACGCAGGCCGAGCTCGCCGGAGACACAGCCGAGCAGCTCGCCCGGGGTGAAGTCGATCCCCGCCGGGGTCGGAGTCGTCTGGCCGTCTGGGTACCGCTCGATCGTCGGGATCCCGTCGCGCGCGTACTCAGGTGGATAGCCGTCGACCGGGTCGTCGTAGAGCACGCAAAGCACCTTCGCCATCGTCGTCTCCTCCTGCTGTCGGCTGATCTCGTCTCGAGGTCTCCGTGGCAAACTACGCCGACGCCGATACCTGTGATGAATGAACAGTCCTTCAGGTATCGTGGGAGCCCATGAGCCACGGCGCCGCTCCCGATCCACGCGAGCTCCTCGACCCGCGCGCGGCGCGTCAGGTCGCCGAGACGATGCAGGCGCTGGCGACCCCGAGCAGGCTGCGGATCCTCGCCTGCCTGCACGAAGGGCCGCGTTCGGTGAGCGAGATCGGTGAGGCGGTCGGGATGGACGGCTCGGCGGTCTCCCATCAGCTGCGGATCCTCCGCCACCTTGGGCTGGTGACCGGGGAGCGCGACGGCCGGCGGGTCAACTACTCGCTCTACGACCACCACGTGGCGCAGCTGCTCGAGCAGGCGATGTCACACGTGGAACACCTGCGGCTCGGCCTCGCCGAAGGGACGCGGCGCGAGGACGCGGCGCTCTCCGGATGAGCGGGCACGGGCACTCGCACGCTCATTCCCACGGCGGCGACCACGGCCACAGCCACGGACTGGTCGACCCCTCGATCAAGCGCTCGCGGGCGGGCGTCGAGGCGGTCCTCCTCAGCCTTCTGATCCTCGGCGTGACGGCGGCGGCGCAGATCGTCGTCTTCGTCCTCAGCGGCTCGATCGCCCTGCTCGCCGACCTGATCCACAACGTCGGCGACGCGCTCACCGCCGTCCCGCTGGGCGCGGCGTTCCTGATGCGCTCGGTCAAGGCGGAGAAGTACGCGGGCTACTTCGTCGTCGCGACGATCTTCCTCAGCGCCTGCGTCGCCTTCGGCGAGTCGATCGACCGGCTGTTCAACCCTCAGGACCTGACCCACCTCTGGGCCCTGGCCGGGGCGGGGGTGATCGGCTTCCTCGGCAACGAGGCGGCCTCGTTGGTCCGCCTGCGCGCCGGCCGTCGCCTCGCCAGCCCGGCCCTGATCGCCGACGGCTACCACGCCCGCACCGACGGCCTCGTCAGCCTCGCGGTCGTCGCCAGCGCGATCTTCGTCGCCCTCGGCGCCCAGGTCGCCGACCCGCTGATCGGCATGGTCGTCACCGTCGTGATCCTGCGGATCACCTGGCAGTCCTACCTGACGGTCCGCGCCGATCCCGGCACCTCCCCGTGACCCCAGCCGAATCGTTCGCCTGGACCGCGGTCGACCTAAGGCCCGGTAGCCGGACGTCAGGTCGACCGCGCCAGGAGAGATCCCCGACCCATCGGCTTGGCCGACGCTACCGGTGTGCCGCCGGCGGAGCAGGTATACATCGTTTGGTGACCACGTTCCGTGTGACCGAGCGCGAGGTCGGGCCCTCGCGGCATCCGGTCCTCCAGATCCACGGCGAGCTCGGGCTTTCCGAGGTCGACGAGCTCCAGAAAGCGCTGGCGGCGGCCGCCGCGAGACATCCGGAGGACATCGTGATCGGACTGGAAGACTGCGAGTTCGTCGACTCGATGGCGCTCGCCGCCCTGCTTCGCGCCCGCGACCGCATGGCCGAGGACGGCCGTCGCCTGGCGATCGCCGGACCGACAGGTCAGGTCCTTCGAATCATCGAGATCAGCGGCCTCGACCTGGATGGGTTTTTCTTCGCCAGTGTCGAAGAGGCGGTCGCGGCAGAGGGCTGACGCCCCGATTCCGGCTCAGCTGGTCCCTTTTTCATCACCGCGGCGGGCGACTACCGAATATTCGTCCAGTACCCGGGTATCGGAACGTACGAGGTTTCGGCAACTACACCGGGAGTACCCGCATGACCAGGATCAGCAGAGTCCACCCAGTGCGCTTCGCGATCGTCGTCTGCGCCATGACCGCCCTCGGGTCCCTCTCCTTTTCGCCCCCCGCCGCCGGCGCAGGCTTGCTGGGACAGGTGACCGGCTCGGTTGAAGAAGTCGTGAGCCCGGTGGTGCCGGTGCCGCCCCCGGTGCGGGAAGTAGGAGAAAGCGTGACGACGACGGTCCAGGGCGTCACCGCGAAGGTTGCGCCGCCGGCGGCGAAGGCACCCGGCGCGGCCGCCCCGCCACCGGCCGACAGCGCGGGGGCGCTCGGCGACGGTGCGGACGCAATCGCCGACCGGGCGAGGAGCACCGTGAGCGGCGCCGTGTCCTCTGCCGGCACGGCGACCGAGGCGGTCGAAGGCACGGCCGAGGCGGCACGGGAAGACGCCGAAGCCGCGAGCGGGGCCGCCGGTGGCACGTCCGCTGTGCCGTCCGCCGTCGACTCCACCGGCGCCGTCGCACGCGCGCCGAGCACGGCCCCCCGGGTGGACTCCTCTGCCACCCCGACCGACCGCCCGCCCGCCGAGCAGCGAACCACCTACCTCCCACCGCCGACGGAAAACGGGGCGACCGACTCGCCGCTGCCGCGGTGGGTCGCCTACGTCTGGCCGGCGGTCGCCTTGACCGGGCCCTACCTGGCTAGCTTCGGCGAACGATGGGAGCGGGCGATCACCGGGCTCGCAACGGAGGCATCCGCGGGCGACGGCGGCAAGGGGGGCGAGGGGGGCGTCGCGGGCGTCCATGCAGCCGGCGGTCGGCCGGAGGCGGCAGACTCCGCTCCCCTCTTTTCGAGGCTCCCCTCAGACGTGGGACATGCGTTCTCCTCCGTCCCGACCCCGATGCTGATCTACCTCGGCGTGCTGGTGCTGGCGGTGATCGCCGTCGCCCTCGCCGTGCGACGCGAAATCGCGATCGGGAGACGCCAGTAGTACAGCGGAGGGTTGACCTAGAGCGATCCCTTCGTCGCGTCGCCGAAGTTCGCCTGCTGGAGCACCGTCACCGAGGGCGGGCCGGAGAGCGTGCCGCCGGCACCGATGGCTTTGATGTGGTCGGTGGCGCCGTGCTTCTGAAGCGCCTCGACCGACTCCCATTTCTCGACGAAGAAGACGTGGCTCTCGTCGGTGGGGTCGAGCTGCAGCGCATAGAGCAGGCAGCCCTCGTCCTTCGCGTGGGTCTCCTCGCAGAGCCGCTCGAGCGCGGCCAGCGCCTCGTCCCGCTTCCCATCCGCGATCCCGATCTCGGCCACCACCACTACCTCGCTCATCGACTCTCCTCAGCTCGTTTGCAGGGGAACCCTATGCGCCGCCGAGCCCACCGATCCGACCAATTCTTGGTCGATCTCCAGAAGGTAGGGCGCGACCGAGCCCGCGTAGTCGGCTTTGCGCTCGTCGGAGAGGTCCTTCCAGCCGGTCACCGAGCCGCGGCAAAGGTCGGCTCCGCAGAGGCAGCCGCCGGGGAAGTGCTCGATCGAGTAGTTGCGCATCGCGTAGTCGAAGGTGATCTCGTCGCCGGCGGCAATCGGCTCCCGAGCGACGAAATCGCAGGCGCCGGTGTCGTTCACCTCGACCCCACAGTTCGGGTCGCAAGAGTGATTGACGATCGGGCCGAGGCCACCGTGTCGGGCCCATTTGGTCCGGCTGATCTGGGTCGCGTGGGAGTCGTTTCGCGCCACCTCTCCCTCGAGCTCACCGATCATCACCGTCTCGCCGACCTCGAACCCGCGGGTCGCGCGAACCCCGCCGCCCCTGTCGCCCTCGGGAGTACAAAACTCATAGCCGACCGGATCCACAGGACCGCCTCTCGATTGTCGGCACGGGGAATCCGTGCCGGGCGACAGTAGTCGATCGTTCCCGCAGGGCGGAGAGCCGCTCGCCGGAAAACCTGCCCCGGCGAGCGGCGGGCCGTCAGGTCTTGGCGGGCATCCGCGTGATCGCGGCGCGACCTCTGTTGACCTTCGCTTCGAGATCGTGCAACTGGTCGACGCGGCGGCTCTGCAGCGTGCGCACGGTGCTGTTGTAGATGCGCTTGCCGCGATTGCGCAGGGTCACGATCGCTTCGGCGTCGTTCTGCTGCACGCTCTTCGTGGTGGACTGCTTGGCGCTGCGGATCGCCGCCTTTTCGCGGCCGTAGCCGGCTTTCAGGTCGACGAGTTCTTCCTGTTTGAGCCTGCGATTTTCGCCCGTGCGCTCGGTCCGCCGGTCGATCGCGCCCTGGATCGCGGATTTGCGGGCGGCGCTTTCGGCGTCGGCCTTCTGTTTGCGCAGGCGGCTGACCTGCTTGGCCAGCGCGGCGTTGCGGTTGTCGTAGACGTCTTCGACATGGCCGACCGCTCTTGCGTAGTTGGTGGCGGCCCGGTCCATCCGCGCGTCGTAGTCCCGGCGCAGGGCGGTGAGTTCCCCTGCCTCCGTCTGCCGGATGGTCTGCACCCCGGTCTGGATCGCGCGTTCGGATTCGAGCAGCGCCGCCTTCTTGCCGCGGTTGAAGAGCGCGGTCGATTTGTCCACCGTGGCGTCGTGCTTGTTCTCCAGCTGGTCCTCGTAGCTCGCCTTCTTCGCCGTGGTCGCCGGGGTGCCGGAGAGCGTTTCAAGCTTTTCGACGAAGCCGACCAGCGCCTTGTACTGGGAGGTCGTCACCAGGGGCGGGATTTCGGCAGCCTTGGCAGTCGGTGCGACCAGGGCGACAGCGAACAGGGCGACGGCCGTTGCCGGGATCAGCCGCCGCAGCTTTCGGGACGAGTTCATCTGAATCAGGAGGCTCCTTGGACGAGCGCCGAGCCGGCGCAGGGGGTTTGGTTCTCACCATTTCGGCCGCCGGCCTGATTTCCCTGAACCTGAATCAGAAGATCCAGCCGCGAGTCGTGAGCCGGCTCGGCCGCCGTCCCACGATGCCGCGTCAGTCGATCGCCCTAGGGTTCATCGAACCGGATCTGCGGTTCGGACAGGTGGATGCTGCTCTCTTCGTCAGATTTCTTTTCGAGCCCCTGTACGACCCCTACCGCGACAAGGCCCACCGCGACCACGGCGAGCACCAGCATCGCACCGACGACCACCTGTGCCCTACGCCGGGCTTCGGTCGTAAAGCGCCGCGGCACCTGGCGCCCGCCGACCCGCCGCAACAACTCCGTCTGCAGGGAGCGAGGTTGCCCCAACACGAAGTCGGATGGCACGCCCACACCCGACGCCCAGGCCCATGACTTGACCGAGGCGTCCTGAGCCGCTCTCGCGCCGTAGAACATCCCACGGATGACGGAGACGCCGCCAACTCCGCCTGCCAACACGGTCGCCGCCAGCGCGGTGCCGACCTCGTTCGCCCGCAGTGCCGCAAACCCGATCACGTTCAGGACGGCGAGACCGCTTGCCAGAAGCACGGTCCCGGTGAGAGCGGCCCAGAGGTTCGAGAAAGCCCCCTTGGCGAAGCGAAGCGCGGCGGCATCCAGCTGCGCGACGGCCTTCTCGGCCGCCTCGCCGCCCTGCAGCGCTTGCGCATACTCGCCGAGCGGAGCCAGAGCCGAATCCTCAAGGCCGGCCTGCGAGGTGACGGCCTCCCGGTAGGTGTGCGTCGCCTCCAGCCGCAGAGCGGCGAGCCCTACCTCTCGCTCGACCGGGTCGGGATTGGACACGATCTGGGTCCGGGCCTCACGGTAGGCATCGCGCAGCTCGAGGATTTCGTTGGCCGATGCCGGCATCGTGGCTCACCCCGGACACCCCGTACATACCACCGAGGTTCCGGAAGACTCACCCTAGGCCCAACGTTCGACACTTGTCAATCGGGGAGACAGGATCAACATCGCTTGGGGAGCGACGTTGCCAGCCTTCTGTATCACCCAAGTATCACGTTCTCATGTTGAGTCGGCGGTGGGCGATCTCGTAGACGCTCGGCTTCCACGGTCGCACCGGGTGGCGCTCTCCAACCGCAAGCAGCACAAGCGCCGGCTTCGACGCCTCGCGGTCGATACTGAACACCGCTCCCCAGCGGCCGTCGGGCTGCGGTATGTAGTGCTTGACGCATCCGCCAAGACGGGTTCCGTCGCGCGCCTCGGCCTCGCAAGGGCGCAATGAGCCCACGGCAACGCCATCGACCTCGAGCTTGCGGACCGCCGGCTCAATAGCTGCCCGCGCCGCCTCGCTCGCGCGCCCGAGATCCTCAGCGAAAGCCTTCTCGTCAAGGCGCAGCCCGAAGCGGATGCTTCCCGCCCTATCGTTGATTGACTACCCCTCGCCGTCGGGAGGCTGCATTAGCGGCCCATGCTCACGCCAGAACTCCTCAGACTCCTCCGGCGTCATCGCCCGAGTTCCGGTCCGCTTGCGAATCTCCTCGAGCGAAGTCGCTTTGGATGGCCAATCCGGCGCGTAGATGAGCTTCACCTGCGCCGCTTCCTCCTCCGTCATCGCCTTGACCTGCTCGATCAACTCAGCCTTGGTCATGGGGCAATCGTAACCTCGACCGCGGATCCGTCAGCACGACTAGCTTGCACTTGAAGAAGGATGCTCTGCAAGGAAACTACGGATGCGCTCGTCTTCGTATTCGTCCCAGCCATTGACGTAGAAGAATTCACCGGAGCCGATTTGGCCGAGGTCGCGCAGAGCCTGGGCTAGCTCGGCATCGCTTTTGGGGTAGATCTCCCTGCGTGCGTCTGCGTTCTCGAGCAGGGCAACCACCGCCGGATCACTGCGAAAACCGTAAAAGCGGCGGAAGTGCGGATAGACACCGGCGCTCTGGACTGAGCTAGCGGTGCTGATCACGGCGAGGTTGGCGAGGATGTCGAACTGGGCGAGGCTGCTGAGTAGGCGATCGTCGTCGGGCCCCTGGTCGGGACGCAGCTCGGGGGTGGCGGCGATGTGGGCAAGCGCCAACTGCAGCAAAGAAGCGCCGACTCGTTCGGCCTCTGGATCGCGCAACAGCTCGGCGCGGGCCGCCATGACGTGAGCGTGGCGCAACCAACTGCGGTAGTGGTACTCACGGAGGACCTCCGGGCGCTGTAGGGCGAGCTCGGTGACAGCCCGCCAGCGCTGCTTGCGCACCGCCAGAGCACCGAGCGCATAAACCCGCTCGATCAGCGCCAGCCAGACCTCGGCCGGTGCGAGCATCAGATCACGTCGCTCGCGACCGTACTGGTCGGCGACGCCGTCGTAGATCGACCTCAAGGCTTCGATCGCCAGTTCAAGCAGCGCGTTGTTTTGAAGCACCAGCCCGCGTGCGGCCAGTGCCGCAATCTTGTCGAGCAGGGCGCCAAGCTCGGCCCGCGCGGCGTCCTGGTTGGAGTCGAGATCCTCAGGCCCTTCGTCGGGTTCAGGGGTGAGAATGCGGCTCGCCTGAGCCGGGGCGCTTTCGATCAGAAGACGCAGCGGCACCTCGTCATCGCGGCGCAGCTGCTCCGTGACAGCCGACACCAAGGTCTGGCGATCAAGGTCCCAGGTGAGCCGATCGGCAGCACCAGCAGCAACCGCTTCAGCGCGCTGGCTCTGTTCGATCACCGGAGCTACCGAGCGCAGAGCCTCCGCCCGCGCTTCTTCTTCGACGCGGCGGCGCACATCAGCGAGGTAGCGGCGCAGCTCCGCTTGGCCAAGCCGACGGCTCTCAGTACCGCGTCGGATGAAGATGTCTCCCTCCCGGAAGACGGGCCGTTCCTTTTCGCCGTCAATGTAGATGCCGTCAGCTTTCATCACGACCAAGCCGTCCGGGTGAGGCGAAACGTGAATCAAGGCGACCAGCGTGCCGTCGATTTTGTGGCTGGCGACGCGGATCTCGAAACCCTCGGGAATGAACTTTTCCAGCCGCTTGCGTAACCGCGACTCATCAAGCTGCGCGATCTGCGCCGCGCTGAGGAGGCCAGTCGGCGTGCCACTCTCATCGGCACCGATCACGAGGTGACCACCGCGCCCTGAAAGCAGGGCCGCGACGTCCTTGGCCAACTCGACTTGTGCTCGCGATTTCTTCGCCTTGTCGACAAGGTCGAGCTCAGACTTGTAGTCGAGGATCTCGGTCTCACTCTGCTGGTCGAGCAGCAGCTTGAGCTGGTCCTCGGTGACGTCTGGCGGCACCGGTTCGGCCATGTCGCGACCGTAGCTCAGAAGACGGACACGGGGCACAACTTCTTGCTGGGCCATATCACTCTCGCCCTGAGCGCCGTATCACTCTCGAATCACGGCGCCGCGCATCGCCCCGCGGAAGTCGCTCGATAGGCGCTAATGCGTGGCTATGCAAAGCCATGCGGGGCAAATGCCTGAATCGGGGAGACAGGATTTGAACCTGCGACCGCTCGGCCCCCAGCCGAGTGCGCTACCAGACTGCGCCACTCCCCGTTGAGGTTCCGGCATTCTGACGGATCGAGGGGATCGCGGCTACGCTCCCCCCTGGCACGCGGCGGTAGCTCAATGGTAGAGCCTCAGCCTTCCAAGCTGATGACGCGGGTTCGACTCCCGTCCGCCGCTTTTTCAGTCGCCCGAATCAGGGTTCGTGCGGGATGCGGGCGAGGTCGAGATCGACGCGGTCGCCTTTGAAGGGGACGCCCTCGGCCCAGAGGCGTCGGCGCTGCTCCTCCCCCACTGCGAGGGTGCCGTCGGCGCGGACGACCCGCCACCAGGGAAGGTCGTCGGGACCCTGCCGGGTCGCGAGCAGGCGGGCGGAGAGGCGTGGCGCGCCGGGTGAGACGTCGCCGTAGGTGCGGACGAAGCCCTCGGGGATCTCCCGGATCGCATCGATGATGTCTTGGTGCCGGTCGGCGGGGATGCCGAAGTTCTAGCGCGGCTGCGACTAGTCGCGCTGCTCGGTCGGCCGCACGAGGATCTCATTGATCGCGACGTGGCGCGGCCGGGTGACGATGTAGGAGATCGTGTCGGCGATGTCGGTCGCTTCCAGCCGTTCGAGATCGCCGAAGCGGCCTTTGATTTCCTCCAGCACCTCGGGCCGGTTGTGGGAGGAGAGCTCGGTGATCACGGCGCCCGGCTCGACCAGCGAGACGCGCACGTGGCGCTCGGTGACTTCCTGGCGGAGCGCCTCGGAGAAGGCGCCGACGCCGAACTTGGTCGTGTTGTAGACGGCGGAGCCGGAGCGGGCACGGCGGCCGGCGACGGAGGAGATGTTGACCAGGTCGGTGACCATCCGCGGCGCCTGGTCGGCGGCCTTGATCAGGTGCGGGAGCGCCGCCTTGGCGACGTAGAGGAGGCCTTTGACGTTGATGTCGACCATCTGCTCCCACTCTTCGATCGGCGCCTCGAGGGCGGGGCCGAGCAGCATCACCCCGGCGTTGTTGACGACGGTGTCGAGGCGACCGAGGGTCTTGACCGTGCGCTCGACCAGAGCGTCGGCCTGGGCGCGATCGGTGACGTCGGCCTCGATCGCGACGGCGGTGCCGCCCGCGTCGGCGATCTCGGCGACCAACCGCTCGAGCCGGTCGAGCCGGCGGGCGCCGACCGCGACCGCGGCGCCATCGGCGGCGAGCCGCCTCGCGGTCGCCTCGCCGATGCCGCTGGAGGCCCCCGTGACGAGGGCGACGGTGCCGTCGAGGACCGGCTCAGCGCTCACCCCTTCACCCTAATGAACGACGATCGCCGGTCCATCGGCACATCCTCAGACCTGAGATCTTTGATCGATGAACACCGTCGCCGAGCTGACCGGGCGCGAGCTCGACCGATACGCCGCCGATCACAAGCGCTCCGGCGAACTCCGGGTCGCCGCCGCCGGCCACCTCCTCTCCGGCGTGCCGATGAACTGGATGACGCGCTGGCCGGGAGCCTTCCCGGTCGTCTTCGCGACCGCCACCGGCGCCTCGCTGACCGACGTCGACGGCAACGCCTACGTCGACTTCTGCCTCGGCGACACCGGCGCGATGGCAGGCCACTGCCCCGCCCCGACCGTCGCCGCGACGGCGGCGCAGCTGGAGCGCGGGATCACGACGATGCTGCCGAGCGAGGACGCCGGGCCGGTCGGCGCCGAGCTGGGCCGCCGCTTCGGCCTGCGCCACTGGCAGTTCACGCTGAGCGCGACCGACGCCAACCGCTTCGCGATCCGTCTCTGCCGTGAGATCACCGGCAAGCCGAAGGTCCTCGTCTTCGACCACTGCTACCACGGCTCGGTCGACGAGACCTTCGCCGAGCTCGACACCGATGGCCGGGTGGTCGCCCAGCTCGGCAACGTCGGCCCGCCGGTACCGCTCGCCGAGACGACCCGGGTGGTCGAGTGGGGCGATGTCGACGGGCTGGAACGCGAGCTGGCGGCGGGCGACGTCGCCTGCATCCTCACCGAGCCCGCGCTGACCAACGTCGGCATCGTCCTCCCCGAGCCCGGTTTCCACGCCGCGCTGCGCGAGCTGAGCCGCGCCGCCGAGGCGCTCCTGATCATCGACGAGACCCACACGATGTGCTGCGGGCCGGGCGGCTACACCGGCGCCCACGGGCTGGAGCCGGATCTGCTCACGGTCGGCAAGGCGATCGCGGGCGGGGTGCCGATCGGCGCCTACGGGATGACCGACGCGGTCGCCGAGCGCGTCCTCGCGAAGACGATCTGGGAGGTGGCCGACGTCGGTGGCATCGGCGGCACCCTGGCGGGCAACGCGCTCTCGCTGGCGGCGACGCGGGCGACCCTCGACGAGGTGCTGACCGAGCCCGCCTTCGAGCGGATGATCGCCCTCGGCGAGCGCTTCGCCGCCGGCTGCGAGGAGGTGATCGCCGAGTTCGGCCTGCCCTGGCAGGCGACCCGGCTCGGCTGCCGGGTCGAGTACATGTTCAATCCCACCCCACCACGCAGCGGCGGTGAGGCCGCGGCGGCCTTCGACAGCCCGCTCGACGCCCTCCTCCACCTCTACATGCTGAACCGCGGGGTGCTGATGACCCCGTTCCACATGATGGCGCTGATGTCTCCGGCGACGACCGAGTTCGACGTCGATACCCACACCGCGGCCCTGCGCGAGTTTGCCGCCGAGCTGACCGGCTGAGTAGGGGGTTGGCGTATGGGTTCGGCGAGGAACGTCGCGTGTTTCGTAGCGGTCGGGGTTGCTTTCGTGATGGCCGGGTGCGGTTCGTCGGGGTCCGGGACGACCACCGCGGGCGGACGGGCGATCCAGGCCCCGGTCCAGTCGCGCGGGACCAAAGGCGAAAACCCGACCGCCGAAGCGGCGGGGACCGCGCGCCTCTCGGCCGTCGACTGCAAGTCGCTGGCGACGATCGCCGAACGGCAGACCGGCACCGCGCTGAGGCGCCGCGCCACCCCGACGCCGCCGCTCTCACGCTGCCGCCTCACCGGCCCCGGCACCCAGGTCAACGTGTTCCTCGACACCGGCTTCGCCGCCAACCGGCGCTACCACAACCGGATCGAGGAGACGGTCCAATTCAACGGCCAAAACCCCACCGGCCTGCCCCAGCCCGTCCCCCATGTCGGCGAAAAGGCCGCCTACAACTCCGCCGCCAGCTGGATCCCGGCACTCCACTCGCTGCTCGCGGTGCGCGGCAACCGCTGGCTCACGGTGACCATCTCGGTGGCGGGCCGCGCCGACCGCCGACTCCTCGCCCAGGCCGCCGTCCTCGCCCGGGCGGGATTCAAGCTGACCGCGGGTGGGTAGATTTTCGCTCGTGCCACGCGCGGTCCAATTCGACGAGTACGGCGGCCTCGACGTCCTCACCGTGAGGGAGATCGAACTCCCCGAGCTCGGCAAAGAAGACGTCCTGGTCGAGGTCAAGGCCGCCGGGATCAACCCCGGCGAGGCCTCGATCCGCCAAGGCCTGCTCGCCGAGCAGTCGCCCGCCGACTTCCCCTCCGGCCAGGGCTCCGACCTCGCCGGGGTGGTGAAAGAGGTCGGCATCGACGTGGTCGGGTTCGCTCGCGGCGACGAGGTGCTCGGCTGGAGCTGGGACCGCTCGAGCCAGGCCACCGAGGTCGTCATCCCGGCCGAACAGCTGATCACCAAACCGACCGACCTCTCCTGGGAGGTCGCCGGTTCGCTCTACGTGGTCGGGGTCACCGCCTTCGCCGCGGTGCGGGCGGTCGACGTCTCCGAGGGCGACACGGTCGTCGTCTCCGCCGCCGCGGGCGGGGTCGGCGCGGTCACCGTGCAACTGCTGAAGGTGCGCGGGGCCGACGTGGTCGGGCTCGCCTCCGAGGACCACCACGACTGGCTGCGCGAGAAGGGCATCACCCCGGTCAGCTACGGCGAGGGCGTGATCGAGCGGATCCTCGAGGCGACCCCGGACGGGATCGACGCCTTCATCGACCTCTACGGCCCCGAGTACGTCGATCTGGCGATCCAGCTCGACGTGCCGCCGGCGAAGGTCGAGACGATCATCGCCTACGAGAAGGCGCAGGAGGTCGGGGCGAAGACGGAAGGCTCATCCGACGCGACCTCTCCCGAGATCCTCAAAGAGATGGCCGAACTGGTCGCCGCCGGGAAGATCGAGGTGCCGATCGCGGCGACCTACCCGCTCGACGAAGTGCGCGAGGCCTTCGAACAGCTCGAAGACCGCCACACCCTCGGCAAGATCGTCCTCGTCCCCTGACTCAGCGGCGTCAGCGCGTCTGCTTCGCCTCCGGCGAGGGTTCCCAGAAGTCGTCGATCTTGGTCGCGTCCTGGTGCCCCGCCACCGAGACCGCCCAGATCTCGACCGGCTCGTCGCCCTCGTTGCGGTGCGAGCGCGCAGTCCCCGGGGAGACACGCACCACCGCCGGCGCCGTGACCTTCCGCACGTCCTCGCCGCAGCGGAAGGTGATCGTCCCTTTGGCGACGATGTAGAGCTCCTCGATCTCCGAGTGGGTGTGCCCGGTCCCCTGTTCCATGTCCGAGTGCGGCGGCACCCGGATCAGCGTCACCGCGACCTGCTCGGCACCGAGGGCGTCGGTGAGCGGTCGGAACTCGCCGGGGACATCGGTCCCGTCATAAGGGTTGTCGACGTCGTCGGCGCTGACGATCGCGAAGCCGTCAGGCATCGGTGCGGACCTCGGCACCGTCCTGCGGCCAGCGCACGTGGTAGGAGCCCTCGGCGTCGGTGCGCCGGTAGGTGTGGGCGCCGAAGTAGTCGCGCAGCCCCTGGATCAGCCCGGCCGGCCCGTGCTCGCGCCGGTACCCGTCGTAGTAGGCGAGCGAAGAGGTGAAGGCGGGGACGGCGACGCCTTGCTCGACCGCGGCAGCGATCACCCGCCGCCACGCCTGTTCGCCGGAGGCGACCGCGTCGCGGAAGTAGGGGACGGTGAGGAGGTTGACGACCTCGCCCTCCTCGTAGGCCTCCTTGATCCGGTTGAGGAAGCGGGCGCGGATGATGCAGCCGCCGCGCCAGATCGTCGCCATCGCCCCGAGGTCGAGATCCCAGTCGTTGGCGCGCGAGGCGGCCGCCATCTGCTGGAAGCCCTGCGCGTAGGCGACCACCTTGCTGGCGTAGAGGGCGTGCTGGATGTCGTCGAGGAGCTCGCGCCGGTCCTCGGTCTTGGCGGGCTCCGGCCCGGCCAGCACCTTGGCGGCGGCGGTGCGCTCGTCTTTCAACGAGGAGAGGGTGCGGGCGAAGACGGCCTCGGTGATCGCGGTCAGCGGCACCCCCTGCTCGAGCGCGTCCTCGCTGGTCCAGCGGCCGGTGCCTTTCTGCTCGGCCTGGTCGGCGATCTTGTCGATCAGCGGCCCCTCGCCCCGCGGGTCCTGCTTGGCGAGAACCTTGGCGGTGATCTCGATCAGGAACGATTCGAGGTCGCCTTCGTTCCACTCTTCGAAGGTCTGCGCGATCTCCGCGACCTCGAGCCCGGCGACGTTCCGCATCAGGTCGTAGGCCTCGGTGATCAGCTGGATGTCGGCGTACTCGATCCCGTTGTGGACCATCTTCACGTAGTGGCCGGCGCCGTCGGGCCCGACGTAGGTGCAGCACGGGGTGCCGTCGACCTGGGCGGCGATCCTGGTCAGGATCGGCTCCACCTCGGCGTAGGCATCGCGGGGACCGCCGGGCATGATGCTCGGGCCGAGCAGCGCGCCCTCCTCGCCGCCGCTGACCCCGATCCCGAGGAAGCGCAGCCCGCGCTCCTCGCATTCGGCAGTCCGGCGCCTGGTGTCCGGGAAGTGCGAGTTGCCGGCGTCGATCAGGATGTCGCCGTCGTCGAGCAACGGCGCCAGCTCCTCGATCACCGCGTCGACCGGCGCCCCGGCTTTGACCATGATGATGATCTTGCGCGGGCGCTCCAGGGCGGCGACGAACTCCTCGCTCGTCTCGGTGCCGGTGAAGCTGCCCTCCTCTCCATGGTCGGCCATGAACTGGCGCGTTTTCTCCGGGCTGCGGTTGTGGACGGCGACCGACCAGCCGTTGCGGCCGATGTTGCGGGCCAGATTGGCCCCCATGACCGCGAGGCCGGTGACGCCGATCTGGCTCTGATCGCTCATGGATCTGACCCTAGCGAGGTGCTCAGGGTTGATTGCAATCAATGTTGATCGAGGTCCCCTTTCGCCGAAGCATCCTGGGACGAAACCGACTGGAAGAGGTGATGAGATGGCGGCGATCGAGGATGTGCGCGACGGATTGGAGGGGGTGCTGGCGTTCGCGACGGAGATCGCCGAGCCGGACCGCGAGGGCGGCGCGCTGCGCTATCGGGGAGTCGATATCGAAGACCTGGTCGGGACGCTGCCCTTCGAGGGCGTCTGGGGGCTCCTCGTCGACGACCGGCCCGACCGCCCGCTGGCGCCGGCGGGCACCCATCCGCTCGGCTACCGCACCGGCGACACCCGCGTCGACGTGCAGTCGGCGATCGCCGCGCTGGCTCCCGAGTGGGGCTTCGACCAGCTCGTCGACGTCAGCCCCGAGGTCGCCCGCGACCAGCTCGCCCGCACCGCCTCGACCACCCTCTCCTTCGTCGCCCAGTCAGCCCGCGGCAGCGGCGTCGCCCCCGTCCCCCAGTCCCGGATCGACGAGGGACGCTCGCTCGCCGAGCGCTTCCTGCTGCGCTGGCGCGGCGAGGCCGATCCCGACGCGGTCGCTGCGATCGACGCCTACTGGATCACCGCCGCCGAGCACGGGATGAACGCCTCCACCTTCACCGCCCGCGTCGTCGCCTCGACCGGGGCCGACGTGGCGGCGGCGCTGTCGGCCGCGGTCGGGGCGCTCTCCGGGCCGCTCCACGGCGGCGCCCCGGCCCGGGTCCAGCGCATGTTCGACGAGGTCGAAGCCGGTGGCGACGCCGACGCCTACATCCGCGGGCAGCTGGACCGCGGCGAGCGGATCATGGGCTTCGGCCACCGCATCTACCGCGCCGAGGACCCGCGCGCCCGCGTCCTCCGCGGTCTTGCCGAACGGCTGCGCTCGCCGCGACTCGACCTGGCGCGCGAAGTCGAGCGGGCCGCCCTCGCCCAGCTCGCCGAGCACAAGCCCGACCGCGTCCTCGCCACCAACGTCGAGTTCTGGTCGGCGGTGGTGTTGGAGCACGCGGGCGTGCCGCAGACCCTCTTCACGCCGCTCTTCGTCTGCGCCCGCACGGCGGGCTGGTCGGCCCACATCCTCGAGCAGAAGCGGACCGGCCGGCTGATCCGCCCGGCGGCGCTCTACATCGGCCCGGGACCGCGTCCGCTGTCAGCATTGACCGGGTGAGCGACACGGATCGTGTCAGCGCGACGGAGCGGCTCGGGACCGAGGAGGTCGCGCGCCGCCTCGGCGTCAAACGCGAGACGGTCTACGCCTACGTCAGCCGCGGCCTGCTCGCGCGCCACCAGTCCAGTGGTCCCCACCGCTCCGAGTTCGACCCGGACGAGGTCGAGCGGCTGGCCGTGCGGGCGCGGCGCCCGGATCGCTCGAGCGCGCTCGAGGTCGTGGTCGAGACCGAGCTGACGTTGCTCGAGCCGGAGGGGCGGCTGTCCTACCGGGGACGGGATGCGATCGAGCTCGCCAGATTCCGCAGCTTCGAGGAAGTCGTGGCGCTGCTCTGGGACGGAGCGCCGCCGACGCCCTGGGCGCTGGACGGAGAGCGCGCGGCAGCGATCGAGGCGCTCGGCGCCGCGCTCGGCCCGGAGGCGCCGGACGCCGAGCGCATCGCCGCCGTGGTCGCAACCTCGGCGGCGCGCGACCCGGAGCGCGCCAGCCGCGATCCCGACTCCGTCCGCCGCGCCGGCGCCTCAGTCTTCCCCGCCATCCTCGCCACCCTCGAGTGCGGTCGACCTGCGTTAACCCCGGCCGAGCGCGGTCGACCTGCGTCTCGCATAGGTTCACCCAAGTCGACCGCGCCCGCGGCCGGTTTACGCAAGTCGACCGCGGTCGGGGGCGGCGCGGACGGGATCGCGGCGCGGCTCTGGGCGGCGCTTGCCGATGGCGACTCGAAGCCGCGACCGGAGCAGGTCGCGACGCTGAACGCGGCACTGATCCTGCTCGCCGACCATGAACTCGCGGCGTCGACCTTCGCCGCGCGGGTCGCCGCCTCGGCCTGGGCCGGTCCCTACCGGGTCATCCTCGCCGGGCTCGGACCGCTCGGCGGCGCGCTCCACGGCGGCGCCGGACTGGAGGTGGAAGCACTGCTCGACGAGGTCGCCGCGGGTGCCGATCCCGGCGCGGCCCTCGACTCGCGCGCCGCCTCCGGCGGCCTCCCCGGCTTCGGCCACCGCGTGTACCGCGACCGCGATCCGCGCGCCGACCATCTCCTCGATCGCCTCGGCGTCGGCGCCGCGGCGCAAGCCGTGCTGGAGGCTGCGGCGGCGCGCGAGCTGCCGGCGCCGAACGTCGACTTCGCGCTCGCCGTGCTGGTCAGGGAGCACGGGCTCAGGGACGGAGCGTCGGCGACGATCTTCACCATCGCCCGGATCGCCGGAATCGTCGCCCACGCGCTGGAGGAGTACGAACACCGCCTCCGCTTCCGCCCGCGCGCCTCCTTTGTAGGGCCGGCGCCGCCGGGTCCCTAAGGCAAGCCGAGCAGGCGAAGAGCCTCCGGCGCGGCCGGAGCCTCCTCGCCGAGCATCGGGAGCAGGTGGGCCCAGCCGTCGTGGGCGGCGATCGTCCGGCGCAGCAGCGGCAGGCCGCGGTCCACGTCGCCCAGCTGGATCAGCGACAGCGCCGCCCAGAAGCCGAGCTCCTCGTTCTCAGGCTCCATCTCCCAGGCCTCGATGTACTTCGACGCCGCGCCCTCGAAGTCGCCATGTCCCTGCAGGTCGTCGCCCTCCGCCGCCCGCGTGTAGGCCGCCTTCAGCCCGACCAGCCGGCGCAGCTCGGCCAGCGGGTCGACGTGGTCCTCGACCCGCAGCTCGACCACTCGCTCCCAGGGCTCGCCCTCGCTCGGAACCACCAGGATCGCCGCCGATTGGCGCCCGCGGATGTCGCCGCCCGCCGCCTCGCCGGCGTCGAGCGCGTCGAGCAACCGCTCCGCCAGCGGCGACCCCTCCCCCGCCATGAACGCTTCCGACATCGCGCCCCAGACCCGGTCTGACGCCATCAGGTTCCCCTGCGCCGAGTGATGGTGCCCCAGATCCTGCCCGCAGAAGGACATGCAGTCGGCCCCGGTGTGGGCACCGATCCCACCGTGCGCGTCGACCATCGCCACCTGTCGCACGGCCGCCAGCTCATCGGCGGCGACCAGCTCGACCAAGGCCTCCGGCGCCGAGGCGCCCTGGCCCATCCGTTCCAGCCCGCGCGGCCCGTAGGCGATCTCGACGTTGGCCTGGGTCGCCACCGCACCCACGCCCGGAGCTCCCCAGGTCACCAGGCCGCCGACCGAGAACCAGTGCGACTGGACGGCGACTCCGCACTCCCCGCTCGCGGGATCGAAGGCGACTAGTGAGTAGGTCACGGGGCCGATGGTACGGCGCCCGCGTCCGCTGAGCCGGCTCCGCCCGACTCCTCCTCCGGCATCCCCGCCGCGATCGTGCTCACGTTCCGCGTCCGCGCCAGCACCACGATGCCGACCAACATCACCACCAGCCCGACCAGCAGCGGCAGCCCTTCGAGATCGGCGGTGCGGAAGCTCTCTTCGAGGAAGAGCGGCTCGAGCGCCACCGGCAGGAAGGTCTGCACCGCGGTCGAGATCGGGATCACGGTCGTCGCCGGGGCCCGCTGCAGCGCCGTCATCCCGGTCACCGTCGCTCCGAACCCGGCGATCCCGGCCACCCCTAACCAGCTCACCGCCTGGAGCCAATGATCGCCGCCGATGTCGTCGGCCATCAGCTTCATCGCCACGTTGGTGGCGGCGAACCCACAGGCCGAGCCGAGCACCGCGGTGATCGCCGTGTCGCCACGTCGCCCCCGCAGCGCGAAGGGGACGAAGGAGACGAGCACCAGCCCGACGACGACGCCGACCACCGCCGCGGCGCCGCGATGGGTGTCCTGCTGGCCCGGGGCCCCCCAGGCGATCAGCGCGATCCCGGCGATGATCAGGCCGACCCCGGTCAGCGCCGCGCGGCTCGGCATCTCCCCCAGCAGCCGTCGCGCCACCGCCAGCAGCACCAGCAGGCCGCAGGCGAGCAGCGGCTGGACGACGACGAACGGCGCCCAGGCGAAGGCGAGGATCTCCAATGGCACCCCGAGCCATTCGATCCCCAGGCCGGTGACCCAGAGCCGGCGGTGCAGGAGACCCCAGATCAGCGACGCCCGCAGCGCCTCCTCGCGGGGCGCCCGCCGCGCCTCGATCGCCTGCAACGCGATGCCCAGGTTGAAGAGGACCGAGGCGACGATCCCGGCGATCAGCCCTGCGGCCAACATTTTTGTCAGCTACCCGCTTAGGAAACTTCAAGCTTGTGGCGAATTGGGCGATAAGTGGCTGACCAACCAGTCGACGGCGCCAGTCGCCGAATCTGAAAGGAATCTGTGAAGAAATCCCTGCTGATCCTGCCTTTGGTGCTGCTCGCCTCGGCCCTCGCCCTGGCGGCTTGTGGCGGCGGCTCCAGCTCGTCCGGTGGCGGAGGCGAAGAAGCTGCGATCGAAGAAGCGGTCGAAACCTCGGCGACGAGCAGCGACCCCTCCAAGTGCACCGAAGTCCAGACCGAAGCCTTCAACGAAGCGGAAACCGGGACGAGCGGCGCAAAATCGCTGGCAGCCTGTGAACAAGAAGCCGAAGAAGAATCGGAGCCGGCCGAAGCGGTGACCGTCTCCAACATCTCCGAAGACGGTGACACGGCGACGGCGGAGGTCGAAGTCGAAGGCGGCAGCCTCGGCGGCCAGTCGCTCGAAGTCGGGCTGGCGAAGGAGGAAGGCGACTGGAAGCTGAACGAATTCCTCGGCTTCACCCACTACGACGCGGCCGGGATCGCGGCCTTCCTGGAAGAAAAACTGAACGAAGAAGAAGGCGTCGAACCGGCGCTGGCCAAGTGCATCGCCGAAGGCGTCGAAGGAATGTCCGAAGAGGAAGCGGAAGCGATGGTCTTCGAAAAGAGCACCGACGGTCTCGAAGAAATCGCCAGTTCCTGTAACGAATAGGCCTGGCAGCCGGTTCGGGATGGGCGCGGCGCCTCAGGCGCCGCGCTCGCCGAACGCGGTCGCGACCACCGAGCGGGGGCCGCCGCGGTCGCGATGCTCGCAGAGGTAGATCCCCTGCCAGGTCCCCAGCGCCGGCTGGCCGGCGCGCAGCGGCAGGGTCAGGGACGGGCCGATCAGGGCCGCCTTCACATGGGCGGGCATGTCGTCGTCGCCCTCCAGGGTGTGGGTCCAGTTCGAGGCCCCTTCCGGCACCGCCAGGTCGAGCCAGGTGTCGAGGTCGGCCCGCACCTCCGGCGAGGCGTTCTCGTTCAGGGTCAGCGACGCCGAGGTGTGCTGGATCAGCAGGTGGAGGATGCCGACCTCGAAATCGGCCAGCTCGGGCAGGCCCCCGAGCACCTCGGCGGTGACCAGGTGGATGCCGCGCGGCCGCGGCTCGAAGGTGATCTTGCGCTGGACCCACACCTCAGCGGGTCACCCGGAACCAGAGGTGGGTGGCGACCGGTTCGACCTCGACCGCGATCCGCTCGAGCTCGACCTCGGTCCCGCCGGGATGCTCGAAGAGCCGGACACCGTCGCCGAGGAGGATCGGCTCGACGTACATCAGGATCTCGTCGAGCTCGCCCAGCTCGAGGCAGCCGCGGGCGACCTCGGCGCCGAGCACACAGACGTACTTATCCCCCGCCGCGTCACGCGCCGAGGCGATCGCCCGGCCGAGGTCGTCGACGAACTCGACGTCCGGCGCCGACTCCGCGGGAGGGTCGTGGGTGACGACGAACTGGGGACCGTGCCAGGTGCCGCCGAAGGCCCCTTCCTTCTCCTCGTCGCCACGGTTGGGATCGTCCCCGCCCCAGGTGCGCCGGCCGACCAGGAGCGCTCCGACCCGCGCCGGCAGCGCCGCCGCCCCTTTGTCATCGCCGTCCATGAACCTGCCCAACCAGGACATGTCGCCGCCGGGGCCGGCGATGAAGCCGTCGAGCGACATCGTCGCCGAGTAGAGAAGCTTCGCCATCGGGTCGAACCTACCCAACCCGTAGACCTTGGTCACCCTGTGGGTGACCAAGGTCTACGGGCACGGGTTCGCGGCGTAGGAGCCTTGCCGATTGGGTAGGTGGCCGGCGAACGGTGTCGACCAGAGGAGGGCTGGCGGGTGGCCAAGCGCAGATGTCTCAGAGTTCTCGTCCCCGGCCTCGCCGTAATGGCCCTTCTCCTCGCAACGCCCACCGCGGCGCTCGCGGTCAAGACCCCCGGCCTCGCCTCCTCGGCTCAGTACAAAGCCTTCATCGAATACGTGAAGAAGCTCGATGGACTGGCGACGCAGCCGACCTCGGCCGAACAGAAAAACACCTACGAGGCGAAACTCACGGCCAAGAAAACCGCCGCCGCCCACAAGGCCAACGCCCTCTTCAAGCGGGCGAGCGAAGAAACGCAGGCGGAAGCCGACGCGGCGGCCAAGGAACAGGTCGAACGGGTGCGGGCGAAGGAAGGCGAAGCGCTGGAAGCGCTGCAGGCCGAAACCAACGGCAAACTGGAACGCACCGAGGCGAGCTTCCACATCAAATTCGAACGGATCGCGAACGGCCACCGCAACCGCGAAAAAGCGCTGAAGGCCCACATCGCCGAACTACGGGCGAAAAAGGCGGCCGCCGCGCCGGGCACGCCGAAGACCCGGATCCAGGAACAGATCGAGAAGGTGAGCGGCGAAGTCACCGCCAACCGGGCGGACGAGAAGGAAAAGCGCAAGGCGCTGAAGGGCGCGGTCACGAGGCAGCGCGAGCAGATCGAGTCGACGGCGGAAGCCAAGGAAGTGGAAATCGGCGAAGCGGCCGAAGAAACCGTCAAGAAGATCGAGAACCACTGGAACAGGCAGTTCCTGGCAAAGAAGGAAGCGCTGAACAAGACGCGCGAAAGTCGGCTCGGCTACCTCGAACAGAAGCTCGAACAGGGCCGCGCCGACATCGCCGCGATGCCCGTCGTCGGCTGAGTCGCGGCGCGGCTAGGGCTCGACGACGACGCCGTCGGCGGCCAGCTCGAGCTCGACCCAGTCGGGGCCGTCGAGTTCGATCAGGCGGAAGACGCCGGGCAGCGCGTGCCACTCGAGCCGCGCGATCGCGACCCCGATTTCCTCCCAGGAGTCGACCTCGATCACCCCGAGGGGCTCCCAGCGGGCGACTTCGACTTCGTGGACGACGAGAAAGGGCACACTCACGTAACCCCTGGCGGCCGCAAAGGTCTCGCCGGTTCAGTCGAAATTCCGCCGCGACCGCGCGCCCGTCCGAGGTGATCCGAGGGCCGCGGGCGGGTAGGCGGGAGGCGATGGCCGCGCCCTTCACCCACCTGAACCTGGACGAGGTCGAGGACGCCGCGCCCGCCAACGGCTTCGGCGAGCGCTGGGAGGCGCGGGTCGCGCGCGAAGACCTCGGCGCCGAGCACACCGGCCTCACCCACTTCCGTCTCCGACCCGGCCGGCGCTCGCCGTTCTCGCACCGACACCGCGAGGCGGAGGAGGTCTACGTGGTCCTGGCCGGCGACGGCTTCGTCAAGCTAGGCGACGAGGTGCGACCGGTGCGGGCGCTGGACGCGATCCGGATCGCCCCCGAGGTGCCGCGCGCCTTCGAGGCGGGTCCGGGAGGGCTGGAGATGATCGCCTGCGGCGCCCACCACCCCGGCGACGGCGAGCCCGTCGACGACGACTGGGTGACCTGACCCGCCCGCGCGGGTAGGGAGAACTGCATGGCACCCTGGAACCCAACCCAGCTCGGGCAGATCGCGGGCGCGCGGGAGATCGAGATCTGCTCTCTGCGCGAGGACGGCAGCCTGACCAAGCCGGTGACGATCTGGGCCGTGCAGGTCGGCGCCGAGCTCTACGTGCGCTCGGTCCGCGGCACCGACGGCGGCTGGTACAAGGCCGCCGAGCAGCGTCACGAGGGCCGGATCGAGGCCGGTGACGTCGCCGTCGACGTCGCCTTCGAGGATGCCCCCCACCACCTCGACGAGGAGATCGACGCCGCCTACAAGACCAAGTACGGCTACCCCTCGGACCCGGTCGACAGCGTCACCGGCGAGGCGGCCAAGGCGACCACCACCCGCCTCCTCCCCCGCTAGCCACCGCTCCACCCGCAGGACCGACTTCCCACGGGGAGACCCGATGCAGATCACCGGAAACCCACCGGCGGGGGGCCGGGCTCTGCCGACGCGAGGGGCAGAGCGTCGGGGGGTTGGAAAACTTCGGGCGTAGGTTCTTGTCCGGGGGCGCCCCGGGGAGGAAAGTCGGCCCCATGATCGGACGCGCCCTTCATCTGGGGACCGTGGCGACCCTCGTCACGCTGGTCTCGGCACTCTGCGCGAGCAGCGCCGCCGCCGCGACAACCATCACCACAAAGCCCGTTTCGTGGAAGGACGAATTCGGCGTCGAATGGGCCGCCGCCAAAGCCTCACGCTGTTCGGTCACCGAAAACCTCAAGATCAAGGGGACGATCCTCGCCCAGGAAGTCGAACTCGACGTGCCGTTGATGGAATGCACCGGCACGCTCTCCAACGAAGTCGTCGGGGGCCAGAAGATGGCGGTCGGAAGCGTCACGCTCGAAATGCTCTCGATCACGGTCGTGAAGCCCGCCGCATGCCTGGTGAACGGCGCTGAAAAAGGCCATGGGGAAATCGTC
This sequence comes from Solirubrobacterales bacterium, assembly GCA_035572835.1. Classification (GTDB taxonomy): domain Bacteria; phylum Actinomycetota; class Thermoleophilia; order Solirubrobacterales; family 70-9; genus VAYN01. The sequence continues at coordinate 28,577 of DATNAG010000038.1, forward strand.
AGCAACCCGATCAAGCTCATCGTCGACATGCACGAAGTCGGTGGGGTGGAAACACCGATCCCGGTGGTGAAATTCGAATCGACGGTGGCCAGCCTCTTCAAATTGAAACTGACCAACTGCGCGATCGAAGGTATCTATCCGGTCGCGGGCTTCTTCATCGGCGAAGGCTCCAAAGAAACAGCGGCGATCAGCAAAAGCGAAGGGCTGAATTTCAACGCGACGACCAATGCGGCCGGCGCCCTCACCATGGGCGGCAACGCGGCGACGATCACCGGGAAAAGCCGGCTCGAAACCGAACCTCAGCAAGAATTCAAGCTCAACTGAGCGGCGGTCAGGCCGCGCGGATGGCGGCCGAATAGGATGCCCTGTCCATGGCGCGGATCCTCATCCTCGGCGCGGGCTTCGGCGGGCTCGAGCTGGCGACGGAGCTCTCCGAGAAGCTCGGCGACGGCCACGAGGTGACCGTGATCGACAAGGGCGACGCCTTCGTCTTCGGCTTCTCCAAGCTCGACCTGATGTTCGGCAAGCGGAGCCTCGAGCAGGTGCGCCTCCCCTACACCGACTTCGTCAAGCCCGGGGTGCGGCTGCTGCGCGAGACCGTGACCGCGATCGATCCCGAGGCGAAGCGCGTGACCACCGACGCCGGCGTCCACGAGGCCGACTACCTGGTGATCGCGCTCGGTGCCGACTACGACCTGGCGGCGACGCCGGGGCTGGCCGAGGTCGACAGCGAGTTCTACTCGGTGGCGGGCGCCCGCAAGCTGGCCGAGGTGATCCCGACCTTCTCCGCCGGGCGGGCGCTGATCGGCGTCTGTGGGGCTCCCTTCAAGTGCCCGCCGGCGCCGAGCGAGTGCGCCCTCCTGCTCGACGAGGAGCTGCGACGACGCGGCGTCCGCGACGCCTGCGAGATCGCCTTCGTGATCCCCTTCGGCGCGCCGGTGCCGCCCTCGCCCGAGACCTCGGCGGCGCTGCGGGCCGAGTTCGAGCAGCGGGGGATCGAGCTGATCACCGGGCGGTGGATCGCCGAAGTCGACCCGGGGCGGAACGTCGCCGTGCTCGACGACGGCTCCGAGCAACCGTACGACCTCTTCCTCGGGGTGCCGCGGCACCGCGCTCCCGAGGTCGTGCTCGACAGCGGCATCACCGAGGACGGCTACGTCCCGGTCGACCCGGCGACGCTGGCGACCGCGGTCCCGGGCGTCTACGCGGTCGGCGACGTCGCCACCGCGGGGGTGCCGAAGGCGGGCGTCTTCGCCGAGGGCGCCGCGCGGATCGTCGCCCAGCACCTGCTCGCCGCCGTCGCCGGCGGCGAGGAGCCGGCCCGTCACCTCGGCCGGGGCACCTGTTACATCGAGTTCGGCGAAGGGCGGATCGGCAGCGTCGACATCGACTTCCTCTCCGGCCCCGAGCGGACCGGCGTCTTCAACCCGGCCTCGCCCGAGCAGATGGCGTTGAAGGAAAAGTTCGGCGCCGATCGCCGCGCCCGCTGGTTCGGCGTCAGCGCCCGGTGACGAGCGCGGCGTAGCGCTCGACGTCGGCGACGCTCGCGCCCTCGCCGACGAAGCCGACGTGCCGGTCGGGCCGGATCGCGAAGATCGCCAGTGACCGGACGCCGAGCGCGGCGGCGGCCTGCGGGTGGATCGTGCCGACCGGGGCCTGGTCGGGCGCGGTGGCGAGGGCGAAGGCGGCGTCGAAGAGCGGGGAGCGGGCGACCAGGCCCTCGAGCTGGGCGAAGAGGTGAGGCAGCTCCTCGCCCCCGTCACCTACGGCGATCGCGAGCAGCGTGTGGCCGGGGCGATGGGCCAGCTGGTGCAGGCGCGCCTCCGGTTCGCCCGGCCCCGCCCTCACCGGCCCGAGATCCGGGAGTCGATCCCCGGGCTCGAGGGAGGAGCGGGAGGACCCTGAACGAACCTCCCCGCTGTTCGTGAGGGAAGGGTCCTCCCCCTCCTCCCCCACGTCCCCGGCGTCCCTCGCCATGACGATCGGCGAAGCCCGGTAGTCGATGTTCAACTCGGCCTCGGCGACCGCTTCGGCGTGGGCGGTGTCGGGATCGGTGAGCGCGGCGCGCACCTCGGCGTCGCGGGCTGCCCGCCCCTCCTCGCCGTCGAAGCCGCCCATGTCTTCCATCCCCTCGCCGGTGGCGATGACCTCGTCGGCGACCGGCCGGCGCTCGGCCTCGTAGCTGTCGAGCAGCGCCGGGTCGGCGTCGCCCGCGGTGACCAGGGCCAGCTTCCAGGCGAGGTTGACCGCGTCGCCGATCCCGGTGTTCATCCCGTGGCCCTGCGAGGGCGAGCAGACGTGGGCGGCGTCGCCGGCGAGCAGGGCGCGGCCCTCGCGGTAGCGGGCGGCGATCTTCGCGTGGCAGCGGAAGCGGGTCGGGTTCTCGATCTCGACCAACTCCTGATCGGGCAGGTAGCGCGCCAGCACTTCCCGCGCCGCGGCGACGAAGTCGGCGGTGTCGTCCTTGGGCCGCGTGTAGACGCGGAAGCGGCGGCCGGGAAGCGGGGTGAGGATCACCATCGTCTCCTCGAAGTAGACGAGGGTGGTCTCGAAGTCGTCTTCGCGCCCCGCGAGGGAGACGTCGAAGACCGCCCACGGTTCCTCGATGTCGTGTCCCTCCAGCGGGATCCCGAGGGCCTCGCGCACGGGGCTGTGGTACCCGCCGCAGCCGACCAGCCAGGCGGCGCGGATCAACTCCTCGCGACCGCCGCGCTCGACCGTCGCGGTGACCCCGTCCTCGTCCTGGGTCAGGGCGAGGAGCCGGGTCGAGCGCTCGATCGACCCACCCGCCGCTTCCAGGTACTCGGTGAGGAAACGCTCGGTGTCCTCCTCGGAGAGGCCGAGGTTGTAGGGGTAGGGAGCGCCGGAGAGGCTGAAGTCGAGCTCGACCAGCACCTCGCCGGCGGAGTGCAGCCGCGCCGCCCGCTGTGGCGCCCCCACCGCCATGAAGCGGTCGACGATGCCGAGCGCCTCGAAGATCTCCAGCGAGCGCGGGTGGACGACCGTCGCCCGGTCCCACTGCCGCGGCGCGTCGAGGGCATCGATCAGCAGGCAGTCGACTTCGCGGCGTCGCAGCTCGGCGGCGAGGGTGAGCCCGGTCGGCCCGGCGCCGACGATCAGCACTGCGCATTCCACGGTCCGCTTATACCGCGCCGCCGGTCATACCGACTACATACTCGCTTGTGCTTGACATCACAACGGGCCGGACGGAGGATCGAGAGACCGGGATGGAAGAACGTCCCGGCGCCACAGGAGGAGGAGAAATGTTCCACTGCGAGCGGTGTGGGATCCGCTTCAGCAGCGGCGCCCTGTCCGGAAGAAGGGACTGCCCACGCTGTATGGCCCGTGACGGGGTCCGTGTCCCGCTCTGGTGGGAACCGGCGATCGCACATGTCCCGGCGGCGCTTGCCGCCGTCCGATCGGCCCCCGCGAGACCGCGCCCCGAACCGAGACAGCCGGCCTAGTGCCGGCTGTCTCCCCCGCTTGACGCCGGAGGAGGGGCGATCCGCAAGACTGGAGCGGTGAGGCGCCTTCCCCCGGCAGGCATCGCCACCGTGCTGCTCATCGGCACCGTTCTCGTCGTGCTCGCGCTCGCGGGCTGCGGGTCGGGCGGCGGATCCTCGAGCGCGTCGACCGAAGCCGGCACGACCGCCCCTTCCACCCCATCCGCCACCGCCCGGGGAACGGGGAGGCCGCGAACCGAAGCGGTGACGCTCGCGGTCCCCTCCTCCCTCGCCGGCGGCTCGCTCTCCTCTCCGCACCAGGTCGAGGTGCCGAGCGGCTGGACGGCGAGCGTCTGGGCGCGGCCGCAAGGGGCACGGATGATGGCGGTGACCCCGGAAGGGAACCTGCTGGTCTCGGAGCCCGGCAACGGCATCGTGCTCGAACTCTCCGGCGACCAGGTCGCCGACGCCGAAGACATCGTCCTCTCCGGGCTCGAATCGCCCCAGGGCCTCGCCTTCGCCGAACGCGACGGCGGTTGGGTCCTCTACGTCGGCGAGTCGGACCAGATCGACGCCTACCCCTGGAGCGAGGGCAAGGTCGGCAAGCAGCAGGTGATCGCCCCGGACCTGCCTGACGAAGAACCGTCCGGGGACGACATCCACCGCCAGAAGGACGTCGTCGTCGCCCCCGACGGGACCGTCTACTTGGACGTCGGCTCCTCCTCCAACGCCTCCCCCGCCGACCGCGGCTACGACCCGCCCCGCGGGGTGATCGACTCGGTCTCTCCCTCCGGCGGCGAGGTGAAGGTGGCGATGCGGGGCGTCCGTAACGGCGAGGGGCTGGCGGTGGCCCCCGACGGGTCGGTCTGGACCGCGGTCAACAACCGCGACGAAATCGAGTACCCGTTCCATAAGGAAGCCGAAGGGCACAGCGACGCCTTCGGCGAGGTGGTGCGCTCCTACGTCGACGAGCACCCGCCCGACGAGATCGCCCAGGTGAAGCAGGGGCGTGACCTCGGCTGGCCGCTCTGCAACCCCGAACAGGCGGACTCGACCCCGCCCGGCTCGTTCGCCGACGTGCCGCTGATCCCGGACGCCGAAAACAATCCGGACGGCAAGGCGCTCGACTGCGCGTCCCTGCCGCCGATCGAGGTCGGCCTCCCCGCCCACTCCGCCCCGCTGGGGATGTCCTTCCTCACCGGGACGAAGGTGCCGGCGCCATGGTCGGGCGGCGCGGCGCTCGCCGCGCACGGGTCCTGGGATCGCCAGGAACCACGGCCGCCCGCCGTCCTCTGGCTGCGCTGGGACGCGAAGCACCACACGTTGCTGCCGGCCCGGACCCTGGTCGGCGGCTTCCAGGAAGCCGACGGCGAACGCTGGGGCCGCCCGGTCGACGTCGTCCCCGGCCCCGAAGGCGCCCTCTTCGTCAGCGACGACACCGCCGGCGCGATCTACAAGCTGACCCCGCCCCGCTGACGCGGTCGACCTGCGTTAACCCAACCGCGACGCGGTCGACCTGCGTTAACCCATCCGATACTCAGGTCGACCGCGACTGGCCGAGGTTTACTCAGGTCGACCGCGAGGCGCGGTACTCGTCCGCGGACTGGTGCACGTAGGCGAGCAGGTCCGGGTCGAGGCGGTCGAGATGCGCACGGTCGTAGCGGCGGACGAAGAAGGCGCCGAAGCCGAGCCAGAAGAGCAGGCCGAGCGCGGTCGCGATCGCACCCTCGGCGAGCCCGGCGTCGGCGCGGGCTTCGAGGTAGAGGATCGAGCGCACCCCGCCGAGGATCTGGCGCAGCGGGTCGAGGTGGCTGACCGCGGCGAAGGCGTCGGGCAACGCCTGGGTCGGCACCGTCCCGCCCGCCGAGGCGAGCCCGAGGTAGACGAAGAGCAGCAGTCCGACAAGCTGCCCCGGGGTGCCGAGCACGGCGAAGAGCGCGAGCGTCCCGACCGCCACCGTCGCCGCGCAGAACCAGCCGTAGACCCAGAGCAGCAACGGATCGGGCGCGTCCATGCCGAGGATCCCCGCGGCGACCAGCAACACGATCGCGACGAGGACGCCGGTCAGGACCGTGGCGATCGCCCACTTGGCGATCAGCGTCTGGAAGCGGCTGATCAGCGCCGGGCGGGCCAGGGTCCATTTCGGCCCGATCTCGGTGGGGGCGAAGCCGAGCACCCCGTCGAGCCCGGCGTTGACGATCGTCGCGCCGATGAACCCGCACATCATCATCAGCAGGGAGATGTAGAAGGCGCTGAGCCCGAGCGCCGCCTTCGTCGGCAACGGTCGGTACTGGCCCGCGTCGACCTCGATCGGGTCGCTGAGCGCGGCGACGGTGATCGTGTCTTCGCGCGGGGCCTCCTTCAGCAGCCGCCGGCCCAGCGCTTCCGAGGCCGCCCGCAGCGCCGGGGTGAGGACGCCGGTGGCGAGGCTGGCGCCCTCGGTCCCGGCCCGCTGGTTGGCGAGCAGCTCGACCGTCGGCAGCCCCGGTCGCGACGGAGGAATCCCCGGCACCGAGATCAGCTTCAACGACGCATCGGTGAAGTCGGGTGGGATCACCAGGGTCGCGTAGGAGGCGCCGCGGTCCATGCGGTCTTCGGCCGCCGCCATCGACTCGACGTGGATCGCCAGCTTCTTCGACACTTCGGGCGAGTCGCGCAGCCCGCGTTCCAGCGAGCGCCCGAGGTTCACCTTCAGCCCCGCCGGGCCTTCGCTCCCCTTGTCGCCCTGGACCAACGAGACCGGCAGCCCTTCCATGTGGTCGATCGGGTCGACGGCGGAGCCGATGTAGAGCGCCGTCATCAGCCCGATCAGGATCACGCCGATCAGGATCGGCGGTACCCAGACCAGCTTCTGGCGAAGGAGTTCGCGCGCTCGCAAGCGTTTCGGCACTGCCGGGAATATTGGTCCGTTCCTCGGACGCCGGATCTAGAGTGCCGCGCCATGAACACGCACCCCATCTCCCTCAAGTCAGTCCTCGCGGCGGCGGCCCTTGCCGGCGTCGCCCTGCTCGCGTTCCTCGCGCTCTCGAGCTCCTCCGCTCACGCCGCCAAGGCGAAGGAATACGAGTGCCAGCACCCGCTGGTGACCGGTCAGCTGGCGATCAACCCGAAGGGCATCAGCCCCAAGGAAGCCTGCAAGGTCGTCCGCGCGCTGGGGAAATTCCTCAGCACCGACAAGCACATCGAAGAACTCTACGAATGCAAGGGCGCGACGCCGGACAAGCCGGGCCGGCCCGTCCTGCTGATGCACGAATTCGAAGGCTGGAAGCTGAAGTTGGTCGGCTACAACTTCTTCATGACCAAACCGGGTCAGTCTTTCCGCGTCGCGGGCCAGGACTTCCCCGTCAACTGCAGCTGACCTGACCGCTCCTCGCGCGCGCCGGCGGGAGCGGCGCGCGCGAGGAGCCTACTCAGGCTCGTCGTCCACCCCGGCGGTCGCCTGATAGTCGCGGGCTTCGCCCCCGGCCACCGCCATCGCGCCCTTGGCGACCAGGATCGCGTCGTCGGCGCTCCCCGCCTCGACCTTGAGGAAATGGCGCGCCGTCCCGTCGCGTTCGAAGCCCGGTTCGGGCTCCTCGTGCAGGTAGAAGCCGCCGTTGCTCAGCTGGGTGATCACGCCGCGTCCGAGCTTGCCTCGGCAGGTGACGGTGTAGGTCGCCATCCCGGCAGGTTAGTGGCGCGCCCGGCACCGCCGCCGCCCCGCCGTCTGCTCGGTGGCGGCGATCGCCCGCGGCATGAAGATCAGCCAGGTCGCCAACGCGAGGACCGCGGCGGCGAGCAGGACCAGCGCCAGGTCGGCCTTGACCAGGAGCGCCCCGGCCACCGCGCCGACCAGCATCGAGACGACCGCGCCGCCGCGGCGCCAACTCCCCGCGCCGTCCTTGCCGGCCAGGGGCGAGTCGGCGGCGAGCCCGGTCAGGGTCATCGTCAGCACCGTGGTGCTGAGGTCGGCGACTTTGAGCCGGCGCACGGTCGCGTTGCGGACGCCCATCGCGAAGGCGAGCAGGCCGATGATCAGGTCGCCGGAGAAGCGGTCCGGGGTGACGTCGAAGACGATCGCGATCGCGGTGGCGAGGCCGGTCAGCCCGACCTCGATCACCATCGCGCGGGAGAGGTGGGCCTCCCTCGCCGGCAGCGCGGCGCCCATTCGTCCACCGACCACCGCCCCGCCGAGGAAGGCGGCGAGGGAGACCGACGGTGCCACCACCGGCAGCCCGCTCGAGCCCGCGATCCCGAAGCCCAGGAGGACGACGTTCCCGGTCATGTTGGCGGCGAAGACCCGCCCCAGGCCGAGGTAGCAGGCGGCGTCGATGACGCCGGTGGTCAGGGTGAGGACCAGCAGCGCGCGGGTCAGCGGGTGCCGCAGCGAGTCGGTGCTCATCACCGCCCTGATTCGGCGGTGAGGCGCGCTTTCCCCCTAGCCCGGCACCGGCGCGCGGCGATAGCGGGCCGCCGGATGGTCCTCGCGGACGCGCGTGTGCCCGGGGCCGTAGAGCTTCTCGCGCAGCGTCGTCCCCTCGTCGTAGTCGCTCCAGTAGCGGCCGCGGCGCTGCAGCTCCGGCACCACGAGGTCGATGAAGTCGACGAACGTCCCCGGGGTCACCGCGTAGGCGAGGTTGAAGCCGTCGATGTCGGCCTCGTCGATCCACCGTTCGAGCTCGTCGGCGATCGTCGCCGGGGAGCCGACGAAGACCGGCCCCATCGCCCCGATGCCGACGAACCTCGCCACCTCGTTCGGGGTCCAGTCGCGGTCCGGGTCGGCCTTGGAGAAGATCTCCAGGGCGAAGCGGGCGGAGTCGGTGTCGACGTACTCGAGCGGCTGGTGCGGGTCGAGCTGGGAGAGGTCGACGCCGGTCACCCCGGCGTAGAAGGCGAGCGCTCCCTCGTAGTCGGTCCAGCTGAGGTAGTCCTCGTACTTCGCCTGCGCCTCCGCGTCGGTCGGCGCGACCACCGTGGTCACCTCGGTGAAGATCTTGAGGCTGCGCGGATCGCGGCCGACCGCGGCCGCCTCGCGGCGGATGTCGTCGACGTAGCCCCGCAGGGTCGCCGCGGTCGGGGCGACGGTGAAGACCGCCTCGGCGTTGCGGGCGGCGAAGGCGCGCCCGGCCGGCGAGGTCCCGGCCTGCCAGATCACCGGCGTGCGCTGCGGCGAGGGCTCGACCAGGGAGACGCCGGGGACGTCGAAGAAGCGCCCGTGGTGGTCGATCCCGTGGACCTTCTCCGGGTCGGCGTAGATCTGCGCGTCGCGGTCCTCGACCACGGCGTCCTCCTCCCACGACCCCTCCCAGAGCCGGTAGCAGACGTCGACCACCTCGGCGGCGAGCTCGTAGCGTTCGTCGTGGGACATCTGGCGGTCCATGCCGAGGTTGCGCGCCGCCCCGTCGAGGTAGGAGGTGACGATGTTCCAGCCGATCCGCCCACCGGTCAGGTGGTCGAGGGTGCCGAACCGCCGCGCCAGCGCGTAGGGCTGCTCGTAGGTCGCCGAGACGGTGATCCCGAAGCCGAGCTTCTCGGTCACCGCCGCCATCGCCGACACCGGCACCACCGGGTCGTGGACCGGGATCTGCATCGCCCGCCGGATCGAGGCGTCACCCGAGCCCTGGTAGGTGTCGTAGATGCCGAGCACGTCGGCGATGAACAGCGAGTCGAACTTGCCGCGCTCGAGGAGCTGCGCCAGGTCGGTCCAGTAGCGCAGGTCCTTGTAGCGGACCGACTGGTCGTCCGGCCGCGCCCAGAGCCCGGGGCTCTGGTGCATGATGCAGCTCATGTCGAAGGCGTTGACTGCGATGCGGTCTGCCATCTCGATCTCCCTCCGCTCGCGCCGCGCCTAGGCGTTCGGGCCGATCGTCGGTTTCGCGCTCACCGGGAAGAGCGCCGGCGCCCCTTCGTTCTTCAGGTAGGCCTGGATCTTCGGGTCTTCCCAGAGTTCGATCAGTTTCTTGATGTTCGGGTCGTCGGCGTGGGCCTTGCCGATCACCAGCTGGGAGTCGAACGGCGGCGGCGGGACCGGGATCACGATCGTCTTGTCCGCGGATACACCGGCCGTTTCGAAGATGTCGGCGTAGGTGACCGCGGCGTCGACGTCGCCGAGCGCCCGCGGCACGTCGGTTGCTTCGATCGCCTTGAACTTGAGGTCCTTGGGGTTTTCCTCGATGTCGCCGAGTTCGGCCGACCAGGCGTTGACGCCGGCTTTCAGCTTGACCAGGCCCTGGCTCTCCAACAGCCACAGCGCCTGCGCCTGGTTCGACGGATCGGCGGGGATCGCGATCGTCGCCCCCTGCGGCAGTTCGGCGACGCTCTTGTACTTGTCCGAGTCGAGCGCGAAGGCCCACTTGTAGATCGGTAGGGCCGCCTCGATGTTGAAGCCGCCGGATTCGACCTCCTGCTGCATCCAGTACTTGTGCTCGTAGATCGTCGCCGCGTTTTCGCCTTCGCTGACCGAGCGGTCGATCTGCTGCGGTTCGCCCAGGGACACCGGGGTCACGGTGAGGCCGTATTCGGGGGCGACTTCCTTCGCCACGTATTCGAGGAGCTTTTCCTCGGACGGGAACGCCGAGAAGTAGGCGATCTTCATGTTCGTGCCGAACTCGCTGGCGTTGGCGCTGTTGCCGCCGGTCGCGTTGACCACGATGACCACGACGATCGCGACGATCACCACGGCGAGGATGCCGAGGCCGAGCTGTTTCTTGCGCCGGCGACCGGTGTCGATGCTGTAGCCGCGCTGTGAGTCGTTGGTGCTCATGGTGGTGTCGTTTCTCCTGGGGTAGGTAGGGGAGGTGGGCCGACCCCGCGGGTCGGGGTCAGCCGCGCTTCAGGCGGCGTACGGCGAAGTCGCCGAGCAGCTGGATCGCCTGGACGAGGGCGACGAGGACGATGATCGA
>DATNAG010000039.1:0-43878 GCA_035572835.1 Solirubrobacterales bacterium
GAACTTGACCAGCGAGAAGTCCGGCTCGATCCCGGTCGTGTCGCAGTCCATCAGGAAGCTGATCGTCCCGGTCGGCGCGAACACCGTCGCCTGGGCGTTGCGGTAGCCGTGCTCCTCGCCGAGCTCGACCGCTTCGTCCCAAGAGCGCTGCGCGGCCGCGAGCAGGTCGCCCTTGATCCCGGTCCCGTCGACCTCGTAGGAGGCGTCGCGGTGCATCCGCATGACGCCGTTGTGGGGCTCGCGGTTCTTCTCGTATTCGTCGTAGGGGCCGGTCGCCTCGGCGGCGATCAGCGCCGACTGGCGGTAGGCGCGGCCGGTCATCAGCGCGGTGATCGCGGCGGCGACGTTGCGACCCTCGTCGGAGTCGTAGGGCATCCCGTCCGACATCAGCAGGGCGCCGAGGTTGGCGAAGCCGAGGCCGAGTTGACGGAAGGCGCGGGCGTTGACGCCGATCTCCTCGGTCGGGTAGCTCGACGGGCCGACGATGATCTCCTGGGCAAGGAAGACGATGTCGACCGCGTGCTCGAAGTCGGTGACGTCGAAGCTGCCGTCGGCGCGGCGGAATTTCATCAGGTTAAGCGACGCCAGGTTGCAGGCCGAGTTGTCGACGTGCATGTACTCGCTGCACGGGTTGGAGGCGTTGATCCGGCCCGACTCCGGGCTGGTGTGCCAGCGGTTGATCGTCGTGTCGTACTGGATCCCCGGGTCGGCGCAGCGCCAGGCGGCGTCGGCGATCTGGTTCATCAGGTCACGGGCCGGCAGCGTCTTGGTGACCGAGCCGTCGGTGCGTGCGGTCAGGTGCCAGTCCTCGCCAGCGGCGACGGCCTCCATGAAGTCGTCGGTGACCCGCACCGAGTTGTTGGCGTTCTGGTACTGGATCGAGGTGAAGCCCTCACCGTCGATCGACATGTCGAAGCCGGCGTCGCGCAGGGCGCCCGCCTTCTCCTCCTCTTTGGCCTTGCACCAGATGAAGTGCTCGATGTCCGGGTGGTCGACGTCGAGGACGACCATCTTCGCCGCGCGGCGGGTCTTGCCGCCCGACTTGATCGTCCCCGCCCAGGCGTCGGCACCGCGCATGAAGCTGACCGGGCCGGAGGCGAGGCCGCCCTTCGAGAGGTGCTCGACCGAGCCGCGGATGTTCGACAGGTTGATCCCCGAGCCGGAGCCACCGCGGAAGATCATCCCCTCTTTGGTGTTCCAGTCGAGGATCGACTCCATCGTGTCGTCGACGCTGAGGATGAAGCAGGCGGAGCACTGCGGCTGCTCCTCGAAGCCGACGTTGAACCAGACCGGCGAGTTGAAGGCCGCCTTCTGGTTCAGCAGGATCGCGGTCAGCTCCATCTCGAAGGCGTCGCCGTCCTCCTCCGAGGCGAAGTAGCCGCCTTCACGTCCCCAGTCGGCGATCGTGCCGGAGACGCGGCCGATCATCTGTTTCACCGAGGACTCGCGCTCCGGGCTGCCGATCCGCCCGCGGAAGTACTTCTGGGCGACGATGTTGGTCGCGTTCTGGCTCCAGGACTTGGGGAACTCGACCCCGCGCTGCTCGAAAGCCGGATTGTCCGGGTTGCCGATGATCGCGTCGCGGATCTCCCACTCGATCTGGTCGAAAGGATGCACGCCGGACGTCGAAAAACGACGCTCCACGGAGAGGCCCCGCAGACCGTTCTTGGGACTGGTAGTGGCGGTCTTGGACATCTGAACTGCTCCTCTCGCAGGCGTCTTTTCGGGTTAGCGAGAATGGCTCAACCCCCGGACGCCAAAAGTGTCGGTCGTCGCATTTAAGGGCTGTTCGTGCGCCTGCGTGCTCCCACATATTTTGTCAAGTCCGCATAACCGGCAGAAACTTAGGGACGGCGGGTACCCTCAACCTATGGTCGACGACCTCCGTAGGGGAGCCGAATCGATGGGCGATCGCGCTCGCGACGCCCGCGAGGCGATGAACGAGCGCGCCGTCGCCGCCCGCGAGGCCGCCGGGGAGCGCGCCAACGCCGCCAAAGAGGCCGTCAACGAGGCGGCTCGCGATGCCCGTGAGGTGGTCAACGAGCGCGCCCTCGCGGCAAAAGAGGCGACCGTGGAGGCGATCGCCGCGGTCAAGCCGAAACTGCGTGGCGTCTCCCACGAGTGGGCCTTCTTCGTCTCGCTCGTCTTCGGCGCCGCCCTGATTTTCTTCGCCAAGACGCCGAAGGCGACCCTCGCCGTGGCCATCTACGCGGTCAGCCTCTCCGCCCTGCTCGGCACCAGCGCCCTCTACCACCGGGTCGACTGGAAACGGCCCAACGTGCGCCAGTGGATGCGCCGGCTCGATCACTCGATGATCTTCTTCCTCATCGCCGGCACCTACACGCCGTTCGCGCTGTTGGCCATGCACGGCACCCTCGCCACCGCGATCCTGGTCGTCGTCTGGGTCGGGGCGATCGGCGGGGCGATCGTCGAGATGGTCTGGATCGGCCACCCGAAATGGGTCTCGGCGACCGTCTATCTGGCGATCGGCTGGGTCGCCGTGGCGGCCTTCCCGGAGCTCTGGTCCTCGCTCGGCCCGAGCGGTGCGTTGCTCTTGGCGGGCGGCGGCCTCCTCTACACCGCGGGCGCGGTCGTCTACGCGACCCAGCGGCCGGACCCGAACCCGGCGATCTTCGGCTACCACGAGGTCTTCCACGCCTTCGTCATCGTCGCCGCGGTGCTCCACTTCTCGGTGATCGCCTTCTGGGCGCTGCCGCACGCCTGACGCGCGTCGACTTTCGGTTGCTGAGCACCCAAAACTCGACCCGCGCCTGACCGGCCCAGGTTTGGGCACCCAGAATTGGGTATGAATTCTCACATGTCAGGGAGAGCGAAACACACTCGAGCCTTTGTCCTCGCGACCGTCTGCGCACTCGCGCTCGGCCTCGCCGCCCCGGCCTTCGCCGCCGCCGACTGGGGCGCGATCGCGGTCAGCCCGCGGACCGGCAAGGTCGGTGTCTCCTACGACTATCCGAACGCCCACCGGGCCAAGCAGCGCGCTCTTCACGAGTGCCACCAGCTCGGCTGTCGGCTCGCCGTCTGGGTCTCCAATCAGTACGCGGCGCTGGTGCTGAAGCGCAACGGCGTCTTCGTCGCCGGCGTCGGGCCGACCAAGAACCTCGCCTTCGCCAAGGCGCGCGAGCGCGCCCATGAACCGACGGCGAAGAAGTACGCCTGGGTATACAGCGGCTAGGCCGCGGCCGCCGCGGAGCGGGCTTCGTTGGCCTCCTCGGCCGAGGCGATCAGCTCGCGCAGGATGCTCTCCAGCTCCTCGGACTGCTCCGGGGAAAGCGTCAGCTCGCCGTCGGCGAAAGATTCCTGGGCGCGGGGGAAGGGGAGTTCGCGCTCCAGCACCCGGCCGCCCAGGGCGCCCAGCACCTTGCGCGTCTCGGCCTGTGCCCAGACCGCTCCGAACATCCCGGTCGAGGCGCCGATCACGGCCGCCGGGGTGCCCATCAGGGCGCTCTCCCCGGCCGGCCGCGAGGCCCAGTCGAGGGCGTTCTTCAGCCCGCCGGGGATCGAATGGTTGTACTCGGGGGTGGAGATGAGGACCGCGTCGGCGGCGCGCATCGCCTCCCGCAGCTCGGCGACCGCGGCGGGGGTCTCGATCTCCTCGAGGTCGGCGTCGTAGGCCGGGATCTCCGCCAGCCGCTCGAAGGCGACGAACTCCACCCCGTCGGGCAACCGCTCGGCGGCTGCCCGCAGCAGGGCGGTGTTGAAGGAGTCCCGGCGCAGGCTTCCGGATATGCCCAGGACCCTCATCACTAGGCCTCCTGGGCGACGAGCTCGAGGTCGACGTTGATCGCGACCTCCCACTCGAGGACCTGGCCGCCGCTCGGCAGGTCGGCGTTGAACGACAGGCCGAAGTCACGCCGGTCGACCGCGGTCGAGACCGAGAGGGCGACGCGGGGGTTGCCGCCGAGGTCGGCGCCGAGCTCACCGAAGCGACCGGTCGCCTCGACCTCGCGCTTCTCGCCGTGGATCTCGAGCTCACCCTCCAGCCGGACGGAGCCGTCGTCGGCGACGTCCAAGCGGGTCGAGCGGAAGCTCAGCTTCGGGAAGCGCTCCACGTCGAAGAATTCCGGCGACATCAGGTGGCCCTTCAGCTGGGGCTCGTCGATGTCGATCGACTGCACGTCGACGGTGCCCTCCAGCTTCGCCTCGTCGCCGCCGGTCAGGGTGGCCTCGTAGGTCTCGAAGCCGCTGCGGAAGGTGGCGACGTTGTTGTGGGTGATCGCGAAGGAGATCGAGGAGTGGACCGGGTCGACGGTCCAGACCCCGGTCGGGACGCTCTGGTTGACGGTGTCGGTGCTCATTTGCTCGCCTTTCGTTCTTTCTGCTTGGCAGGTCGTTTCAAGATCAATGATTGACGCAGAAACCATCGTAGCAAAAATACTTGAGACAGCAACTATTGTCCTGACAAGTACAATCTGTCATCATCTCTTCCATGTCTGATTCGTCCACCATCCCCGCGGAACGCACCATCGGCGGTACCGCCGCCAGGTCCGATGCCGCTGACGCGCGACCGAACCCGCTCGGGACCTGCTCCCCCCACCACGAGGCCTGGCGCTCGCTCGCGCGAACCCACGCCGCGGTCAGCGGCCGCATGCAGGAGGCCCTCGCGGCCGCCGAGCTGCCGCCGCTCGCCTGGTTCGAGATGCTTGCCGCGATCGCCGCGGCCGACGAGGAGCGGATGAAGATGGGGGACCTGGCCGAGGCGCTGGTGATCACCCGCGGCGGCCTCACCAAGCTGGTCGACCGTCTGGTCAAGGCGGGGCTGATCGAGCGCACTTTCTGCGAGACGGACCGCCGGGTCAGCTACGCGACGCTGCTCCCGGCAGGTGCCGAGCTGCTCGAAGAAATGGTCCCGGTCGTCTCCGGTGAGCTCGAGCTCGCCTTCGCCGCCCGCCTCTCCGAGCCCCAGGCCGACGAGCTGCGGACCACGCTCGACGCGATCCGCGGCACCGCCTGCAGCGGCGAGTAGCTAGGCCGCTGCCTCGGCCACTGGGCCGACGAGGCGGGACGGCAGCGCGACCCCGCACAGGGCCGCCGCCACCGAGAGGCCGGCGCTGACCGTGATCGCGGCGACGAAGCCGTCGCTGAAATCGCTCGGCGAGGCGTAGCCGCCCGCCCCGGCGAAGGCCGCCACGCCGATCGCGATCCCCAGCACCCCGCCCAGCTCGCGCATCGTCGAGTTGGTCCCCGCCGCCTTGCCGATCGCCTCCTCGGGCACCGAGCTGACGACCGAGTTCTGCGCCGCCGGGAAGGACATCGAGATCCCGATCCCGGCGACGATCAGCGGCGCGATCAGGGTCGAGTACGACATCCCCGCTTCGGCGACCAGGGCGATCCAGCCGAAGCCGACCGCCTGCAGCAGCGGCCCGATGATCAGGAACGGCCGCTCGCCGAAGCGATCGACCAGCTTGCCCGCCACCGGGGCGACGAAGAAGAGCGTCGCCGTCCAGGGCAGCAGCCGGAGGCCGGCGCCGAGCGGGTCGTAGCCGAGCCCGGCCTGGAGGAACTGGGACATGAAGAAGACCGCGCAGAAGAGGCCGCCGACCGCGCAGAAGATCGCCGCGTTGCCGGCCGAGAACGCGCGCGAGCGGAAGAAGCGCATCGGCAGCATCGGCGCCCGCGTCCGCAGCTCGACCGCGACGAAGGCGGAGAGCAGCACCACCGCGACGGCGAACGCCCCCAGCACCTCGGCACCGGCCCAGCCCGCGTCGTTGCCGCGCACCAGCCCCCAGACGAGGCCGAGGACGCCGCCGCTGACCAGCGCCAGGCCGGGCAGGTCGAGCGCCCGGTCGGGCCCGTGGCTCTCCGGGATCCGCCGCAGCGCCAGCGGGATCAGTGCCAGCCCGATCGGCACGTTCAGCCAGAAGATCCACTGCCAGGCGATCCCCTGGGTGATCGCCCCGCCGACCAGCGGGCCGCCCGCGACCGCGAGCCCGTTGACGGCGAAGAAGATGCCGAGCGCGCCGCCGCGTTTCGCCGGCGGGAAGGCCGCCCCGACCAGCGCCAGCGCCAGCGTCGTCACCGCGGCGGCGCCGGCGCCCTGCACGGCGCGGGCGGCGATCAGCGCACCGACCG
The DNA here is from genome assembly GCA_035572835.1 of Solirubrobacterales bacterium. Lineage (GTDB taxonomy): Bacteria > Actinomycetota > Thermoleophilia > Solirubrobacterales > 70-9 > VAYN01. The sequence goes on from DATNAG010000039.1 coordinate 6,091, forward strand.
AGGGGGCGACCGCGCAGGCCGCCGAGGCGGCGACGAAGAGGCCGATCCCGGCGACGAAGACGCGCCGGCGGCCGAAGCGATCACCGAGCGCCGCCGCGGTCATCAACAGCACCGCGAAGCTCAGGTTGTAGGCGTTCACCGTCCACTCGAGCTCTTCGACCGAGGCGCCGAGGTCACGCCGGATCGTGCTCAGGGCGGTGGTCACGACGAGGGTGTCGAGCGCCGTCATGAAGGCCGCCAGGGCGGCCAGGACCAGGATCCACTTCTGTTTCGAGTTCATGCCCCTAACGACACGGGCGCGTCACGAAATCCACCGCTTAATTCGGCCCGCGACCGGGGTCTCTATCGGGAGGCCATAAAGACGATGGGAGACTCACGTGATGACCACGCAGGAGGCCGTGCTGGCCCGGGCCCGCGGCGGCGACGAGGACGCCTTCAGCGCCCTCACCGACCCTTACCGCCGCGAGCTGCAGATCCACTGCTACCGGATCCTCGGCTCGCTCCAGGATGCCGAGGACGCCGTCCAGGAGACGCTGCTCTCGGCCTGGCGCGGGCTGTCCGGGTTCGAGGAGCGCGCCTCGCTGCGTGCCTGGCTCTACCGGATCGCCACCAACCGCTGCCTGAACGCGCTCCGCGACAGCGACCGGAGGCGGCGGCTCGTGCTCGGTGAGAGCCTGACCGAGCCGCCGGAGCCGACCCGCCGGGCCGAGCCGATCTGGCTGCAGCCGCTGCCCGACGAGCTGATCGAGGGGCTGCCCGATCGCGCCCCCGGCCCCGACGCCCGCTACGAGACCAAGGAGGCGGTCGGGCTCGCCTTCGTCTCCGGCCTGCAGCGGATGCCGCCGCAGCAGCGAGCGGTGCTCGTCCTGCGCGACGTGCTCGGCTACCGCGCCGCCGAGGTCGCGGCGATGCTGGAGACCAGCGAGGCCTCGGTCAACAGCGCCCTGCAGCGGGCGCGGGCGGCGCTCGAGGCGGCGCCCGAGCGGCCGGCCGGCGCCGCGGTCCCCGACTCGCCCGCGCGGCGGCGCCTCCTCGGCGCCTTCGCCGAGGCGTTCGAGGCGGGTGACGTCGACACCGTGCTCGGGCTGCTGCGCGAGGACGCCTGGATCCGGATGCCCCCCGAGCCGCACGAATACAACGGCCGGCCGGCGATCGGCGAGTTCCTGCGCACGCGACCGCTGTGGCGCGAGGGCGGGCGGCTGCGGCTGGTGCCGACGCACGCCAACGGCCAGCCCGCGTTCGCTTACTACATGGGCGACCCGCAGGCCGACATCTGCCGCATCGGCGGGATCTTCGTGCTCACCCTGGAGGGCGACGAGATCGCCGCGATCACGCGCTTCGGCGAGGGCGGCTGGCTGCCCTGGTTCGGGCTGCCGCGGACCTTGCCGGGGTAATCGGGGCGGGCCCGGGCCGGCGCGGCCGGGGACGGCGAGGGTCCGGGCCCCTGCGGCCGGGGACGGCGGGCCCGGGCGTCCCGGAGGCGACCCGGGCAGGCTGAGGCCGCCTCCGAGACGCCCGGGTCGGGAGGTTTCGGGGAGAACTGGCGCAGGGACGGTGTCCCTGCGGGGAGACGTCGCAGGGACGGCACGTGGCAGGGATGTCGGGAACGGCACGGAGGCGCCACACATCCCCATGACCCCTCCGGCAGCGTCCGACTTTACCCGCCATATATGGCAGGTAAAGTCGGACGCCGCCCGGGGCGCGACCCCGCCTGTCGCGTCCCTCCTGAATAGACGTGGAGTTCCGCGCGTCTCGCACTCCTCATCGTGCGCCTCTCCTCGGGACCCGCACGGGACCCGCACCCTCCGCCTCCCCCCACGGACCCGGCCATCTCGGAGGCGGCCTCAGCCTGCCCGGGCCGCATCCGAGATGGCCGCGTCCTTTGGCCACAAGGCGCGCACGCGCGACGGGCTAGGCGGCGAGGGTGGAGGAGGCGCGCTCTTTGGCGGCGTCGATGATCGCCAGCACGTCGGCCTCGCGGCCTTCACGCAGCAGGACGATCGGGTCGGGATCGCCGTTGACGATGCCCTCGAAGAACTCTTTGCGGTCGTCGTAGGTCGGGAGGGTCCCCTTGGCCCAGCCGCGAACGTCGTTCAGCATCACCGCGAGGCGGGCGTAGTCCTCACCGAAGAGGTCGGCGACTTCGCGCTTCATCCGCTTCGCCAGCGCCGGCGAGGCGCCCGCGGTGGAGATCGCGATCGCCAGCGGGCCGGTGCGCACGATCGCCGGGAGGATGAAGTTGCAGAGCGGCGGCACGTCGACGACGTTGGCGAGCATCGCCCGCTTCTCGGCGTCGTAGTAGATCTCGATGTTGACCTCGGAGTCGTCGGTCGCGGCGATCACCAGGAAGGCGCCCTCGAGATCCTCGGGGCCCTCGTACGCGCGCTGATCCCAGGCGATCGAGCCCTCTTCGGCGAGCGCCTGCAGCTCCGGGTGCGCGTCGGGTGCCTGCAGGGTGACGTCGCCGCCGCAGGCGAGCAGGCCCTCGACCTTCTCCAGGCCGATGTTGCCGCCGCCGACGACCAGGCACTTGCGCCCGCTCAACTTCAGGCAGGCGATGTAGAAAGGGGTCTCCAGCATGTCGCGGACGCAGGACTGGTCGCAGATCCCTTTGCGGAACTGGCAGACGCACTCCTTGCCGGCGTAGGCCTGAGCTGGCATGACCACAGAGGTTAGTGATGTGGGTTCAGCGGCACTTAAACAGCGTCGAGGGTCTGGGCGAGACCTTGCTCGAGCGTCGTCTTCGGCGCCCAGTCGAGCTCGCGTTCGGCCCGCGAGGCATCGAGGGAGATCCGCTGCACCTCGCCCGCCCGCGGCGGCGCGAACTCGGGGACGAAGTCGTCGCGCCCGGCCAGCCCGCCGAGGATCTCGACGATGTCGAGGACGCTCGCCTCGCGCCCGGTGCCGATGTTGACCGCGCCGCCGAGCCGGGTCGCCCCGGCCGCCAGGGCCGCCTGCACCACGTCCCCCACATATATGTAGTCGCGGGTCTGGGTGCCGTCGCCGTACACGGTCGGCACGCCACCGCTCTTCAGCAGGCCGCAGAAGATCGCCACCACGCCCGCCTCGCCGAGCGGGTCCTGGCGCGGCCCGTAGACGTTGCCCAGCCGCAGCGACATCCCGGAGAGGCCGTGCAGGCGTTCGTAGAGGCCGAGATAGCCCTCCGCCGAGAACTTGCTCTGGCCGTAGCCGGAGAGCGGGGCGATCGGCGTCGACTCCGGCAGCGGCAGTTGCTTGTCGGCGCCCTCGCCGTAGAGCGCCCCGCCGGTGGAGATGAAGATCACCCGGTCGACCCCGGTCGCCCGCGCCGCGTCCAGCACGTTGGCGGTGCCGCCGACGTTGACCGCCGCGTCGAAGGCAGGCTCGGTGACCGAGCGACGCACGTCGATCTGGGCGGCCAGATGGAAGACCAGCTCGGGGCGCGCGGCGTCGAAGACCTCGCCCACAGCGGTGGCGTCGCAGATGTCGACCTCGGCCAGTCGGGCGCCGGCGGCGAGGGCGCCGTCCAGGTTCACGCGCCGCCCGGTCGAGAGGTTGTCGAGCACGGTCACCTGGTCGCCGCGGGCGAGCACCGCGTCGACGAGATTCGAGCCGATAAAGCCGGCTCCGCCGGTCACCAGGGTCTTCATCAGGGGGTCGATCCTAAGCGGATCGGCCGGCGGCGGGCGGGGAATCGTCGGCGAGGAGGCGGAGAGGACGGCCGCGCGGCCCTGCTACCCTCGCCGCCCGATGAGACTGATCGTCACCGAGAAGAACAGCAGCGCGAAAAAAATCGCCGAGGTCCTGGGCGCGCCGAGTGGCGGGCCGAAGGCGGACAAAACCTACAAAGTCCCCTTCTACACCTGGACCGACGCCGAAGGCAACGAGGAAATGGCGATCGGGCTGAAGGGCCACGTGCTCGGCCCCGCCTTCCCCGAGGGCTACTCGAACTGGCAGAAGACCGACCTCCACGACCTGATCGACGCGGACCTGATCAAGGAGCCGACCGACAAAAACGTCGTCAAAGCGATCAAAAAAATGGCCAAAGAGGCCGACGAGCTGGTGATCGCGACCGACTTCGACCGCGAGGGCGAGCTGATCGGGCTCGAGGCCCTGGAGGAGATGCTCGACGCCAACCCGGCGCTCGGCAGCCGTGAGGACACCGCCGCCGGAACGCTGAAAATCCTCCGCGCCCGCTACTCGGCGACGACCAAAGAGGAACTTCTCCGCGCCTTCGACAACCTCGACTACCTGAGCTACCCGCTGGCCAACGCCGGCGCCGCGCGCCAGGACATCGACCTGCTCTGGGGGGCGACGCTGACCCGGGCGGTCTCGCTCTCGACCCGCCGCTTCGGCTCCAACTTCCTCTCCGTCGGCCGCGTCCAGAGCCCGACCCTGGGCCTGATCGTCGAGCGCGAGATGGAACGGCGCGCCCACGTCGCCAAACCGTTCTGGGAACTGTTCGCCAAGTTCGATCACCCCGACGGGACCTTCGAGACCCATCACACGGTCGACAAATTCTGGGAGAAGGCGGAAGCCGACAAGGCGCTCGCCGGGACCGCCGGCCCGGGCGTCGTCAAAGCGGTGACGGCGCGGAGGAACACCCGCAAACCACCGACCCCGCTCAACACCACGGCGTTCACCACCGACGCCTCGTCGCGCCTCGGGATCACCCCGGCGAGCGCGATGCGGATCGCCGAGGACCTCTACATGGACGGGTTCATCTCCTACCCGAGGACCGACAACACGGTCTACCCGAGCTCGCTGCCGACGCGCGAGCTGATCCGGTCGCTGACCAACATCAAAGAGTTCTCCGCCGCCTCCGGCCTCAACGACCTGGCCGAGCTGAAGCCGACGCGGGGCAAAAAAGAGACCACCGACCACCCGCCGATCTACCCGACCCAGGCGATCCACCCGGGCTCCCTCGAGGGGCCGAAGAAACGGGTCTACGAACTGGTCGTGCGGCGCTTCCTCGCCACCTACAGCCCGCCGATGATCACCGAGTCGACCCGTGCCGACATCGAGGCGGGCTCGGAGACCTACTTCGTCCGTGGCTCGGTCGTCGTCGACCCGGGCTACGCCGCGATCTACACCTACGCCCGCTCCGCCGACGAGGAGATCCCGGCGCTGCAGGAGGGCCAGTCGCTGGAGCTCGCCGCGGTGCCGGAGTTCCGCGCCGAGGGCGAGCCGGACGCGAACCCGTGGATCGTCGGCAAGGAGACCCAGCCGCCGTCGCGGATCTCGCAGGGCAAACTGATCGAGATGATGGAGGAGCGGGGCCTCGGCACCAAAGCCACCCGCGCCGACATCATCCAGAAGCTCTTCGACCGCGGCTACGTCTACGGCAACCCGCCGATCCCGACCGAGACCGGCATCGCCCTCTTCGAGGCGTTCAAGAAATACGTCCCGCGGATGGCCTCGCCGGAGATGACCGCCGACATCGAGGCGGAGATGGACCGGATCGCCCAGGGCGACATGACCAAGTCGAAGGTGGTCGGCGACTCGCGCGAACTCCTGCACAAAACCTGGACTGAGATCGACGAGAAGAAAGAAGATCTCGCCAAAGTCGTCTGGAAAGGCATGGACGAGGACCGCATCCTCGGCCCCTGCAAGGTCTGCGAAGAAGCGGGTCGGACCAAGGAGGACGGCTCGCCGAACATGCTGCGGATCATCCGGGCGAAAAAATCGGGCAAACGTTTCGTCGGCTGCAGCGGCTGGAAAGCCGACGCCGAGCCCGACGATCCGAAATCGTGCGATCAGACCTTCCCGCTGCCCCAGCGCGGCGACGTCTTCCGGCTCGAGGAGCGCTGCTCGATCTGCGACAAGACCCCGCGGCTGAAAGTCCAGCCCTTCCGCGGTCGCCCCTGGAACCTCTGCCTGAACGACGACTGCGAGTCGATGCAGGAGATGAAGAAACGGCGGGCGGAGCGCGAAGCGGCGAAAAAAGCCAAAGAAGAGATGGACGCGAAGGCGCCGCCGAAAGGCGACGAGGACGCCGTCGCGCCGCCGAAGAAACGCAAAAAAGCGAAAGCCAAAGCTTCGAAAGCCGACACCGCCACCCGCGGGGTCAAACGCGCCAAAGCCAAAGCCGGCACCAAAGGCTGAGCGATGTTCATCACCCTGGAGGGGGTGGACGGCTCCGGCAAGAGCACCCAGGCGCGCCTACTGGTCGAGGCGCTGGGCGAGGGCACGGTCGCGATCCGCGAGCCGGGCGGCACCGAGGCCGCCGAGCGGATCCGCACCCTGCTTGCCGACCCGGCGGTGGAGCTCGAGCCGCTGGCCGAGCTGCTGCTGTTCCTGGCGGCCCGCGCCGACCTCACCGAGCGGGTGATCCGGCCGGCCCTGGATGAGGGCCGTGACGTCGTCTCCGACCGCTTCTCCGACTCCAGCGTCGCCTACCAGGGGGCGGCGCGCGGGCTCGGCGTCGGCGAGGTGATCAACCTCTGCGACACCGCCACCGACGGGCTCTGGCCCGACCTGACGCTGCTGCTGAGGCTCGACCCGGAGACCGGCCTCGGGCGAGCCGAGGGAGAGGACCGCTTCGAGGCGGAGGGGCTCGACCTGCAGCGCGAAGTCGCCGCCGCCTACGACGAGATCGCGATGATCGCCGCCGACCGGGTCGTCGTCATCGACGCCGCCGGCACGGTCGAGGAGGTTCACGAGCGGATCGTCGCCGCGGTCAAGGCGCACCGATGACGCCGCTCGAGCAGGCCACCGAGCACCAGGGACGGGCGCGCGTCGCACTCACCGCGGCGCTCGCGGCGGGACCGTCCCACGCCTACCTCTTCCGTGGCCCACGCGGGGCGGGCAAGCGGGCGGCGGCGCGCGCCTTCGCCGCCGAGATCGTCGCCACCGGGGCCGCCGACCCCGACGACGCCCGCCGGCGCGCCCTGCTCGACCCCTCGCCGCACCCCGACCTCGTCTGGCTCGCCCCGCGCGGCGCCCAGCACATGGTCGACGAGGTGCGCGAGCGGGTGATCCGCGCCTCCGCCTACCGGCCCTTCGAAGGCGAGCACCGGGTCTTCGTGGTGGAGGCCGCCGAGGCGATGCGGGACGAGAGCCAGAACGCGCTGCTGAAGACCCTGGAGGAGCCGCCGGCCTTCGTCCACCTGATCCTGCTCAGCTCCGAGCCCGAGGGGCTGCTGGAGACGATCGCCTCGCGCTGCCAGCCGGTCGACTTCGCGCCGCTGCCCGCCGAGGTGCTGGAAGCGCAGCTGGGGGAGACGCCCGAGGCGGCGGAGGCGAGGCCGGAGGAGGTCGCGGCGGCGGCCCGGCTGGCCGCGGGCGACCTCGAGCGGGCCCGCCTGCTGCTGTCGGCGACCGGTCGCGAGCTGCGCGCCGAGGTCGAGGCGTGCCTCGCCGCGGTGCTCGCCGACGAGCTCTCCGGGGCACCTTGGCGGCGGCTCCTCGACCGCGCCACGGCGGCCGGGGAGGAGGCCGAAGGGGCGGCCCGGGAGGCGCTCGAGGAGGACTCCCAGGCGGGGATCAAACGGACCGCGAAAGACATCGTCGACGGTGCCAAACGGGCGGGACGGCGTCGGCGGACCGAGATCCTCGACCTCGGCCTCGAGCTCTGCGCGCTCTGGCTGCGCGACCTGGCGGCGCTTGCCGCGGAGGCCGAGGAGGTCGTCTTCGACCGCGACCGGCTCGACCTGCTGCGCACCCAGGCGGCGGGCGTCGATCCGGGCTGGGCGCGGGCCGGGGTCGCCGCGGTGCAGGACACCCGCCGCGGGCTCGATCTGAACGTCAGCGAGGAGCTGGCGCTAGAAGCGTTGTTTTACCGTTTGGCGCGTACCGCCTGAGGCGGCGTGGAGGCGCCCCCACGCCGCTCAGGCGGCGAGGCGGCGCATCATCGCCCGGGCCGCCTCGGTGACCAGGTTGCGGTCATGGGTGAGGGCGAAGTCGAAACGGCGCTCGGAATCGGGCAGCTGGTCGCCGAGATCGCGGGCGACGAAGGCGGCGCCGTAGTGGGGCCCGAGGACGATCACGTTCCACTCGCCCCGTAGCTCCTCGTCGGCCCCGATATGGACGCCGCGCACGCCGGGGGCGGGTTCGCGGCCCATGCCGACGCCCATCGCCGCGACCAGCGCCGAGGTCTCGGCCAGCTCGGCATAGCGACGGGCGGTCGCGGGGGTGAAATAGCGCTCCTCCTGGAAGGTGCTCATCACCACCGTGGAGGAGGCCTGGTTGCCGGTCTGGTGCTCGATCGAGCGGCTCAACTCGACCAGCAGCCGCTTGTCGGCGCGGCGCAGTGGCCGCTTCGAGGCGACGATCTCGAACGGGGTCCGCTCGCGGGGCAGGATCTTCGCCGCGTTGCGGCGCAACGGGAAGATCCCGTTGCGTTCGCCTGGGAAGTGGTCCGGGCGCAGCTCGCCGGGGCGGCCGAAGAGCCAACCCTGGCCGTAGGAGGCCCCTAGCGCCAGCGCCCTTCGCAGGTGCTCCTCGGTCTCGATCCCCTCGGCGAGGATCAGGGCGCCGGTCCGCTCCGCCTCGGCGGCGACCGCCTGGACGGTCTCGGCGATCTCGCGCGAGGGGCTGTTGTGGAGCAGCCCGAGGTCGAGCTTGATCACGTCGGGTCGCAGGAAGGGCATCAGGGCGAGCGAGCGGGGGTCGGTGCCGACGTCGTCGAGGGCGATCCGGGCGCCGCGCCGGCGTAGATCCTCGGCCAGCGGGATCAGGTCGGTGGTGTGGTTGGGCAGCGCCCGCTCGGTCAGCTCGACCACCAGCGGGAAGTGCTCCAACGCGTCTTCCAGCAGCGGGTCGCCGATCTCCGGCACCCAGGAGGTGGCGGAGGAGGGCTCGACGTTGACGAAGAGGGCGCGGTCGGGGCCGAGGTCGGTCTGCAGGGCGCCGCGCAGGGCGGCCCGCCAGCACTCCCAGTCGAGCGCCGTCTCGAGCCCCTCCTCGCGAGCCGCGGCGAAAAGGACGTCGGGGCGCTCCAGGCGCGACCCGGCGGGGCCGCGGGCGAGCGCCTCGTAGGCGATCACCTGACGGTCGGCGAGGCGCACGATCGGTTGGTAGACGGAGCGGATCCCGGTCGCCAGGGCCGCCATCAGTTCGCGGGACCCGGTCGCGGGCAGGGGCTGGGCGCGAGTGATGCTCACCCCCGAATATCGGAAACCGGCGCGTTTGTCTTGAATTCTGCTTCGGAAGCGGGCCGTGAGGCCTAGGAGGAGCGATCGCGGGCGGGCTCGTCCTCGCCCTCGCGCTTCCCGTTCAGCCGCCCTTCGAGCGCTTCCCGGGCCGCCTGCTCTTTGGCCCGCTCGATCGCCCGCTCCTGCGCCAGGCGGGTGATCTGGGCGGCCTGTCGGGACATGATCACGCTGAAGTTCAGCGCCAGGCCGAGCAGCAACAGGAGCACGATCGAGAACAGGGCGACGTTGGTGTCGCGGACGCCCATCAGATCGGCGACCGAGCCGAGCAGGCCCGGGAACGCCGCCCCGGCCAGCATCGCCAGGCCGGCGACGAACCAGATCACGCTGTAGCGCTCCTGCAGGCGGTCGCGGCGGATCAGATCGAGGATCAAGAGCATGAAGAGGATCGCCAGCGCCGCGGCGATGACCCGGGTCTGCGAGGTGAGGCTGACCCGGTCGGCCTGGGCAGCGAAGACCGCGAGGCTCATCGCTCCGCCTCGGCGTGGCGCGGCTTGAACTGGCCGACCAGGATCACGACCAGGCCCTTGAAGATGAAGAAGGCCGAGCGCAGCGGGGTGAGGAACGAGCTGCCGCCGGTGCGCTCCAGCATCCGCACGGGGACCTCCTCGACCCGCAGGCCTTCCCGCACCGCCATCTGCAGCGACTCGATCTCGGCGAAGTCGGGCGAGTAGTTCTCGCTGAAGAGGCTCATCACCCGGCGGTTGGCGGCGCGCATGCCGCTGGTCGTGTCGGTGAAGCGCTGGCGGGCGGCCAGGGTGAGGAAGAAGCGGAAGACGTTGATGCCGATCCGGCGGGTCCAGGTCGCCCTGTAGTCCTCGCCCTCGGGCACGACCCCCGGAAGCGGCTCGGTCTGCTTCGCGTAGCGCGAGCCGATCACCAGGTCGGCGCGGTCGGCTTGCACCTCGGCGAGCAGCCGGGCGACCTCGGAGGCCGGGTGCTGGCCGTCGGCGTCGAGGTGGGCGCAGCAGTCATAGCCCTCCCGCAGCGCCCACAGATAGCCGGTCTGCAGGGCCGCGCCGAGACCTTGGTTGAACGGCATCGTGGCGACGAGTACGCCGGCCTCGCGCGCCCGCTCGGTGGTCGAGTCGGCCGAGCCGTCGTCGATCACGAGGATGTCGGCGCCCGGGATATGGGCGCGCACGTCGGCGATCACGCCGTCGATCGACGCCTCCTCGTTCCAGGCAGGGATGAAGACGAGAGTCCGCAAGGGCAGCCGATTGTTCCATGGTGGCCCCAATTCGAAGGGATTCGGTACCTGGTCTGACAGGATTGTGTTAGTTACTCCTCATGGCAAGCGGCGAGACTATTTCCCGGCCGCAGCCCGATACTCCTCGGATCGGTATGCGCCTTTGGCTGACCGGCGCCTTCGCGGCGGTCAGCTTGATCACGGCCGCGACCGTCTACGTCTTCGGCGACAACCAGCAGGCGTTGCTCGCCGCGGTGCTGATCGGGGTGCTGGCCGGGTTCCTGATCGCGGTGGCGATCTCACATCGCGTGGTCGGGCTGGCGCGGGCCGCCGGGGAGATGGCGAAAGGCTCGTTCGACGCGCCGCTGACCACCTCCGGGCTCGACGAGATCGGGGACCTGGCCCGCTCGCTGGACGCGATGCGGGCCTCGCTGCAGGTCAGCTTCGGCGTGCTGACCGCCGACCGCAACAAGCTCGCGGCGATCTTCGACGGGCTCACCGACGCGGTGATCGTCACCGACTTCGAAGGCCCGGTCCGCTTCTCCAACAGCGCCGCCGGGCGGCTCCTCGGGGCGGCCGGGGAGCCGCCGGACGTGATGGAGCCGCAGCTGCGCCGCGCTGCCGAGGTCGGCTTCGCCGCCCACCCGGCATTGCGGATCGGCGATCGGGCCTACGCGATGACCGCACGGGCGCTGCCCGACGAGCGCGCCGTCCTCGCGGTGCTGCGCGACCGCACCGACGAGCTGCGCCGCGAGCTCGCTGAAGCCGACTTCATCTCCAACGCCGCGCATGAGCTGCGCAATCCGCTGGCCGGGATCTCGGGGGCGATCGAGGTGCTGCAGAGCGGGGCGAAAAACAACCCGCTCGACCGTGACCACTTCCTCAACCGGCTGGCCGAGGACGCCGAGCGGATGAAAGCGCTGACCCAGTCGCTGCTCACGCTTGCCCGGGTGGAGAGTCGCGGCGCGCCTGAGAACGAGGTCGTCGACGTGGCGATCGCGGTTCGTGACGTGGTCGCCGCGGTGGATCCACCGCGGCGCATCGACCTGGTCGTCGACGTCGAGCAGGACCTCGCCGCGACCGGCGATCCGACCCTGCTGCGGCAGGTGATGATCGGCCTGCTCACCAATGCCTTCAAGAACACGCCGCCACCGGGGACGGTGACCCTGCGGGGCCGCCACGAAGGGGTGGGGGAGGTGGTGCTGGAGGTGATCGACACCGGCACCGGTATCCCGGGGCCGGAGATCGAGCGGGTCTTCGAGCGCTTCTACCGGCGCAGCGAGTCGCGCAAGCAGGAGGGATTCGGGCTGGGGTTGGCGATCGCCCGGAGGATGGTCGACGTGATGGGCGGGACGATCGGGGCCGAAAGCGTGTTGGGTGAGGGGAGCACCTTCTGGGTGCGGCTCCCCCTTGCACAGCCGAGCCCGACGCCGGTCGCCTAGAGGACCGACGGACGAATAGGCGTATAAACGAAACTTAGATGTTTGGAAAGATTAAGCAACGTATGAGCATGAGCAAGACTTTGAAGAGGACGGCGCGTTGAGCAGCGGCCGCATCCTGATCGCCGACGACGAGCCTTCGGTTCGCGACTCGGTCGGCTATGCCCTCGCGCAGGAGGGATTCGAAGTGACCCCGGCGGCCGACGGCGACGAGGCCAGCGACCTGCTCGGCGACGGCATCCCGTTCGACCTGCTGATCCTCGACATCATGATGCCGGGCCCGAGCGGCCTCGACATCTGCCGCGACGTGCGGGCGCGGAGCGCCGTGCCGATCATCGTCCTGACCGCGAAGGACGCCGAGGTCGACAAGGTGGTCGGGCTCGAGGTCGGGGCCGACGACTACGTGACCAAGCCCTTCTCGGTGCGCGAGCTGCTCGGGCGGGTGCGGGCGCAGCTGCGCCGGCGCGAGCTCGATCGCTCGCCGATGGCCCAGCAGGTGAAGATCGAGTCGGGGCCGGTGTCGATCGATCTGGTCCGGCACGTGGCCACGGTGCGCGGCGTCCCGGTCAACCTGACCCGCTCGGAGTTCCAGCTGCTGCGGCTGCTGGTCGGCCGCCCGGGGGAGGTCTTCGCCCGCTCCCAGATCATGGAGGAGCTGTGGCAGACGGAGTTCGACGGCGACGAGCGCGCCTGCGACGTCCACATCTCGAATCTGCGCCAGAAGGTCGAGCGCGACCCGCAGAAGCCCGAGCTGGTCGTGACCGTACGCGGCGTCGGCTACAAATTCAGCGGCGACGAAGACTGAGACGGTGTTGATGGGCCGAAAACTTGCCTATATGGCAAGTTTTCGGCCCATCAACCTTTGAGGAGGCGCTGGAGGTCGGCCAGGCGGGTGTCCCACTCGGCGCCGACGGTGGTCAGCCAGGCGGCGGCGTCGGCGAGCGGGCGCGGGTCGAGCTCGAAGCGGTGCTCGCGGCCGCGGCGACTCTCGGAGACGAGCCCGGCGCGCCCCAGAGTCGCCAGGTGCTTGGCGACCGCCTGACGGCTGATCGGCAGCTCCGCGGCGAGGCCGGTCGCGGTCGCCCCGCCGCGCTCGGCGAGCGCGGCGACCAGGTGCCGGCGGGTCGGGTCGGCGAGGGCGGCGAAGACCGCGCCGGCCTCGGCGTCGCCGGGCGGCTGGGGGCGGGACTCCGGCATCGTCCGTCCCTAGGCGAGGACCAGGCGGACGGCGGCTCGCAGGCGCGCCAGGGGCGGTCCCCAGGCTCCGGCGGCGAGCAGCGGGCCGGGGGCACCGATCGGGGCAGTCTCGAAAACCGTTGGCGTCTCGATCACCGTCAGGCGGGTGCGGGAGTCGGCGACCGCGTCGAGTACCAGTTCGACCCGGCTAGGGCCCTCGCCGTCCTCGCGCCACCAGCTCCAGGCCAGGCGTTCGGCCTCCTCGACCAGCTCGACCTCGCCGCGGCGCTCCTCGCCGTCGGCGTAGCGGCAGACGATCTCGCCGCCGGGCTCCGCCTCCAGCTCGACCTCGTCGGCGAGCCACTCGCCCAGCAGGGCCTCCTCGACGAGCGCGTCCCAGACCTCGGCCGGCGCCGCGTCGAGGTCGACGCTGCGGGTCACCCGCTCGGCGTTCGTCGGTCCACCATCGCTCCAAGCTAGTGTCATGGGACTGCTCCTCTCGTCCTCAGTACGGATGCGCAACTCAATGGTTGCATACCTGCTAGGCTGAGGAAAAGCGCAACTCAATGGTTGCGCGAGCACACAAGCTTTTGCGGAACGAGAGAAAGAGAGACTGAAAATGCCACTGGTCCCGATGGTCGTCGAGCAGACCGCTCGCGGCGAGCGCTCCTTCGACATCTACAGCCGCCTGCTCTCGCAGCGCATCGTCTTCCTCGGCGAGCCGGTCAGCGAGGAACTCGCCAATCTGATCATCGCCCAGTTGCTGCACCTCGAGGCCGACGATCCCGACAAGGACGTCAGCCTCTACATCAACTCGCCCGGCGGCTCCGCCTACGCGGGCCTGGCGATCTACGACACGATGCAGTTCATCAAGCCCGACGTGCAGACCATCTGTTACGGGATCGCGATGTCGGCCGGGTCGCTGATCCTCACCGGTGGGGCGAAAGGGAAACGGATGGCGCTGCCGAACAGCCGCATCCTCATCCACCAGCCGTCGAGCGGTTTCGAAGGCCAGGCCTCCGACATCGAGATCCACGCCAAAGAGGTGCTCGAGCTGCGCGACCGGCTGAACCAGATCTACGTCCATCACACCGGCCAGCCGATCGAGAAAATCAACCTCGACATGGAACGCGACAAATTCTTCAAGCCCGAAGAGGCGCGTGAGTACGGGCTGATCGACCGGGTGATCGAGTCGCACGACTTCAAACCCAACCCGACCGGCTTCCGGCCCGGAGACGGCAACGGCAACGGCAGCAGCGACGGGGGCGGCGAGGCCGCCAGCGCCTGAGGTGCGGTTCCGGTCGCGGCGGCGCGGGGCGCCGAAGCCCACGGCCGCCGCGGCACCCAAGGGGGCGCCGCGGCGTCCCCCGGCGTACTACGCGGTCGCCGGGATCCGCCTCGACCAGGAGATGGACCGCCTGCGTGGACTGCCGGTGTTCGCCGCCGGGCCCTTGGAGCGCCGGCCGGAGCTGAAGGTGCGGCGGGCGAGCACGCGGCCCAATCGGGTCGGCTTCGCGGTCCCCACCGAACACCGGTTGCAGGTCACGGCGTATCCCGGGATCCGCCCCGGCGACGTGTTGGAGACGCTTCTCCACGAGCTCGTCCACCTGCACGTGGGGCGGGCCCGCGAGGCCCACGCCTGGCACGGGCAGACTTTCAAGGCGACTCTGGCGCGGGCGATGGAGGAGGCCTACGGCGTCCGTGGCGTCCCCACCCGGAGCACCCTGCACGGCACCTACGCCGAGGCGATCGAGCGCCTCCGGTCGCGCCCGCAGCTGGAGCTCGACCTGGCCTGAGCGCCGGAGTGCTCCTGTCCTTGGTCGCCCACAGGGCGACCAAGGACAGGGACCCAGTTACGGCTTTGTGTCAGCCGGGCCTAGGAGAGGCGGCGGAGAGCCCAGGAGCCGACGATCGCGGCTGCGCCGCCGGTGAGGATGCCCTGGACGGCGGCACGGCCGGCGGCCGGATCACGGCCGGCGATGCCGAAGGCGATCGCGTCGCCGAGGTCGATCGCGGCGGCGACGGCGGCAACTTCGCGCAGGGCGACGCGGTCGTCGCGGGCGACGAAGGTGAGAAGGGCGAGGGCGATGTCGCGGCCACCGGCGATCCGGGCGAGGGCTCGCGCCGAGGTGTCGGAGGCATCGAAGCCGAGGACCTTCAGCGCCGGGCGGGTGGCCAGCACCGCGCCGACCCCGATCCCGATCCGGCCGGCGGCGATGCCGAGCACGGCGGTGCGGGCGAGCGGGTCGGGCTTGCGACGGCGGGCGATCACCACACGAGCCTAAGCGCAAGTCGCCGCTCGTGCCGGGTAATGATGAGGAGATGGCTGAGGGCGACACGATCCTGCGGGCGAAGAACCGGCTCGCCGACGCCCTGGTCGGCGAGCCGATCGCGGTGGAGACGCCCAACCCGCGCGGCCGCGCCGCCGGGGTCGAGCGGCTCGACGGCCGCATCCTGGAGGGCGTCGACGCCCACGGCAAGCACCTGCTCCTCGACTTCGGCGACCTCGTCCTTCACAGCCACCTGGGAATGAGCGGTGGCTGGCATGTCTACGCGCACGGGGCGCGCTGGCGCCGGCCCCGCTCCTCGGCCTGGGTGGTGTTCGGTGGGGAGCGCGCCGACGCGGTCCAGTTCGGTGGCCCGACCCTGCGTGTCCTGCCCGCGAACCGGGTGGCGATCGACCCACAGTTGGCCCGCCTCGGCCCCGACATCCTCGCCCCGGACCTCGACCTCGACGACGTGATGGCGAAGTTCCGCGCGACCGACCAATCGCGCACCCTCGGCGACGCCCTGCTCGACCAGCGCCTCACCGCGGGGATCGGCAACATCTTCAAGAGCGAGGCTTGCTTCGCCGCCAAGGTCGATCCCTGGCGTCCGCTGGCCCGGGTCTCCGACGAGGAGCTCCGCGCCGTGCTCGAGCACGCTCGCGCCCAGATGCTGAACGCGGTGAGGACCGGCGGCCGCCACCGCTTCGCCGTCTACAAACACCGCGGTCCCTGCCGACGTTGCCGCGGGACCGTGCACCACCGTGGCCAGGGCGACGCCAACCGCACCACCTGGTGGTGCGAGCGCTGCCAGGTCTGAGCGCCGCCCGGCCGCTAGGGGAGGTTCTTGACGAAGCGGCTGCGCGCCGTCTGCAGCTCGTAGCCGGCCGAGGCCCAGAAGGCCATCGCATCGGCCTCCTCGGATTCGACGATCGCGTTCAGGCGCTGGGCACCGAGGGCGCGGAGACGCTCCTCGCCCGCCCAGACCATCCTCGTCGCGAGCCCTCGCCGTCGGTGTGCCGGATCTACGGCGAGCCGGTAGAAGGTCCCCCGCCAGCCGTCCCAGCCGATGATCAGCGAGCCGACGACCTCGCCTGCGGCGTCGGCGAGCAGCAGCGCGTCGGGATCGCGCTCCAAGAGCCAAAGCAGGTCGTCCACCGATCCGGTGGTCGTGGGACCCGTTTCGGCCCGGCGCCACAGCGCCAGCGCCGCCCCGACGTCGGCGGCGGTGCCCGCACGCAGGATGGTGTCCAGGGAGTTCGACTCGATTCGGGGCAGAATCGCAGAGTCGGGGGCTCAGGCGGCGGAAGGACGAGTTGCTGTCGCTCCGTTAGTGTAAACTAACCGTTAGTGACTACTAACCGAGTAGACCGGACCATCGAGGCGCTCGCCGACCCGACCCGCCGCCGTGTCTTCGAACGGCTCGCCGAGGGCCCGGCTTCGGTCGGGGAAATCGCCGCGCGACTCCCGGTCACCAGGCCCGCGGTCTCCCAGCATCTGAGGACGCTCAAGGAAGCGGGCCTGATCGGCGTCGACAAAGTCGGAACGCGCAACATCTACAAGATCGAACCGGACGGGCTCGCCGAGCTGCGCGACTACCTGGACCGGTTCTGGCAAAGCTCCCTGGCCACCTTCAAGCGGGCGGTCGAGGACGAGGAGGCTGGAAGATGAATACGGACACGAGGACGAGGAGCGTCACCCAGGAGACGACCGTGAAGGCGCCGATCGAGCGGACCTTCCGGTTCTTCACCGAGGAGATGGAACGCTGGTGGAACCCCGATCACCACATCCTCGAGGCACCGATCGCGCGCATGGTCCTCGAGCCGCGCGTCGGCGGCGCGATCTACGACGTCGGTACCGATGGGAGCGAGTGCCGCTGGGCGCGGGTCCTCGCCTACGACCCGCCCCACCGGTTCACCTTCAGCTGGGACATCGGCCTCGACTGGAAAGTCGAGCCGGATCCGGCGAGGGCCAGCGAGGTCGAGGTCCTCTTCAGTGAGGCCGGTTCGGACCTGACCAGGGTCGAGCTCACCCATCGCCACCTCGACCGTCACGGCGATGGCTGGGAGCAGATGCGCGAAGCGATCAGCTCACCCGGTGGCTGGCCCGCGGGCCTGGGCCGCTTCACGGCCTGGGCGGAGGAGCAGCTCGTGATGCCTCCGAGAGCCGACGATCGGACTTGAACGGATGCCCCCTTCATTGAAGAACTGCGGAGTAGGGGACACCTTTCGAGATATGTTCGGGTGCGTTCCTCGTTGACCGACCTGTGTTGGTAGCCGGAAATCCTCAAGAGGCTGGCGCGGCGTGAAAACCGCTTTTCACTGAAATTGAACGCTCAATGCCTTGCGATTGAAGACGATGCGAGTGGAATAACTTTGGAGCCTCGATCCGGAAAGGCGGGACTCAGCGACCGTTGACGTAACGCACCCGACTGATGTGGCGGAGTGGGGTGTCTGGAAATCTGATACAACGCTCCCCGTGTTTGCGCAATTTCACCTAAGTACTCATCATGGCTGATCAGTCACTTGGGGCACCGCCGCACAGTCCCCGAGACGGTAATCCCGGACTTGAACTACTGGCGGCTCTTGTCATCGGACTGCTCGTCGCCCTGGGCACCGGACAGCCTTGGAAGACCTTTGGCTTCGCGGCGACTCTGTTGGCGGCCGCGGTTGGCGCGTTTCTGCTCGAGTTCTGGGCCCGTCAATATTGGCTGACCCCCATTGCGCTGCCGGAAGTCATCGTTGATGACCAAGCCCTTCTCACGAGCTCCATCACTTCCTCACGGCGTTCCGCTTATGCGATCAGCTCCAACTGGCTAGCCCTATGGCGTACGTCAACCTTTCGCTATTACTTGCACCTCGATGCCGCCATGTCCTTGGCGGCATATTCCTCGGGACTTGTATCTCCGCTCGATCGCCTTTCTCGCGCCCATTCAGACCAGAAAGAGTTCTTCGAATACGGAAAAGCGTTGCTCCGGTCGATCGGCGAAGGAAAGATTCCCCTGCGACGCCATCGCATTCGACTGCTTATCTATCCGCAGGTTGTATACGACAACTTCGCAAACGAGATCACGCACCTCATCCGCTCCCATTCAGCTGCACGTATTCCCTGTATCCCTTTGGTTGAGGAGCAGCTCTATAAGAAATTAGACGCAGCCGAGCGCGAGGAGATGGGGCGGCTCGTCGGGGCGCTTGAGCAGACTCTCATCGATAAGTCACCCCCGCTGTCACGACTGGACAGATATCGACTGCGAAGGGCGGTCAAGTCCGGGAAACAGGAGCGAGTCAGCTTCCCGGACATGCTCCTGATCGATGCACCGCTGAAGGCTGGCGGGGTCTGGTGGTACTCCGAGGACGGCCACGTAAAAAACTGGGACGATGAGCAGCAGGCAAATCGTGACCGTGCCCTAGCAATCTTCGAGACTCTTTGTAAGCATGCCCAATCAGCCATGTGGGTTGGTTACGCGGACCACACCGTGGGAGATGTTGTGGTTACGCCGCGGTCGGGCCGCCTAGAGTCCGAGGCCTTTTTCGCCAGGACTCACTACAACGAATGGCTCCACTGGATCGCGGAGAACTCGGAAACGAATACTGCGGCCGGGGAACTTGATCGATGGCTCAAAAGCGAGAAGAGTGCGTTAGACGAAGCATTGGAAATATATGCGGCCGACTTCCCGGATCGGGGGAACGCTCTACGGATCCTTGATGTTGGCTGCGGCTTCGGCCGGCATTTGGTGACGCTGCTGGAGGAACACCCGGACTGGCGCGGCCTAGGCGTAGACATCAACATGACGATGATCAGCGAGGCGGCGAGTTTGGCTATGACGAAAGGTGTGCAGTTTCAATGCCATTTCATGTTCGGCGATGCTGCCACCCTCGAAGCGTTTGAAGGCAGCGAAGTTGACTTTGCGATTTGCATGACGAATACGTTGGGCAATCTGCCGAAGCGCAAGCAGAGCCAGCTGATACGACAGCTATGCAAAGTGCTCCGGCCCGGGGGGCGCCTGTTCGTATCGACCTACGAGGACAGGGCAAATCGGGCCCGTATCGCTAGCTACGAGGGTGTAAATCTCGACATCGAAGTCCAAGGAGACCGGATAGTCGCCGCCGAGGGCCTCGAATCGGAAGCATTTTCGTCAACGGGCCTCCGTGCGTTGATCGAAGATCACGGACTGCAGCTAAGCCAGCCGATCAAGCACTCTGGAGACGTTGGCCTGGTGGCTGTGGCGGAAAGGCCGCCCAAGTAGGAAGCTGCCGCCGCGGGCCAAGCGGCGGCACGCCGGCGCGCGGGAAGTGAGCCAGCCGTTGGCTGGCTCTCAAGAGCCGACGATCGGACTTGAACCGATGACCCCTTCATTACGAATGAAGTGCTCTACCAACTGAGCTACGCCGGCGCGCAGCGAGGGATTGTAGAGCCGGAGCGACCGGCGCGAAGTCGGCGCCCCGGCTTCGTCGGGACTACGGCTGGGGACGGCGGAGCTCGAACACCATCCGCACGGTCACCCCGGTGGGCCGCTGATCGACGTCGAGCTCGTCGGCGCACTCGCGCATCAGCATGAGGCCGGCGCCGAGGCCCTCGGAGGAGGTGGGACCGAAGCCGCCGCCGCTGTCGCGGACGAGAACCACCAGCCTCCCGCCTTCGGCGAGGGAGGCCACCAGTTCGACCTCTCCCTCCCCCCGGGGGTAGGCGTGTTTGACCGCGTTGGTGACCGCCTCGGAGACGGCGAGCATGATGTCGCCGGCGAGGCCTTCGTCGGCGCCGTTCTCGAGCGCGAAGTCGTGCGCCGCCCAGCGGAGCTCGGTGACCGCGTCGGGTCTGGCCGAGCGGCGCAGGGTCGTGGTCCGCGCCGGGATGTCGGTCCTGACCCCGAGTTCGCCGCTCGTCGGGCGCATCACCACGAGGCAGAGGTCGTCTGGGATCGGGTCGTCGCCGATCTCCAGCAGCGAGGCCTTCGCCTCGGTCGCCAGCGCCTTCGCGGACAGGTCGGAGTGGGGGGCGAGGGCCGCCGTCAGCCCGTCGAGGCCGAGCAGGGCACCGTCGCGCCGCAGGTCCGTCGCTCCGTCGGTGAAGGCGAGGACCCCGCCCGGCTCGGTCAGGCCCACGGTCACGGTGGAGACCGCCAAGGGCCGCCGGATGCCGAGCAGCGAGGTCGGGCCGACGGGCTCCATGGGTACCAGGTCGGGGAGGCGCAGGGGCGGCGGATGGCCGGCGACCGCGCAGCGCAGTTCACCGCCTCGCTGGTCGAACTCCATGCAGACGGCACTGACCAGTTCCTGACTCATCCCGGAGCGCTCGATCAGCGCGTCGTTGGCGAGCTGGAGGATCGCCACCGGATCGCTGATGTTCGCCGCGAAGGTGGCGAGGCGGGCGCGGATGAAGGTCGCCAGGCGCGCCGCCACCGGCCCGTGTCCGACCACGTCACCGAGGACGACCACGGCGCCACCCCCGGGCGAGCTGGCGACCAGGTAGAAGTCGCCCGACACTCCATGATGGGAGGGCACGAAGGCGGTCGCCACGTCGAGTCCCGCGGTGTGTGGGAGGGCATCCGGCGTCAGCGCCGCGGTGATCACCTCCAGCTCCTCCGCCGACTGCTCCAGCTGGACCTGGCGTTCGCGCACCGAGGCGATCAGCACGACGACGAGGCCGAAGGCCACGGCGCGGGTGAGCAGGGTGAACCAGAATTCATCGACCGGCTGGAACGTGATCCCGATGGAGTAGAGGCCGAGCGTGAGGATCGAGGTGAGGACGCCGGCCTTCCAGCCGAACCACCAGGTCGCCAACCCGACCGGGACCGCGTAGAAGAAGGCGATCCCTCCGTGGGCGGAGTTGGTGATCGCCAGCCAGAGACCGAAGATCAGCGCGGTGATCAGGACTACGGAGAAGATGCGTCTGAAACTCCGGTCCCCTATGGCCACCGACCGATCCTAGTCGCTTCGCGGCGGCGCTACGCTCGGCTCGGGCCCCGAACTAAGGAGACGAGATGGCGACGATCGAGCCGGGCGACATCGACGAGAAGGTTCTGCCGAGCGGCGAGGGCTGCGAGGAGTGCATGGCCACCGACGGCTGGTGGCTGCACCTGCGGCGCTGCGCCGGCTGCGGGCACATCGGCTGCTGCGACAACTCGCCCTCCCAGCATGCCACCCGCCACCAGGAGGCGACCGGCCACCACGTGATCCAGAGCTTCGAGCCGGGTGAGGCCTGGTTCTACGACTACCGCTCGGAAGAGTTCTTCGAAGGGCCGGAGCTGGCGGCGCCCGACAGCCACCCGCTCGATCAGGGTGTGCCGGGCCCGCGCGGCGCGGTGCCGCCGGACTGGCGGTCGAAGCTCAACCCGTAGCCGGCGAGGCGAGCGGCTAGGACTCGTCCGCGGAGTGTGGCGGCTCCATGAACAGAAGCCAGCCGTAGTTGATCCCGAGGACGAAGAGGACCGAGACGACCACCGCCTCGGTCTCCAGCGGTTTCAGGTCGATGCCCACGTCCGCCCCGAGGGTGGGGCGGATGGCGATCGCGACGATCAGGAGATAGAAGGGCAGGGTCAGCGCCAGAAGCTGCTGGCCACGCCGCTCGCGCGCCGGCTCGCTGCTCGCGCGCAGCAGCGAGAGCACCACCTCGACGGCGCCGATGCCGCCGGCGATCCCGAAGGCCAGCCGCCAGAGCGCCGGATGATCGGCCGAGATCAGCGAGACGAGGCTCATCACCCCGGTCATCGTGAAGTAGAGGGAGACCGAATACGCCTGCCGTCGGCGATAGGGGAGGACCGACCATTCGAGTCGGCGCTCGGCGACGACCACCCACCACAGGCCGAGGAGCGCGAAGGCCGCGAGGGCCAGCGTCTCGTAGAACGTCTCCGCCACCTCCCGAGACTAACGGCGTCGATCATGCCCGGTGCGGAATTCCGTCGAGGGCGATCTGAATGATCGCCCGGTGGCACGCGAGAGGAATGCGAAGAAACGCGAGGAGCACGAGGTCGAGTTCTCGCGCATCGTCGCCTTCAGCGACGGGGTGTTCTCGATCGCGATCACGCTGCTGGTGCTGGAGCTGAAGTTGCCGGGCGGTCTGGCAGACGGCGAGATCTGGAACGCGCTCGGGGACCAACGGGAACAATTCCTCGCCTACGCGATCAGCTTTGCCGTCATCGCCCGCTTCTGGCTCGTCCATCACTCTTTCTTCAGCGAAGTGAAGGCGTTCGACAGCCGGCTGATCGGTCTGAACATGCTCTACCTCGCCTTCGTCGTCCTGATCCCCTTCTCCAGTCAGGTATTGGGCGAGTACGGCGGGACGCTGCCGGCCGTGGTCGTCTACTCGGCCAACCTCACCGCGGTGGTCCTGGTCGGGCAGTGGATGGCCTGGGACGCACGCCGGAGCGAAATGGCGAAAGCGGACGCGCAGACCGAGCGAGAAAGCGTGATCCGGTCGATGTTCATCGCCGGCGTCTTCCTGCTCTCGATCGTCGTCGCCCTCTTCGACGCGAGCATCGCCCCCTACATCTGGCTGGCCCTCTTCTTCGAGGGGCGCGGCCACGTGATCGAACGGCTCAGCCAGAGGGCCTGACGATGAAGGCGACGTCGCCTTCCGGGCCGACACAGCTGACCGAGGTGCCCTCGTCCACCTTCACCGCCTGACAGCGGAAGGAGCCGAGCGAGCAGGAGCTGCGCGAAACGCCCTCTGCGGGCGTGCACGCCTGGCTCCGCTCCCACCGTTCCATCGTCCTGCGGGCCGTGTCGCAGTCGACCGCGGTGGCGCGGAGTCGGGAGGCCCCGCCGCACGAGGCCACCTTCGACCCCGCCGGGACATTGGGGGCGGTCGCCTTCTTCGGCGCGGTCGAATTCGAGCCGCCGTTCGACCCGCCGCCGCATCCGCCGACGAGCAGGGCGGCGACGGATACGGCGAGGGCTGCCAGGGCGGAGCGCTTCATCTCTCCGCCGAAGCTACCCGTCCGCTGTCTCCTTCACCGTCGGCAGGCCCGCGTGGGGCAGCTGCCCGCAGATCGGGCAGTCGGGCTCCGGCACCACCGGTTTGCGGTCGACCTCCATCGTCCGCAGGTCGTAGATGTGTTCGACCCCTTGCGTCGACGGCGTCGCCAGCCCGGTCAGCAGGTGGAGGACCTCCATCCCGATCTGGCCGCCGATCAGCCCGCAGGCCGGCCCGATGTTCGCCGAGGGGCTCGGTTTGGCCCGCTGCGCGTCGATCGCCGCGTCCATCAGCGGGTAGTCGCGCCGCCAGGCGATCCCCTGGCAGACGTAGCAGCCGGTGACCCCGGGGACGTAGAGCGGCCCGACCCGGGCGATCGGCGGGAAGTGGCTCATCGTGATGTACGGGATGCCGGTCTCGAAGCAGGCCTGATTGCACCAGAGCTCGACGTCGAAGGCGGGCCAGTCGATCGCGTCGATGACGATGTCGGCGCCGTCGATGAAGTCGGCGATCTCGGCGACGCTGCCGAGCCGGCGCGAGGTCGCGGTGATCCGCGCCTCGGGGTTGAAGGCGCGCAGCCGCGCCGCCGCCACCTCCACCTTCAGCAGCCCCAGGTCGGCCGGCGTGTAGAGGATCTGCCGGTTGAGGTTGGAGATCTCGACCCGGTCGCCGTCGACCAGCCACATCTCGCCGACCCCGCAGGTGGCGAGCGCCCAGGCGGACCAGCCACCCAGCCCGCCGACGCCGAGCACGGCAACCTTTGCCTCGCGCAGCCGCCGCTGGCACTCCGACGGGAGCAACTCGCCGCCGCCGATATCGGAGAAGTAGCGCAACTGGCGATCGAAGCGTGCGAGCTCGGCCGGCTCGATGAGGTCGTCGTCGGCCGCGTCCTCGACCACGTCGAGCTCCTGCATCTGGGAGATCGCGTCGTCGACCGCCTCCGGACCGAACTCGGCATACAGCTGCTCCAGGGTGTGTTCGCCGTCCAGCGCCTCGAGCAGGCGTTGATCTTTCTCGTCGGGCCGCTCGATCCGCACGTCGCGGTTGGCGCTCGGCCGACGCAGGTAGATGTCGCCTTCGGGAGAGGTGAACGACTCCGTAGTCCGCTTGATCCGCGGTCGCCGCATCGCCATCCTCTCCACCTCCGGTTCGTTGCTTCGCCGCCCACCGGCGAGGCATTGGGTGAGACTCCCATATAGGTGGAAACCGTTCCCCCAATTAGGCGGATTCTTCGAATATTGGGGAGAAACGCGCGGTCAGACGGTGGCGGCCAGCTCCTTCGCGCGAGCCAGGACGGCGTCGGTCATCGGCTCGGTGAGCTTGCCGGTGAAGGTGTTCTGCTGGCTCGGGTGGAAGCTGCCGAGCAGGGTCCAGCGGCCCAGGTCGGCCTCGGCGCCGTGGCCGAAGCGCGGCTTGGGACGCGGGGTGGGGACGCCGATCGCCCGCGCCGCCCGCAGGAAGCCGTCCCAACCGAACGAGCCGAGGGCGACCACGACGCGGGCGTGACCCAGCAGGTCGAGCTCCCGCTCCAGGTAAGGGAGGCAGTTGTCGCGCTCCGCCGGCGTCGGCTTGTTGGCCGGGGGCGCGCAGCGCACCGTGGCGGTGATGTAGGTGTCGATCAGCCGCAGGCCGTCGCCGCGTCGCACCGAGGTCGGCTGGTTGGCGAGCCCGGCCCGGTGGAGCGCCGCGTAGAGCCAGTCGCCGGAGCGGTCACCGGTGAACATCCGGCCGGTGCGGTTGGCGCCGTGGGCGGCGGGGGCGAGGCCGACGAGGAGGATCCGCGCCGCCGGGTCGCCGAAGCCGCTGACCGGGCGGGCCCAGTACTCCTCGCCGCGGTATCGCCGTGGCGGATCGGCCGCCTCCGCCTCGCGCCAGGCGACCAGCCGCGGGCAGCGCCGGCAGTCGTGGACCTCGGCGGCGAGCGCCGCGAGCTCCTCGGCGCGGCCCGAGTTCATAAGGTTGACCACCGATCCATGGCATCGAACCGAATCACGTGCGGCGGCGGGGTGCTTGCCGCCCTCCTCATCAGCCTGCTCGCCGGTTGCGGTGGGGGAGGCGGCGGCGGCTCGAGCGCGGCGACCACCCCTGCCGCGGGCGGCGCCTCGGCCGAGGTCTCGGCATCGACGGCCACGCCGGAGGAAGCCGCGGACGCGGAGCTCCTGAACCACGTGCTCGGCCGGCAGAAAGCGGCGATCGTCGCCTCTGGCCAGGTGATCCCGAAGCTTTCTCCGCGCCTCGCCCATATGGCGGCCTACTTCCGGGCCCAGGAACAAGAACACGTCGATGGGGTGGTGAAGGCGATGCGCGGGCTGGGGATCGCCGCCGAACCGGGCGAAGAAGAGATCGCGGTGGCGGCGATGGACAGCGACCGCGAACGACTCGAATTCCTCTATGAAGTCGAAAGCGCGACGATCGACGAGGAGCTGAGCGCGATCTCCGACCTGGAAGCGAGCTGGCCGCGCTCGTTGCTCTCCTCGACCGTGGCCAACCAGGCCCAGCATCTGACCCTCTTGCGCCAGGCGCTCGGCGCGGGGCCGCTGGCCTCGGTTCCGGTCCCGTTTGAGAACGGGACCTTTTCTCCGCCGGTTGGATAGGAAATACTGCTCGGCGTGACCGGGCCCCTCTACCGGATCGGCGGCTTCTGCTCCCGTCACCACTGGCCCGTGATCGGCGCCTGGGTCGTTCTCGCGATCGCCCTGGTGGCGATCGGCCAGGCCTCCGGCTCGAAGACGAGCGAAAACCTGACGCTTCCCGGCACCGGCTCCACCCTCGCCACCGAACTACTGGAAGAAAACCTGCCCGAGCAGGCCTATGGCTCCAACCCCCTGGTGCTGGAAGGGCCCGCGGGCACGAAGCTCTCCGAACCGAAGTACGCCAAGGCGGTCGAAGAAACCTCGAAGCAGCTGGAAACGCTGCCGGACGTCAACTCGGCGATGAGCCCGCTCGCTCCCGGTTCGCAGACGCTGAGCCAGAAAGCCCCGAACATCGGCTACATCCCGGTCGTCCTCGGGATCGGCCCCGGCGAAATCGCCGAAGACCAGTCGCAGAGGATCCTCGACGCCGCCGAGCCCTTCGAGGCGGTCGGCGGCAACGCCTCGATCGGCGGCTACGTCGGCAATCAGCTCTCCAAACCGTCGACCGAGAAATCCGAGGTGGTCGGCCTGGTCGCGGCGGTGATCATCCTCCTGTTCGCCTTCGGCACGGCGACGGCGATGATGCTGCCGATCGTCTCGGCGATGATCGGGCTGGCCTGCGCGCTCTCGATCATCCGCCTGCTCGAGCACGTGCTGGAGGTGCCCGGCGTGGCGGCGACGCTGGCGACGATGATCGGCCTCGGCGTCGGCATCGACTACGCGCTCTTCATCGTCACCCGGCACAAATTGCAGCTGAAGGAAGGGATGGACCTGCGCGAGTCGATCGCGCGGGCTACCGCGACGGCGGGCGGCGCCGTCGTCTTCGCCGGCTTCACCGTGGTGATCGCGCTCTGCTCGCTCGCCGTGGCCGGCATCCCGTTGGTCTCGACCCTCGGGTACACCGCGGCGGTCGCGGTGGTGGTCGCGGTCGCCGCCGCGGCGACGCTGCTGCCCGCGATGCTGGGCGCCCTCGGTCCCCACATCAACAGCCTTCGCTTTCACATCGGCAAGACCCATCCCGACGACAAGGAGCCACACGGCTGGCGCAGCTGGGCCGAACGGATCGTGAAGATGCCGTGGCGCTCGGCGCTGGTCGCCCTGTTCATCCTCGTCGTCCTGGCGCTGCCGATCTTCAAGCTGCAACTGGGCCAGAACGACATCAGCGCGCTGCCGAAGGAAACGACCTCGCGCCAGGCCTACGACGGATTGAACGCGGGCTTCGGCCCCGGCGTCAACGGGCCGCTCCTGATCGCCTCCGAGTTCACCACGCCCGAAGAAGCGCAGAAAGTGCTGCCCGGCCTGCAGAAAGGGATCGGCGGCGCCGCCGACGTCGCCGCGGTCACCGAACCGACCCTCTCGGAAGACAAAAAGGTCGCCGTCTTCACGGTGATCTCGAAATCGGAGCCGTGGGCTGACGAGACCGTCACCTTGGTCGAAGACCTGCGCGACGAAGTGATCCCCGCCGCGCTCGCGGGAACCAAGGCCAACTCCTATGTGGGCGGCCAGACGGCCGGCTACATCGACCTGGCGGACAAGATCGCCGAAAAGCTGCCGTTGATGATCGCGGTGGTCGTCGGGCTCAGCTTCCTCGTCCTGTTGATGGCGTTCCGCTCGATCCTGGTGCCGATCAAGGCGGCGGCGATGAACCTGATCTCGGTCGCCGCCTCCTACGGCGTCGTCACCGCGGTCTTCCAGCTCGGCTGGGGGTCGTCGCTGATCGGGCTCGATCACTCGATCCCGATCGTCAGCTTCGTGCCGCTCTTGATGTTCGCGATCCTCTTCGGCCTCTCGATGGACTACGAGGTCTTCCTGATGACGCAGATGAAAGAGCACTACGTCGAGTACGGCGACGAGCGCCGGGCGGTGGTCGAAGGGCTCGCCAACACCGGCCGCGTGATCACCTCGGCGGCCGGGATCATGGTCTGTGTCTTCGCCAGCTTCATCCTCAGTGGCGACCCGGTGGTGAAGGAGTTCGGGGTCGGGCTGGCGGTGGCGATCGCGATCGACTCGACGGTCGTCCGCTGCCTGCTGGTTCCTGCGGTGATGGAGCTGATGGGCAAGTGGGCCTGGTGGATGCCGAGCTGGCTCGACCGGGTCCTGCCCAAGATCAGCATCGAGGGCGAGGAGTACTTCAAGGCCCGTGATGCCGCAGCGGCCGCCAGCGCCTCCGCGGCGCCCGCCGCTGCGTCAGACTGAAGGGCGGTGTTCCCGCTCAACCTGCCCAACGCGCTGACGATGCTGCGCATCCTCGCGGTGCCCGTGGTCGTCGTCGCGCTGCTGGGGGCGACGCCGGACGGGGACGTGATCGCGGCGATCGTCTTCGCCCTCGCCTCGCTGACCGACGGCCTCGACGGCTACATCGCCCGCTCGCGCAACTCGGTCACCACCTTCGGCAAGCTGATGGACCCGCTCGCCGACAAGCTCCTGATCGTCGGCGCCCTGGTCTCCCTGGTCTCGCTCGGCCGGCTGGCGGCCTGGGTGGCGATGGTGATCATCGCCCGCGAGGTCGCGGTGACGATCCTCCGCACGATCGCCGCCGAGCGCGGCCTGGTGATCGCCGCCTCCTGGCTCGGCAAGGCGAAGACGGTCCTGCAGACCGCGGCGGTCTTCGCCCTGATCGCCGCCGACCCGGCCCCGCTCTGGGTCGACGTCCTCGTCTACGTCGCGCTGGCGGCAACGGTGATCAGCGGCGCCGATTACTTCTTCGGCCTCCGCCGCCGGATCGAGCAGCAGCAGCGCGAACGCGCCGCCGCCGGGTCGCGGCGCGCGACTAGCTAGCCGGCGCCTCGAGCCACTCGCGCATCGAGAGGTGGTGGGCGGTGTGCTCGCCGGTCTCCAGCTCCTTGCGCAGCTCGCCCAACGTCCCGTAGCGCTCGGCGACCACGTTGTGACGGTGGATCGTCTCCAGATTCTCCTGGCGCGCCATCACGAAGGCACCGTCGGGTAGATCGGGGTAGCCCTCGACCACCTGGCGGATCATCTCCCGCACGCAGTCCTCGACGAAGCGCGGCGTTTCGTGGGCTTTGACGACGACCGACATCTCGTCGGGGCGCTTCATCAGCTCGTAGATCTCCGAGCTCATCGAGCTCTCGACGATCCGCAGCAGGTCGGGGGCGTCGATCCAGGCCGGGCCGCCCTCCGGGCAGCCGATGTGGAGGGTGCCGATGCCGCGCTGGTTGTGGGTGGCGATCGGCACGGTGGCGACGATGCGCTCGATCTGCTCGTCGTCGAAGCCCTCCTCGGCGAGCCGCTCGCGCGAGAGCCCGGTGACCATCTCCTGCGCGCACGGGCAGGCGGTCATCCCCTGGGCCTGCACGCCGGTCAGCGTCCGCGTCCCCGCCTCGGCGGCGACCGCGGTGCCGAACAAGACGTAGATCTCCTGCGTGTCGATCCCGCTCTCCGGGGTGGCGACGATCTCCGGGTAGCGCGCCGTCAGCGAGACCTCGGCGCGCCGGCCGTGCTGGCGCGCGCGCACCTTCTCGGCCACGTGGGCGGCCAGCACCTCGGCCTTGAACGCCTCGCCGAGGACGACCTCGTCGATCGCCTCGGCGACGATCTCCTCGAAGCGCGACATGTGGACCCCGGCCTGTTTGGGTTCGAGATCGACGAAGCACTCCATCTCCGCGTAGAAGAGGTTCTCGCGATCCGCATCGCGCACGCGGATCACCTTCTCGACCCCGGTCACGCCGACGCGGGAGAGGCTGACCTGGGTCGCCGGCAGTCCGGACTGGACGTCGGGGACGGTGCGCAGGGTGCCGCTGGTTTCGTTCGCCATGGACAAAGCCTAGACACCGCCGTCCATCGGTCACCTATGCACTACGACCCTGCCTATAATTCGACCCCTGCCGGAGCTTCGGGGCCGGCTGCCGGGGGGAGCCCGGGGGAGAGTTAGTTTCAGGAGGCACCGATCATCGAACCGATGGAGACGGTGGAAGTCGTTGACCGCGAGGCCGCGACGAGCGCGCCCGAGATCGAGGAGCTCGCCGGGCTGATCGCTTTAGGGCGCGAGCGCGGATACCTCACCTACGAGCAGATCTCGCAGACGCTCGAGGAGGTGGAGATCACCAAGGAGCAGGTGTCCCAGCTCCACGCCAACCT
Source organism: Solirubrobacterales bacterium (assembly GCA_035572835.1). Classification (GTDB taxonomy): domain Bacteria; phylum Actinomycetota; class Thermoleophilia; order Solirubrobacterales; family 70-9; genus VAYN01. The sequence goes on from DATNAG010000039.1 coordinate 35,932, forward strand.
GGTCGAGCACGGCGTCGACGTGATCGGCGAGGACGGCGTCAGCGCCTGGAAGGAGCAGCGCGGTGGCGGCGCCGACGCGAGCGGCGCGCCGAAAAAAGAGGAACTCGACCTGACGGTCGAACCGAGCCTCGATTCATTGCGGCTGTACCTGCGGTCGATCGGGCGGGTCGATCTGCTGACCGCGGCGCAGGAGGTCGAACTGGCGAAACGGATCGAGCGCGGCGACATGCTGGCGAAGCGGCAGATGGTGGAGGCCAACCTGCGGCTCGTCGTCTCGATCGCGAAAGGCTATCTGGGGCGCGGGCTCTCGTTCCTGGACCTGATCCAGGAGGGCAGCCTCGGCCTGATCCGCGCGGTGGAGAAGTTCGACTACCGGCGCGGCTACAAGTTCTCGACCTACGCGACCTGGTGGATCCGTCAGGCGGTGACGCGGGCGATCGCCGACAAGGCGCGGACGATCCGCATCCCCGTCCACATGGTGGAGAAGCTGAACCGGGTGGCGCATGTGGAACGGCAGCTCGTGCAGCGACTGGGGCGCGAGCCGGAGGCGGTGGAGATCGCCGAAGAGCTGCGCTGGCCGGTCTCCGACGTGCGCGACATCCTGCGGGTCGCCCAGCTGCCGGTCTCGCTGGAGAAACCGGTGGGCGACGAGGACGAATCGGAGCTCGGCGATTTCGTCGCCGACGATGCGGTCCTCGAGCCGTTCGAGGAAGCAAGCGAGCACCTGCAGAAGGAGGGCGTGCGGCGAGCGCTGGACGCCCTGCCGGAGCGCGAGCGCCAGGTGATCGAACTCCGCTACGGCCTCGGTGGCGCCGAGCCGCTGACGCTGGAGGAAGTCGGCCGCACCTTCGGGGTGACCCGCGAGCGCATCCGCCAGATCGAGAACAACACGTTGAAAAAGCTGAAGCGCCTGCCGGAGGCGCAGATGCTGAGGGACGCGAGTTAGTGGCTGGTAGTTCGTAGGCGTGTAGGGACGGCGGGGCGTTGCGGAACTGGTCGCCGCCCCGAGCCCCGAGCCCCGAGCCCCGAGCCCCGCGGCGCCGGCGAGCAACCGCCGTCGCGAGAACCCGGTCCCGGCGGCCTCGCTCAGATGATGTCGAGGGGGCCGACGTCCCCCTGGGCCGCGGCCGATTCCCTGGTGGTGCCGATGTCGCCCTCTTCTTCGGCCTCGGCCCCCGCCGCCCCGACCGGCTCCAGCACCCAGACCGACGGGGTCCGCTTCATCCAGGTGATGTATTCGTCGAAGCCGCTGTACTGGTCGTTGCAGGCGCGCCACAGCTCCTCGCGCTCGGCGCCCGCCGCGGCCCGGGCGGTGACCGCGAGCTTGCGGCGGCCGATCTGGACCTCCGCCTGCGGCTTCGCCTTCAGGTTGTGGGACCAGGCGGGCAGCTTTTCGTTGCCGGCGTTGGTGTCGATCACGACCATCGCCTCGCCGCGCTCGAGGTAGAGGATCGGCGCGGTGCGCGGCTCGCCGCTCTTGCGGCCGGTGGTGGTGAGCAGGAGCACCGGGCCGTCGCCGACCTTGGCGCCGATCCGGCCGCCGCTCAGCCGGTAGGCGGGCGTGTTCAGCTTGCCGATCCAGCGCAGCCCCCGGGCGCCGATCGTGTTCGAGAACTTCGCGTAGAAGCGATCGCTCGGCATCTCGGCCGGAGTATCGCTGACGGGGTATGGTGGCCGCAATGCCCGACCCGCATCCGTTCCGCCGCGCCGCCGAGACCAAGGATCTCGATCTTCTGCGCGAGACCCTGGCCGAGGACGTCGTCCTCCACAGCCCGATCCTCTTCAAGGGGTTCGAGGGGCGCGAGATGGCGATGGTCGTGCTCACCAACGTGAGCGAGGTCTTCGAAGACTTCCGCTACCTCGACGAGGTGCATGGCGACGGGACCGTGGTCCTGCGCTTCACCGCGAAGGTCGACGGCAAGTTCGAGATCGAGGGCATCGACTACCTCACCCTCGACGCCGAGGGCCGGGTCACCGACCTCACCGTCTTCCTCCGCCCGCAGAAAGCCGTGCAGGCCTTCAACGAGCAGATGGTCGCCCGCCTGGGCGCCGCGCCGCCCGCCTGACGCAGCCCGTCTAGAATCCTCGATCCCGTTATCCGGGGGAGTGCCCGAGTGGTTAAAGGGGACTGGCTGTAAACCAGTTGGCTCTGCCTACAGAGGTTCGAATCCTCTCTCCCCCATAGGTTCACCGGCGGGCTTGCCCGCGCTGGGCTTGGGACGACGCCGGGGCCGACCTCTGCGTCCTCCACGGCGGGGAACGAGCCCTGTCCTGAAGGCGCCGGGGACGTCAATGCGCCGCCCGCCGCCGCGGCCCTCAAGGTCTCTCACCGTCTGCTCCCGCGGGATGGTCGAGGTCGACGCGGGCCACCTCGAGCGAGGTGACCCGCGTCGCGTTCCCGCCTTGGGGATCGAAGACGATCGTCAGCGCGACCTTCACGCTCCCGGGCTCCCGGGCATTCGAGCCCGGGGACGGAAAGGGTCGCTCCCTCCCGCTGACCAGATACGCCTTCATGCGACCGATACTCCTCGGCGGATCGCGTGACGACCACAGGGTTCACCCCTAACATCCACCCTGGACTCTTTAGGAACTTACGGAGTTCGCGGGGAACCACGGAGGGAAGACGCAGGGGGAGACGCCTTGGGGGACGTTCGCGCGTTGTTGGAGCGGGAGGCGGAGTTGGCCACGATCGGCGCATCGATCGGGGCGGCGGTGGCCGGCGATGGGCGGGCATTGGCGATCGAGGGGGAGGCCGGGCTGGGGAAGACGCGGCTGGTGTCGGAGGCAGTCGGCCTCGCTTCCGCGGCCGGAGCCGAGGTTCTCTCCGCCCGGGCGGGCGAGCTGGAACGGGATTTTCCCTTCGCGGTGCTGCGGCAGTTGTTGGCGCCGAGGCTGAGGCAGGCTTCAGCCGGCGCGCGCAAGGTGCTTTTCGAGGGCGCCGATCCGGCCCTGGGAGCCCTCGGGCTTCCGGGGGCCGACGACTCCTCCACCGACACGTTCTCGGTCCTCCACGCCCTCTACTGGGTGCTCGCGGGCCTTTCCGAAGAAAGGCCGCTCCTGCTGGCGATCGACGACGCCCATCTCGCCGACGCCGCCTCGCTCGACTGGCTCGCCTTCCTGCTGCCGCGGCTGGCCGAGTTGCCGGTCGCGGTGGTGCTGGCCCGTCGGACGGGTGAGGGCGAAGGCCCCAGCCTGGCCCGGGTCGTCGGCGATCCGAGCGTCGAGATCGTGCGGCCGGCGTCGCTGAGCTCCGAGGCGACCTCGACCTTGATCGAAGAGGCGCTGCAGCAGGAGCCCGACCCGGCGTTCGCCATGACCTGCCATGAGATCACCGGTGGCAATCCGTTCCTGTTGACGGAACTGGGACGCGAGCTTGTGGACCAGGGCATCGACCCGCGCGCCGGGTCGATCGACGCGGCGCGGGGCCTGGCGCCGGAGCGGGTCGCGCAGACGGTGCGGGCCCGCATCTCCCGCCTCACCTCGGAGGCTTCGGCGCTCGCCCGCGCGGTCGCGGTCCTCGGCGACGGCTGCGAGCTTTCGCTCGCGGTGAAGCTGGCGGGCATCGATCGGGAGGGGGGACGGCAGACGGCGGACGCGCTGCGCCGGGCGGCGATCCTCGACCCTGGTGGATCGCTCGGATTCATCCATCCGCTCGTCCGCAATGCGGTCTATGCCGACATCGCGACGAGCGAGCGGGCTGCGATGCACGCCACGGCTGCGGCTCTCCTGCGGGAGATCGGCAGCGCGCCGGAACGGGTGGCGGTCCAGCTCCTGGCGGGCGAGCCGCGCGAGGATCCCGCCGCCGCCGAGACGCTTCTCGAAGCCGGTCGCCGGGCCCTTGCCGACGGCGCTCCGCGCTCTGCCGTCGCGTTCCTCATCCGGGCTTTGCAGGAGCCGCCGCCCGCCGAGGAACGCCTCGACGTCCTGCGGCCGCTTCTCACCGCAGGCATCCGCGCGCCCGACCACGAGGCGCTCGTCGCGATCGAGCCGGAGCTCCGCGCCGCGATCGAGCGCGATCCGGCCGGGACGCGAGACCTCGCGATCGAGTTGCCGCTCGCGCTGATGCTGTCTGGGCGATACGAGGAGGCGGGGCGCCTCCTCTCCGGCTCGGCTCGGATCGCCGCCGACGAAGGAGATATCGAGAACGCCTTCAAGTTGGACGCCCTCCTCAGGGGCATCACGTTGGCCCTTCCTTCGATCGGGCCGGTGGACCTTGAACGCTATTTCGACGAGGTGGAGCCCGACTCTCCCGCCGGGCGCCTGGCGGCGGCGATCGAAGCTCGCGCGGGGGTCATGAGGCTTTCTCGCTCGACCGCGGCCAAGGCTGCGAGGCGGGCCCTCTCCAACGACTGCAGCCTCTTCGAAGAGGAGCCGGAAATGATGTCGGCCACCGCGTGCGTCTTCATCCTGGCCCTCACCGAAGAAGTGGACGCCGCCACCAAAGGGGCCGAGCGGGCGTTGGAGATCGCGCGCAAGCGCGGCTCCGCGGCGGAAATCGGTCGGGCCTGGTTCCTGCGCGCGGTCATCTCCAGCTGGAGCGGGGACCTTGCAGCCGCGGAGAGCGATCTGCGCCAGGCACGGGAGATCGCCACGCTGGCCGCGATCGCGCCTCTGTCTTCCACTTGCGCCGGTGCCTTGGCGCTCATCCAGATCTGGCGCGACGAGCTCGACGCCGCCGAGGCGACCCTGGCCGACCTTGGTGTCGCCTACGGTCCGATGCCGACGGGCCCGTTGTTCCTGCTGCCGCTGATCGCGAGAGCGACGCTGCGCTTCGAGCGCGCCGAATACGCCCCGTCGCTGGAGGACATCGAGACCGTCGCCGCCCACGCCAAGGAGATGGGTATCGGGCCGGGAGCCTCGGTGGGGCTGGCGATCCAGGAGGCCCGCGCCCTCGTCGCCCTGGGCCGTGCAGACGAGGCGCGCAGGCGCGCCAACCTCTGGCTCCTGATCGGTCGGATATGGAGGGTGCCGGTCACTTTGTCGGTCATGCTGCGGGTTGCGGCAGCCGCTGCCGAAGGAGCCGAGGAGATCAAGCTCCTGGAAGAGTCGGTGGACGTTTCGATGGGATCGCCCGCCCGCATCTACGCAGCCGAAGCCCGGGTCGACCTCGGCACTGCCTTACGTCGTCAGAACCAGCGCGCCGCCGCCCGCGCGCCGCTGCGCGAAGGCCTGAGGATCGCCCGCCGATGCGGCGCGATCCGGCTCGCCAAACGGGCTCACGAGGAGTTGCAGGCGACCGGCGAGACGGTGCGCCGTTACGCCCCGATCGGGGTGGGATCACTCACCCCGAGCGAGCGCCGCGTGGCCGAGATGGCGGCGGGCGGGATGACCAACCGGCAGATCGCGCAGTCACTGTTCGTCACTTTGAAGACGGTCGAGGCGCACCTCAGCGCCGCCTACGACAAGCTCGACATCAGGTCCCGCCGCGAACTGCCGGGTGCGCTGCCGGGGTCCTCGTCGACGAACTGACCGCACGACGCGATCCGATGCGTTCCTCCACGAAAACCACCACATAGGGGAGGATGCGGGCGTGGACGAGCTGCGCAGCCTCGCGGGCCGGGTGATCGCGATCGCCGGGGTCGGCGGCGGGCTCGGGCCATCGGTGGCTGCCCGGCTCGGCGCCGCCGGGGCGATCGTCGCGGGCGCCAATCGGGGGCAGGAGGAACTCGACGCCCTCGGCGCCGAGCTGGACCTGGGCGAGCGCTGGGATGGCCGCGCGGTCGACCTCACCGACGAGGACGCGGTCGCGGCCTGGCGCGACGGGCTGGTCGAGCGCTTCGGCCGGGTCGACGGGCTCGTCCACCTGGTCGGCGGCTGGCGCGGCGGGCAGCCGCTGCACGAGGAGCCGCTCGCCGACTGGGACCTGCTGCACGCGCTGCTGATCCGCACCGTGCAGCTGACCACGCGCGCCTTCCATGGGCAACTCGAGGCCAGCGCGCACGGGCGCTTCGTCCTCGTCTCCGCCAAGCAGGCCCAACGGCCGAGCAACGGCAACGCCGCCTACGCGGCGGCGAAGGCGGCCGCCGAGGCCTGGACGCTGGCGTACGCCGACGGCTTCGGGCCGGGCGGGGCGACCGCCAACATCGTCGTCGTCGACGCGATCCTGACGGCGAGGATGCGCGAGGAAAATCCGGGCAAGGAGTTCCCCACCTTCACCCCGGCGGAGCACGTCGCCGACGCGATCGCCTGGCTCTGCTCGGACGGCGCGGCGGAGATGAACGGCACGCGCCTGCCCCTTACGATGCCTTGATGGCAGCAGATAAGAAGGCCGCCGCGGAGCCTGACGGCAAGATGACCATCGGTGAGCTGGCCCGGCGCACCGGGATGACGATCCGCAACATCCGCGCCCACCAGACGCGCGGCCTGCTGCCCCCGCCGGAGGTACAGGGCCGAACCGGCTACTACAACGAGGAGCACGTCGCGCGGATCGAACTGACCCGCGAAATGCAGGCCGAGGGGCTGAATCTGGAGGCGATCCGCAGGGTGCTGGAGAGCACCGGCGGCTCCTCCAAGGAGATGGTCGACTTTGCCCGCGCCGTGCGCGCGCCGTTCGAGGACGAGACGCCGGAAATCTTCAGCGCCGCCGACTTCGCCGAGGCATGGAAGGCGAAGACGGTGGACGAGCGGCTGCTGAAGAAAGCGGAGAAGCTCGGTGTGCTGAGGGCGCTGCCGGACGGGCAGGTCGAGGTGATCAGCCCACGGTTGCACCGCGCCGCCGCCCGGATGATCGAGTTCGGGGTCAGCCCCGAGGCGGCGGTCGCCTTGGCGGGCAAGCTGCACGAGCACGCCGACGCCGTCTCCCGCGCGTACGTCGACCTCTTCACCGAGCAGATCTGGGAGCCCTTCGACAAGGCGGGCCGGCCCGACGAGGACTGGCACACGGTGCTCGAGGCACTCGAGGCGCTGCGGCCACTCGCCTCCGACGCCCTGCTCGCGATGTTCCAGATCACGATGAGCGAGGAGACCGAAAAGGCCGCCGAGCAGACCCTCCGCAACGCCGGCAAACCGCAGCGGCGCGGCCGCGGCCGCAAACGCCGCTAGCGGACGGGGAAGGGCCCGGGCCGGGAGGTTTTGCGGGGGACTGGCGCAGGGACGGTGCCACCGGGGGAGATGGGCAGGGACGGTGTCCCGGCGGGAGAAGTCGCAGGGACGTCGCGTTGCGGGGAAAGGCGGCACGCAGATGCCGCGAACGTCACGGAGGCGCCACACATCCCCATGACCCCTCCGGCGGTGTCCGACTTTAACCGCCATATATGGCAGGTAAAGTCGGACGCCGCCCGGGGCGCGACCCCACCTGTCGCCTCTCTCCTGGGTAGACGTGACGCTCCGCGCGCGTCTCCCGCACCTCTCCACGCGCTTCCCGACGAGACCCGCGTAGGGTCCGCACCCTCACCTCCCCCCACGGACGACGGGCCTAAGGCTTCGCGCCGGCCTTATTCGTCTTCGCCGGCGAGGCGCCGAGGATCTCGAAGGCCTTGGTCACGGGCTTCGAGGTGTTGTTCGATTCGTCGGTCGCCCGTAGGACCGCCACGTAGCGGCCGGGGCGCGCTTTGAAATGCTTCCACCGGGCGGCCAGCGCGAAACGGTTGATGCCGAGGAAGGTGCTCCATTCGTGGTAGCCGTTGTAGACTCGATGGCCCTTCGAGTCGAGCCGGTAGTACTCGGCGTCGAGGTTGCCGCCCTCCGAGATCGAGGCCGTCGTCTGCGTCCCCTTGTCGCCACGCAGCTCGGTCTTGCGCAGCTTCACGTTGCCGAGCGTCGGCGGGGTCAGGTCGATGTTCAGCGGCGGCTGCGGTCCCGGGTTCGAGAACGGGTTGCCGGGGATGGGGGAGACGACGACCTCGCCGTGGACCCAGGAGTGCAGCTTGCACTGGAAGAGATAGGTGCCCGGTTCGTTGAACTGGAGCGTGTATTCGTCGCCGGCCCGGTGCTCGGGGACGTCGTTGC
>DATNAG010000040.1:0-22798 GCA_035572835.1 Solirubrobacterales bacterium
TTGTAGAGGAGCTCGGCGGCGATGCCGGCGCCGAGCCCCATGACGATCGCGAAGATGTCGAGCAGGGCGGTGACGACCATCAGCGCCAGGAAGCGCGGCACGACCAGGTTCTTGACCGGGTCGACGCCAAGCACCTGCAGGGCGTCGAGCTCCTCGCGGATCTTGCGGGCGCCGAGGTCGGCGGTGATCGCGGTGCCGGCTACGCCGGCGACGACGACGGCGGTGACCAGCGGGCCGATCCAGCGGATCGCGGTGAGGACGAAGAAGCCGCCGAGCCGGTCGAGGGCGCCGAAGATCTGCAACGGCCCGGCAGCCTGCAGCCCGGGGGCGCCGAGGTTGAGGGCGAAGGTCGAGATCAGCAGCGGAAACCAGCAGAGCTTGAGCGTGAACAGGCACTGCTCGACCAGCTCCTCGCCATAGGGGAACGGTGGCCGCACCGCGGAGACAAGCGTCTTCGTGGTGAGGATCACCATGTTCCCGACTTCGACGAAGAAGGCGGAGACGGACCCGAAGCTTCTGGTTATGGCTTCGCCCGCCACCAGCTCATCGCTCTGCCGAGGGGGCCGCGGGACTCCGCTTCCCGCCGCACCCGGTGCTCCGCCGCCCTCTGCGCTTCGGAGAGCTGGGCGATCAAGGTGTCGCGCGTCTCCTCCAGCTCCTCGACGCCGGCCACGTGGGCGACGGCCCGGCGCGGCGCCGTCGGCAGCTCCTCGGCGCTGAGGTAGCGCGCGTAGCTCGCCAGCTCCGCCTCGAGCCGGGCGATCTGCCGGCGCAGCTCCTGCCGCACCTCGATTGCCTCGCTCTCCTCGGCAAGGTCGGGGAGGCCCGGCGGCAGCGGCGGCGCCTCCCCCCCAACATTTCCGGGGATGCTGGCGCAGGCCATCGTCACGATCGCCAGCTCGCGCGGGCCATGGCCCGCCTCGGCGGCGCGGCGCAGAGCGTCGGCGGCGATCTCTTCCAGCTCGGGAGCAGCGACGACACCGGCGGCGACGAAAGTGCCCTGGCCCTGCCGGCTGACGACCAGGCCATCGGACTCGAGGCCCTCGTAGACCGCCCGCACCGTGTTGAGGTTGACCCCCGCCCACTCGGCGAGGCGGCGGAAGCTCGGGAGGCGCTCGCCGCTCGCCAGCTGGCCGGTGGAGATCAGCGCCCGCAGCCGCCAGGTCAGCTGCAGCCCAACCGGCAGCTCGTCGCTGGGATCAATTGCGAAGGGGTTGGGCGCGGTCCGCGCGGCGACGTCTTGCTGTGCCATCAAGGGGCACAGTAGCTCTCGATACTGTCCTAGTCAACTAGCACAGCCAGCTGAGGTCCGGCCGAGTCGCCCCTGGCTCCGCGCCGCCGCCCAGAGCCGGCGGGGCGAGACGACGCCGCACAGCCCCCCCACCCAGCGCGCACCCTCGCCAAGGAGAAAGAGGCCGAAGTGGTGGCCGATCCCATCGGGCAGGGCGCAGGCGCCGGAGCCGCGCGGGCTCATGACCAGCAGGGCGGCGCCGGGCTCGATCGCATCGCGGCCGCGGTAGACGTGGAGGACCTCATAGCGGTACTCGGACCGGGTGGCCCCGTGGGGATGAACCGAGAGCAGGCGGCCGGCGATCGCGGCGTCGGATCCGGCCAGCGCCTGCGCCGGGGTCGAGGGCGCGCAGGAGCAGGCGAGCGCGCTGCCGGCAACAACCAAGCCGAGCAGCACGACGGATACCGCTGCGATGGCGACGCGCCCCCCGCGCACCGGCCCAGCCTAGAGAGAAAATCTTGTATTTACAACGACGGGACTAGGGCGTGAGGACGATCTTCAGCGCTTCGCGGCGGTCGTAGATCGCGTAGGCCTCGCGGGCCTCGTCGAGCGCCATGTGGTGGGTGACCAGCGGCGCGGGGTCGAGCTTGCCGGCCTCGAGCAGGGCCAGGACCCGGTCGACGTGGGCGATCACGTTGGCGAGCCCGAGGCGCAAGTCGAGGCCCTTGAGCCAGGCCAGCCCCAGCGGCACCTCGCCCTTGCCGGCGTAGGCACCGATCCCAGAAACCGTGCCGGCATCACGCGCGAGGCTGATCGCCAGTGCCAGCGGGCCGGGGTCGCCGACCGCGTCGACGACGACGTCGACGCCGAGCCCTCCGGTCGCCGCTCGGATCGCCTTCTTCGGCTCCTGCTCCTCAAGATGGAGGGACGTGGCTCCGAAGGACGCCGCCATATCCAATCTTTCCTGTACTGAGTCGATGGCGAAGACCTCGACGGCGCCACCGGCGAGCGCCGCCTGCACGGCGCAGAGCCCGACCGGGCCCAGGCCCACCACCGCGACCGTGTCGCCCGACCGCATCCCGGCATGGGCCACCGCGTGGTACCCGGTCCCCATCACGTCGCCGGCGAAGAGGGCAACGTCAGCCGACATCCCCTCCGGCACCTTGCGCAGAGTGAGGTTGGCCCGTGGCACCAAGAGCTGCTCCGCCTGGGCACCCTGCAGGTCACCGAGGTTGGTGCCGTGCCCGAACGTCTGCCCCTTGCGGCAGCGGTGATAGTCCCCGCGCAGACAGGACGAGCAGGTCGCGCAGGCGGTGTGGAAGGTCCCGAGCACCCGATCCCCGACCGCCACGCGGTCGACGTCATCCCCCAGCGCCAGCACCGTCCCCACGAACTCATGCCCAATCGTGAAACCCGGCTCGACCGGCACCCGCCCGTGTTAGATGTGCAGATCCGACCCACAGATCCCACTCGCCTCAACCCGAACAACCGCATCATCACTAGCGACGATCTCCGGCTTCGCCTTCTCCTCGATCCGCACCTGCTCAGCCGCCTGAAAGGTCACCGCACGCATGAACCTCACCGTATACCCGCCCGCGAGGGTGGGGTCGGGTGGACCTCGCCAAGCCTCCCCGCTGTTCGCGCAGGTGAGGTCCACCCGACCCCTCCCACACCTGCCGTCTATGGGTCAGCCGCTTAAGAGCTGACGCCGGCGACCTGGAAGCGGCTGGCCTCGCCGTCCGGACTCGCCGTCTCGGCGATCCGCGATTCCAGCGCCAGCTCCTTCTCGAAGTCAGCCGCCTCTCCATGCGCGAAGGAGACGTCCTTGCCCTCGAGCAGCTCGATGAAGACCTCGACGAAGCGGGCGTCGAGCTGCTTGCCGGCGACGCGCCGCAGCTCGACGATGGCGTCGTGGCTGGACATCGGCGTGCGGTAGGAGTCGCGCGCGGTCATCACGTCATAGGTGTCGGAGACCGAGATGATCCGCGCCAGCTCCGGGATTTCGTCGCCTTTCAGCCCGCGCGGGTAGCCCTTGCCGTCGATCCGCTCGTGGTGGGCGAGGATGATCTCGGCGACCGGCCCGTAGCCGTCCAGCGAGGAGACCACGCGGGCGCCCTGCTGCGGGTGGCGCTTGATCAGCATCCAGTCCTCGTCGGTCAGCGGCACGTTGGCCTTCAGGATCCGGTCGGGGAGGATGAACTTGCCGATGTCGTGGAGCAGCGCGGCGATGTGCACGAGCTCCTCCTCCTGGCGCGAGAAGCCGGCCCGCTGGGCGATCGCCCGGGAGTAGCGCGCCACTGCCGCCGAATGGCGGGCGGTCATCTGGTCCCGCAGGTCGAGCGTCCGCAACAGCGCGCTCAACATCCCGACCTGGAAGCTGGCCAGCTGGTTGGAGCGCTTCTCCAACTCGATCGCGCGCCGCTGGGACAGGAGCAACTGTCCGAGCAGGTACTGGAAGGTGACGAGGACGACGCCGAAGAGGGCGATCGCCGCGATCCCGATCACGTGGTAGATGAAGACGACGGCGACGGCGAGCATCGCGCTGGCGAACTCGGACGGCAGCACCGGCGGCAGCACGCTCAGTTTCGACTTGAAGGTCGCGCGTTCGATGTAGGCGCTGTAGCCGGCGATCATCACGAAGTTGATCGCCAGGGCGATCTGGAAGAGCGCGAAGACCCCGAGGTAGAAGATCGCGTCGCCGGATTCGATCCCCAGCCTGCTCACCGCCTGCTGGAAGATGATCCCGCCGACCAGCGGGAAGGTCGCGTAGGTGAGGATGTTGTTGAGCAGGTAGTGGCGCTCGTCGTGCCAGCGGATCCAACCGGCGAGGATCGAGCCGACGCCGATGATCGCCGCCGGCGTCCCTCCGAGCAGCACCATCGCGACGACCAGCGCGAGGAAGTTGCCGGAGATCAGAAGTTTCGATTCAGCCCGGACCGCGGTGAGGTCGGAGAAGATCGAGAAAGCCAGGAGGACGACGATCAGCCCGAGGTCCCAGTTGCATTCCCCGGCCCGCCAGACTCCGATCGCCGCCACGACGACGAGCCCGAGCGCCATGCCCGAGATCGCGAGGGTGGTCGGTCGTTTGGTGGCCGTCGGCATTTGCGGGTTCGCGCGAAATCAGAGTCGCCGATCTGGACAGGGTCTTTGCGATCGCTCGCTCGTTCCCTGCAGCCGGACCGGTGCAATTCGCTTTTCGGCGTTATTGCAGGGATTCACCGTAGCGCTGGGGGAAAAAGCAGGCAAGGGGCGTAGCCGCATGGCCAGCGCCTTGCAAAGAGGTTCTGAGGGGTCGGGCGGGTACCAATGGAGGAACGAGGACCCGCGTTCAGGCAAAAAAGAAGGGCGCCGCAGGGGCGCCCTTCAAGAAGCTTTCGCGAGATCGTCATGCGACCCCGCTATCTGAGACCTAGCCGTGACGGAAACCCATGTCTATGCCCCTTCCATTGGTTTGAAGCCCGAACTCTGTGCACGGGTAAGAAGAACTTCCAAAAGCGACAGGGAAGTTGTAGCACAGCTTGTCGGAAACTTGTGCATCTGCAGGAAAACTTGTGCATAAATTGAGTATCAGAGGGGGGTGGCAATGCGTAAATCTGCGATAACCGCGCCCCTCCGGCGACCCCTGTTCCGCCGCCTCGCGACCACCTACGCGATCAATGAGATGGGCGACTGGATGGGGATCGTGGCCCTCTCGGTGCTCGTCTACGAAGCGACCGGGAGCGCCCTGGCGACCACGGTCCTCTTCCTCGGGACCAGGTTTCTGCCAGCTTTCCTCGCCCCGCTCCTGGTCACGCGGATCGAGCGACCACCCCCCCGACTGGCCCTGCCGCTGGTCTATTGCGGCGAGACCGCGGCCTTCGGCGCCCTCGCCCTCCTCACGCCCCACTTCTCGCTCGCCGTGGTCGTGGCGCTGGCCACGATCGACGGGACCCTGGCGCTGGCCGGTCGGGCGCTGACCCGGGCGGTGGTCGCCAGCGTGCTCGAGCCGGCGGGAGAACTGCGGGAGGGCAACGCGGTGCTGAACGTCGCCTTCACCGCCGGGGCGGCACTCGGCCCGGGCCTCGCCGGTCTGGTCGTCGCCGGGCTCGGCGTGCAGACGGCGCTGTTCCTCAACGCCGCCTCCTTCTACGTCGTCGCCTGGATCCTGATCACGGCGGGGAACCTGCCGCGGGCGGAGCCGGAAGAGGGCGGTACCGTCGCCCGCGCCCGCGCCGGCGCCAGGTACCTGCGCGACAACAAGATCCTGCGCCGGCTCCTGGTCGCCCAGGGCAGCGCCTTCGTCTTCTTCTCCGCGGTGATCCCGGTCGAGGTGATCTACGCCAAGGAGACGCTCGACACCAGCGACACCGGCTACGGCGTGATGCTCGCCAGCTGGGGTGTCGGGATGCTGCTCGGCAGCCTCGTCTTCGCCCGCGCCCGACGGGCACCGCTGATCGCCCTGCTCATGCTCTCGACCCTGGCGGTCGGGGTCGGCTACCTAGGATTGGCGATAGCGCCCAACCTCGCGTTCGCCTGCATCGCCTCAGTAATAGGGGGTACTGGGAATGGGGTCCAGTGGGTTTCGGCGATCAGCGCGGTTCAAGAGTTGACGGAGGCGGGTATGCAGGCGCGGGTCATGGCGGTCTTGGAGTCGATAGGCGCGGCGATGCCCGGAGTCGGGTTCGCTCTCGGCGGCTTGATAGCTGCGATTGCGACGCCGCGGACGACGTTTCTGGTCGCCGGTTTGGGAGTGCTGGCGATCGTTGCGCTGATCGGCCCGACGCTTGGCGGCAAGGGCGGCGGGCGTCTCGCCTCAGCGCAAGGAATTCCGCTTGACGAAACCAACGACGTTGTGCTGGAGTTGCTCCCAGGAGGCATGCCAACACCTAATTCTTCGGAGGTCGAGTTTTGAAGAGGTTCTCGTTTTTTCTATTGATCGCGCTAATAGCAGCGGTCTCGGCAGTCGCACTGGCGGCTTGCGGGGGCGGGGGCAGCACCACCGGCTCCGGCCCCTCGACCTCGGAACCGGAAGGCGAAGGCACGCCGGCCGCGGAAGGCGAAGGCAACGAAGGCGGCACCCTGAAGGGCGCCTACACCTCGTTCCCGGATTACATGGATCCGCAGATCTCCTACACGGCGGAGGGATGGACCGCGATGCGGCCGGTCTACGTGCCGCTGCTGACCTACAAAGCGGCTGCCGAAGCGGAAGGCTCGGAAATCATCCCGGGTCTCGCCAAAGAACTGCCGAAAGTCACCAACGGCGGCAAGACCTACACGCTGTTCCTGCGCCCCGGTCTCAAATACTCGAACGGCGAACCGATCAAAGCCGGTGACTTCAAATACGCCGTCGAACGCTGCTTCCTCACCAACTCCGGCGGCTCGCCCTTCTACACCGACATCGTCGGCGCCGAAGAATTCGCGAAAACCAAGAAGGGCGGCATCCCCGGCATCAAGGTCAACGAAAAGACCGGCGAAATCGTCATCAACCTGGTCAGCCCGCGAGGCACGTTCAACAACGAGCTCGCGCTGATGTTCGTCGCCCCGGTCCCGCAGAGCACCCCGGACGAAGATCAGTCGGCCAGCCCGCCCCCCGCGTCGGGCCCGTACATGATCACCAAGTCGCAGCCGGGTCGTGGCTGGACCTATGAACGGAACCCATACTGGGCGAAAGCCAACGGCAAAGAAATCGAACTCCCGAGCGGCCACGTCGACAAGATCGAAATCGAAATCCAGCGCAACCAGTCGACCCAGGTCAACGACGTCGAATCGGGCAAGCTCAACTGGATCTTCGATCCGCCCCCGACCGACCGCTACCAGGAAGTCAAGGAAAAATTCGAAGGCACCCAGTTCACCGCGGAGCCGACGATCTCGACCTACTACTTCTGGATGAACCAGACCGAGGAACCGTTCGACAACCTGAAAGTCCGTGAAGCGGTCAACTACGCGGTCGACCCGGCGGCGCTCGAACGGATCTACACCGGCCAGATCGTCGGGACGCAGCAGATCCTGCCGCCCGGGATGCCCGGTTACAAGAAATTCGAACTGTTCCCGCACGACGTCGCGAAGGCGAAAGAATTGATCGCCGAATCAGGCGTGAAAGACAAAGAAGTCACGGTCTGGACCGACTCGGAGAGCCCGAACAACGACGCCGGGACCTACTACGAAGGCGTCCTCAACGAAATCGGCCTGAAGGCGGAACTGAAAATCCTGAACCCCGACAACTACTTCACGGTGATCGGGAACACGTCGACCCCGAACCTGGACACCGGGTTCGCCGACTGGTTCCAGGACTATCCGCATCCGAACGATTTCCTGTTCCTGCTCAACGGCGAAAACATCCAGTCGACCAACAATCAGAACTTCTCGCAGACCAACGTGAAGCCTCTGAACGAAAAAATCGACAAGCTCGCCACCGAATTGCTCGGCCCGCAGCAGGAAACGGAATACGCCGAACTGGACGAAGAATTCATGAAAGAAGCCGCCTGGGCTCCGTACGGGACCCGGACGCTGTCGCTCTTCGTCTCGGAAAACATCAACCTGGAAACCGCGATCTGGAATCCGACCTTCGAGACCGAACTCACCAGTCTCGAATTCACGGAATAGCTCAGAGCCAGTTCGCCTAGGTGTCCCCCGATTCTGAGAAACCCGGCGCTGCGGCGGTCCCTGGAGATCCAGGGGCCGCCGCACGGGGCACCGTCACGGGGGATCCCGAACTCGTCGCCGAGGTCGAAGGCGAAAGCGGGGGTGACGGGCGGCAAGGGGGTCCTTGGGCGATCGCCTGGCGTCGGCTGCGGCGCAACAAGTTCGCGCTGTTCGCGCTCGGCGTCTTCCTGCTGATCGTCATCTGCTGCCTGCTGGCCCCGGTCTGGGCCGACAACGTCGCCCACACCGGCCCGAACACCACCCACACGCTGGAGAAACTCCATGAGGGCGGCGAAGTCAAGGAAGTCGTGGAACCGAGCGGCAAAGCGATCGGGCCGCAGTTCTTCTCCGCCGGCGGCAGGTTCTTCCTCGGCGCCGACGGGCACCTCGGCCGCGACGAGATGGTCCGTCTCCTCTACGGCGGCCGTTCCTCGCTTTTCATCGGCATCGTCGCGGCGATCATCACGACGATCCTGGCGGTGGTCCTGGCGCTCCTGTCCGGTTTCTACGGCGGCTGGACGGACACCGTGATCTCCAGGGGGATGGACGTGATCTGGGCCTTCCCCGTGGTCCTGTTATCGCTCGCGCTCGGCATCGTCCTGGCCGTGGGCGGGCTGGAGTTGGGCCCCATACATCTGAAGTCGAGCTCCCTCTGGATCCCGACCTTGATCATCGGCGTCGTCTACACGCCGTACATGGCGAGACCCCTGCGCGGGGAAATCTTCGCCCTGCGTGAGAAAGAGTTCATCGAGGCGGCCGTCGCCCAGGGCGCCGGCCCGGCCCGGATCATGTTCCTCGAGATCCTGCCCAACCTGATGTCGACGATCATCGTCTTCTTCACCCTCAACATCGCCAACAACATGCTGCTCGAGGCGGTGCTCTCCTACCTCGGCGCCGGCGTCCAGCCACCCAGCTCCTCCTGGGGCACGATGATCTCGGAAGGCTTCGAAGCCCTCTACAGCCAGCCGATCCTGACGATCATCCCGGGCACCGCGATCCTCCTCACGGTGCTCTCGGTGAACGTCTTCGGCGACGGCCTGCGCGACGCGCTCGACCCGAAATCAAAAGTCCGCTTCGAGGCCCGGGCCGGCACCGCCGACCCCGACGCGATCGGACCGGTCTGAGCCATGCTCCGCTTCCTCGTACGTCGGATCCTCGGGGCGATCGCGGTCCTCTTCGCGATCTCGGTGCTCGTCTTCCTGATCTTCAACATCGTCCCCGCCACCAACCCGGCGGCGCGGATCGCGGGCAAGAACGCGACCCCGCAGCTGATCAAGAACGTGGAACACGAATGGGGCTTCGACAAGTCCCTGCCGGCCCAGTACTGGACCCAGATGAAGCTGATCTTCACCGGCGAGGTCCAGTCCTACAACGCCCACATCAACGTCGACAAGCGGATCGCCGAAGGCATCCCGGCGACCGCCTCCCTATGTATCGGCGCGGCGATCATCTGGCTCTCCTTCGGGATCCTGTTCGGCTACTTATCGGCGGTCCGCTCGGGCGGCTGGCTCGACCGCGGGCTGACCGTGCTGGCCTTGATCGGGGTCTCGATGCCGGTCTTCTGGCTCGCCTCGATCCTGCTCTATTACTTCACCTTCAAGATCGAACTCTTCCCGGCGAGCGGATACGAACCGCTGTCGAATCCGGCCAAGTGGGCCAGCCACCTGATCCTGCCCTGGATCAGCCTCGCCGTCCTCTTCGCCGGCTTCTACAGCCGCGTCCTGCGCTCCAGCATGCTCGACGTGATGAACGAGGACTACGTGCGGACGGCGCGGGCCAAGGGGCTCTCGCAGCGCCGGGTGATGTCCAAGCACGTGCTGCGCAACTCGCTGATCCCGGTGATCACCCTGTTCGGGCTCGACTTCGGCGTGCTGATCGGCGGCGGCGCGATCGTCACCGAGTCCCTCTTCAACATCGAAGGAGTCGGCCTCTTCACCGCGGAAGCGCTGAAACAGCAGGACTTCCCCTCGATCATGGCGGTGACGCTCTTCGGCGCCTTCTTCATCGTCCTCTTCAACATCTTCGTCGACATCGCCTACGCCTATCTGGATCCGCGGATCCGCCTGGGGACCACCGCCGCATGAGCGCCACGCCGGAGACCGCACCCGTCTCGCCGGGGGCCGGCGGTGGGCCGCTGCTCGAGGTCGACGGCCTGCGGGTCGGCTTCGCCACCGAAGACGGACGCGTGCAGGCGGTCGACGGCGTCGACTTCCGGCT
Source organism: Solirubrobacterales bacterium (assembly GCA_035572835.1). GTDB lineage: Bacteria > Actinomycetota > Thermoleophilia > Solirubrobacterales > 70-9 > VAYN01. The sequence continues at coordinate 10,070 of DATNAG010000040.1, forward strand.
CGAACCGGGCGAAGTCCTGGCGATCGTGGGCGAGTCCGGCTCCGGCAAGAGCGTCACCGCACAGACGCTGATCGGGCTGACCCGCTCGCCCAACGCGCACATCGAGGGCTCGGTCAGGCTGCGTGGGGAAGAGCTGACGACGCTCTCGGAATCGCAGTTGCAGAAGGTGCGCGGCACCCAGATCGCGATGATCTTCCAGGACCCGATGACCTCGATGAACCCGGTCTACACGGTCGGCAGCCAGATCGTCGAGGCGATCCGTGCCCACGACAACTCCACCGGTAGGAAAGACGCCCACAAGCGCGCGATCGAGCTATTGGAGGCGGTCGGCATCCCCGACGCCGACCGTCGCGTCGACGCCTACCCGCACGAATTCTCGGGCGGGATGCGACAGCGGGCGATGATCGCGATGGGGCTGGCACTGGAACCGAGCGTGCTGATCGCCGACGAGCCGACCACCGCGCTCGACGTGACGATCCAGGCGCAGATCCTCGATCTGATCCAAGACCTCAACCGCAGCCGCGGCCTGGCGACGATCCTGATCACCCACGACCTCGGCGTGGTCGCCGAAGTCGCCGACCGGGTGCTGGTGATGTACGGTGGCAAGGTGGTCGAGCGGGGGACGCTCGAGAACATCTTCTATGACCCGCAGCACCCCTACACCTGGGGTCTGCTCGGATCGCTGACCCGGCTGGACCAGCCGCGACCGCACCGGCTGCCGCAGATCTCCGGCGCGCCGCCGTCGCTGCTGAACCTGCCGACCGGCTGCGCCTTCCGGCCGCGCTGCCCGCACGAGTTCGGCAAATGCAGCGAGGTGCCGGGGCTCGAGGCGCGCCTGCCCGATGACCCCAACCACCGCGACCGCTGCTGGCTGACGCCGGAGCAGAAGCAGAAGCTGCGTCAGGTCGAGGGGCGGATCGGCCTGGAGGCACCGGAATGACCGGCGAGCCCGGCACGACGACGGAGACGGGCGGCGCGCTGCTCGAGGTCACCGACCTGGTCAAGCACTTCCCGATCAAGAGCGGCCTCATCATCGACCGCGAAGTCGACCAGGTGCGCGCCGTCGACGGCATCAGCTTCCACGTCAACAAAGGCGAAACGTTGGGGCTGGTGGGAGAGTCCGGGTCGGGCAAGTCGACCGCCTGCCGGGCCGTGCTGCAGCTGCTGAAGCCGACCTCGGGGTCGGTGAAGTTCGAGGGAAGGGAGATCGCCGGGCTCGGTCGGCGCGAGCTGCGGCCCCTGCGCCGCGAACTGCAGATGATCTTCCAGGACCCCTACGCCTCGCTCAACCCGCGCAAGCGGGTCGGCCAGATCGTCGGCGACCAGCTGAAGATCCAGAAGGTGGCGAGCGGGTCGGACCTGCGCAAGCGGGTCGAAGCGCTGCTCGACCGGGTCGGCCTCTCCCCCGAGCACTACAACCGCTTCCCGCACGAATTCTCCGGTGGCCAACGGCAGCGGATCGGCATCGCCAGGGCGCTCGCCCTGGAGCCGAAGCTGATCTTCTGCGACGAGCCCGTCTCGGCCCTCGACGTCTCGATCCAGGCGCAGATCGTCAACCTGCTCGACGACCTCCAGGACGAGATGGGGCTGACCTACGTCTTCGTCGCCCACGACATCGGCGTCGTCCGCCACATCTCCGACCGGATCGCGGTGATGAACCACGGCAAGATCGTCGAGACCGGCGACGCCGACCAGGTCTGCGAGCACCCCCGCGACGAGTACACGAAGAAACTGCTCGCCGCGGTGCCGATCGCCGACCCGCACGAGAGCGCGGCGCGACGGCGCGAGCGCGCGAGTTCGCACCTGTAGCCGCACGGCGAGCAGAACTGCGAACGCATGACGGGTAGCCTGGCGGGGTGGCCCTGCCGCTCGAGCCGCCGATCAAACCGCAGCTGGCGCTGACCCGCAAAGTCCTGCCGACCGGCGAGGACTGGGCCTACGAGCCGAAGCTCGACGGCTTCCGGGCGATCATCTTCGTCGACGGCGACGAGGCTTACGTGCAGTCGCGGGCGGGCAAACCGCTGGGGCGCTACTTCCCCGAGCTCCAGTGGCCCCCGGGACGCTGGGTGCTGGACGGCGAGCTGGTGATCCGCGGCGATACGGGCGAGGTCCAGTTCGACCTGCTGCAGCAGCGGATCCACCCGGCCGAAAGCCGGATCAACTTGCTGGCCAAGGAGATCCCGGCCACCTACATCGCCTTCGACCTGCTCGCCGAGGGCGACGAGTCGCTGCTCGACGCACCGCTCTCGCAGCGGCGGGCGCGGCTGGAGAGGATCGCGACGGCGACCGGGCTCGAGCTCACCCCGCTCACCCCGGACGAGACGCAGGCGGAGAAGTGGCTGGCGTCGATCGAGGGTGTGATGGCGAAGCAGCTCGACGCGCCTTACATCCCCGGCAAACGCAAAGGGATGGCGAAGGTGAAGCGCGAGCGGACGATCGACTGCGTGGTGATGGGCTGGCGGCCGGGCAAAGAGGAGGGCACGGTCGGCTCGCTGATCCTCGGCCTCTACGACGGCGACGATCTGCGCAGCGTCGGTCACATCTCCGGCTTCAGCGCGGCGGCGAAAAGGAGCATGCGGGCGATGCTGGCCCCGCTGGAGACGGGCGACAGCGGCACGGCCGAGCCGAGCCGCTGGACGGGCGGGCGAGAGCTCGAGTGGGTGGCGTTGCGGCCCGAGCTGGTGATCGAGGTCGGCTACGACCACGCCGCCAGCGGCCGGATCCGCCACGGCGCCAGGTTCCACCGCTTCCGCGACGACAAAGCGCCGCGGGACTGCAAGTTCGAGCAGCTCGACGAAGGTTCTTAGAAGAGAGAGCTTTGGGCGGGCGGGTCCTGTCGCGGACTCGGACCACTGCGAGCGAGGTATACGTTCTCGCGGTCCGAGTCCGCGCCACCCGCCCGTGGACCGCTTTCCGGCCGACGGCGGCTGTCGCCTCCGTCCGCTCTGGTGCTGCGCATGCGGGCTGAGCCCCAGCCACGGAGCGCGCGGGTAGTGCGTTTCCGGTCCTCGGGGCGCATGTAGGCGCGTTTGCCGTAGAGGCGTTCGTACTCGGGCAGCAGGTCGGGGCGTTTGGCGTGGAGCCAGCCGAAGAAGACGTCCTTGACCTCGCCGCGGAGGTGAAGGGCGACGCCGCCGAGGAAGGTCGCGCCCGCCTCGCGGGCGCGGGCGACGATCGGCTCGACCTGCTCGGGGGCGTCGTTGATCCCTGGCATCAGCGGCGCGATCAGGATCCCGGAGTCGATGCCCCGCCGCCGCAACTCGGCGACCGCGTCGAGCCGGGCGGCCGGGCTCGGCGTGTGCGGCTCGGTCGCCCGCCACGCCTTCTCGTCCAAGGTCGGCACCGAGAGGTTCACCGACACCTTCAGCCCCGCCTCCCGGAAGCGTTCGAAGATCTCGACGTCGCGCATCACCAGCGGCGACTTGGTCAGCACCGAGACCGGCGTCCGTGCATCCAGCAAAGCCTCGAGGATCTCCGGCAGCATCCTGTACCTGCTCTCGCACCACTGATACGGATCCGTGTTCGTCCCCAGCGCGACGAGATCCCCGCCCCAGCTCGGCCGCGCCAGCTCCATCCGGACGACCTCCGGCGTGTTGACCTTGACCACGATCTCCCGCTCGAAGTCCTTCCCGGCATCAAGGTCGAGGTAGCCGTGGGTCCGCCGGGCGAAGCAGTTGTGACTGACCACGCCGTCGGCGATGAAGTCTTCGGTCCCGGTGGACATGTCGAACATCTCGATCTCCTTGCCCAGCGGCTCGATCGAGACGACCCCGAGCTTGGCCTGCGACTTGATCGCGACGCCGTCGATCGAGCGCTTGCGGCAGATCGCCGGGTCGATACGGTTGAACAGGCGCTGCTGCTCACGAAGTCCACCGCGGAGGCGGACGTTACGGACGCCGATCCGATTCGGCCCCTCGATCACGTGGGAGAACCCGAACCGACATAACCCCTCGGCGGCCTGACTGATCATCGTGACGTCGGAGTTCGCGATCCGCAAAACACCATCGCAACTGCCCTCCGCATCGAAAATCCCGGCCAGAAACCCTCGATGCCAGTCGGCGCTCGGCTCGCGGGGCCATTCGATCAGCGACCGAACCCTCTCGACCCCGTCGCGAGAGTAGTTGCGAATCGCGCGCATGGAGCGGTGACGGTCGTTTCCGCGAAGAAAGCTGAATTCGTCGGTCCGCACCCCGGCGGCGGCGAGATAGCGGCGCGAGCGACCAAGTGCATCGACGTCCGTCAGGGCGAGCCGGAATCGATGGTGGTCATCCCGCGTCCGTCCCGGGCGCTCGTAGGAATAACTGCCGACGTGGCCGTCCCCACGGATCATTCCGCACAGATAGCCCTGGCGATATTCGTCATTCTCCTCCCCCGGAGGCCCGAGCGACCCCATCCCCATCAGCTTGTTGTTGGTCGTCAGGAAGGGGCGCTGGCCACGACCGTTTTCGGCCCCCGTCACGTACTTCCACCCCCGGTCGGTAAGGAAGCGGTGGTCACCGCCGGCGACCAGCTCCGTCCCATCTTCGAGCATCACCCTGTACCCCGGCTTCCGGGTCCGCCAGTGCGCCAAGACTTGGGTCACCGCGTACCGCCGATATCTGCCGCGTTTGACGGTTCCGTAGATCGCATCGCCGACGCCGATCTCGGCGAGGGGTCGCGTGCGACCGTCGGCGAGCAGGATCGGCGTAGAACCCTCTAGGCAATAGACGCACGCATGGGTGCAACCCCTATAGGGGTTGATCGTCCAGCTGAAGCCGAAGCTGTCGCCGGGGACATGGTTGAGGGCCGAGCGGGCGCGAACCTCGTGGAAGTTGATCCCCATCGCCTCGGGCGCATCGAAGGTGCGGACGACGGTCCCGTCGCCGACACCGGGGAGGCGCATGTCGTTCTCGACCCTCTGCTCGTCCCACCTCATGCGAACATATGTTCGCATATTGCTCGGGCGCCGTCACACTGCCGCAACGCCCGGTGCGGCTTGCCTAGATGCTGGAGCCGGTCTCTTCGCGCTTGAAGGTGGTCAGCTGGGCCAGCGCCTGGGCTCGGGCCTTGCCGCGCAATGGGGGCAGTAGCGCGACCAGGTGGCCTTTGGGGCCGAGAGCCTGGCCAGCCCACTTGCGAAAGTCGAAGTCGTCGATGTGGTCGGTGATCAGGCCGTCCTGGTCGAATTCGAAGCGGGCGTGGATGTCGTTCTCGACCGGGCGGCCGGTGGAGAAGGTGTAGCGGGCGATCCAGTGGGCGGTTCCGGCGCCCGCGTCGGCGTCGTGCTCGCGCAGGGTGATCTCGAGGTCGCGCGCGCGACCGGTCAGCATCCGCCACATCGCGCCGATGTCGTCGCCCTCGAGGTCGCCGAAGGCGGGGTCGCGGAAATGGGCGCCCTTCGCGTAACAGGCGGTCATCGCGGCGCCATTGCGGGCGGCGAAGGCGGCGTAGAGGCGCTCGATCGTTTCCTTGTTGGCCGCTGCGGTCATCGAGGCAGCCTATGGGCGCAGTCGCGGCACAGCAAGCATGCTACCATATTGACGTGAACGTAAGAAAGAGATTCAGTGGGACCGCGGGGGTCGGCGCCGACCACGCGAACTACAAGTGGTGGGCGCTCTCCTGCACCAGCCTCGGGATGCTCCTCGTGGCCACGAACTCGGGGACCTTGATCATCGCCCTGCCGGATCTCGAGCGGGCCCTCGGCACCAGCCTCCTGACCCTGGTCTGGGTGATCCTCGCCTACATGATCTCCTCGACCGTGCTGGTCCTCACCGCCGGCCGCCTCTCCGACCTCTTCGGCCGCAAGAGCGCCTTTGTCGCCGCCTTCCTGATCTTCGCCGCCGCCTCGCTCGGCGCCGGCTTCGCCGACGACGGCACCCAGCTGATCCTCTGGCGGATCGTGCAGGGCATCGGCGGCGCCTTCATCTTCGCCAACGGGCCCGCGCTCGTCACCGACGCCTTCCCGCGCGAGCAGCTCGGCCTGGCGATGGGGACCAACACGATGGTCGCGGCGATCGGCCTCGTCATCGGCCCGGTCCTCGGCGGCGCCCTGGTCGGCATCTCCTGGCAGTGGGTCTTCTGGTTCAACGTCCCCCTCGCTCTCGCCGGCGCCCTCTGGGCGGCCACCTTCCTGCGCGAGCTCTCCGCCCGCGACAAGGTCCGCGGCCTCGACGTCCCCGGCACGCTCACCTTCGTGGTCGGGCTGACCGGGCTGGTCTACGGGATCTCGCGCGGTGGCATCAGCGGCTGGGACGACACGCTGGTGATCGCCGGCCTGATCGTCGGCGCGCTCCTCCTCCCGCTGTTCGTGCTGATCGAGCACCGCTCGAGCGCGCCGATGCTCGACCTGACGATCTTCCAGAACCGGCTGTTCGCCGCCGCCACCGGCGCCGCCTTCATCAACGGGCTCTCCCGCTTCGCCCTGATGTTCATCTTCGTCTTCTACTACCAGGGGGCCCAGGGCGACGACCCGATCCTGGCCGGGATCAAGCTCGCCCCGATGGCGATCGGGATGCTGATCGCCTCACCGATCGCGGGGGTCTACGCCGACCGGCACGGCTCGCGCACGCTGGCCGCCCTCGGGATGCTGGTCACCGCCCTCGGGCTTGCCTTGATGACGACGCTCGAGGCCGGAACCGGCTACTGGCTCGGCGGGCTCTACCTGCTGCTGGTGGGGATCGGCTCAGGCATGTTCAACTCGCCCAACACGGCGGCGATGATGGGCACCGTGCCGACCGAGCGCCGCGGCATCGCCGCCGGCGCCCGGACGATGCTGCAGAACACCGGCGCCGTAATCTCGATCGCCTTCGTCCTCGCGATCGTCACCGCCGCGGTGCCGCAGGAAGTCCTCTTCAAGATCTTCTCCGGGCTTGCCTCCGGGCTCACCAGCGCCCAGCTCGACCCCTTCATCGCCAACATGCACACCGCCCTCTGGGTACTCGCCGCCACCTCGGTCCTCGGCGCCGCCGTCTCCCTGCTCCGCCCGAGCGAGCAGTCCGGCGAGGCGCCGCGACGCGCCCCCCGGGCGGTCACGATCGAGGAGGCGATCTCCGAGGAGATCGAGGCGACGCCATGAGTGCGGAGCGCAGTTCGGGGAGCCAAGCCGAGACGCGGTTGAAGATCGGCGACGTCGCCAAGCGGGCCGGCACCACCCCGCGGACGATCCGCTACTACGAGGAGATCGGCCTCCTCCCCCCTTCCGACTCCCGCGAGCCCGGCGCCCATCGCACCTACGCCCAGTCCGACGTCGATCGGCTGATCGAGGTGATGCGGCTGCGGACCCTGCTCGGGGTGTCGCTCGACGGCCTGAAGGAACTGGTCGAAGCCGAAGACAACCGTGCGGCCCTGCGGCGCGAGTGGCACGAGGGTGTCGAGGACCCGGTTCGCCGGCGCGAGATCCTCGACTCGCTCGACCGCCACGCCGAGCGCCAGCTGGAGCTGGTGCGGGCACGGCGCGACGAGATCGCGGCGCTCGAAACGGAGCTGCTGTCCCGGCGCAAGCGGATTCGCGACCGCCGCCGCGAACTCGACGACGAGCCAGCGACGGCGTCCTAGTAGGCGGTCGATCCCGCGGAAGGGACGGCCTGGTTCGCGGCCCTGGCGGCCGTCCGAGGTGCGTCCCGGGCGTCTCGTGGCGGCCCGGGCAGGCTGTGGCCGCCACGAGACGCCCGGGACGTGAGGGGTCCGTGGGGAAGAGGGCACGGGTCGTGACGAAGTCCACGCTTCGGTGAAGGGTTCGTTCGGAAGAGTCGCCCCGGACACCCGGTCGGTGACGAAGATGCCGGGAACGTCACGCTTTCCGGCCCTCTGGAGGCCGAATTCGAGGCCCCAGGACGCGCTGTCGACTTTGACCCTCCTATAGGGGGGTCAAACCCGGGTCACGTGTTCGTGACGTCTGAAGAAGACGGGAGGAAGGGTCACGTTCCCGGCGTCTTCGTGACGAGGCCCGACTTCGGTGACGGATCCGGCACGCCCTCGTGACGATCCTCCGCTCCCCGCACCCCCGGCCGTCTCGGCCACGGCCACAGCCTGCCCGGGCCGTGGCCGAGACGGCCGCGTCCCTTGCCCGTCCCTTCCCCGGGCGCGGGCTTCCCGGGGCCTATCCCTTCCCCGGCCGCCGCCTTCCCGGGCCGACCCTTCCCGGGCGCGGAGCTCGTGGAATCGACCTCCTAGACGCCGGCGGTCTGCTCCTCGAAGTGCTTGGAGAGCATCGTCACCTGGCCCTGGTAGTTCGAACCCAGGTCGGCGCCGTAGAGGCGCTGCGCCGGTGACTCCATCCACTCGAGGCCGAGCTTGCAGACCGGCTGGCGGTGCTCGACCATGAACGGCACGTCGCGGGCGCGCACCTCTAGCGCGGCGCGGCTGCCGGGCCGGTTCCCCGCCGGGTCGTAGCCGAAGCCGGGGTCGAAGAAGCCCGCGTAGTGGGTGCGGAGCTCACCCGCGGTCGGGTCGTAGGCCATCATCTCGGCGGCGATCTGCGGCGGGATCGAGACCCCCTCGGCGGAGAGCAGCAGGTAGAAGATCTCCGGCTCGAGCACGATCTTGCCGCCCGCCTCGGGGTAGACCGGGTCCCAATAGTCGCTCCAGCGGTAGGCGCGGATCTTGCTCAGGTCGACCGGCAGGCTGTTCTTCTTCGCCCGGTAGCCGACCACGCGATCGGCCGGGCCGGAGACGTCGAGGCTGAGGAAGAGGCCGTCGGACACAGCCAGGTCGGACTCGGCAACCGGCTCGTCGCCGAGGTAGACGAGCGGCTCCTCCCCCTGCAGCTCGCGAATCCGCGCGTCGCTCAGGCGGACATCGCCACGGGCCAGTCGCAGCTGGTTCAGCGAGAGCCCGGTCTTGACCTGGACGGCGAAGGAGCGCGGCACGACCTCCAGGTAGAGCTGCCCGTGGTAGCCGGGGCGGATGTCGTCGAAGCGGTTGTGGCGGTCGGTGATCACCCGGGTGAAGACGTCGAGCCGGCCGGTCGAGCTCTTCGGGTTGGCGCGGGCACGAACGTCGTCAGGGAGCGCCAGACGCTCGATCAGGGGCACCAGGTAGGGGCGGTCGCGCTCGAGCACGGCGCCGTCGCGCAGGTCGACCCGCTGGAACGCGAGGCCGTCGACCTTTTCCTCGACCGTCGAGTCGACGTCGGGGAGGAAGGAGCAGCGCAGCGCCCAGGCTTCGTCGCCGAGACGGAGGTCGATGCTGGCGGGCTGGATCGCCTCCGGCCGGATCCGGTACTCACCGGAGCTGACCCACTCCTGCCGGATCGCCTCGGCCAGGGCCTGGGAGGGGAAGACGCCCGCCCCCGGGCCGACGTCCCCCAGCTGCGGGGGTGCCCCGGTCGCGCTTCGGGCCTCACTCATCCAGCGGAGATTATTCGCCGCGCTTCCTCGGTGCCGAGGTGGGGAGCGAGGACGAACTCGAGCACGTCGGGGGCGAGGGCGGTGAGATCGGCGGTCTCGCCGGCGATCACCCGACGGCTGAGCAGCGAGGCGACGCCGCCGACCACCGCTTCGTCGGTGGCCGCCGGGACCGGGTCGCCGCCTGGGCCGTCGGGGGCGCCCTCGCGCAGGAGCGGGGCAAAGCTCTCGACCGCGTCCTGATAGCGGGCGTAGATGCCGCGGCCGGCGCGGAGGCCCTCGGCGAGGACGATCGCGGCGAGCGCCGGCTCTTCGGCGAGCAGGCTCAGCAGCGCGATGACCCCGGCCTGGACACGCAGCGCCCACCGGGTCGACCCGGCGACGGCGCAGGCCTCGATGACGGCGGCGCGGATCCGCTCGACGGCGAAATCGTAGGCGGCGAGGAAACACTCGTCCTTACTGTCGAAGTGCTTGTAGAAGTCACTCTTCGAGACGGCCGCCCGGCGACCGATCATGGACACCGTAGTTTTCTGATAACCGACGTCGGCGAGGGTCAGGATCAGCGCGGCGATCAGCCGATCGCGCTGATTGCGCGCGACGAACTCAGGGGACAAGCCGTGACGGCCACGCGGCAGGCGATCCATCTGTTCATCGGATTGTGACACCGTACAGTCACATTCGCCCCCGGGTGGTGACTCACCTTTTTCCTACACTCCGGTACGGAGAAACGACGAATTCGGTCAGCTCCGGGAGCAGGTCGGGGGCGTCCGCGGCGGCCCCGCGACGCATCTGTCGCTGCACGATCCAGACCGTACCGCCGACCAAGGCCTCCTCCAACGTCGCCGGCCGTCCCGGTCCCGGAGGTGCGGCCTCGCTCAACCGCGCGACGAAGCCGTCGATCGCCGCCTCGTAGCGGGCAGCGGAAGCGGGGGTGGCGGCAGGAGCCTCGACCAAGGCGAGTCGCGATGCATCGGGATGGGCGGCGACGAACTCGAGCAGCGTCCGCAGGCCGGCTTCGGTCCGGGCCTCCCACTCCCCCGCGTCGATCGCGTCACAAGCCTCGGCGATCTCGGCCTCGGCGTCGGCCAAGGTCGTGTCGAAGGCGGCAAGGAAAAGGTCCTCCTTGCCGGAGAAATTGTCGTAGAGGGTCTTCCGGGCGACGTGGGCGCGACGGACGACGTCGGCGATCTTGGTGGCCTCATATCCCTGCTCGGCACAGAGCGCGGCCATCGCGTCGATCATGCGGCGGCGCTTGTGCGCAGCGACGAACTCCGGCGGCAGCTGAGGGCGGGTTGCGCTCACAGATGCTCCCGAAGTCGGCTAGGGAGCATGTGATCAAGGATACCCAGTGTGTCTGAATTCATGCTCCGCTCAATATTTCTTCTGGTACCGTGGAAAAACATCGGTCGTTTTCATTAGGAACGCAGTGGTGCTCTGGACCCCCGGCCGAGCGCCACCCTGAGCCCTACACGACAGTTTCTTGGTCTCATCCGACAGAAATCAGATCAACCGGGAGCTGCTCGTCGCCGCGCTCGGTGACGAGTGGCCGGCCGACCTGATCCAGACCGCCGCCGAGCTCCTCTCCGACAGCGACAGTCGCTTCCCCTCCGGGCCACGCCGATTGCCCGGTGATCTGGTCCGGGCGATCCAGCGCGAGCGCCTCCTGGTCGGGATGCTGCGAGCCGTCTCCGAGCTCGGCTACCGCTCGACCAACGTCCAGGACGTGATCGAACGCGCAGGCGTATCTCGGCCCACTTTCTACGAGCACTTCTCCAACAAAGACGACTGCTTCCTCGCCGCCTTCGACACCTGCGCCGGCCGCCTCCGTGAGCAGATCGCGACAGCGGCGGACGAGGGCGGCGACGTCTGGCGTGACCGTATCCGCGGCGGCTTCGGCGCCCTCCTCAGCTTCGCCTCCGCCGAGCCGGAGGCGGCCCGGGTGGTGATCGTCGAGGCCCGCGCCGCCACCCCCGACGCCGCCCGCCGCCGCATCGCCCTCCTCGACCACTTCGCCAGCTGCATCGACGACAAAGTCCGCGAGCTCCTCCCGGCGGGCACAGCCCACTCACCGGTCACCGCCTCCGGTGTCGTCGGCGGGGTCGAATCCCTCCTCTACGCCCGCCTCAACAAAGGACAGATGGACGACCTCCCCGCCCTCCTCCCCTCGCTCATGTACTTCGCCGTCCTCCCCTACGAAGGCCATCTGGCCGCCAGCGAGGAGCTCGGCCTGAAGTCGACGTAGGTGGGTGACCGGCGACGGGCGAATGAGGCGGAGGGGGTGGGATTCGAACCCACGAGCGCCTTGCGACGCCAACAGTTTTCGAGACTGCCCCGTTCAACCGCTCCGGCACCCCTCCAACAAAACTGCGGACGCCGGATCGTAGCTGGATGGCTCCGTAGAACGTCGCGGGGCGACCGGAGCTTGATCCATCGTCCGCTCAGAAGAAGGTCATGACCGCATCGACGACGGCGCGCTCGCGATCGACCACCGGGATTACCCGCCAGCGATCGAACGCGCCGCAAGGGTGGGAGATGTCGCAGCGGACGAGGTCGCCGACCGCGAGCTGCTCCGACTCCGGGATCGAGAGGTGGGCGTGCTGGTCGCTGAGCCGCACCACCTCGGCGCCGGCGAGCCGCACTTCGGGTCCGGTCCCGGCCCGCCGGTGGGTCGGGGTCGGCAGGCCCTGGTCGAACGGTGCATCGCGGCGCCCGAAGTCGACCACGGCAAAGCCTGGCTCCGGTCGTGAGAGGACGGTCGACCAGAGCTCGATCGCGTTCTCGAGCACCCGCTCGCCACGTCCGCCGAGCGGCGAGACCGCGTCGTAGAAGCCTCCGTCCTGGGTCACGTAACAGCCGCTGCGCAGGACCAGGGTCGCCGGCATCGGCCCGAGCTTCGCGACGACGAGGTCGAAGAACGCGCTGCCGCCGGCGCTGAGCAGCGGCCCGTGGGGCAGCGCGCCGGCCCCGAGGAGCGCGAGGAAGGAGTCCGCGACTCCCTCCAGGTATTCCTCGACGAGGTCCAGGCTGGCCGCCGTGTCGGCCGCGGCGAAAAGACCCTCGTAGCACTCCAGTCCGACCAGCTCGAGATTGACGGCGGCGCGCGCGGCGGCCACGGTCGCGAGAAGCGCATCGCGACCGCGGGCCCCCGCGCGGCCGCCGGCGAAACCGACCTCGGCGAGCACCGGCAGCGGCCTCGGGGCGCCGAACCGGGTCAGCTGCGAGTCCAGCAAGGCGACGCCGCGCGGCGAATCGACCAGGCAGAAGAATTCGAACTCACGGTCGCGGCGCAACTCCTCGCAGACCCAGGCGACGGCGCTCGGCGAGACCAGCTGGTTGGCGAGCAGGATCCGCTGGATGCCGAACCGCCGGTAGAGCCTGCAGTGAGCGGCGGTCGCCGCGGTCATCG
>DATNAG010000041.1:0-6322 GCA_035572835.1 Solirubrobacterales bacterium
CCGAAAGCGAGGTATCCCTGATGCACCCGACTTCCCTAACCCGCACTACTATTGGGCTGGCGAGTTTCGCCAATCCCTCCTAGTAGATTGAACTTTTGGAATGGAGATCGCCGGGCGGACAGCACTTCTCACCGGGGCCACCGGCGGCCTCGGCAGGGCGATCGCGGCGGGGCTGGCGGGCTCCGGCGCCACCCTCGTGTTGAGCGGGCGACGTGAGGAGGACCTCCTCGCGCTGGCCGAGTCGCTGCCCGGCGAGGACCACCGCGTCGTCGTCGCCGATCTCGCCGAGGACGGGGAGGCCGAGGGCCTCGCCGCCGCCGCGGCGGGCGTCGACATCCTCGTCGCCAACGCGGGGCTTCCCGGCTCGGGCTGGCTGGCCGAGTTCTCCGCCGAGGAGGTGAAGCGCGCCCTGCGCGTCAACCTCGAGGCGCCGATCCTGCTCGCCCGCGCCCTCTTCCCGGAAATGCTCGAGCGCGGCGCCGGCCACCTGGTCTTCGTCTCCTCGCTGTCGGGCAAGTCGGCCAACCCCCGCACCTCGGTCTACAACGCGACCAAGTTCGGCCTGCGCGGCTTCGCGCTCGGCCTGCGCACCGACCTCGCCCCGCGCGGGATCGGCGTCTCGCTGGTCTCGCCCGGCTTCGTCGGCGAGGCCGGGATGTTCGTCGACGCGGGTGGCAAGACGCCGCCGGGCTTCGGCACCACGACCCCGGCCGCCGTCGCCGCCGCGGTGCAGAAGGCGATCGTCGCCGACAAGGTCGAGATCGCCGTCGCCCCGCTGCTCGACCGGGTCGCCGCCCACGCCGGCATGGTCAGCCCGCGCGCCGCGGTCCTCGTCCAGAGCGGCAGCGTCGGTCAGAAGGCCGCGGCGGCGGTCACCGACGGCCACCCCGAGGACAAGCGTTGAGCCGGTCGCTCCCCGCCCCCGCCACTTCCCGTACCCCCTCCCCGAAAGGTCCGTCTCATGAGTAGCCAAACCGATTCCTTCGGCGCCAAATCGACCCTCGAGGTCGGCGGCCAGACCTACGAGATCTTCCGGCTCGACGCGCTGCAGGAGCGCCTCGACGTCGCCCGCCTGCCGTACTCGATCAAGGTGCTGCTGGAGAACGTGCTGCGGCTCGAGGACGGGGTATCGGTGAGCAGCGCCGACGTCGAGGCGATCGCCTCCTGGGACGCCGCCGCCGAGCCCAGCGTCGAGATCCCATTTCAACCGGCCCGCGTCCTGATGCAGGACTTCACCGGCGTCCCCGCGGTCGTCGACCTCGCCGCGATGCGCGATGCGATGGACGAGATCGGCGGCGATCCGACGGCGATCAACCCGCTGGTCGACGTCGACCTGGTGATCGACCACTCGGTCCAGGTCGACGCCTTCGGCAACGATCGCGCCTTCACGTTCAACGCCGAGCGCGATTTCGAGCGCAACCGCGAGCGCTACTCGTTCCTCAAGTGGGGCCAGGGGAGCTTCGACAACTTCCGCGTCGTGCCGCCCGCGACCGGGATCTGCCATCAGGTCAACCTCGAGTACCTGGCCCAGGTCGTCTACAGCCGGGAGAACGATGGCGTGCTGCAGGCCTATCCCGACACCCTGGTCGGCACCGACTCGCACACGACGATGGTCAACGGGCTCGGCGTGCTCGGCTGGGGCGTCGGTGGGATCGAGGCCGAGGCGGCGATGCTCGGTCAGCCGATCTCGATGCTGCTGCCCCAGGTGCTCGGGTTCAAGCTCTCCGGCGAGCTGCCGGAGGGGGCGACCGCCACCGACCTGGTCCTGACCGTGACCGAGATGCTGCGCGAGCGCGGCGTCGTCTCCAAGTTCGTCGAGTTCTTCGGGCCGGGCCTGCCGACCCTGGGCCTGGCCGACCGGGCGACGCTCGGCAACATGTCGCCGGAGTTCGGCTCGACCTGCGCGATCTTCCCGGTCGACGCCGAGACGCTCCGCTACCTGGAGCTGACCGGCCGGCCGACGGCGACGCTGGAGCTGGTCGACGCCTACGCCCGCGAGCAGGGGATGTTCCATGACACCTCGACCCCGGACCCGGTCTTCAGCGATCTGCTCGAACTCGACCTCGGTGACGTCGTCCCCTCGATCGCCGGACCGAAAAGGCCGCAGGATCGGGTGCCGCTGGACGAGGCCAAAGACTCCTTCCTCGAGGCGATGTCGGAGTTCGCTCCGGACGCGGTCGAGAGACTCGGCAACGGGATCGACGAGGCCAACGCCGAGTCGTTCCCCGCCTCCGATCCGCCCGCCGAGGACCACGACGACGCGCGCGGCAAACCGCGCCCGGCGGTCAGCGGCGCGCCGGTGGCGACGCTCGCGAAGCGCCGCAGCGGCGATGCGACCCAGGTCACGGTGGACGGCGAGACCTTCGAGCTCGACCACGGTCGCGTGGTGATCGCGGCGATCACCTCCTGCACCAACACTTCGAACCCGAGCGTGATGATCGGCGCCGGCCTCCTCGCCCGGAACGCGCTGGCCAAGGGCCTCTCGCGCAAGCCGTGGGTGAAGACGTCATTGGCGCCCGGATCGACGGTGGTCACGGATTACCTGCGCCAGGCGGGCCTCGACAAATCCCTCGACGGCCTCCAGTTCAACCTGGTCGGCTACGGCTGCACCACCTGCATCGGCAACTCCGGCCCGTTGGCCGAGGAGATCTCGGCGGCGATCGCCGAGAAGGACCTCGCCGTCTGCGCCGTCCTCTCCGGCAACCGCAACTTCGAGGGCCGGATCAACCAGGACGTGAAGGCCAACTACCTGGCCAGCCCGCCGCTGGTCGTCGCCTACGCGCTGGCTGGGCGCATGGACCTCGACCTGACCACCGAGCCGCTCGGCGAGGGCTCCGACGGCGAGCCGGTCTTCCTGCGCGACATCTGGCCGAGCTCGGAGGAGATCAAGCGCGTGGTCGGTGATTCGGTCGCGGCGGAGATGTTCAAGCGCAACTACGCCGACGTCTTCTCCGGCGACGAGGAATGGAACGCGGTCGAGGTCCCCGAGGGCGACCGCTACGACTGGCCCGACTCGACCTACGTGCGCCGGCCGAGCTTCTTCCAGGACATCCCCGCCAACCCGCCCGGCCTGGAGCCGGTCGAGGGTGCCCGCGTCCTCGCCGTGCTCGGCGACTCGGTCACCACCGACCACATCTCGCCCGCTGGGGCGATCAAAAAGGACAGCCCGGCGGGCAGGTGGCTGACCGAGCAGGGGGTCGAGCCCGGCGACTTCAACTCCTACGGCTCGCGCCGCGGCAACAATGAGGTGATGATCCGCGGCACCTTCGCCAACATCCGCCTGCGCAACCAGCTGGTCGAGAAGGCCGGCGGCTTCACCCGCCACTTCCCCGACGGCGCCGAGACCACCATCTATGACGCGGCCATGGACTACGCCGCCGACGGGATCCCGCTGGTGATCCTGGCGGGCAAGGAGTACGGCTCCGGCTCCTCGCGCGACTGGGCGGCGAAGGGGACGAAGCTGCTCGGGGTCGGCGCCGTGATCGCCGAGTCCTTCGAGCGCATCCATCGCTCCAACCTGATCGGGATGGGCGTCCTGCCGCTGCAGTTCGCCGACGGTGAGAACGCCGCGAGCCTCGGCCTCGACGGCTCCGAGACCTTCACCATCGGCGACCTCCAGGGCGGCGAGGCGAAGACGGTGACGGTCACCGCGACCTCCGACTCCGGTGAGGCGAAGACCTTCGCGGCGAAGGTCCGCCTCGACACCCCCAACGAGGTCACCTACATCAACAACGGCGGCATCCTGCAGACGGTCCTCCGCAACCTGAAGTCATAAAGCGAAATACACCGCTTTTCGGCCGCTCACCATCGCGAAAAGTGCCACAAAGGGCCGCGCCTGCGGTACGGTCGTGATCCGGAACGCTGGAATCTGGATCCGGTCCGTTGGTATTTGAGCACCCACGTATCGCGCGGCTGGGTCCGCTGCAGGGAAATGATCAGGGAGATCGAGTGGACGAATCACGCACGTCACCGCCTTCGTAGACGAAGGGTGAGCGAGGCCGAGATCGAGGCGGCCATCCAGTTCGAGCACGCTTACCGGGTGCGCAACGCTGGTGATGGTGACTGGGTGGTTCCATGGACCAGCAGCGATGGCCGCCGGTTCGAGGTCGTCTACGACCATCCGGTCTACGGCGACGGCACTCGCGTCCGGGTGGTGACACTGTTCCGGGTCAGGCGCTCGGGCCATTGTTAGTGCTGTAACGTTTTGTCTTCCTGAATCACCGCTTGAAAGCGGTTGATCGCCGGGCTCCGGATCCGTACCGGGATCTGTTCAGGGTTAGGCTTCGACAATGTCTGAGCGGTTAGACGACACAGAGCGGTTTGCCTACTACGACCGTGAGGCGGACATCGTCTGGATTCCGACGGGTCCCTCCGACGACGCCGTCAGCGAGAAGACCGACTGGGGTCTGGTCGACCACGACGCGAGTTCCGACGCCGTCGTCGGGATCGAGATCTGGTCGGCGAGCACCCGGCTGCCCGCCGACCTGCTCGCCAAACTTCCGCACCCCACCACCCCAGACCCCTGACCACGTCGCGCCTGGCGAGGGTCGATGCGCCCCCCAACGCCGCCAGGGCGCACGTGGGGTGCAGGAGGGGCGCGGGAGGCAGGGGGGTCCGCGCGCCCCTCGCTGCACCAGCGCGCCGGTAGCCAGGGAGGGATGCCGACGCGGCCGTTCCCCTGGCCGAAGCCGGCGGAACAGTCCAGAGGTACCTATACCGCCCGCTCAGGCCACGGTCAAGGCGCTTCTACCGATGGTTTACGTTCGTTCGGTCGCGCTTTGCGGGGTGGGACCCGATGATCCCCCGCCGACCGGGCGGGCGATTCCCCAGCCCTTGCGTTCGATCAGCTCGATCCCGATCACGCTGCCGATCGGCCCGAACGGGGTCAAGGTGGCGGCCAGCAGGGTGTAGGGGGCCTCGTGCCTGACGCAGGCGACCCAGATCACGATGCAGAGGCCGACGAAGCCGATCCCGTGCGCCCAGCCGAAGATCATCGTCTCGGTGTCGAAGCCGGGCAGGAGCCAGAAGGCGATCAGCCCGGCGAAGATCGCCAGCTCGACGTAGGAGACGCGCTTGACCCAGACGAAGAGCTCGCCGGGGACGGGCTTCTCGAAGGGCTGGAAGGGGCGCGGGCGGCGCATCGCCGGGTGGGGCCGGGCCTAGACGCCAGGGGTGAGCGCCGTGAGGGCGATGCGTTCCTGCTCGAGCGCGTGGGCGGCGGCGTAACCCTCGCCCGGGCTGGCGCGGCCGGGTCGACCGATGTAGGTGAGGTCGATGCCCTCGGGCAGCACCTGCGGGAAGCGTCGCGACATCACCTTCCAGGCGCCCATGTTGCGCGGCTCCTCCTGGACCCAGGCGATCTCCTTCAGGTTCGGGTAGCCGGCGATCACCTCTTCGAGCCGCGTCTTGGCGAAGGGGTAGAGCATCTCGACCCGGGCGATCGCCACGTTCTCGGCCTCGGCGCGGCGCGGCGAGGCGTCCATGTCGTAGTAGATCTTGCCCTGGCAGAGGACCAGGCGCTCGACCTTCTCGCGGCGCCCCTCGACCGTCGGGTCGTCGAGGATGTGGCGGAACTCACCGTCGGTCAGATCCTCCATCGTCGAGGAGGCGCGGTCCAGTCGCAGCAGCCCCTTCGGGGTGAAGACGATCAGCGGCCGTGCCTTGCGGATCAGCGCCTGGCGGCGCAGCAGGTGGAAGTACTGGGCGGCGGTGGTCGGGTTGGCGATCCGGATGTTGCCCTCGGCGCCGAGGGCGAGGAAGCGCTCGATCCGGGCGCTCGAGTGCTCGGGGCCGGAGCCCTCGTAGCCGTGCGGCAAGAGCAGCGTCAGCCGGCTGGTCTGCCCCCACTTCGCCTCGCCGGAGACGATGAAGCTGTCGATGATCACCTGGGCGCCGTTGGCGAAGTCGCCGAACTGGGCCTCCCAGAGGACCAGCGCGTTCGGGTCGGCCGCCGAGTAGCCGTACTCGAAGCCCATGCAGGCGATCTCCGAGAGCGGGCTGTTGTGCAGCTCGAACGGCGCCTTGGCGTCCTTGATGTTCTTCATCGGCGTGTACTCGAGGCCGGTGTTCTCGTCGTGGAGGACGAGGTGGCGGTGGGAGAACGTGCCCCGCTCGGTGTCCTGGCCGGTGAGGCGGATGTGGATGCCTTCGGTGAGCAGCGAGCTGAAGGCGAGCCCCTCCGCCTGGCCGTAGTCGATGCCGCCTTCGGCGAGCGCGTCGGTACGTTTGCCGAGCGGGCGGCGGAGCTTGCGGTGGACGTTGAAGCCATCCGGCACCCGCAGCAGTTCCTCGTTCAGGTGGATCAGCTGATCGGCGGTCAGCG
>DATNAG010000042.1:0-30121 GCA_035572835.1 Solirubrobacterales bacterium
GGTCGAGCGGGAGCGGATCGCGGCACTCGAGCAGTGGAAGTCGAGCCGCGACCAGGACGCGGTCGACGCGGCGCTGGCGGAGCTCGCCCGGGTGGCGGCCGCCGATGACGAGAACATCATGCCCGCGACGATCGCCGCCGCCAAGGCGGGCGCGACGACCGGCGAGTGGGCGCAGACGATGCGCGACGTCTTCGGCGCCTACCGGGCGCCGACCGGGGTCGACGGCGCCACCGCGCCGACCAACAAAGCCCAGCTGGAGACGATCCGCCACAAGGTCGAGGAGACCGAGAAGCGGATCGGCCACCCGATCAAGATCCTGGTCGGCAAGCCCGGCCTCGACGGCCACTCCAACGGCGCCGAGCAGATCGCCCTGCGCGCCCGCGACGTGGGCATGGAGGTGATCTACCAGGGCATCCGCCTGACCCCGGCCGAGATCGCCACCTCGGCCCTGCAGGAGGACGTCGACGTGGTCGGCCTCTCGATCCTCTCCGGCTCCCACCTCGAGCTGATCCCCGAGGTCGTGCGCCTGCTGAACGAAGAGGGCCTCGACATCCCGGTCGTGGTCGGCGGAATCATCCCGGTGGCCGACGCCCAGCGCCTGCGCGACGGCGGTGTCGCCGGCGTCTACACGCCGAAGGACTTCGACATCAACCAGATCATGGGCGAGATCGTCGAGCTGGTCGGGCAGCGCGCCGGCGCCGGCGCGGCCGCGTAGAGGGCGGCCCGCGACGCCGAGGTGGGCGGCGCGCGACAATAAATCGATGAGCGATTTCCAAGACGACCGCTCGGCCTGGCTGCGCTGCTACCGCTGCTGGTCGCAGAACCTCGAGATCCAGATCCACTACGACGCGATCCGCCGCGTCGACCCGGCCACCGGCGCGCTCGCCGAAGGCGTCGACGAGGTGCAGGAATCGGTGGTCCAGTGCCTCGACTGCATGCACGACCAGCCGCACCTGACCTTCGAGGAGGACCGCGTCGCGCCGATCGACGAGCGCTGGCCGCGGATGGTGGCCGGAACCCCCTGGGTCGCCTCCTGCACGGTGCAGATCGACGCCGAGCGGGTCGAGAGCTGCTCCGGCCCGGACGCGGCCGAGTTCCTCACCTACGGCGCCTTCGGCGACGCCGGGGTGCGCGAGTTCTTCACCCACGTCCGCTTCCACAAGCACGACGAGGACCAGATCGTCGTCCACCTGCTGGTCGAGCTCTACGCCCGCTCCGCCCAGGAGGCGACCGAGGTGCTCGAGGAGGCCGCCGAGGGCGTGCTCGAGATCACCTCGCTGGCGGAGGAGTCGCGCCCGCCCGCCCACGCCTCGGGCGAGGCGCACTGAGGCTGCGGGGGACGGGAAAGGGACGCTGAAGGGACGCGGCCATCTCGCCATCGATCTGTGACGACCGCACGGGCTCGCCGTCCCCATTCGACCGGGACCCGAATCTCCCGGACCCCAGGCCGCTAGCCTTCCGCGCTTGGCGACGACGACCGGCAGCGAGCGGCCCCCGGCCGAGTGCGACGTCGCGATCGTCGGCGGCGGCATCGTCGGCCAGGCGGTGGCGCGCGAGCTGCTCTCCCGCCGGCCCGGCGCGCGCCTCTGCGTGCTCGAGGCCGAGCCGCGGATCGGCGCCCACCAGACCGGCCGCTCCTCCGGCGTCATCCACGCCGGCATCTACTACGAGCCCGGCTCGCTGAAGGCGCGCCTCTGCGTCGAAGGCGCCCGCGAGCTCTACGACTACTGCGACGAGAAGGGGATCCCGTACCGCAAGTCGGGGAAGCTCGTGGTCGCGGTCGAGGACGAGGAACTGGGTCGGCTGGACGAGCTCGAACGCCGCGGGATCGCCAACTCGGTGCCGCGGCTGCGCCGGCTGCGCGGCGACGAGATCGCCGAGATCGAGCCGCACGCGCGCGGCGTCGCCGCCCTCCACTCGCCCGCCACCGGCGTCGTCGACTTCGTCGCCGTCGCCACCTCCTACGCCACCGACATGGAGGCGGCGGGCGGCTCCCTCCACCTCGGCACGACCGTGCGCCGTGCGGTACCGCGGGAAGGCGGGCTGGCGATCGAGCACAGCGCCGGGACCACGGTGGCCAAGCAGGCGGTCTTCTGCGCGGGGCTCTGGTCGGACCGCCTCGCGGTCGCCTGCGGCGCCCCCGCCGACCCGCGCATCGTCCCCTTCCGCGGCGGCTACCTGAGGCTCGGGCCGGCCGAGGCGGAGCTGATCCGGGCCAACGTCTATCCGGTCCCCGACCCCGACATGCCCTTCCTCGGCGCCCACCTCACCCGCAACTTCGCCGGCGACGTCCTGATCGGCCCGAGCGCCCTGATGGCCCCGGCCCGCGACGCCTACGACCTGCGTCACGTGAGCCGCCGGGACCTCGGCGAGACGCTGCGCTGGCCCGGCACCTGGAAGATGATGCGCAAGCAGTGGCGGGCGGGCCTGGTCGAGATGCGCAACGCCGCCTCGGCCCCCTCCTTCGTCGCCGAGGCGGCCCGCATGGTCCCGGCACTGGCGGGAGCCAGGCCGCAGGCGGGCCCGGCCGGGATCCGCGCCCAGGCGCTCGGCCGCGACGGCAAGCTGGTCGACGACTTCGTCGTCCACCGGACCGAGAACGCGATCCACATCCGCAACGCCCCCTCCCCCGCCGCGACCTCCTCACTCGCCCTGGCGCGGCTGATCGCCGACCGGCTCGAGTAGCTCCTTGAGGTTGCGCAGGCCGCGGTAGATCCGCCCTTCGGCGGTCGAGACCTTGACCCCGAGCGTCTGCGCCACTTCCGCCACCGAGAGGTCGGCGCCGTAACGCAGCGAGACCGCCTCGCGCTCCATCTCGTCCAGCTGGGCCAGGGCGGCGGCGACAGTGCTGCGTTCCTCGACCCGGTCGATGTCGGCGGCCGCCTCCGGCGCGCCCGCCTGGTTCTTGCGCAGCGCCCGCTCCTCCGCCTCCGAGCGGCGATGCAGGTCGCGCAGCCGGTTCAAGGCGATCGAGTAGATCCAGGTCTTCACCTTGCCCCGGTTCGGGTTGAAGCGCGAACGCGAGCGCAGCACCCGCTCGAAGGTGTCGGCGAGCACTTCTTCGGCCGTCGTCCGGTCCCCGGTCCGGTAGACAAGGAATCGCAGCAACGGCTCGGCGTGCTCCGCGTAGAGTTGCTCGAACTGGTCGCTTTTCATCAGCTTTGAAAGTCCCGGTTGGGAAACGGCGTTCTTCTTCGTATAAGCAGTAAATGGACCACTCGAAACGCAACCGCACTCCTGAGGAGCTCGATTCCACCGAGGATGCCCTGCGCGCCGGAAGGCACCAGGCGACCCCGTTGGAGCTCGACCGGATCAAGCTGCAGGCGATCCGCCAGGCCGAGCGACCGCGACCGAGCCTCTATGCAGTCAAGAAGGGAACGCTTATGAAGTCGAGACTCGCTCTCACCCTCCTCCTGGTGGCCGGGTTCATGCTCAGCACGACCGGCGCCACGCTGGCCATCTCGGGCAGCTCCGGCAGCGGCAGCGCCGCCACCAACCAGTACGTCCAGCCGCATAACGAAGAAGGCACTCACGGCGAACAGGGCACCAAAGGTGCCACCGGCAAGGGCGGCAACGAAAACAACACGCTGAACGAAGAACCGGCCACCGAAGTCGAAGTGACCCCGGCCCCGGCCACCGAACAGCAGGCCGTCGTCAGCAGCGGCAGCTCGCTGCCTTTCACCGGCTTCGTCGCGATTCCGCTGTTGGTCATCGGCGTAGGCATGATCCTCGTCGGCGCCACGCTGCGATTCAAATCGCGCAAGGACACCCCCGCCGGGCTCTAGCCCTCCGGCAGAAGATCTCAGAGGATGGGGAGGCGGGCCTGGATGGCCCGCTTTCTCCATTTCTGGGGGTCTTTCGTGTGGAACAGTTCCACCGCTTCCTCGGTCAAGGCGACGTGCGGGGCCAGTTCGAAGGCCTTGCGCGCATCGGGTCGCGGATCTTGACCCGCGGCGCCCTTGACCAGGGCGAGCCCGTAATACGATTCCCATTCGCCCGGGTCGCGGTCGACCGCCGTTTCCAGCATCTGGATCGCGAGCTGATGCTGGCCGGTGCGCGAGTCGCAGAAGCCGAGCACCTGGTAGGGCTCCGGTCGCACCGAGAGCACGTGGATCGCGTCGAGAGCCTGGCGTGAGGCCTGGCCGCAGTTGCCCGCCTGCAGGTTGCGGACGGCGGAGTTGAGCATCCCCTGGGAGATCGCCACCAGGGCCGGGGAGACGACCAGGACCAGGCAGCCGATGCCGAGCGCGACGCGGGCGACCCGCTGCGGCGCACGCGGGATCCAGCCGCTGCCCTCGCCCTCGCGGCCGGCGATCGCCATCGCCCCGAGCGAGAAGAGGAAGAACCCGGTGGCGGGCATCTCCCAGTCCCAGTCGACCGCCGCGTGCGCGGCCCAGGCCAGGCCGGCGGCGAAGAGCGCCGCGTAGAGGACCCGGTCGGGGCCGCGGATCCTCCCCGCCAGGCCGACGAAGATCGCGATCAGGGCGACCGCCAGGAAGACGATCCCGGGCAGGCCCAGCTCGGCGAGCATCTCGAGGTAGAGGGAGTGGGCGTTGATCACCTTGAATTCGCCGCTGCCTTGCTGCGCCCAGATGCGGGCGAAGGTGCCGGCCCCGGTCCCGTCGAGCGGGTGCTCGCCGAACTTTTCCACCGCCAGTTCCCACTGGGCGAGACGGCCGTTGCTGTTCAGGTCGGTGAGCCGGTCCTGCAGCGCTTCCGGGTCCTCCGGCGCCTGCGTCGAGGTGAAGCTGTGGAATCCGTGGCTGACCTTCTGCGGCGCATCGACGACCACCGCGGCGACGGCGATCACCAACACCGCGCCGGCGGCGAAGACGATCCAGTTCCTGCGTTTGGCGGCCGCCGAGATCTCGATCGCGGCGAGGCGCCGGTCGAGCGGCCGCAGGGCGAAGCGCAGCACGCCGGCGGCGACGGCGAGGCCGAGCAGCTGCCAGGCCAGGGTCTTGCCTTCGGCGACGCCCGCCGGGCCGGCGTACCTGCCGGTCGAGAGCACGTCGGTGCCGATGCAGAGCAGCGCCGCGACCAGGGTCGGCGGCACCACCGCGATCGCCGCCGGGATCAGGTCGCGGCGCGCCGCGAGCAGGACGAAGGCGGCCGCCCCCACCGCCAGCACCCCGATCGAGCCGCGCGAGAAGGTGAAGTAGAGGGTGGCGACCAGGATCGGGATCGCCGCCGCGGCGAGGCTCTGGGCGATCGGGTTTTCCTCGCTGCGGGTGGCGAGTCCGGCACAGAGCAGGGTCGCCACGGCGACGAACAGGCCGAGCGCGTTCCAGTAGGTCAGCGGGTAGCTCAGCCGGTAGTTTTCGAGCGAGACCGGGATCGAGTGGATGCCCGGCGTGACCCGGGTGATCAGCGCCATGATCGCGACCACGGTCATCGTCGCGGCGAGGATCCGCAGCGCCCAGACGAACCGCTCCCGGGTCCAGCCGATCGAGCCGAAGAGGACCAGCGCCAGCCAGTACATGAGGACGCGGTCGAACTCGATCATCGCCTGCGCCGGGGCATGCGACCAGAGCGAGGAGAGCAGGGTCCAGATCGCGAAGCAGCCGAGCGCGACGACGGCGCAGACGAGCGCCGGGCCGAAGCCCTCGAACGGTTGCTCGGCGAGGACCAGGCGCAGGGTCAGGGCGACCCCGAGCACGACGGCGACGATCGCCGGGGCGCCGGCGAAGAAGCCGCCGGAGCGGAAGGCGAGGTAGGCGGTGACCGCGGCCGGACCGCAGACCAGGATGCCGGCGAGGATCGGCGCGACGGAGAACCGGGACGACTTGGTGGCCGACGCCGCTCCCGAGGTTTCCGGCGAACTCAGCTCCACTGAACCGGGGACCATATTCGCTGCGTATCCATTGGGAAGATCGGCGTCCACGCGGTCTCGTCGGCAGCAACTCCGGGCTCCCTGAGCGGTTTTCTTGGACATCTGTCCAATGCAACGGCCGGTGCAGCCGAAAAGGCCCCCCTTGCCGATGCCGAGAGGGAACATTGTGAACATGCCAAGCCGAGTCAATAGGCTCCATCCTGGGAACCAGGGTGATGTTTCTATTCTTGGGTTTCCCGGTTACATACTGAGTAGTAGGTAGATCATGGAGTCTTCGGCCGTAGACCATCCCGACCGCGCGCATGGCGAAGCGCATGGCGAGGCCCTTCCGGGTTCGCTTTCACTCGGGCCGAAGACCGAGCGCAGCCGCCCCCGCGACCGCGGTGTGGTGCTCGCCAAGATGCTCTTCGTCGGCGATCTCGTCGCCGGCGTCCTGGCCGGGCTCGCCGCCCTGCTGATCCTCGGCAACCCGGTCGCCGACAAGCCCGTCTTCGTCCTCGTCGTCGCCCTGCTCTGGACCCTGGTCGCCTTCAGCATCGGCCTCTACCGCACCGACCAGCTCTCCTCCTGGGCCTCCGCCGTCTCCGAGATCCCGCGCGGCATCGTCGCGATCATGCTGCTGACCTGGCCGATCTACGGCCTCGTGGCGCTGATGGGGATCGAGCCGGCGATCGGTACCGCCTTCGTCACCGTCGGCGCGATGGCGGTCCTCGCCGGATCCGCCCGCACCGTCGTCCGCGCCTCCCTGCACCGCAACCCCGCCCTGCGCCAGCGCACCTTGATCCTCGGCTCCGGCGTCGTCGCCGGCCAGGTGGTCGCGAAGATCAGGTCGAACAACCAGTTCGGCCTCGACCCGGTCGGCCTCGTCGACAACGTCGTGCATGACATCGGCACCCCCGACCTGCCCCGCTTCGGCGGCTTCTCCGACCTCGCCGAGATCATCGAGATGCAGAGCATCGACCGGGTGATCATCGCCTTCTCGCGGGTCAGCCACGAGGAGCTCCTGGAGGCGATCCGGGCCTGTCGCGACGCCGGCATCGCCGTCGACGTGGTGCCCCGGCTCTTCGAGTTCCTCGACGGCATCCGCTCGCTCGACCAGATCGGCGGCCTGCCGCTGCTCTCGATCAGCGTCCCGGTCCTCGCCCCGGCGATGGTCGCCGCCAAGCGGATGCTCGACATCTTCGGCTCGGCCATCCTGCTGCTCCTCTTCTCGCCGCTGATGCTGGCGACGGCGATCGCGATCAAGGTCGAGTCGCGCGGCCCGATCTTCTTCCGTCAGGAGCGCGCCGGCCGCCGCAACAAGAGCTTCAACCTGATCAAGTTCCGCTCGATGTACACCGACGCCGAGCAGCGCAAGGCGGAGCTCGACGCGATGAACGAAGCCCACGACGGCGTCATGTTCAAGATCCGCGAGGACCCCCGGATCACCAGGGTCGGTCACTTCATCCGCCGCTTCTCGATCGACGAGCTGCCGCAGCTCTTCAACGTCCTGCGGGGCGAGATGAGCCTGGTCGGCCCGCGTCCGCTGATCTTCCGCGAGACCGCCCACCTGGAAGAGCGCTGGCACCTGCGCCGGCTCGAGCTGCGCCCCGGCATCACCGGCCCGTGGCAGGTCTACGGACGCTCGGACAGCCCCTTCCAGGAGATGGTCCGCTTCGACTACCAATACGTCGCCGGCTGGTCGCTGGCCCGCGACATCGAGTTGCTGCTGGCGACGTTGCCCGCGGTCCTTTCGGGGCGAGGCGCGTATTGAGCGGCGGCCGCGGGCAGCGGCTGCCACGCATCCTGCACGTGTCGGAGGCGTTCGGCGGTGGCGTCCAGGAGATGGTGACGACGCTCTCCGAGCGGCTCGAGGCCGCCGGCTACCCGGTAGCGATCGCCTACGGGCGCCGACCGGAGACGCCGCCCGACGTCCGCGGGCGGGTCGCCCCGGGGGTCGAGCTCTTCTCGCTGGGTTGGGAGCGGCGGACGCTGCCCGAACAGGTGCGCGCCGGCCGCCGCCTGCGCCGCCTGGTCAAGACCTGGCGTCCCGACGTGGTCCACCTGCACTCCTCCTTCGCCGGTCTGGTCGGCGGCATGGCGCTCGGCGGCCTCGGCGTGCCGACGGTCTACACGCCGCACGGGTACTCGTTCACGATGGGCCACCAGAGCCCCTCCCGCCGTCGCGCCTTCCGCCTCGCCGAGCGGTTGACGGCGGCCCGGGCGACCGTCGTGGTCACCGTCTCCGAGGCCGAGGCGGCCGCCGCCCGCACGGTCGCGCCGGCGGCCAAGGTGCGGGTCGTCCACAACGGCATCCCGGAGCTCGACGATCGCCGACCGGACGAACCGCTGCCCCGCCGCGACGGCCGCCCGCGGGTGATCGCGATGGGCCGCGTGGTGCCCCAGCACCTGCCCCACGAATCGGCCCGCCTGTTGGCCGCGGTCGCCGACCTCGCCGAGGTCGAATGGATCGGCGGTGGCGGCACCGGCGAGATCCCGGCCTCGGTGGTCAGCGACGCGGGAGTGTCGATCAGCGGCTGGGTCGACCGACCGACCGCGATGGCGAAGCTCGGCGGGGCGACCATCCTCCTCCATTGGACCGGCTGGGACGGGCTGCCGCTGTCGGTGCTCGAGGCGATGGCCGAGGACGTGATCGTGATCGGACACGACATCGATGCGGTGCGGGAGATCGTCGGACCGGGCCAGGTGCGGGCGACCGAGACCGAAGCCGGGCAACTCCTCCGTCACGTACTGGAGGACCCGCAGCTGCGCGAGGCGATGTTGCGGGAGCAGCGACGGCGGCGCCCGGCTTACAGCGCGACGCGGATGACGGCGGGCTGGAAGGATCTCTACACCTCGCTTCTCGAGGTGCCCACCAACCGTGGCGCGACGCCGTCCGACGCCGCGGCTGCAGGAGATGATGCGACGGCTCATGCCGTCACCGGGCCGCGCCGATAAGGCACCGGTGACCGATCTAGGATTGCTCTGATGGAAGTCCGCGAACTACTTCAACTCTTCTGGCGACGGCGTTGGCTGATCGTCCTCACGGTCGTCGCCACGACCGTGATCGCCGCCCTCTTCGCCTTCGCGCGGACCGACGAATACGAATCGTCCTCGACGATCGCGCTGACCCCGACCCAGACCGCGGCCGGCTTCGTCACCCCGGACACCCTCGACGCGCTGCTCGGCACCTACGCCCAGACCGCGTCGTCGGAACTGATGGAGAACGAAGCGGAAGTCGAAACCGGGGAAGCACTCGACGGCAAGATCGAAACCGCCACCCACGCCGGGACCGGGATCCTCGAAATCATCGGCGTCGCCGACTCACCGGAGGCGGCACAGGCGACCTCGACCGCGATCTCGCGCGCCTTCGTCAACTACATCGGCTTCAACAAACTGCTCGAACCCGAAGTCGTCGACCCGGCGAACCTGCCGACCGAGCCGGCCGGGCCGAGCGACGCGCTGATCATCGCGATCGGCATCATCCTCGGGCTGATCGCCGGGGCGATGCTGGCCTACGCGGTCGAGCAGGTCCGCGGCCGGATCGAACGGGCCTCCGACATCGCCGCGGTGACCGCGCTGCCGATCATCGGCGTGCTGCCGCGCGAGCGGAAGCTGTCCCGCTCCCCCTCGCGCCTGGTCTGGGAGGACCTCAGCCTCACCGGCCTGCACGAAGGCATCCGTGCCCTGCGCACCAACCTCGAGCTGCTGATGGAGGACGGCACCGCCGTGGTCCAGGTGACGAGCCCGGTCGCCGGCGAGGGCAAGTCGATGATCGTCGCCAACCTCGGCGTCGCCCTGGCCCAGATCGGGGTCGAGACGCTGATCGTCGACGCCGACCTGCGCCGGCCCACCCAGCACGAGATCTTCAACGTCAGCAACGACCTCGGGGTCTCCAACCTGCTGACCGGCGGGGTCGAGACCAAAGTCCGCCGCGCCTCGACCCCGTACGAGAACCTGACCGTGCTGCCGAGCGGCCCGCAGCTGCCGAACTCGACCGAGATGCTGCACGTGCGCGGCCGCTCGCTGGTCGAGACGCTGCGCAAGACCGGCGCCTTCGTGCTGGTCGACTCGCCGCCGCTCCTGCCGGTCTCCGACGCCCGCATCCTCGCCGGCCGCTCCGACCACGTGATCCTCACCGTCGCCGCCAACAAGGAGAAGCCGAGCACCCTGCGCAGCGCGATCGAGTCGCTGCAGTTCTCCGGCGCGGCGATCCTCGGCGTCGTCCTCAATCAGGCGATGGAGGACCGCGAGGGCTACGACTACTACCGCCAGACCCCTTCGAAGAGCCCACAGCAGCAGCCGACGGTCAACACCTCGAGCTGATGTCCCTCCGCCGCTTCGGAGGCGGTGACATCGTCGCCGTCGCTCTCCTCGTCTCGCTCGCGATGGCCTACGGAGCGGTCCACTCCCCTCTCGTCGCGATCGGCCTGCTGTTCGCGATCGTCTTCGCCGGCTGGGTCGTGATGCGTCCCGACCTGGTGCTGCTGGTGGTCGTCGCCGCCCTCCCCTGGCAGGACAAGCTCCAGTACCCGAACGCCACCCTCTCGCTGGTCAAGCTCCTCGGCCTCGCCCTGGTCGCCGCCTACTTCCTCCGCGCGGTGCGCCAGAACGAGGTCGTGCGCCTGCCCCCGGTACTCGGCTTCGCCCTCGCCTTCGGACTCGTCATCGGCCTCGCGCTGATCGCCTCGCCGGAACCGAGCGCCGGCCTGGAGAAGGCCTTCCGCTACGTCTTCTTCATCCTCTTCCTCTTCCTGATGATCCAGATGATCGACACCCGCGCCCAGGCGACCCGGCTGCTGCGGGTCCTTGTCGCCTCCTGCGCCGCGGCGGCGCTCTACGGCATCGTCGGCTTCGTCAGCGGCACCGTCGAACGTGCCTCCGGGCCGATCGCCGACCCCAACGACTTCGCCTACATGATGGCCGCGGTCATCCCCTTCGCCCTCTTCCTCTGCGTCGAGGACCGCCGCTGGCGACTGGTCTGGGTGACCTCGACGCTGCTCCTGCTCGGGGCGACCTTCGCCACCCTCTCGCGCGGGGCGATCGTCGGCCTGGCCGCGCTGCTGCTCTGGGCGATCCTCACCCGCCGGATCGGCATCGGCGGCACCCTCGCGGTCGCCATCGCCGCGGTGCTGGTGGTCGCCGCCGCCTTCACCTTCTGGGCCTCGACGGTCGAAGAACGACTGACCGAGAAGAGCAAGATCGCCGCCGCCAACACCGAATCGCGGGCCGCCTTCTGGCAGGCGGCGGAGGAGATGTGGGAAGACCACCCGGCCCTCGGTGTCGGGCCAGGGCGGTTCCCGGTCGAAGCCAAGGACTACGTCAAAAACAGCCCGATCGAACTCGAAAACCCGATCGTCCACAACAGCTACATCGAAATCCTGGTCGAGGCCGGGCCGATCGCGCTGCTGCTCTTCCTCGGCATGCTCGCCGCCGCCTGGCTGGGCGCGACGCGGGCCGCCCGCCAGGCGCGCTCGCACCAGGACCCGACCAAGGTCCGGCTGGTGAGCGCGGCGAAGGGCAGCCTGCTGGTGGCGATCGTCTCCGGCTTCTTCCTCTCCGAGCAGATCGCGCCGCCGTTCTGGATCGCCTGCGCGCTGATCGGCAGCGGCGCCCTCTACGTCGCCCAGGAGCGGAGAGAGCGCGTCGGCGGGGAGCTGCAGGCCGGCGGGACGGCACTTCCGGGCGCCGCGTGAAGGTCCCCGCGTGAGGGTCTTGTTGGCGACCTCGCTGCACGGCGGCGGACCGGTGGAGCACGCGCTGACCCTGGCCCGGGCGCTGACCGGCGCCGGGGTCGAGGTCGAGGTCAGCTGCGGCGACACCGAGCTCGCCGAGCGCTTCGCCGCCGCCGGGGCCACACCGCACGTCCTGCCGCTGGAGCGGAGCTTCGACCCGGGCGGCGCCAGGCGCCTCGCCGAGCTCGCCCGCGAGGTCGACATCGTCCACGCGCAGGACCGCCGCACCGGTCTCCTCACCCGCCTCTGGCACCCCGACGGAACGCCCCGCGTCTACACCGTCCACGGGCTGCCCGACCCCTACCTGCCGATCCCGGCCAACCGCGGCCGGCGCCCGGGCCTGCGCAACCAGCTCGCCTATCGCGGCCTCGACGCCTGGCTCGCGAGGCGCTCCGACGCGCTCGTCGTCGCCTCCGCGGCGCTCGCCGAGCAGCTGCGCCGCCGGCTCGGCTTCCCCGCCGCGCGGATGGAGGTGATCCCGAACGGGGTCGAGCCGGTGCGGGCGACCGTGGACGGGGACCTGGTCGCGTCGATCTCGATGCTGGAGCCGGTCAAGGGCCTCGACGCCTTCGTCCGCGCCGCGGCGGAGCTGAAGGACACCGCCGCCTCCGCCGGGGCGCGCTTCCAGATCGTCGGCTCCGGCCCGGCGGGCGAGGGCCTGCGGCGGCTGGCGACGGAGCTCGAGGCCCCGGTCGAG
This sequence comes from Solirubrobacterales bacterium, assembly GCA_035572835.1. Lineage (GTDB taxonomy): Bacteria > Actinomycetota > Thermoleophilia > Solirubrobacterales > 70-9 > VAYN01. Next base: position 12,245 of record DATNAG010000042.1, read on the forward strand.
TTCCCCGGCCACGTCCCCGCCGCCGCGGTTCTGCCGCGCCTGCGCATATTCGTCCTCACCTCCTGGTTCGAGAACTGCCCGATGGCGCTGCTGGAGGCGATGATGGCCGGCGTGCCCGCGGTGGTGAGCGGCGTCGGCGGGGTGCCGGAGCTGGTCGGCGACACCGCCTTGGTGGTGCCGCCCGGCGATCCGGCCGCGCTGGCCGCCGCCCTGCGTCGCCTGCTCGAGGAGCCCGGGCCGGCGGCCGCCCTCGGGGGGCGCGCCCGCGAGCGCGCGCTGGCCGACTTCACCGCCGCGGGCAACGCCCGGCGGCTGATCGACCTCTACTCGCGGATCGCCTGAGGCCGGTCGATGCGGCTCGAGTTCGTGATCTCGGAGATGGGCATCGGCGGTGCCGAGCGGGTCGTCGTCGACCTCGCCCTCGACGCGGTCCGGCGCGGCGACGACCTGCTGCTGCTCGGTGCGCAGGGCCGCAACGACGAGCACCTGGCCGGGGCCGGGATCGCCCGCGTCGCCCTCCCCACCGGACGCACCCCGCTCGACCTCTCACGCGCGGTCGGCCGCACCGCCCGCGCCACCCACGGCTTCCGCCCCGCCCTGATCCACGCCCACAACGTGAAGGTGACCGCGGTGGCGCGGCTCGGCTCGCGCCTTGCCGGGCTGCGTCGGCCACCGCTCCTGACGACCTACCACGGCGTCCCCCACGAGGAGGTCGACGCCGCCGCGCGCGTCCTACGCCTCGCCGACCTGGTCGCCTGCGTCTCCGCCGACCTGCTGGCGCAGCTCGCCGAACGTGGCATCCCGGGAGAGAGGCTGACGGTGGTCCCCAACGGGGTGCCGGACCCGGAGCCGACGAGCGAGGAGACGCTGCGGGCGCTCGACGCCGAGCTCGGCCTCCGCGCGGGCGCCCCGGTCGTCAGCGTGGTCGGTCGCCTCGTCCCGCAGAAGGCCCACGACCGCTTCCTGCGCGCCGCCGAGATCGTCCACCGGGAGGTTCCCGAGGCGAAGTTCCTCGTCGTCGGCGACGGCGAGCTGCGGGCGCCGACCGAAGCCCTGGCCGACCGGCTCGGGCTCGGCGAGGCGATCGTCTTCACCGGCATCCGCGCTGACGCGGCGACGATCATCGCCCGCTCCGACCTGCTCGTCTTCTCCTCCGAGTGGGAGGGGCTCTCGATCGCCGCGCTGGAGGCGCTGGCCCGCGGCGTCCCGGTCGTCTCGACCGCGGTCGAGGGCACCCGCGAACTGCTCGGCGAAGGGGCGGGCGTCGTCGTCCCCCACGAGGACGAGGCGCTGGCGACGGCGATCGTCGATTGCCTCGGCGACCCCGCGCGCCGGAGCGAGCTCGGCGCCACCGGGCGCCGGATCCACCGCGAGCGGTTCTCGACCGCCCGGATGGCCGCTGCCTACAGGACCTTGTACGAGCGGCTGGCGGCGGGCTGAGCGACGGCGCGGACCTTGAAGGTCTTCGACCTGGCGACGATCCTGCCGCGGCTGTCGTAGCCGACGATCTCCAGGGCGCTGGCCCGCTTCTTCGCGATCCCGCCGACGCGACTGCGGCGCCTGCGGGTCTGGGCGACCTTCTTCTTGTTCTTGACGACCTGGTAGGAGACCGCGCCCGAGCCCTGCTCCGGCGTCCAGGTCAATTCGACGCTGTGATCGCCGACCGTGACGACCACCTCGATCGGCAGCGGGACCGGCGGCTTCGGGTGGGTCGGCGGGACCGGGCTCGGCGGCGTGCCCGGCACTTGCGGCGTCCCCGCCGCGGCGGTGCCGGTCAGGACGAGGGCGCTGTGGGCCGGCATCGTCGCCCCGGTCGCGCCTTCCAGGCCGGAGCCGGAGTAGGTGCCGCCGAAGCTGACGCTCTGGGCCGATCCGGTCGGGTTGACCAGGACCAGGCCGTTGGCGAACCGGCGTCGGTGGACGCCGTCGGCGTCGGCGCTCTCGGCCCCGGTGGCGTTGCCGATCTCGTATTCGTATTCGGGCAGCCAGGTTTCTTCGGTGTAGTTCGGGGTGAAGGCGTAGGAGGCGCTGCCGTCGCCGCCGAGCAGCACCGAGGCGTAGCCGTAGCGGGCGGCCTGCGTCTCGCCCACGGCGCCCTGGGTGAAGCCGATGAAGATCTTGCCCTTGGAGGCGGCGAATTCGGCCTCCGCGACCTGGTCTTCCCACTGGTAGGACGGCCGGTAGCCTTCGCCCGCGCCGCGACCCCACTTGACGAACATCTCGTCGAGCCCGCCGCTCAGGTAGTCGAGCCAGCGGTTGTAGGTCTGCGGCGCCTCGACCCACTGGGCGAAGTTGGCGATCGCGAGCTTGCCGCGGGCCTGGATCCTCGGGCCGATGTAGGCGAGCGCCGATTCCATCGCCGCCGCGTAGGAGGCGTCGTTCGGGTACTTCGCCACCTTCGACGGTTCGTAGGAGTACTTCATGCTGGCGTTGGCGTCGTCGAGGAAGACCCCGTCCCAGCCCTGCGCTTCGACTTCGCCGATCACGTTTTCGTACCAGGCCTGCTGGTAGGCGACCGAGCCGACGTCCATCGCCCAGAGCCAGTCGTAGCTCCAGGAGGTGAATTTGGCGCCGCCGGTGTTCTTCAGGAACCAGGATTCGGGCGCTTCGCTCGAGCCGACGCCGCTGGCCGAGGTGGCGTTCGAGCCGGTGCCCGGGCCGCTGAAGGCGAGGTCCTTGTAGACCAGGACCTCGAGGTCGGGGTTGGCGGCCTTCAGTTCGTGCAGGCGCTTCGTTTCCCAGGACTGCAGGATCACGTAGCTGTCACGGTGCGGCGCGTATTCGGCGCTCGAGGAGGCGCTGTCGAGAGCCGGGACGACGTGGCCCAACGGTCCGGCGGCGGCGCCGGCGGCGGTCACGCCGAAGAGCGCGGCAAGCGCGCTGAAGGCGAAGACGAGGCGGAGGGCCAGGAATCTCATCCCTCCCGCCATCGACCGCCCCGGAGCGCGATGCAAGCGGTTTGGACGAACTTCCCTCGCGCGTCTGGACGTCTGTCGTACCCCTGGTTAACCTCACGTAGGTGCGGGGTCCCTGGAGAGCGTGAAGACGCCTGACGCGATCGTCGTCGGCGCCGGCGCCGCCGGTGGCTGGGCGGCCAAGGAGCTGGCCGAGCGAGGCCTTGCGGTGACCGTGCTCGACGCCGGGCCATCGGTCGCGGCGCCCGACGGCACCGGGCTGGCGCGGCGGCCGGTGCAGTCGCGCTGCTACGCCTGCACCGAGGACGCCGCCCACCTCTTCGTCGACGACCTCGACAACCCCTACGAGGTGGCCCCGGGGACCGCGTTCAGCTGGCTCCGTGGCCGCCAGGTCGGCGGCCGACTGCACACCTGGGGCCACACCTCGCCGCGGATGGAGGACGACGAGTTCAAGGCCGCGGAGGTCGACGGGATCGGCGAGGACTGGCCGCTCGCCGCCGCCGATCTCGCCGCCTCCTACGCCCGGGTCGAAGAGTTCCTCGACGTACGGCGAGCCCCGCTGAACGCCGCCGAGCGGGGGTTGAAGGAGGCGGTGGAGGCCCGCTGGCCGACCCACGCGGTCGAGCCGAGCCCGAAAGCGTGCAAGGAGCCGCTGCGCCCGCTGGAGGCGGCTCTCGCCACCGGCCGTGTCACCTTGCGCCCCGACACGATCGCCGAGCGCCTCCTCGTCGGAGCCGCGGGGGACCGGGTCACCGGCGTGGCCGTGGTCGATCGCGAATCCGGTGCCCGCGACGAGCTGCGGGCCCGCGCGGTCGTGCTCTGTGCTTCGGCGCTCGAGTCGACCCGCCTCCTGCTGAACTCCGCGGGCGGCGACCATCCGGACGGCCTGGCGAACTCCTCCGGTGCTCTCGGTCGCTACCTGATGGACCACACCTGCGGCGTCTACTTCGAGGGCCGCGTCCCGCGCGGCGTGGAATCGGTCGCCGGGTCGCCGAGCCAGGGCGGCATCATCACCGGCCTCCGCCGCCCGCCGGGCTCGGCCGACGGCTTCCGCCGCGGCTACGAGGTCGAGTTCCAGGCGCTCCCCGGCGCCCCCCGTCGCAGGTTCCTGCGGCGCGACACCAGGGAGACGTTCTGGATGTCGGCCTTCGGCGAGATGCTCCCCGACCCGGACAACCGGGTCGAGCTCGACCGGAGCCGCACCGACGCCTGGGGCATCCCCACCCTGCGGATCACCGCCCGTCGCTCCGACAACGAGACGACGATGGCGCGCGATCAGGTGGCGACGATGGAAGCGATGCTCGCCGCCGCCGACTTCGAGATCACCGGCGGCAAGACCGACCTCGACCCGATCGGCATGACCGCCCATGAGATGGGTACGGCACGGATGGGCGCCGACCCGACGACCTCGGTGCTCAACTCCTGGAACCAGTCCTGGGACGTCCCCAACCTCTTCCTCACCGACGCCGCCTCCTTCACCTCCAACGGCTACCGCAACCCGACCCTGACGATCATGGCGCTGACCGTCCGCGCCTGCGGTCGATTGGCGGACCTACTGATCGACGGGTAGGCGCAGGCCGCCGCTGGTGGCCGAGCCGCCGCGGGCGACCAGGCGACGGGCGATGCCTGGGAGCGCCCAGGTGAGGGCGGCCTTGGCGCGGCTGCGCCAGCGAAGGTCGCCGTCCTTGATCACCGCCAGGGCATCGCGACGCAGGGTCGGGCTGCGGGCGAGCAGGGACTCGCGCAGGCGCGTCCGCCCGAGCTCGGCGCGGAAACGCTCGACCGCGGCCATCGCGGCGCCGCGCTCCTCCTCGTCGAGCCGCTCGTTCGCGAGGGTCTTCTCCAGCGCCTGCAGCTGCCCTTCCAGCAGCGCCACTCCCTGGTTGCTGAGGCTTCCGGGCAGGAGCCGATAGCGCACCAGCGGCTCCGGCACCAGCCCGAACCGGACCCCGCCGAGGACCAGGCGGATCGCCAGCTCCCAGTCCTCCGCGGTCCTGATCGCCTCGTCGTAGCCGCCGTAGGCGAGCATCACCTCACGGCGGGTCGCCCAGTCGACGCCGACCCAGCAGCGATCGATGATCGCCAGGCGCCGATCGTCGACGGCATAGCGGAAGTCGGGGCCGAAGTTCCGCCGCAACGGCCGGCCGTCGACCTCCAGGGTCGCGTCGGTGGTCAGGACCTCGAGGTCGGGGCGGTCGGTCAGCGCCGCCGCCATCAGCTCGAGCCGGTTCGGCAGGAAGAGGTCGTCGGCGTCGAGGTTGACGACGAACTCCGAGCGCGCCGCCGCGATCGCGACGTTCCGCGCCGCCGCCACGCCGCGGTTCTCCTGGCGGATCACGGTGACCGCGTCGCCGTAGCGCGCCAGCACCTCGGCGGTGCCGTCGGTGGAGCCGTCGTCGCAGACGATGATCTCGGCGGCCGGATAGGTCTGGGCCAGCACCGAGTCGACCGCTTCGGCGATCGTCGCAGCCGCTTCGTAGGCGGCGATGGTGACGCCGAACGTCGGTGGCTCCCGGCGCGGCTCGAGCGGCCCGCTCGGTGGCGGGGCCCAGACCTCGACCGGTCGCCCGGCTTCAGCCGACATCGGCAAAGGCCCGATCGAGCCGGCGGATCAAGGCGGCGGCGTCTTCTTCGAGCGCCGCGATCCGCGGCGTCTCGAACCGGGGCGCGGCCGTGGTGACCGGGATCGGCAAACGACTGCCGAACGCCCGCTCGAAACCGGCCTCGCGGACGAGCCGGGCGCTCCGCCGCGAGGCGTCCCCGTAAGGGAAGGCGAAGTAACGGGGCGTGATCCCGGTCAGGTCGGCCACTCCGTCGCGCCCCCTGCGGATCTCCTCCCGCTGGGCGGTGGCCGACAAGCTCGGCAGGCGTTGGTGGCAGCGGGTGTGGGCGCCGAGTTCGACCGACGGTGCGGCGGCGAAGCGCCGCAGCTCCTCCGCGCTCATCGCCCGGGCGACGCTCGCGCCGTCGCCGTTGACGGACTCCTCCTCCATCCCCCGCGCCGCCCAGGCCCGGAGCGGATCGAGCGCGACGTCGATCGTCGCCGGCGGCAACGCGCTGAGCACCGGGTGGACCGCGGTCAGGAGCGCGCCGCGGCGCTCCTCGGGGGTCGCGGTCGGGGCGAGCACCCGCCGGCCGGCGAGCACGACGTCGAGGGTCTCGGGACGGCCGCCGTCGCCGAGCAGCAGGTCGGTCAGCTCGTCCCACCAGTACGGCCCGTCCTTGCCGATCAAGCCGGTGGCGACGAAGAGGGTCACCGGGACCCGGCGCCGTTCCAGGATCGGCAGGGCGTTGGTGAGGTTGTCGGCGTAGCCGTCGTCGAAGACCACGGCGACCGAGCGATCGGGGATCGAGCCGCCCTCCGCGGCTTCGCTCAGCTCGGCGAGCGAGCAGAGCCGCATCTCCGCGGCCAGCGCCTCCAGCTGCTCGTCGAAGCGGCGTGGGGTGACCGCGTTGCCCCAGGGGTCCGCGCGGGTCTCCGCCACCCGGTGGTAGAGCAGCACCACCCCCCTCCCGCGCCCGGCCGCGCGCGCGGCGCGCCGGCGCTCGACCGTCTCCCCCGCGTCGGTCGCGAGGCGGCGCGCGCGTCGCACGACCTTCGACCCGAGCCCGCTCACGCGCCCAGCTCCCGATAGAGCGCTTCCGCCGGCCGCAGCGTCGTCGACCAGCGGAAGCCCTCGGCCAGCTCGCGCGCGGCGGCGGCGAGGCGGCGCGCCCGCGGACGGTCGTCGAGCAGCTCCGCGGCACCCACGGCGAGCGCCTCCGGGGTGTCGCGGATCAGCCCGTGGACGCCATCCTCGAAGCCGATCTCCTCGACCCCGAGCGAGGTGCCGACGATCGGCACCGCCGCCGCCATCCCCTCCAGCACCTTCAGGCGGGTGCCGCCGCCCGCCCATAGCGGCACCACCAGCACGTCGGCGGCGGCCAGCTCGGTGACCAGGGCGGGGACGAAACCGACCACCTCCACCCCGGGCGCCGCCGCCGCGGCGGCCTTCAGCTCCGGCGAGGCACCGCCGCCGACCAGGCGCAGGGCCGCGTCGGGATGGCGCCGACGCAGCTCCGGCCAGCCCTCGCGCAGGAAGCGCCCGAAGCCGAGTTCGTTCGGCTCGTAGTCGAGTCGTCCGAAGAAGAGGACCCGCGGCGGGCCGCGCCGCTCGGCCTGGGGCGCGGCGAAGAAGTCGTCGTCGACCCCGTTGGGGCTGAGGACGACACGTCTACTCACCCGGCCGAAAACCAGCCGATCGTGCTCGGAGACGACCAGCACCGCGGTCGCCGCCGCACCCGCGCGCCGCTCGACCGTGCGCATCGTGTGCCATCGGTTCCACTCGCGCAGCCAGGCGGCGCTCGGCGGCCGGCGGCTTTCGGCCAGCGTCCGCATCAACTGCGAATCGACGTTGTGGGTGGAGAGGATCCAGGGGACGCCCGTCAGCGCCTTCGCGTAGTAGGCGCTCTGGGTGTGCTCGATCTGGACCAGGGTCGGGGCCTCGGCGACCAAGGCGCGCAGACGTTCGTCGACCTGCGGCAGGTAGGGGCTCGGGAGACGACGCAGCTGTTGCCTCAGGCGCGGGCGCAGGCCGCCCGCCGGCGGATCGAGCAGCTCGACCGTCCAACCGCGCTCCCGCAGGGCCTCCGCACCCTCGGGGTCGGTGTGGTCGGCGGTCAGCAGGTGCGGGGTCGATCCGACCCGCTCGGCGGCTTCCAACAGCCGCATGGTGCGCTTGCGACCGCCATCGACCGGGGGCCACGGGACGACCGGACAGACCGCGACCATGCGACGCAATGCCATCGCCTAGAGTCTTTCGCATCCCCCGGTGGTGACGCCTTGCCCGAGTCCACTTCCCTCGACATCGCGGTAGTCATCCCGACCTACAACCGGCGCGACCTGCTTGCGCAGACCCTGCGCACGGTGTTCGCCCAGTCGGCCCCGCCGGCCGAGGTGATCGTCGTCGACGACGGCTCCGACGACGGCACCGCCGAGCTGCTCGCGGAGATGCCGGTGACGGTGATCGCCAACCCGGCCGGCGGCTGGGGGCCGTCGCGGGCCCGCAACGAGGGCCTCGACCGGGTGAAGAGTCGGCTGGTCGCCTTCCTCGACTCCGACGATCTGCTGCTGCCCGCGGCGCTGGAGCTGCTGGGCGGGGCCCTCGCCAGGGACCGCGCCGCGACCTTCGCCTTCGGCACCTGCCTGCTCGCCCGGCGCGACCCGGAGGAATGGGTGATCGAAGGCGAGATGGGCCCCGAGCCCGCCGACCTGATCGACCCGCTGCAGAGCCTCTACGCGCGCAACTTCGTCCCCTCGGTCGGCACCGTGGTGCGGACCGCCGCCGCCTTCGCGGTCGGTGGCTTCCCCCAGGTCACCACCTTCGCCGAGGACCACTATTTCTGGCTGCTGCTCGCCCGTGACGCCGATCCGGTCTTCGTCGCCGAACTGACCGGCGTCCACCGCATCCACGGTGGCAACCGGCACACCCCGGCCAAGGCCGAAGCCGAACTGGAGGCCTTCCTCGCCCTCGCGGTCGAGGACAAGCGCCTCGAAGCCGCGGTCCCCGACCGCCTCGGGGTCAGCCTCGCCGAGTCGCTGGGCCCGGCGGTGAAGAGCGGCGACGTCGCCGGCACCGCCCGTGCACTGCGGGCCAACCTTCTTTCCCGCCCATACAAGGCTGCGATCCTGCGTCGGGCAGGCCATCACGTGCGCAGCCGGCGCCACCGCGAGGCGCAGGCACGTGCGCGCCGCTCTGATGATGAACAGCTCACCGCCTGGCTCGCCGACCACTGACCGGGGTCCCGTAGCCGCCGACGCGGCGGCGGCGACCACCGGCGGCTCGGTCCTTCGCGGCAGTTTCTGGAACGTCGCCTCGACCATCCTGCCGCAGCTCTTCGTGCTGGTGATGTCGGTCGTCGCCGCCCGCTTCCTCGGCCCCGAGGACATGGGCCGGCAGAGCTTCATCGCCTTCATCGCGCTCTCGGCCACCTCGCTCTTCGGCGGCGGCATCGCCGCCACGCTGATGCGCTACGTCGGCGAGATGCTCGGCGGCGGCCGCCCCGGGGTCGCCCGCGACCTGGCCGGCTGGGGCTGGGGCCTGGCCTCGATCTGGGCGGCGATCGGCACCGCGGTGATGGTCGGCACCGGGCTCCTCGGCGCCACCCCGCAGGCCGCCTGGATCCTGGCCGGGGTCGGCGCCGGGCTCGGCATCCTGCAGTCGATCCCGAACGCCGTCCTGGTCGGTGCCCAGGAGTGGCGCCGGGCGTCGATGGTCGGCCTGGTCACCGGCACGATCGGGGTGCCGCTGGTGATCGGGGTGCTCGCCGCGGGCGGCGGCATCGCCGGCATGTTCGCGGTCGACGTGCTGATCGTCGGCGCCAACCTGATCTGGTCGGGATCGCTCTCGCGCGGTGTCCTGCAGCGGCTGGCCGAGCGGCCCGAACGCGACCCGCAGGTCCGCCACGCGGCCAACGTCTACGCCCGCTGGGCGCTGCTCTCGGTGCTGCTGGCGACGATCGTCTTCAAACGCTCCGAGTTCTTCTTCCTCAACCACTACGCGACCGACCATGACATCGCGATCTACTCGATCTCCTTCGCCGCCGTCTACGCGATCACCACGCTGACCGAATCGCTGGTGCAGACGCTGCTCCCCGCCTTCGCGACGCTGTTCGGCGGCGGCCACCGAGAGCGGATCGAATTCGGCTTCGACCGCGCCCAGCGGCTGGTGATGATGACGGCGCTGCCGCTGACCGCGGCGACGGTGGCGCTCGGCCCCGAAGCGCTGGCGCTGGTCTACGGGCGCCAGTTCTCGGAAACCGGCCAGATCGTCCAGATCCTCGCGATCGGCATCCCCCTGCTGGCCCTGATGAACCTCGCCCACGCCTTCATGATCGGCCTCGGCCGGGTGAAGACCGTGCTTGCCGTGGACGGGACCGCGGCGGTGGTGAACCTCTCCCTCGCCTTCCTCCTGATCCCCGCCCACCACACGGTCGGCGCCGCCCTGGCGAACCTGATCGGCCAGTGCCTGGTGGCGGTGATCGTCACCGTCTACGCGCTGCGGGCGATGCAACACGTCCACCTGCCGGTCCGCACGATCGTCCTCACCGCGACCACCGCGGCGGCCGGCGGCCTCGCCGCCTACGGCCTGGTCAGCGCCCTCGGCGGCGTGGTCGGCCTCATCGCCGGGCTGCTCGGCGGCACCGTCGCCTTCCTCGCCGTCGGCAGCGTGCTGAAGATCATCCGCGCCGACGATGCCGGCTGGCTGGTCGGCAGCACCGCCGGCACCCGGTTCGCCGGCCCCGCGGCGTTGCTCTGCCGGATCCTCGCCGCGCCCCCGACCGAGGCGCCGCGATGAGCGAGGTCCGCCTCACCGTCTCCTCGCGGGCCGAGCTGATCGGCGGCGCCGAGCACACTCTCGGCACCCTGCTCGCCAACCTCGACGAGCGCTTCTCGGTCTCCTTGGTCACCGCCTGCGAGGAGGTCGCCGAGTTCCTCGCCGCCCGCCGCGCCCCGCGCCGGGCGACGGTGGTGCCGAAGCGCGGCGACCAGGATCCGCGCTCGACCATCCCCCGGCTACGCGCCGCCCTCGCCAGGGACCAGCCCCACCTCGTCCACGTCAACCGCACCTGGCTCTGGGATCGCCCGGTGGACATCCTCGCGGCGACGATGGTCCGCGGCGCCGAGGTCGTCGTCGTCGAACACACCCAGTCGCTGCCGACCCGCAGCGCTCGCCAGCGCCAGTTCCGCCAGCGGCTCTCGGAGCGGATCGACGCGATGGTCTCGGTCTCCGACGCCGCCGCCCGCGAGGCGGAGCGCTACATCGGCCTGCCCCCCGGGACGGTGCGCACGATCCACAACGGGGTCGAGCCCGCGGCGCCGCTGCCGATCGACCGACCCCTTGACCGGCCGCTGACGATCGGCGCGGTCGGCCGGCTCTCCTGGGAGAAGGGCTATGAGTACGTGCCACCGATCCTGCGCGAACTCGGCGACGCCCGGGCGCTGATCGTCGGTGACGGCCCCGACCGCGAGAAGCTCTCCCGGCTGGCGCTCGCCGAAGGGGTGGCCGACCGTTTCGAGATGGTCGGCTGGCAGCACGACGTCGGCACCTGGTTCCCCCGCTTCGACATCCTCCTCGCCCCCTCCCGCTCGGAGGGATCGCCGCCGCTGGCGGCGCTGCAGGCGATGATGGTCGGGGTGCCTGTGGTGGCCGCCGACGTCGGCGGGATCCCGGAGGCGATCGACGATCACCGGACCGGGATCCTCGTCCCCCCGGCCGACACCGAGGCGATGGCGGCCGCCATCGACGAGCTGATCGTCGACGACGGCCTCCGCCGGCAGATCGTCGCCGCGGCCCGCGAGCGGGCGCGGCAGGATTTCTCCGCGCCGGAGATGGCGCGGCGCTTCGAAGCCCTCTACGCCGAGATCAGTCCGGCTGTCCGGGGTTTTTCCGCGGCACCAGCACCAGCCGCTTGAACTCGGCGACCAGGACGCCGTCCTGGTTCAGGACCCGGGTGTGGACTTTGACGATGCCGCGGTCGAGCTTCGAGCGCGACGGTTTGACCTCCAGCACCTCGGTCTCGCAGAACAGCGTGTCGCCGTGGAAGACCGGGTTCGGGTGGCTCAGTTCTTCGGTCGCCAGGTTGGCGATCGCCTTGCCGGAGACGTCGGAGACCGACATGCCGAGGGCGAGCGAGTAGACCAGCGGCCCGACGACGACGTTTTTCCCCTGCTGCGAACCGGCCGCGTAGACATCGTTGATGTGCAGCGGGTGGTGGTTCATGGTGATCAGGCAGAAGAGGTGGTCGTCGGCCTCGGTCACCGTCTTGGCCGGCCAGTGCTTGTAGACCGCGCCCTCCTCGAACTCCTCGAGGTAACGGCCGTAGCTGTGCGCGCCGGACGCCTCGCGCGTGGCCTGGTCGGTGCTCAACTCGTACGTCTCACTGCTCATTCAGAGATTCCCTTCCGTGTTTTGGGCGCCGCATCGTCTGCGCGACGTTCAGTGCACTTTGCGCAGGCGGGCGCGTTGCTCCTGCTTCTCGACCACCTGGGTGACGAGCTTCACCACGTTGGAGTCGCCGGTCGCCTTGATGTGACCGGTCTCGGCCGCTTTGCGGTAGCTGGCGATCGTGCCTTTGTCCGCCAGCTGGTTGAACTGGGGCCGGTCGATTTCGATCAGCACCCGCTCGTCCTGGGCGAGTTCCTTGGTGATCTTCGGACCCGGCAGCTCGACCCGATAGAGCTGGATGTCGTGTTTGGCCCGCAGCTCGAGGCCGAACACGAGCTTCAGCTTCGCCAGCGCCGGCACTTCCGCCTGGAAGCGCTCCACCGCGGTGCGAATCAGCTCTGGGGTCGATGCCATCGGGTCGCCCTCGTCTAGATCTTGTTGCGCTGGAGGACCTTTTTGCCGATCACCATGCGCTGGATCTCGGAGGTCCCCTCGCCGATCAACAGGAGCGGGGCGTCGCGGTAGAGGCGCTCGATCTCGTACTCCTTCGAGTAGCCGTAGCCACCGTGGATGCGGAACGCGTCCTCGACGTTTTCCTTCCCCGTCTCCGAGGCGAGAAGCTTGGCCATGCCGGCCTCGAGGTCGGAGCGCTCGCCGGCGTCCTTCATCCGCGCCGCTTTGCGGGTCACCAGGCGAGCCGCCTCGAGCCGCGTCGCCATGTCGGCGAGCTTGAACGAGATCGCCTGATGCTGGGCGATCGGCTTGCCGAAGGTTTTCCGCTCCTGGCTGTATTTGAGCGCCAGCTCGAGCGCCCGCTGGGCGATGCCGACGCCGCGGGCGGCGACGTTGACGCGGCCGACCTCGAGCGCGTCCATCATCTGGACGAAGCCTTGGCCGACGCCCTCGGGGCCGCCGAGGACGCGGTCGGGCGGGCATTTGTAGCCGTCGTAGACGAGCTCGGTCGACTCGACCCCCTTGTAGCCCATCTTCTTGATCTTCGGCGGCACGGTCAGCCCGGCGAACTTGCCCTCGTTGACTTCCTTCCAGGGCTCCTTCTCGGTGATGAAGCAGGTCATCCCCTTGTAGGGAGGATCGGCTTTGGTGTCGTTCTTCATCAGGACGAAGACGACGCCGGAGCCGAGCCCGTTGGTGACCCACATCTTCTGGCCGTTCAGCTCCCAGTTGCCGTCGGCGTCCTCCTTCGCGGTCCCCTTGATGCCCTGCACGTCGGAGCCGGTCTCCGGCTCCGAGAGCGAGAAGGCGGCGCGGATCTCGCCGGTCGCCATCTTCGGCAGGAAGTACTGCTTCTGCTCCTCGGTGCCGAACTTCATCAGGAGGTAGGAGCCGATGAAGTGGGTGTTGACGACGCCGGAGATCGAGATCCAGCCGCGCGAGAGCTCTTCGACGATCATCGCGTAGGTCGTCAGATCGAGACCCATGCCGCCGTACTCTTCGGGGATCGTCACCCCGAACAGGCCGAGCTCCTTCATCTGCTCGACGATCGGCTCGGGGAAGGTGTCCTCGTGGTCGTAGTGCTCGGCGTTCGGGATGATCTGCTCATCGGCGAACTGCCGGACCATTTCGACGATCGCTTCCTGCTCGTCGGTCATTTCTCGATACGCGGAGGTGTCTACGGCCATGGCTCCCTGCTTGTCGCGGTCTCTCTATATGCGGCATACAGAGTATCCGCCCTCCAAATGACAAGGCGCCCCGGTTTGTAAGCTCGGCCGACGCGTGGAGCCGGTGCACGAGGACGTCAATCGCCGTTGGTTCGTCGAGTACGCCCGGCGCACGATCCCCCCTGGGGGGCGCGTCCTCGACTACGGCTGCGGCGCCGCCGACCTGGTCCGGCTGCTGCTCGCCGCCGGTTTCGACGCCCACGGCTGCGATATCGAATGGCCGGGGGCCGACTACCGCTGGGTCGAGATGCCCGAGGCCGACCGCCTCCACTACTACGAGCCGGGCGGCAGGCTGCCGTTCGCGGACGCAAGCTTCGACCTGGTGGTCTCCGACCACGTCTTCGAGCACGTCGTGCCGATCGAGCGCTCGATCCCCGAGGTCGAGCGGGTGGTCAGGGCGAACGGGGCCCACTACCACCACTTCCCGGCGCGGGAGATCTGGCGCGAGGGCCACATCGGCATCCCCTTCGCGCACCGGCTGCCGGCCGGCGAGGCGCGGCTCCGCTACGCCACCGCGCTGCGCCGCCTCGGCTTCGGCAAATTCAAGGACGAGCGGCCGGCGAAGGTGTGGGCGCAGGAGAAGCTCGCCTGGGTCGACGACTGGACCGTCTACCGGTCGGAAGCGGAGATCCATGCCCTCTTCGGCCGCAACTCGACGATCCGCCACCGGGAGATCGACTACTGCCGCTTCCGCGCCGCGGACCGGCAGCCCTTCGAGGCCCTGCTGGCGATCGATGCGCTGACGCCGGCCTACGAGCGGCTGTTTCGCCGCATCGGCTTCATGGCGCTGGAGTGCCGGCCCCGCGCACGCCCCGCCGCCGACGGATGAACGGCCGCAGCCGGTAGGCCGCCCACCGCTTCGCCGCCCGCACCGGGGTGAAGAGGCGCCAGACCAGGCCCGGCTCGATCGTCGACGGCCAGCCGGCGTTGGCGCGGACCTCGGCCGGGTGCGGCCAGAGCCCGCCGCCGCGGGCGACCAGCCCGATGCCGCCCCAGCACTCGCCGATCAGCGGCGGGGCCTGGGCGGAGACGGCGAAGCTGAGATCGACGAACTGGAAGTCGCGGCCCTCGATCGCGTCCTGGACGGCGCCGCGGACGGCCTCGTTGGCGATGTCGTGGAAGAGGATCACGGCGTCCTTGGTCGCGGGCGCATCGAAGACGTTGCAGGCGTCGCGGTAGGCGCCGGCCCGCGAGTGGTCGCCGTCGACCAGGACGAAGTCGACCGTCTCCCCCGCCTTGGCCAGCTCGGCGAGCACCCGCGGCACCGTCACCGCGCTGTCGCCGAGGTGGTAGTCGACGTTCGGCAGGTGGCGATCGACGTGGCTGACCAGGTCGAAGGTGTGGACGTGGCCGCTCATCGCCGCGATCCGGGCCAGGCTGCCACCCGTGTAGGTGCCGATCTCGACCGCGATCCGTGGCTCGACCATCGCCAGGACCCCGGCCAGCGAGGCCTGCTCCCCGGGCGACATCTCGGTGTCGACCTGGATCGCCCCGGAAGCCGCCATGCGGCGATTATGCCGCTTTTGCCTTCTTCGCCCGCTTCGTCTCGAACATCGCCGCGTCGGCCTCGCCGACCACGTCGGCCAAGGGCGCCTTCGACCCGGCGCTCGGGCTCGGGGCGGCCTCCGCCGCGGCGCCGACGAGAAGGGCGATGAACGTTACGAGGCGAGCCCACGGACGGATCATCAGTAGATTCCGCGCGCAAGGAAAACGGCAGGAGGACACTTGAGACACCCCAGAGACTTCTTCCATCCGCAGGCGATCGGCGCGCCGGAGCCACTGCGCGAGATCCCGGTGACGCCGTCGCGGATGATCCATTTCCTCGACTTCTCGAACCCGAAAATGGTCGCCAAGGCCGCCGACATCGCCAAGCAGACCGACATCCTGCTCGGCAACCTCGAGGACGCGGTGCCGGTCGACCGCAAGGAGGCGGCCCGCGCCGGGCTGATCCAGGCGGCAAAGGAGTCCGATTTCGGCCAGACCGCGCTCTGGACCCGGGTCAACTCGCTGGAGAGCCCCTGGCTGCTCGACGACCTCGAGCAGCTGGTCGGCGAGATCGGCGACAAGCTCAGCGTGATCATGGTCCCCAAGGTCGAGGGCGCCTGGGACATCCACTACGTCGACCGCCTGCTGGCCCAGCTGGAGGCGAAGGCCGGCCTGGAGCGTCCGATCCTCGTCCACGCGCTGCTGGAGACGCCGCAGGGCGTCGTCAACGTCGAGGAGATCGCCTTCGCCTCGCCCCGCATGCAGGGGATGAGCTTCGGCCCCGCCGACCTCGCCGCGGCCAGGCGGATGAAGACCACCCGGGTCGGCGGCGGCCACCCCGGCTACCTGGTCCTCAACGACCCGCCCGATCCGGACAACCCCGAGGAGGGCCGCGTCTCGGCCCAACAGGACCTCTGGCACTACTCGATCGCCCGCATGGTCGACGCCTGCACCTCGGCCGGGATCCTGCCCTTCTACGGGCCCTTCGGCGACATCAAGGACGTCGCCGGCTGCGAGGCCCAGTTCCGCGCCGCCTTCCTGATGGGCTGCGTCGGCGCCTGGTCCCTCCACCCCGTCCAGATCGGCATCGCGAAGAAGGTCTTCAGCCCGCCGCCGGACGAGGTCGCCTTCGCGAAGAAGGTCCTCGAGGCGATCCCCGACGGGCGCGGCGTCCACATGATCGACGGCAAGATGCAGGACGACGCGACCTGGAAGCAGTGCAAGGTGATGGTCGAGCTGGCCGAAATGCTGGCCGCCAAGGACCCCGAGCTGAAAGAGGCCTACGGGCTCTAACCGGCGGCGAGGGCGCCGCGCAGCTCGTGACGCGAGCGGACGTCGAGCTTGCGGAAGACCTTGCGCAGGTGGTACTCGACCGTGCGCGGGCTGATGAAGAGGTGGATGCCGATCTCCGGGTTGCTGTAACCGTCGCGGGCGAGCCGGGCGATCGTCTCCTCCTGGGGGGTGAGCTCGTCGACGTTGTCGACCGTGTAGACCCGCACGGTCGCGGCCGTCGCCGCGAGCTCGCGCTCGGCGCGGGCGGCGAAGGCCTGGGCACCGATCGACACGAACGTGTCGAGGGCCGGGCGCAGCTGCTCGCGGGCGTCCACCCGGCGACGCTCGCGGCGCAACCATTCGCCATAGAGGAGACGGGCCCGGGCCAGGTGCGGGGCGAGCCGGCGATGCCGTAGGCGCTCGATCGCCTCCCGGTAGTGCCCCTCGGCCACCTCGCCCTCGCTGAGCAGGGCCCGCGAGCGCGCCTCCATCCCCCTGGCCCATTCGCCGCCGCCCGCTCTTGGGCGCCCGCGGACGCGATCGAGCGCCCTGGCGGCCAACGCCGGCCGACCACTGCGGCCGGCCGCCTCGACCAGCTCAGGAGCGGCCCAGGAGAGGACGGTGGGATCGTCGTGCTGGATGGCCTTGGCGCCGGCGACCAGCGCGCGTCGGTAACGGCCGAGGCCGTTGTAGAGCACGGCGTCCGCGCAGTCGATGATGGCGAGCAGCCGAGCCTCGCCGCGGGCGGTCGCGTCTTCGACGCAGTCCGCGACCAACCGCTGCGCCTCCTCCTCGCGGCCACGCCAGGCGGCGAGCAGAAGCGAGGCGTGAGGGGAACGGGCGGTCCCACTCGATGCGGCGATCGCGTCTGCCTCCTCGATGAAGGTGAATCCGGACGTCGAACGCTCTGCCACGGATCGGAGGATCGAGGATCCGGACGGCAGACGGAAAGGACCTGGGAGTCAGGTGATCGCCATCGCTGATCGATCCGACGGTGGCGGCCCAGGTCGCCGGCGCGTCGGCCGGTCAGTTGATCGGCGAGATCATGCCGCCGTTGACGTAGACGGTCTGGGCGGTGACCCAGCGGGTCTCCGGGGCGACCAGGAAGCGCATCACCGGCACGATGTCGGCCGGGTCGCCCAGGTCGCCGCTGATGGTCATGCTCTTGAGCCAGGCGATGGTCTCGTCGGTCTCGACGTCGTAGAAGAAGTTCGTCTTCTGCGGGCCGGGGGCGATGCAGTTGACGGTCACGCCGCGCGGGCCGACCTCCTTGGCGAAGGCTTTGGTGAAGTGCTCCACGGGGGCCTTGCTGCCGGCGTAGGCCGAATAGGTGGCCGCGGTGACGGCGACCTGCGTGGTGACCAGGTTGACGATGCGGCCGTCGTCGGCCATGCGACGGGCCGCCTCGGCCATCAGGAAGAACGGGATCTTCGCGTTGATGGCGAACGACGCGTCGTACTCCTGCTCGCTGGTCTCGGCGAGGGGCTTGCGCACGATGAGCCCGGCCGTGTTGACCAGGATGTCCCAGTGCCCGAACCGCTCGACCGTGGCATCGACGAGCGCGCCGATCTGCCCCGGCGCGGTCAGGTCACCCTGGTG
>DATNAG010000043.1:0-28807 GCA_035572835.1 Solirubrobacterales bacterium
TGCCGGGCGGGAGGCTGTTTGCGCAGCGCTCCCGCCATTTCTTTATCTCGGCGGAACGTGAACTACGGAAACGACCGGCGCAAGCGTTTCGCCAATCGTTTCGTCAATCCCTCCTAGGAAGCCTTGCCGAGCGAAACAGCAGGAATCGCAGACGGAATCGTCGCCATCTTCATTGGCCATCACCCCCTTTCTCCCACCGCTCGGCGCTATATGCCGAGCGGAACGGGGCGCGATGCTAAGAGGGGCTGGATCCGCGATCGAGCGGTCGAGCGAGAACCTTTCCCGTTTAACGGCAGATGCTTCTATCGTTTGACTTGAATTGAACGCGGAAAGATCTTCACCGTAGAGAGGCAGCCTGTGAATTCGCGGGAGCGAAGCGCGCGGGGCAAAGCAAGAAGAGCATCGAGGAAATCGTCTCCTATGCCCTCGGCCACCGGATTCGGATTCATATCCTCCTGTACCTCAACGAAGGCACCCATACGGCAGCTGAGCTCGCCGAGTTGATCGGCGAGCCTCTGAACAATGTTTCCAACCACGTGCGGGAACTTCTCGATGCGGGCTCGATCGAGATTGCTGAGGTCAGACACCGCCGCAACTTCGCCCAGCACGTTTATCGCGCCGTCGAGACCCCGCTCTACACCCGCGATGATTTCGCAGCCATGACGCCTCAGCAGCGGAAGGTGACCTGGGGCATGATCATCCAGTCGATGATGGCCGAGGTCATGGCGAGCTTCGGCGCCGAGAAGCTGACCTACGATCCCGACGCGGTTTTGGCCTGGAACTGGCTCAACCTCGACGCGCAAGGTCGCAAGGAAGTGTCAGAGGAACAAGTCGCCTTCTGGGACCGGCTGACCGAGATCGAGGCCGACTCGATGAATCGCGTGGCCGTTTCCGGTGAGGACACGATCTCCTATGTCGTCGGCGAGTTGGGTTTCGAGCGCGCCCGTAAGGCCCCCAAGTCGTCGCGCTCACCAAATGGTGATAGAGGTCCATCCGTCGATTGACCGCTCCACTTTGTTCTGGAACGGTCCACCACTCAACCGGCTTTAAAGCGTCGCTGGTGGCCTCCCGTCTCCGATGACGATTTAAAAATGACCAGCCCGGGGAGGAGGCCAAGTCCCTGAGGCACCCCTCGAGTTGGTCGGTCGGTTGGCAGACCCATGAACCCACTCTTCCCTGCCACCCCAGACAGCCGCCCGTGGATCGATCGGGCGGCGGCGCGGGCGGGAGGTGGGCAGTTCGTAAGGGACCTGTCCGCCTCCCGTGTCCTGAGCCTTGTCGGACACGTCGCTCCGGGGCAGTCGAGGTGATCGTGACGATCAGCCATGCCCAGCGGGACGCGCTCTACGACCGGATCCTCGACCGGCTGAGCGGCATCGAGGACATCTGGCTGGCGGCCTCCACCCAGAGGTACGAGACCGCCGACCGCCTCGGTCGCGAGTACTGCGACGAACTACGACTCGTCCTGGACGACCTCGGCTGGGGCACCGGCCCGGAGGTGGAGACGATCGAGCTGACGACGCCACCCGACGTACTGCGCCGCGTCTTCGTCCGACTCCGTGACACCAACGCGAATGAGCGCATCCACCGAGAGGCGGATCGGGCCGAGATCCGCGCGGACCAACAGCGCATCCGGCTGGTCGGGGAAGCCGGTCAGGTGGTCCTGGCGACGCTCGACGAGGGCGAGGGGCCCCGATGAGGATCGGCCTCGTCCCCCGGCTGCTGCCGGGATACCCGCGAGCCACAGGCGGTGACGGCATGCCGCCGGTACCTCTCGGCGCCGGAGAGGAGATCAACCGCGCCGTCCTGTCGGGCCTGATCGCCGCCGAGCCGATACGCGACACGAGCCGCGACGGGGAACCGATAACCGTCCTCCTCGTGTCGTTCAGCGCCCCGGGCGAGCGGGCGCGCGAGACCTCGACCTGTTGCGAGGTCGAAGTCACCGATTCCATCGCCGACCGGCACCGCCGCCGCCTTCGTGTCGGTCGACGGGTCTGGGTTGTCGGTCAGTTGACCGGTACCGGTCTCTGGGCAACCTCGCTCGGCGCGCCATGAAAGACGATCGTCGTCTGCGGTTCGACCAACGGCTCCTCGTGGCGGTAGGTGATCCGCTGCGGGTGGCGATTCTCGAAGCGCGACCGGAAGCTTGGTGAAACTATCGGGGAGGTCCGGCCAAAATCGGGGAGGCCTGAAAGGATCGTCGAAACCTGGATACTCCTCAGGTACCGAATTTTCAAACAAGACACCCTGAGGAAGAAGAACGGCGACTACCCTCGGCTCCGGCGGGTGGGCGCCAGGCAGCATTCGATGAAAGCAAGATCTCGCGCGACCACCATCACATGCCATCTCCCGATCGTGAGGCGGGGCTTCCACGGAGAGGGCGAAGGGGGAGTGTTCGATGGTAGGACGCAGCGACGATCAGGACACTGACAAAGGGACTAGATCGCCAAGCATGCATTGGAGGAAGCGGGAAAGCCGGATTTGGACGATCTGCGCCCTGCTGGTCATTGCGATCGGGGCTCCCACCGCCGAGGCGGCGACCACCAGCTGGGAGTTCGACACGCCGAGCTACGACTTCGGTGAAGCGCCCGCCGGCGGTGGGCTGACCGAGTCTCACGAATTCCAATTGATGAATACCGGCGATACGTCGATCACGATCAGCCAGACGGTGCTCGGATTACCGGAAAAGGAAGCACTGGCAGTCACCGAATCGGCCTGCCTGAAAGGGCTCGTTCTCGAACCGGGCAGCTCGTGTCGCACGGTGGTCGCGTTCGGGCCGATCACCTCGGGGCCCAAGACGGGTTACCTCAAGTTCAAATCGCTGTCCGAAGATCCACCGCCGGCGGAAGTCCGCCTCGAAGGGGAAGGCTTCGGCCCCCCGATCGGGATCGAAGCCGAACGTCTCGAATTCGGATCGATCGCGGTGGGAGCCACCTCGCCGGTCCAGACGATAACCGTGGAGAATCGTGGCTCGTCACCGCTGAGGATCTACGGCGTCTCGGCGGCCGGATGGGACTATGAGGGCTGGACTTTGGAATACGCATCCCCGTTTCATCTAGCGGGCGGGAGTTGCAAAGAAGGTGAGGTGCTGACGGCATTCGCCGACTGCACCATCGAAGCGCTCTTCACGCCGTCGAAGGAAGGCAGCTTCGGAAGCATCATCTCGATCTCCGACAACGCTTCCCCGGGTTCGCCGCAGACCGTCCAGCTGACGGGGAAGGGAGTCGCGCCACCGCCACCAACCTCGATCTCGGTGGGTGCGGGCCCGGGGACGAGCTCTAACGCGAGCGCTTCCAGCCCGTCGGGTCAGCGGGCCAAGAGTCCACCTGCGCCACCCCACTGCGGACGCGGGCGAAGGCTTGAGAAGTTCAAGGGGCGATACCACTGTGTCAGGCGAATGCCCAAGCATCATCACCGACGGCGGTCTAACGCAGCGTAATTTCATGCGGATGGTTCGGCTGCCGCCCCATCCCTGAGCGCGCGGCCGCTAGGCGTGTGGTGCGCTCTTTGGCTGCGGGCGCCCGGCGGCATCCGCCACCTGGCGGCCGATCTGCTTGGCGAAGGCGATGATGGTCATCATCGGGTTGACGCCGACCGCGGTGGGGAAGAGCGAGGCGTCGGCGACGTAGAGGCCGGCGGTGCCGTGGACGGAGCCATCGGCGGCGCAGGCGCCTTGGCGGGGGTCGGCGGCGATCCGGGCGGTGCCCAGCGGGTGGAAGCCCTCGAGGCGCAGGTCGCCGGGCTTGATCCGGGCGGCCTCGAAGGTGGGGAGGTCGCCGGGGCGCAGGACCTTGATCCCGGCGACGTTGGGGTAGACCTCGCTCGCCCCGGCGGCGAAGTGGACTTCGGCGGCGCGGGCGATGCCGAAGAGGACGCGGGCGGCGTCGGCGCGGTCGAGCTCGTAGTGGACGCGGAGCCCGCCGTCGCGGCCGAGCCTGACCCGGCCGGCGGAGCGGTCGGTGAGCTGGACGCCGATCGAGCCCATGTGGGGGTAGTCGAGCATCGCCCGCTGGTGCTCGACCCCGGAGCCGATGAGCCAGGCGCCGCCGAAGGCCAGCGGGGTGAAGGTCGCCTCGAGCAGGACGCCCTGCGACTCCCACTCGTCGAGGTAGTAGCTCTGCATCACGCCCTCCCAGCCGCGGACCTCCTCCGGGTAGCGGGCGCCGACCCAGCAGGCGGGGTGGATGTGGAGGTTCTTGCCGACCTGATCGCCGCCGAGGCCGGAGCGCGTCAACAGCTCCGGCGTGCCGAAGGCACCGCCGGCGAGCACGACCGCGCGCCGCGCGCGCACCGTGAAGGTGGAGGCAGGGCGACCGTCGCCGCTGCCCGTCCGGCACTCGACCCCGACCGCGCGTCCACCCTCGACCAGCACCCGCCGGACCTCGACCCCGGCCCGTAGGTGCGCACCCGCGGCCACCGCCCGGGGCAGGTAGCTGACGTGCATCCCGCGCTTGGCGTCGATCGGGCAGCCGAGGGGGCAGGAGCTGCACTGGACGCAGGCGCCCGCGTTGCGGGCGATCGGCCCGCCGCCGACGCCGAGTGCCGCCGCGCCCTCCATCGCCAACTGCCCGTTGCGACCCATCCGCTCGGGGTCGAGCCGCCGCACCCGCAGCATCTCCTCGGCCTCGGCGAAGTCGTCCTCCAGGTCGCGGGCCCAGTCGATGCCGAAGCGGTCCGCCCAGTCGCCCAGCACCTCGTCGGGGGCGCGGAAGCAGGTGCCCGAGTTGACCACGGTGGTGCCGCCGACGGTCTTCGCCACCGGTACCGGGATCTTGGGCTTGCCCGTGGCGATCGTCAGCCCGGCATCGCGGTAGAGGCCGCGGACGGCATCGAGCTGGTCGCCGGGATAGCTGTCGCGGTCGTGATGGGCGCCCGCCTCGAGGACGAGCACGTCGAGCCCCGCCTCGGCCAGGGTCGTCGCGGCGACCGCTCCGCCCGCGCCGGAACCGATCACGACGACGTCGCATTCCTCGTCCTCGCGGCGCGGCTCGGTGTCGCCGAGCGTGCCCGCCGGCTCGGGCACGGTCCCGTCGCCGAGCTCACAGCGCAGGTCGTAGCCGACCCGCGCCTGGACCTCCGGCGTGACCGCGTAGCCGAGCGTCGAGAACAGCTTCGCCATCAGCAGCAGGTCGTGCTTCAGCGAGGAGCGCGAGCCTTCGAGCCGGACGAGGAAGCGTTCGCGGGCGGGCTGGTCGAGGCGACTGAAGCGGCGGGGGAAGGGGAGCCACTCGAAGGCGCGCATGCCGAGGCGCAACTGCAGTAGAAGGTGGGGCGGGACGGCGCCGAGGAAGTCGGCGACCGGGCCGGAGGCGTCGACCTCGAGCTCTGCCGCGGGCAGGCCGTCGATGCCGGGCGCCATCGCCGAGCAGATCGCGCTCAGGGTGCGTCGTTCGGCGGCACCGAGGCCGGGGCGGCGGGTGCCGCCCGCGACAAGAGGGCGGTCGATCCTCCCGACGAGCATGTAGAGCCAGAGCGCGACCAGGATCAGGGAGCCGTCGACCAGGGCGCCGAGCAGGTAGGCGAAGGCGTGTTCCTGGATCAGGAAGAAGGCGAGCGAGGTCAGCGACGAGGCCGCCTTGCCGGCGGCGAGCAGCAGCAGCAGCGGCCGGTAGCGGACGACGTCGGACTGGGCGATGACGCAGAGGCCGGTGATCACCACCATGTAGGCGAAGCCGAGCGAGAGCCAGAGGTACTCCTGGGTGTGCGGGGCGCGGGTGTGGTTGCCGAAGAGTTCGCCGACGTCCGACATGAAGTCGAGCGAGGGGCTCGGCAGGACGAGATAGAGGAGCCCGACGACCGCGAAGCAGACCGCGAGCACGCGCAGGCCGAAGACGACGAATCTCTCCGCAGCATCCCCTTGCACAGTGCGAGCCTAACTGGCCGGCCGGCCAAGTGCCAGTCCGGGTACTAGGCTGCGGCGATGGTGGAACGGGCGCGTTTCGGGGAGGTGGCGGCCAAGGCGGGCCACTACGAGAGCTTCTACTTGAAGGCCTGCCGGCCCGACGGCGGGCTGGGGATCTGGATCCGCCACACCGTCCACAAGCGACCGGGGCAGGAGCCGACCGGATCGATCTGGCTCACGCTCTTCGACCGCGACTCGTCTGCCCCGCAGGCGACCAAGGTGACGGTGCCGGCAAGCGAGTTGGCGGCGCCGGCAGGCTCGTGGATCCGGGTCGCCGACGCCGAGATCGGGCCCGGAGAGGCCCGCGGGTCGGCCGACCCTGGGGGCCTGGCGGCCACCTGGTCGCTGCGCTTCACCGGCGACTTCGAGCCCTGCCGCTACCTGCCGGCCGACTGGCTCTATGAGGCGCCGCTGCCGCGGACCAAGTTCGTCGCCCCGGTCCCCGACGCGGTTTTCGAAGGGACGCTCGAGGTCGCGGGCCGCTCGCTCGAGATCTCCGGCTGGCCAGGGATGATCGGCCACAACTGGGGCACCGAGCACGCCGAGCGCTGGGTCTGGCTCGAGGGCACCGGCTTCGCCGACTCGGCGGGAACCTGGTTCGACGCCGGCGCCGCCAAGGTCCGGCTCGGCAGTCGGGTCAGCCCCTGGGTGCCGTCCGGGATGCTGGCGCTCGACGGTGTCCGCCATCGACTCGGCGGGCTGGGGGCGATCCGCTCCTCCTCGATCGAGGAGTCCGCGGACGGCTGCTCCTTCGTCCTGCCGGGCAAGAACATCGTCGTCCGGGGGAGCGTCACGGCGCCACGGAAGGACTTCGTCGGCTGGGTCTACGCCGATCCGACCGGTGAGGAACACCACACGATCAACTGCTCGGTCGCCGACCTCGAGCTGACGGTCGAGCGCCCCGGCCTGCCGGATCGCAAGCTGACGCTCCCGGGCGGTGGCGCCTACGAGCTGGGGATGCGGGAGACCGACCACGGCATCCCGATCCAGCCGTTCCCGGACGGCTGACCCGCCGGTGCGATTGAGCCGCCCCTGACCGGCTTAAGTGCACCGGCGCGACGAGGGGTGTCACGGAATACGCGCTAGAGGCCCGGCGGGTGGCGGGCGACGAAGCCGGAGGTGTCGGTCGGCATCAGGTGCCAGCGCGGGCCGGTGCCGCGGGCATCGCCGACCGTGTCCCAGCGCAGCCCGGCGATCTCCATGAAGGTGTGGCCGGCGTTGGCGTAGACGGTGATCCACTTGCCCGGGCCCGCTTCGCCCCAGCCCTCGAGCGCCCCGGAGGTGAGCGGTTCCGGGATCAGGCCGCCGCCGAAGAGCGCGAAGCTGACCGAACCCGAGCAGTCATAGCCGTAGGAGTAGAAGGAGGCGTGACCGCCGCCCCAGACGTAAGGCCGACCGACGATCATGTTGGCGTTGTTGATCACCTTCTGCACCGCTTCCGGGGCGTCAGGCGGGGCGAGGGCGATGCCGGTGAGCAGGATCGCGGTCGACCCGCTGGCGCCGCGGGTGTGGGCGAAGAGCCGGCCACCGCCGTGGTGGGGGACCGTGGTGCCGTTGGTGCCGGCGGAGGCGGGCGGCATTTCGGAGGGGTCCACCACTTCTTCGGAGGCGGCGAGGGTCGGTTCCGGTGCTTCGGCTTCTTCGCGGGCGAGCTTGCGCTCGGTGGCGCCGATCCGCTTCTGCGCTTCCATCAGCAGGAGGCCGTGGCCGATCGCGTCGATCGCCTGTTCGGCGCGGGCGGCGCCGAGCGCCGCGATCAGCGATCCGAGCGCGTTCGGCCGCGCGTTCGGGCCGCTGGAGGACGATGAGCCGTTCGCCACGGCGCCGGCCGCCGCCGGGCCGAGCAAGGTCGCCGCCGCGAGCGCCGCGACCGCGGCAAGGGAGCACGCCAACGCCCCGGCGCGCCGCCGGAGTCGCCTGCCACCTCTGCCGTCGCAGATTGCTTTGTCGCGCGGGAAGCCCATGTGGTCGCCCCAGACCATGGAAACCTTAGCCGGCGCCACCGTCGCGGATGTGAAGCGCCCGTTAGGTTCCCTGCCCCTTGGCGAAACTCCTACTGATCCCGATCGCGATCATCGCGTTCATCATCTTCCTGATCGTCCTCGGGGCGATCGGCCTCGGCATCGCCTTCATCATCCTCGCCACGCTGGGCAAGATCTGGCGCCTGATCGGCGGCGCCGGGCGTGGCGTCGGCCGGGCCGGGCGGCGGGTCAGCAAGCGTGGAGGGCGGCAGCAGACCTGACGACTTCGAAGGCGCTCCCCGGGATCGCCTTCAGCGCGTCCAGTTCTTCGTCGTCCCAGCGCCGGTCGCTGGTGCCGGAGATGTACCAGTTGGATCCGTTGTCGGCGACGATCAGGCCGTATTCCTTCATCGCCACCGCGATCGCCCGCGCGGCGGGCGGCATCCCGCCGACGCCGTAGCCCGCCTTCAGCCGTAGTCGCAGGCCCATCGGGGGCGCGGCGCCGGAGTCGGTGTCGCCGGCGCAGTGGGAGGCGGGGTGGATCCAGGCGTTGCGGGTGCTGTCCACGGTGACCCGGATCGCGTGATCGACGTGGCCGGCGGCGGCTTCGTCGTAGCGGACCAGGCCGGGGAAGATCGGTAGGCCGGCGGCGTCGGCGGAGGTCCAGCCGTCGGGGCGCAGGGCGGCCGAGCGGAGGTCCCATTCGACCCCGGCATCGGCGTTCCAGTGCGACTTCGGCTGGGACTGGGGGAAGGCGTCGTAGAGCTCGAAGAGCTTGCAGGTCGACTTGTCGACGACGAGGACGTGGCGGTCGCCTTCGGCGTGGGCGCCGCCCTCGACCAGCGCGTTCGCCGGGATCGGGAAGGGGCCGGGGGAGCTTTCCGAGCCGTAGGCGGTGTAGTGGATCGGCAACTTCTTGGCGCCCGCGCCGACCACCGCGTAGGGGAAGCCGTAGGCGCGCGGCGAGCCGAAGTCGGGGTGGATCGCATTGCCGCCGTGGGAGTTGATGTAGGCGATCACCTTGGCCGAGTCGGCGGCACGCGGGGCCTTGGAGATGTTCTGGTTCCAGGCGGCCTCGGTGGCGAGGGACGGGGCGGTGGGGGAGGTCGACGCGGGCGGTGCGGGGAAGATCGTGCAGGAGCCGAGATCGGGGTAAGGCCCGACGGCGGATGCCGGTCCCGCCGCGAGGAGCGCGACGGCGACCAACAGCGTGACGCCGACCAACGCCCCTGCGACCCGCGGCAACCGGGTGCGTGCGCACTTTCCCGTGCCATAGGCGGAGAACTGCGAACGCATGCCGGTCATGGGCGGAGGTCGTCCGGCAGGCCCTCGCGGACGGTGAGCTTGCCGATCGTCAGGTCGTCGATCTCGAGCTCCTCGATCTCCATCCGTTCGAAGGTCGCCTGGCCGACCTTGAGGCGCTTGACCGAGAGCCGGCCGATCGCGAAGCCGCCGATCGCCGCCGCGCCGATCGCGGTGGCCCCGATCGCCAACGCGCCGATCGACTCCGCGCCTCGCGCCTCGATCACGGTCGCCGCCGCGGCCCGGGCGACGGCGGCGCGGGCGAGGGCACCGATCGCTTCGGCGGGGCGGGCGAGGGGCGGAGCCTTGACGACCGAGTCGCGGGCCTTGCGCGGCATGCGGCAACCGTATCGCCCGATTAGCCTGCCGGGATGAGCGTGGACGAGCGTCCCATCCTGCTCGCGGTCCGCAACGTGCCGTGGGAGACGCCGCACCGGATCCTCGATTCGTGTGGGGCGCTCGAGGTGCGCCACGTCTGCCCGCTGGAGGGCGATGCGCTGCCGGCGCACGAGGAGGTCGCCGGCACCCTGGTGATGGGCGGGCCGATGAACGTCGACGAGACCGACCGCCACCCGGGGCTGGGCGCGACGCGCGAGTGGCTGGCCGGTGCCGTGCGCCGGGAGATGCCGGTGCTCGGGATCTGCCTCGGCGCCCAGCTCCTCGCCCGGGCCCTCGGCGCCGCCGTCATCCCCGGCGAGCGCAAGGAGATCGGCTTCCACGAGGTGACGGTGGCCGACCCCACCGACCCGATCCTCGGCGCTCTCGCCCCGCGCGCCCGCGTCCTGCACTGGCACGGCGACGTCTTCGAGCTGCCCGACGGAGCGACGCACCTCGCCTCCTCCGCGGTCACCGCGCATCAGGCCTTCCGCCACGGCAGCGCCTGGGGGATCCTCTTCCATCCCGAGGCCGACCTCGCCCTGGTCGACCAGTGGATGGCGACGCCGGAGATGGCGGGCGAGGCAGTCGAGGAGCTGGGGGAGGCAGGAGCCGCCCGGATCGCCCCCGAGGCGGCGGAGCTCGAGGCGGAACTGGTCGCCGCGACGACCCCGGGCTTCGAGGCCTTCGCCAGCCTCGTCGCCGGCCGAAGCTGACCTGGCCTCGCCGGAGTGTGGCCAGGACCGCGGTCGAGCGCTATCGCTTCGCCGCGGTCGCTTCGATCCCGTCGAGGAGCCACTCCAGCCCCGGCTCGAAGCCCGAGTCCGGCGGCACTCCGAACGGGTGGCTGCGGTTGCGCCGTCCGGTGATCTTCTTGATCAGCGGCAGCTCGCCCGCCGCGAGCGCGGCGGCGACCTCGGGGTCCGGATCCTTGAACGTGCGCAGGTTCTCCTTCGCCTCGATCGAGAGAGACCCCAGCATCCGCTGCCGCGAGCGTGCCCGCGTGCAGTAGCCGGTCACGTAGTCGTCGATCGACATCAGGATCGCCCGGCCGGTCGGCGGGTCGACGTGGAGGCGGACCATGATGCTGACCGACTGCTCGACGTGGCGGAGGCGGTTGATCCGGGCGCGCGGCCGCAGCGGGACGACGTCGAGGCTCCAGGGGTGGGCTTCGAAGGCTTCCTTGGTCTTGTGGGCGATCGCGCGGAGGGCGGTGCGCCAGTCCTCGGGGAGCGGCTCGGGAAGGAGCATCTCGGCGGCGACCGCGTCGCGCATCAGGTCGAGCAGCTCGTCCTTGGACTCGACGTGGGTGTAGGGGGTCATCGTGGCGACGCCGAGCTCGGTCGCGAGCCGCCGCATCGAGACCGCCTCGATGCCCTCGGCGTCGGCGATCCGCACGGCGGCGGCGACGATCTCGGCACGGCGAGGATCGGTCTTCGCCTCGGGCGGGTCGACGCTCATCGTCCGTACACTGTACAGTTCCCGCCCGTACGTCGTACGGATTCCATGCCTCCAGCGATCTCCGTCAAAGACCTCCGCAAATCCTTCGGTGACTTCGAAGCCGTCAAAGGCGTGAACTTCGAGGTCGGGACCGGCGAGGTCTTCGGCTTCCTCGGTCCCAATGGGGCAGGTAAGACGACGACGATCAACATGCTCTGCACGCTGACCCGCCCCACTGGCGGATCCGCGGAGGTGGCGGGCTTCGATGTAGCGACCGCCCGCGACGATGTGCGCCGCCACATCGGCCTCGTGTTCCAGGACCAGACCCTCGACGGCTACCTCTCCGCCGAGCAGAACCTGCGCCTCCACGCCGAGCTCTACGGGGTCGAAAAGGCGGTCGTCGACCCGCGCATGCGACAGGTGCTGGAGATGGTCGGTCTCTGGGAGCGGCGCGACTCGCAGGTCATGACCTTCTCCGGCGGCATGCGGCGCCGCCTCGAGATCGCCCGCGGCCTGATGCACTCGCCTCGCGTCCTCTTTCTCGACGAGCCGACGATCGGTCTCGACCCGCAGACCCGCGCCTCGATCTGGAGCTACATCCGCCAGCTCCAGCGACAGGAGGAGATCACGATCTTCATGACCACCCACTACATGGACGAGGCCGAGTTCTGCGGTCGCATCGCGATCATGGACCACGGCGAGATCGTCGCCCTCGACACGCCGACGGCGCTGAAGGAAGCGGTCGGGGCCGACCGGATCCGGATCGAGACCGCCGACGACGAGCGCGCGATCGCCACGCTGGGCGAGCGCTTCGGCCTCGAGGCGACGGTCTCCGAGGGCGTCGTCAGCTTCGCCGTCGCCGAGGGAGAGGAGTTCGTGCCGCGCCTCTTCGCCGAGCTGGGCGTGCCGATCAGGTCGGTCAGCCTCTCGCGGCCGACGCTCGACGACGTCTTCATGTCCCACACCGGGTCGACGATCCGCGACGCCGAGGAGTCGAGCGCGAAGAACCGCAACCGCGCCGTGATGCAGGCGATGGGGGGCGCGCGGCGATGAGCACCGAGGTGGTCACCGCGGGCGCTCCCACGCCGCATCCGACGGTCGAGGTCCGCGTCCCGCCGCGCAGCTGGCGCTCCGAGGTCCGCGCGGTGAAGATCGTCTGGCGCCGCGAGCTGATCCGCTTTCAGAAAGACCGCATGCGGATCGTCACCTCGCTGGTGCAGCCGCTGCTCTTCCTCTTCGTCCTCGGCTCCGGCCTGCAGCAGCTCTCCGCCGCCAGTACCCACGGGGTCGACCTGAAGACCTTCATCTATCCCGGCGTGCTCTGCATCTCGGTGATGTTCACCGGGATGTTCTCGGCCGCCTCGATCGTCTGGGACCGCGAGTTCGGCTTCCTCCGCGAGATGATGGTGGCGCCGGTGCGGCGCAGCTCGATCGTGATCGGCAAGGTCCTCGGCGGCGCCACCGTGGCCTCGCTCCAGGGACTGATCCTGCTGGCGCTAGCCTGGGCGGTCCACGTCCCCTACAGCGTCACCCTGGTGCTCGGCGTCTTCGCCCTGCAGCTGCTGCTCGCCTTCAGCATCACCGCGTTCGGGGTGATGATCGCCGCCCGGATCACCCAGATCCAGTCCTTCATGGGCGTGATGCAGATGATCGTCACGCCGATGTTCTTCATCTCCGGCGCGCTCTTCCCCAGCGGCGACCTGCCCGGCTGGCTCGCCGTCCTCAACCGGCTCGACCCGATCACCTACGCGGTCTCGCCGATGCGGACGCTGATCTTCGACCACCTCGACATCTCCGCCGCGGCGCACGAGGCGCTGAACCCGCCGATCACGTGGTTCGGCTGGGCGGTGCCGATCGCCCTCCAGATCTTCACCGTCTTCGCCCTGGGGATGCTGATGCTGGGCATCGCGATCGCGGAGTTCAGCGCCGGGGACTAGACCGGCGCTACCCTCACCGAAAGCCAGACGAGCGAGAGGAGCGGGAGATGGAGAGCAACGGAATCGGGCAACAGGATGGGCGGATCGCCTTCGTCCAGTCGTGTTGGCACCGCGACATCGTCGACGAGTGCCGCGACTCCTTCCTCGCCGAGGTCCAGGCGCGCGGCGTCCCCGCCGACCGGGTCGACCTCTTCGAGGTGACCGGCGCCTTCGAGATTCCGCTGCACGCCAAACGCCTCGCCGAAAGCGGCCGCTATGCCGCGGTCGTCGCCGCCGGCCTGGTCGTCGACGGCGGCATCTACCGCCACGAGTTCGTCGCCGAGGCGGTCATCGACGGTCTCATGCGGGTCCAGCTCGACACCGGCGTGCCGGTCTTCTCCGCCGTGCTCACCCCGCACCACTTCCACGAGCACTCCGACCACGAGCGCTTCTTCCACGACCACTTCCAGGTCAAGGGGCGCGAGGTGGCGAGGGCCTGTACCGACACGGTGGAAAAGCTCGGCCGCCTGCCGATTCCCGCCTGACGGCTCAGTCGCTAGAGCGTCGCTCAGGCGGGTAGGGAGGCGGGATGGAAGTCACGCTGATGATCGAGGGGCAGGAGGACGTCACCTGGGAGGACTGGGTGGCGATCGCCCGCGCCTGCGAGGACAGCGGCGTCGGGACCCTCTTCCGCTCCGACCACTACTACTCGGTCGACGACCAGGCCGAGCGCGGCTCGCTCGACGCCTTGAACACGCTCGCGGGGCTCGCCGCGATCACCGAGAAGCTGCGCCTCGGCACGATGGTCTCGCCGGCGACCTTCCGCCACCCCTCCGTCTTCGCCAAGTCGATCGTCACGATCGACCAGATCAGCGGCGGCCGGATCGAGCCCGGCCTCGGCGCCGGCTGGTGGGACCGTGAGCACGAGGCCTACGGCTTCGACCTGCCGGAGCTCGGCCCGCGCATGGATGCCTTCGAAGAGCAGCTCGAGGTGATCACCAGGCAGTGGGAGGACGGCCCTTTCAGCTTCGCCGGCGAGCACTTCGAGATCGTCGACCTTGACGCCCTGCCGAAGCCGGTGCAGCGCCCGCGACCGCCGTTCATCATCGGCGGCTCGGGCGGCCCGCGCAGCCTACGGATCGCGGCGCGCTGGGCGGACGAGTACAACACCGTCTTCGCCGGGCCGGAGAAAGTCGCCGAGCTGCGGGCCAAGCTCGACGCCGCCTGCGAGAAGCAGGACCGTGATCCGGCGACCCTGCCGCTCTCGGTGATGACCGGCTGGATGGTCGGCAGGACCCGCGAGGACGTCGTCGACTACGCCTCCCGCCTCTCCCGCTGGAAAGGGGAGGACGGTGACGGTGAGGAGTTCCTCGCCGGGCAGCGGGACGCGGTGATCGTCGGAACCGTCGAGGAGGCGGTCGAGCAGCTCCGCGCCCTGCACGAGGCCGGCTGCCATCGGGTCATGGCCCAGCACCTGCTGCACCGCGACACCGAGTCGATCGAACTGATCGGCCGCGAGGTCGCGCCACGCATCGAAAGGTTCTAGATCCAGAGCGCGGCCGCGCCCGTCGTCCCGGTATCTTGGACGTTGCGCGGTGGCGGTAGCTCAGTTGGTAGAGCTCTGGCTTGTGGTGCCAGCGGTCGCGGGTTCGAGCCCCGTTCGCCACCCCTCGAAGGACGATCGGTCGGGTGTCTGCATCCCGCGTCTCCGGATCTGGGACCCTGACGGGGTGGAGGCCGACCGCTCGGAGCGAAAGCAGCACGCGCTCGACATGTTCGGGCAGCTGCCCGCCCACTACGACGAGCTCGGTGCGCTGCTCAGCTTCGGCCAGGACCCGCGTTGGCGCCGGGCCGCCGTCGCCGCCGTGCGGGCGGCGCCGGAGGACCGCGTCCTCGACGTCGCCTGTGGGACCGGCCTCGTCTCGCGGGCGCTGATCCGGCGCTGGAGCTGTCGGGTCGTCGGCCTCGACCAGAGCGCGCCGATGCTCGACCGCGCCCGCGCCGCCGTCGCCGCCGATCCGCGGCTCGCCGAGCGCCTGGAGCTGGTCGAGGGCGAAGCCGAGCGCCTGCCCTTCGCCGACGCCGAGTTCGACCATCTCACCTTCACCTACCTGTTGCGCTACGTGGACGACCCGGCGGCGACGCTGCGGGAGCTGGCCCGTGTGGTCAAACCCGGGGGGCGTGTCTCCAGCCTCGAGTTCTGCCTCCCGCGCGGGATCTGGCTGCCGGCCTGGCGCCTTTACACGCGGATCGGCCTGCCGCTGCTCGGCCGCCTCGACTCGTCTGGCTGGTACGCCGCCGGCCGTTTCCTCGGCCCCAGCATCGAGGGCTTCTACCGCGAGTGGCCCCTGCGCCGCCAGGTCGAGGCGTGGCACGCCGCCGGGATCGGCGACGTGCGGGTGCGGCGGATGAGTCTCGGTGGCGGCGTCGTGATCTGGGGCACGGTAGGCCGACCCTAGGATCGGCCCACCGGCGCTGGAGCCTGTCGCCTCAGGTGTGGCCCGGCCCGTCGTCGTTGCCACCACGACCACCACCACCGTCGCCGCCGCTACTCTGCGGCTCGATCTGCCTGGCGATCAGACCGCTGCCGCTCATGACCGCGTCGACCTCGATGCTCATGCCCTTACGCAGCCCGCTGAAGCCGCCGGCAATCCGCTCGAACTCCGTGTTGCCGTTGATCTTGAAGGTCACCTTGCTGCCACCCTCGGTGGTGATCCGCAACGTCTTCGAGGACGAGTCCTTCGACAGGACGGTCCCATCGAAATGTCGGAGTGCCGCCTGGGCGCCGCTCGCGAGCAGCGCGGTGGCGAAGGCGACGCAGACCAAGCTCGTTGCGAAAAGGGACGAAACACGCTTCCTGCTCATTGCTCTCCTCCAGATGTTGCGGTGGCTTGGGAAAGGTCTACGCAGCCGCGGGTACCCAGGTTCACCAACCTCGGGCGGGACGGAATAGGCTCAGCCGATGCGGGTGACGCAGCTGGACGGGGGAGCGTTCACCTCGGCCGCCGGGATCTGGCGGAGCGGGGAGAGCCTTGGCAGGCTCGTGCGCTTTCCGATCCCGGTCTACCTGAACGAGGTGGGGGAGGAGCGGGTCCTGGTCGACACCGGGCTGCATCCGGGAGCGGCGGCGGATGCGGCGAGCCACTACGAGGACGCCGAGAACATGCGGAACTTCCGGCTCGAGCAGGAGGCCGGGCTGGACGCGCAGGTCGACCTCGCGACGGTGACCAAGGTGGTGATGACGCACCTGCACTTCGACCACGCCGGCGGGCTCGACCTGATCCCGGCCTCGGTGCCGGTCTACCTCCAGCGGCGCGAATGGGAGGCGACCCGCGATCCGGAGGCGGTGGCGAAGAACTTCTTCCTACCCCGCGACTACGAAGGCGTCGCCGCCCAGGTCGTCCCGGTCGAGGGCGACCACGACCTGCTCGGCGACGGCTCGATCGAGCTGCTCTCGACCCCTGGCCACACCCCGGGCCATCAGTCGGTCAAGGTCGGCGACCGTCTGGTGATCGGCGGCGACGTCACCCACTTCGCCGCCGGCCTCGACGACCACCGCTTCCCGCTCTTCGGCGACGACCTCGATGTCCAGCGCGCCTCCGCCGAACGGCTGCGAGCGCTGCGCGACGCCGGCGCCGAGGTGCGGCCCGGCCACGACCCGGCGGTTCTCGCACCAGGAATTGTGTTCACGGCCTAGGACGGGTCCAGCGCTGAGGAGGGAGGCCGCCTTTTAGGCGGCCTCCCGATGTTCCAGAGGCTGACGATGTTCCTTCTAGTCACTCCGATTCCTGGTCCGCTAGTTGACCTGGAATGCTTCGCCGCCTGACAATTCATTGTTCGCGGTCCCGGTGATCGTCGCTGGGTTCCCGGCCAGGGTCAGCGATCCTGCCGCGTTGGTGGTCGCGTTGAAGGCCAGCGGCTGGTTAGAGGCGCTGACGCCTGTGTTGTTCGACGCTTCGCCGATCGCGGTGCCGGTGACTTTGTAGCTGCCTTCTGCGGCGCATCCGGTCAGTTTGATGCTCGTGAATTTTTCGCCGACCGATTTGAATGTGGCGACCGGGCGTTGTGTTTCTTTCGGAACCGATTCTTTTTTCACGACCCCTGCCGGTTCTGTTTCCACTTCGATTTCGTCATGCATGTCGATCGCGAGCGTCAGCGATTCGGTCGTGAGTTTCGCGCTGCCGTTCGCTTCGCCGTTCAGTTTGCAGCCGGACGGTTTGTTGACGGTGATGCCGGTGAAGGAAAGCGTGCCTTTCCCGACGGCCATCGCGCTTTCGCCGGTCCCTTCGTTCCAGAGCTTGCCGCTGCACGACATGCCCGTGGCGGTCAGTTCAGCTTCCGAGCCGAGAATGGTTCCCTTCAGGACGAAGTTGGTTGCGGCGGAGCATTTGGGCGTTTTACCCGTCGCTTCGGAGTTGCCGAACGGGGTGCCACCGCTATTCCATTCGGCTTTTTTTGTTGTGATTGTTGTGAGGTGGTCGATGATCGCGCCGGACGAACTTCCGGCGAAGACCGCAAACAGCGCAGCCGTCATCACGACCACGAGGCCGAGTTTCTTCAGGCTCATTGGACGAGCTCCCTTTCGATTCGAATGTCTTCGGCGGATCAGGCCGCATGGCCGCCCGGCGACATCCAGTAGTCCCACCTATGGATGCCACTACAGAAGAACTCACTGGCGGCATGAGTTCAAAATTCACTGAGCTGGGTTTCCTATCTCTGGCGATTGGCCGGCATGATGCCCCGTGTGGAGCACTACTTTCCGCCAGGGGAGTCGATGGCGCGGCGCGTCCATGGGGAGCGCGCGGTGGGGCTGCTCTACGGGCAGCGGGCGCTACTGATCGGGGCGCTCGAACCCCTCACTTACACCGGGACGATGATGAGCACCAAGTCAGCAGACCGGCCGTTCGAGCGACTGGTGCGGACGGCGAAGGCTCAGGAGGCGATCTTCCTCGGCACCAAGGAGGAGGCCGACCGGATCCTCGCCCGTGTGCATAACCAGCACCTGCGGGTGAAGGGGAAGTTGGAGCACGACGCGGGCACGCATCCCGCGGGCACCGCCTATTCGGCCTTCGACCCGGAGCTGATGCTCTGGACGCTGGCGGTGATTGCCGATTCGGGCCGGGCGATGTACGAGACGATGGTGCGGCCGCTCTCGCCGGGTGAGCGCGAAGCGCTCTGGAGCGACTATCTGCGCTTCGGCGAGCTCTTCGGCATGCCGCGCGACGTCGCCCCGCCGACCTACCCCGAGTTCGCCGCCTGGTTCGGTGCCAGACTGCGCTCGCCCGATCTCCAAGCATCCCGGCACGCTCTCGAGTTCGCCCCCGTCGTCGCCTTCGAGCAGCCGGTCCCACCCGGCGCGCGCCTCAACCTCGCCGCCCAGAACCTGGTGATCAAAGGGACGCTTCCGCCGCGTGTCCGCGAGATCTTCGGCATCCCATGGCCCCCCCGCAGCGAGCGTGGCTTCCGCGCCATCGCCGTTGCCCACCGCGCCGCCCGGTACGCGATGCCGCGCATAGTCCGTCGCGGACGCAACGACGTCTTCTTCGATGTCGTCGCCACCGGCGAGCGGCTCCGCGGCGGCACCCCGACGCCTGTCGTCTGATGAGGCTGGGAGTCGCTGCCGCCCTCGTCGAGGGTGCGCTGCTGCCGGGCGACGTCGAGGTCGCGGACGGCCGTGTCGCCGCCGTCGGATTGGGCGAGCCGCGTGGCGAGAAGATCGCCGTCCCAGGCTTCGTCGACCTGCAGGTCAACGGCTACGCCGGGGTCGACTTCTCGGCCCCGGGCGAGGAGGGGTACGCGGTCGCGGGGGCGGCGTTGCTGGCCGCCGGGGTCACCGCCTTTCAGCCGACGATCGTCACCGCGGGCCTCGAGTCGATGCTCGACTCGCTCGCCCGGGTGCCCACCGTCGATCCCGGACCGCGCTTGATCGGTGCCCACCTGGAGGGCCCGTTTCTCTCCCGCGACCAGGCCGGAGCACACCGCGCGAATGCCGTCCTGCCGCCCGACCCCGAGGCGCTCGAGCGGCTGCTTGCCGCCGGGCCCGTCAGCCAGATGACCCTGGCGCCGGAGCTGCCGGGGGCGCTCGCGCTGGTCGACGCTTTGGTCGCGCGTGGTGTTACGGTCTCCTGCGGGCATACCGATGCGAACGCCGCTGCCGCCCACCTCGCGTTCGAGCACGGGGCCATCGCGGTCACCCATGTCTTCAACTCGATGCGGAGCTTCCGTTCGCGCGATGCCGGCATCGCCTTCGCCGGGCTCGGCCGCGAGGACGTCTTCGTCTCGGCGATCGTCGACGGGCATCACCTGGCGCCCGACACGGTGCGAGTCCTTTGGCGGGCCGCCGGCGACCGCCTCGTGCTGATCAGCGACGCGGTCGCCGCTGCGGCGGCACCTGACGGCCGCTACACGCTGGGCGGCATCGTCGCGATCCACTCCGCCGAGGGGGTGGTGCGCACCGACCAGGGTTCATTGGCCGGCTCGACGCTCTCGATGGCAGAGGCGGTGCGCAATGCGCATGCGCTCGGCATGTCGCCAGCGGCGGCGCTGACGGCGGCGACCGAAGCGCCGGCGCGGATGGCGCGCCGTCCCGACCTGGGCCGGATCGAACCAGGCGGGCGCGCCGACATCGTCGTCCTCGACGACACCCTGCGGGTCGAGCGGGTACTGCTGGGAGGCGAGGAACCCGTCGCCCGCACAGGGTAAGCCGGCCGCGCGGCCTGCGGCGGGCGAGGGGGCGCTACCTGCCCAGGAGGTCGCAGACCGCTTCGGTCTGCACGCGGCGCAGCTGCACCAGCGGCCGGCCTTCCGGCGCCGGGACGTTCAGCGTCGTCGTCACCGCGCGACTGCCGTCGGCGGTGGCGGCGGCGAACTGGGTGTAGCCGGGGAAGTTGCCGGTGTGGCCGTAGACCGTGCCGCACCTGGTCTGGTAGCGGAAGAGCGCCAGGCCGGCCGAGTTCTTGCCCGGCCCGGGCGGGCTCGATTCGCCACCCGCCCACCAGTTCATCTGCCGCTGCTGTTGGGCGCGGTCGAAGAACTTGAGGCCGAGGTCGGCGCGGATGAAGGCGTTCAGGTCCTCCGGCGTGGAGACGATCCCACCCGATGCCCAGGCGCCCGAGGGGCTGAGCAGTTCGGAGACGTCCTCGGCCCCCGCGGTCGCGGTCGCCGCCAGGTAGCCGTGGATGAAGGGGGAGGGGATCTTGATCCTCGTCGGCAGGGTCGTCTGGGTCAGCTTGGTCGGCCCGAAGACGATCTGCCGCAGCTCGTCGGCGTAGGTCGCGCCGGTCACCGCTTCGACCATCAGCCCGACGACGATGTTGTCGGTGTTCGAGTACTCGTACTTGCTGCCGGGCTTGAAGACGAGGGGGCGCTTGGCGACCCAGCTGATGACCTTCCGTGGCGAGACGTAGCCGCGCGGGTCCGTTTTCGCCTGGTTGATGAAGCCGTCGGACTTCGTGTAGTCGGGGACGCCGCTGGTGTGGTGGAGCAGCTCTTCGAGGGTCACCTGCCCCCAGGCGCGCGGCAGGCTCGGCAGCACCTTGGCGATCGTGTCGTCGAGGCTCAGCTTCCCTGCGCGCACCAGGTTCAGCGCGACGGCGCCGCTGAACGCCTTGGCGACGCTGGCGATCCGCATGTGGTCGGTGGCGCGCGGCTTGGCGGCCTTCTCGATGTCGGCGCGGCCGGTGCTGAGCGTGGTCAGCTTGCCGTCGCGGTAGAGCGTCGCGATCGCCCCGGGAGGCCCGCCGGGCGAGGTCACCAGCCCTTCGAGGCCCTTCAGCACCTGCGCGTCGGTCGTCTTCGCCGCCGCCGCGGTCGTCCCGCAGGCGAGCGCCAGGCAGGCGAGGGCGAGGAGAAGGACCGAGGCGCGACGCACGGGCGCATCCTATGCGCACCCGCCCCTCTGTCGTTTGTATCCCACAGGGCGACAAGGACAGAGGGATTAACAGAGCTTCTTGATAAGCTTAATCAAGAATGGATGCGGTCGACGTACATCAGCACCTTCTGGGCGAGCCTCTGATCGAGGCGCTGGCGCGTCGGAGCGCCGCGCCGCGGCTGATCGCGCGTCGCGAGGGGTGGACCTTCCGGCTCGCGGGTGAGCCCGACAGCATCCTCGCGCTCGCGGCGACGGACGCCGAGCTGCGGCGCGCCGACCTCGAGGCCGACGGGATCGACCGGGCGTTGGTCGCCCTCTCGACCGCGCTCGGGATCGAGTCATTGCCGGGCGAGGAGGCGACGGCGCTGATCGACGCCCACCACGCGGGCCTCGAAGAGCTGCCGGTCGAGTTCGGCGGTTGGGGCGCGGTGCCGCTCGGCGAGCCCGAGCCCGACCCGGCCGCCGTCGACGCGGCCCTGGGTCGCGGCTGCGTCGGCGTCACGCTGCCCGCGACCGCGCTCGCCGACCCCGCCGGGGTCGAGCGCCTCGGCCCATTGCTCGCCCGCCTGGCGGAGCGCGACGCTCCCCTCTTCGTCCATCCCGGCCCCGTCTGCATCTACCCCCGCTCAGAAGGGGTAAATGCAGACACCGCGTCCGCCCGGCTGCCCCATTGGTGGCCGGCGCTCACCGACTACGTCGCCCAGATGCAGGCCGCCTGGTTCGCCTTCCTCCACGCCGGCCGCCCGGCCCATCGGCGGCTGCGCGTCCTCTTCGCGATGCTGGCCGGCGGCGCGCCGCTGCATCTCGAGCGCTACGCCGCCCGCCGCGGCGTCCCCGCGCCCGGCCCCGACCCGCTCGTCTTCTACGACACCTCCTCCTACGGCCCGCGGATGATCGGCGCGATGGCCGCCGCGGTCGGCGGCGACCAGCTCGTCTACGGCTCCGACCGCCCCGTCGTCGAGCCCCCGGTCATCGACCGCGATCGGGCGTGGCCCGACCCCGACCTTCGGCAGGCACTTCTCGCTGCCAACCCGGCCCGCCTTCTCAGTCACGAGAGCAATCACGACCCGAAAGGAGCCCTCGCGTGAACCAGCGCATCGAGGACCTCATGCGGCCCAGCGGCCGCGACCTCACCGAGTCCGAGCTGATCACCGTCGCGACGCAGATCGCGGCCATCCCGGAGCTCTGGACGGAATGCGTGTCCCACGATCCGGAGCACCGGACCTATAAGGAGCTGCTCCGCGACGAGCACCTCGACATCTGGTTGCTCTGCTGGTCGCGCGACCACGACACCGGCTTCCACGACCACGACCTCTCGGCCGGCGCCGTCGCGGTCGCCCATGGGAGCGTGCGCGAGGAGCGGCTGGTGCTGGGCCGCTCGGTGGACGAGCCGATCGGCCGGATCGCGAGCGCGGGCTCGCAGTTCTCCTTCGGCGCCTCCGACATCCACCGCGTCCTGCACGCGGGGGAGGGCCCGGCGGTGACGATCCACGCCTACTCGCCGCCGCTGACGCGGATGGGCAGCTACACGGTCGAGCCGACCGGGCAGCTGCGACGGCACGCGGTGTCCTACGAGGAGGAGCTATACGCTGCGGAGGCATGGCCGACGACGCCCGCCGCCCGATCCTGATCGCCTACGACGGCTCCGCCTGCGCCGACCTGGCGATCGACAAGGTGGCGGAGGAGTTCGGGCCGCGCAAGGTGATCGTGCTGGTCGTCTCCGAGGGGCTCGAACGGGTGCCGTTCTTCGGCACCGCCGGGGTGCCGGTCGAGCCGGAGACGATGGAGCTGCTCGCCGACGCGGCGCAGAAAGGCGCCGACGCGACCGCCGCGAAAGGCGCCGACCGGGCCCGTGGGCTCGGCCTCGAGCCGACGACCGCGGTCGCCGAAGGCGGGCCGATCTGGAGCGCGATCGTGGAAGCCGCCGACGAGTACGACGCGGCGGTGATCGCGCTCGGCTCGCGTGGCCTCTCCGGGGTCAAGCACGCGCTGCTCGGCAGCGTGTCCGGCGCCGTCGCCCACCACAGCCACCGCAGCGTCTTCATCGTCCACAGCGCCTAAAAGAGATCGCGCCTCGGCCGTTCCAGGGCGCCGAGCTCTTCCGCAGCGCTCGAGCCCGCCAGCAGCGCGGTCGTCCCTAGGCCCGGTTCCACGGACCGCGGTCGTCCCTAGGCCCGGTTCCACGGAGCGCGGTCGACCTTGGGTCCGGTATCCGGGCCAAAGCACGACCGCGCCTTCCGTGGCGGGCCGAAGCACGACCGCGCGCCGCTGGGCGCCGGTCACGGCGACCGCAGCGCGGGAGTTGGGCCGAGGACGGCCGCTTGCAAGGATTTGGCGGTGACCGACGACTCCCCCCATCGCAAGC
Organism: Solirubrobacterales bacterium; assembly: GCA_035572835.1. Lineage (GTDB taxonomy): Bacteria > Actinomycetota > Thermoleophilia > Solirubrobacterales > 70-9 > VAYN01. Next base: position 23,132 of record DATNAG010000043.1, read on the forward strand.
GCATCGGCTTCCTCAGCTTCGGCCACTGGTCGAGCGCGCCCGGCTCGGAGACGACGACCGCGGGTGAGGCGTTGCGCCAGGCGGTCGAGCTGTCGGTCGCGGCGGAGGAGATCGGCATCGACGGGGCGTTCTTCCGCGTCCACCACTTCCAGCGCCAGTACGCCTCGCCGTTCCCGCTGCTGGCCGCGATCGGCACCGCCACCAGCCGGATCGAGATCGGCACCGGGGTGATCGACATGCGCTACGAGAACCCGCTCTACATGGCCGAGGACGCGGGCGCCGCCGACCTGCTCAGCCGCGGGCGCCTGCAGCTCGGGATCAGCCGCGGCTCGCCGGAGCCGGCCCTACGTGGCTACGAGGCCTTCGGCCACGTGCCGGCCGAGGGCGAGACCGACGCCGACATGGCCCGCCGCCATACCGAGCTCTTCCGCGCCGCGATCGCCGGCGCCCCGATCGTCGCGACCGATCCGGCGATGGGCGGGACCGGCGGGCGCCTGGCGATCCAGCCGCGCTCCGAGGGCCTGCCGGAGCGGATCTGGTGGGGCGCCGGGACCCGCGCGACCGCCGTCTGGACGGCAGAACAGGGGATGAACCTGATGAGCTCGACCCTGCTCACCGAGGACACCGGGGTGCCGTTCGACCAGCTGCAGGCCCAGCAGATCGAGATGTACCTGGAGGCCTGGCGCGAGGCGGGCTGGGAGCGGCGGCCGCGGATCTCGGTCAGTCGCAGCGTGCTGCCGATCGTCAGCGACCTCGATCACGCCTTCTTCGGCCGCGAGGTCGGCGGCGGCGACACCACCGGATACCTCGACGGTGGCATCGCCCGCTTCGGCAAGACCTACGCCGGCGAGCCCGACCGGATCGCCGCCGAGCTGGCCGAGGACGCCGCCGTGGCCCTCGCCGACACCGTGCTGGTGACGGTCCCGAACCAGCTCGGGGTCGCCTACAACGCCGAACTCCTGCGCAACATCGCCGGCCACGTCGCCCCGGCGATCGGCTGGAGCCCCGCAACCGCCGACGTGTGAAAGCCTGAGCGCTCGATGCCCGCCGAGCGCAACCTGCCCACCCCCGAGGCCGAGGAGATCGTCGGGCTCGCCCGCTCGGTGGCGCGCGAGCAGCTGGCGCCGCGCGCGGCGGGGGCCGAGGAGGACGCCGCCTTCCCCCGCGACGTCTTCCGGACGCTGGGGGAGCTCGGTTTCCTCGGCATGCCCTACCCGGAGGAGGTCGGCGGGGCAGGGCAGCCCTACGAGGTCTACCTGCAGGCGCTGGAGGAGATCTCGGCCGCCTGGGCAAGCGTCGGGGTCGGGCTCTCGGTGCACGTCATGTCCTGCTATCCGCTCGCCGGCTTCGGCACCGCCGAGCAGCGGGAGACCTGGCTGGGGGAGATGCTGGCCGGGGACCTGCTCGGCGGCTACTGCCTGTCGGAGGCCGACGCGGGCTCCGACCCGGCGGCGATGCGCACCCGGGCGGCGCCGACCGACGCTCCCGGCTGGAGCGTCAGCGGTGCCAAGGCCTGGGTCACCCACGGCGGCGAGGCCGACTTCTACACGCTCTTCGCCCGCACCTCCGAGGAGCGCTCGCGGGGGATCTCCTGCTTCCTCGTCCCTGGCGACGCGCCCGGCCTCAGCGCTGCCCCGCCGGAGCGCAAGATGGGCCTGACCGGCTCGACCACCGCCACGCTCGACTACGAGGGGGTCGAGCTGGCCGCCGACCGGCTGATCGGCGGCGAGGGCGCCGGCCTGCAGATCGCCCTGCAGGCGCTCGATTCCGGTCGGCTCGGGATCGCCGCGGTCGCCACCGGGCTCGCCCAGGGCTCGCTCGACCTCGCGGTCGAATACGCGAAGGAACGCGAAACCTTCGGCCGGCCGATCATCGAGCACCAGGGCCTCGGCTTCCTGCTCGCCGACATGGCCGCCGCGGTGGAGTCGGCGCGCGCGGTGACGCTGGAGGCGGCGCGCCGCCGCGACCGCGGGCTGCCGTTCTCCCGCCAGGCCTCGATCGCCAAGCTGGTGGCCACCGACGCGGCGATGAAGGTGACCACCGACGCGGTCCAGGTCCTCGGCGGCTTCGGCTACACCAAGGAGTTCCCGGTCGAGCGCCACATGCGCGAGGCGAAGGTGATGCAGATCTTCGAGGGCACCAACCAGATCCAGCGCCTGGTGATCGCCAGGCACCTCGCCCGTCAGGGCGGCTAGGAAAGAGGGGAAGGGAGCGATGCGGACAGAGGGTCAGGTCGCCGCCGTGTTCGGCGGGGCCTCGGGACTGGGGGAGGCGACCGCGCGGCGGCTCGCCGCGGGCGGCGCCAAGGTGCTGGTCGCCGATCTGAACCAGGAGCGCGGCGCCGCGGTGGCGCGGGAGATCGGCGGCGCCCACGTGATCGCCGACGTCGCCGACGCGGGCTCGGTCGAGGACGCGGTCGCCGCCGCCGGCGAGCTGGGCGACCTGCGGATCGCGGTCGACTGCGCCGGGATCGCCACCCCGACCAAGCTGATCCGCAAGGGCCGGCCGACGCCGCTGGAGGACTTCGCCAAGGTGCTCGCGGTCAACCTGCTCGGCACGATCAACGTGCTGCGCTGTGCCGCCGCGGCGATGGCCGATGCGGAGCCGGTCGCCGACGGCGACCGCGGCGTCTGCGTCGTCACCGCCTCGATCGCCGCCTTCGAGGGTCAGGTCGGCCAGGTCGCCTACGCCGCCTCGAAGGCGGGCGTCTCCGGGCTCACCCTGCCGGTCGCCCGCGAGCTCGCCGACAAGGCGGTGCGCGTCGTCGCGATCGCGCCCGGCCTCTTCGACACGCCCCTCCTCGCCGGCCTGCCCGGCCCGGCCCGGGAAGCGCTGGCGGGCTCGGTGCCCTACCCGCAGAGGCTCGGCGACCCGGCCGAGTTCGCGGCGCTGGTCGAGCACATCGTCGTCAACACGATGCTGAACGGCGAGACGATCCGGCTCGACGGGGCGCTGCGGATGGGCCCGGGCTGAGCGACGAGGGTTGGCGGGGCAGGGAGGCCCGCCGGCCCTTTCCCTACTTCGATTCGTTCAGCGCGATCGCCGCGCGCACCAGGTCCTTGAAGGCCGCGGCGTCGAGCTCGTCGCCCTCGCGGATGTCGATGGCCCTGCGGGCGTTGCCCTCGAGGCTGGCGTTGAAGAGGCCGGTGGGGTCGTCGAGGGAGGCGCCCTTGGCGAAGGTCAGCTTGATGTAGTTCTTGTAGCTCTCACCGGTGGTGATGATCCCGGCGTGCTCCCAGACCGGGGTGCCTTTCCATTTCCAGGTCTCCTCGACCTCGGGATCGGCCTCGTGGATCAGCTTGCGGACCTCGGCGAGCTTCTCGCCGCGCCAGTCGCCCAGCTCCGCGATGCGCTCGTCGATCTTCTGTGCGGGGGAGTCGTTCATCAGGTAATCGTGACACCTGCCGTCGAGGCGGAAGCGATCTGCTGGGTCCGAGCCGCGATCGGCTCACCCTACGTGTTTGAATAGTCGCCGGTGGGGGAGGGGCTGCTGATCTTCGATTGCGACGGGGTGCTGGTCGACAGCGACCGGATCTCGCTGCGCATCCAGGCCGAGTGGATCAGCGGGCTGGGGCTGCCGACGACCTACGAGGACTGCGTCCGCGATTTCCTCGGGCTGGGGATGCCGGCGACCTTGCGGCAGGTCGAAGAGCGGCTCGGCAGGCCGATCCCGGAAGGCTGGGAGGAGGAGCTCGAAGCGGCGGTCGAGGAGGCCTTCCGGCGCGAACTGGAGCCCGTTCCGGGGATCGTCGAGGCGCTCGATCGGATCACCATGACGACCTGCGTCGCCTCCAGCGGCAGCCACGAGAAGATGATGTTGACGCTGGGGCTGACCGGGCTCTACGAGCGCTTCGCCGGGCGGATCTTCTCCGCCGACGAAGTCGAGCGTGGGAAGCCCGATCCGGACCTGTTCTTCTTCGCCGCGGAACGGATGGGCGTCGTGCCGGAACGCTGCATCGTGGTCGAGGACAGCCCCTGGGGGGTCGCCGGCGCGGTCGCCGCCGGGATGTCGGTGCTCGGCTACGCCGCGGACACCGAGCCGCGGACCCTCGGCGGGCTCTTCGACGCCGGTGCGATCGTCTTCACCGAGATGGCCGAACTGCCGGGCTTGATCGCGGCCGCGACCTGATCCCTCCCAGCGTCGCCGCCGGTCTCTTGCCGCGACTAGCGCGGGGCGAAGCTGGCCAGGTCCTGGCCGTAGACCGGGCTGACCACCAGCTTCTGCAGGTCGATCCGGTCGGAGACGAAGGTGGTGAGCGGGAGCGAGCCGAACGGGGCCCATGGCGCCTGGCGCATCACCTCCCGGTCGAGTCGCGCATAGGCGGCTTCCTGCGCGGGTCCGAGCGGTTCGCGGTCGAGCTTGGCGATCTCCCGGTTGATCGCCGGATCGGAGAAGTGCGCGTAGTTGGAGTTGGCGGTGGGCGTGATGGTGGCCCCGGAAAGCTGCGGCGCGAAGTAGTCGTTCGGATGCGGATAGTCGATGTACCAGTTGGCGAAGCCGGTATCGAGGTTCGGGGTCGAGCCGTTGCCGATCACGGTGATGTAGTTCGCCGCGGAGACGGTCTTCAGCGTCGGGTGGAAGCCGAGTTCGCGCAGCACGCTTTCGTAGTACTCGCCCGCTTGTTTGTTCGGTTCGGCGTTGTAGGTCCAGACGGTGACGTCACGTTCCTTCGGGTCTGCTGCCGCGATCAGTTCCTTCGCCTTCCGCATGTCGTGCGGGTAGGGCTTGTAGGTGCGATGACCTGGCATGGCCACCGGCAGCACCTGCTGGGTCGGGCGCAGCTGGCCGCCGTAGATCCGCGTCAGCGCCGCCGGATCGATCGCGTAGTTGACCGCCCGCCGGACCCGGATGTCGTCGAAAGGCGGCTTGGTGACGTTCATCCAGAAGTAGTAGACGTCGATCTGCGGCGTGATCAGCAGCTGGGTGCCTTCGTAGCGGCTCTGCAGTTCGGCGAAGCGGTCCGACGGTGGCTGCTCCTCCATCCAGTCTTTGTGGCCGCGCTGGACTTCGTTCACCGCCGTCTCGGGGTTTTTGTTGACGGTGACGTCGATCGCGTCGAAGTGCCCGGAGGGGATCTGCGGCAGCAGCTTGGCGTTGGTCTTCGCCCACTCCGGGTTGCGGCGATAGGACCACGAGCTGCCCGGCTTCGCGGCGACGATCTCGTACGGCCCGGTGCCCGGCGGTGGGGTTTCGGAGAGGTCTTCGTGCTTGGTGCCGGCGGGCAGCGGCGCGGCGAAGAGCATCGCCAGCTCGTTGCTGAAGGTGCTGCGGGGCTGCACCAGGTGGATGACGATGCGGCCGGTCCTGTCGTCGGCTTCGATCCCCGGGATGCCACCCTTCTTCGTCTTCGAGAACCGTTCGGCGCCGACGATGTCGGTGAAGAACGGCGTCGCCGGCGAGGCCATCGCGATCACCCGTTCGATCGTCGCGCCGAAGTCGGAGGCGCGCACCAGGGTGCCGTCGGAGTAGCGCAGGCCCTTGCGCAGGACGAGCGTGTAGGTACGACCGCCGTCGGTGATCTTCGGCAGCGCCTTGGCCAGACCCGGGATCAGCTTGGTCCCGGCGGCGCCGTCGGCATGCACGTAGGTGAGCAGCGGCACGTAGGTCTCCCACATCGACGTCCAGCCTTCGAGCGTGTAGGAGAGCGACGGGTCGAGGTAGTCCGGGAAGCTGGC
>DATNAG010000044.1:0-4442 GCA_035572835.1 Solirubrobacterales bacterium
ATCGGCTCCGCCGCCCGCCGCTCGCTGGAAGCCGAGCTGGACGGCAAGGTCCACCTCGACCTCAACGTGCGGGTGCGGAAGAACTGGCGGCGGGACGAGGACATGCTCGACCGCCTCGGCATCGAGTAGTCGACCCCGAGCCGTCTACGATCCGTCCCGTGTTTGCGGAAATTGCATTCGACGAGCGCGGCCTGGTGCCCTGCGTGGTCCAGGACGAGGCCAGCGCCGAGGTCCTGATGCTGGCCTACGTCAACGAGAAAGCGCTGCGGATGAGCGTCGACACGGGGGAGATGCACTTCTACAGCCGCTCCCGCGATCAGATCTGGCGCAAAGGCGAAACCTCGGGGGCGACGATGACGGTGCGCCAGCTCCGCTACGACTGCGACGGCGACGCCGTGCTGGCGATCGTCGCGCCGACCGGCAACGCCTGCCACACGGGTGAGCGCTCCTGCTTCTACCGCGAGGTCGGCGGCTCCGCCGACCCGGCCAAGGACGCCCCGCCCGCCGCGGGGGAGCCGGGCCGCGTCGTCCACGAGGCGCTCCCCGCCTTGGAGCGGACGCTGAAGAGCCGCGCCGCCGAGCGCCCCGAGGGCAGCTACACGGTCGAGCTGCTCGACAATCCGACCCTGATCGGCGAAAAGGTCGAGGAGGAGGCGGAGGAGGTCGTCCGCGCCGCCCGCGAGGAGACCGACGAGCGGGTGGCCGAAGAGGCGGCCGACGTGCTGTACCACCTCGCCGTGCTGCTCGCCGCCCGCGGTGTGCCCCAGTCGGCGGTGTTCGAGGAGCTGAATGCCCGTAGCCGCTGAATCGGAGCTGCGCCTGACGCCGACCCTCGAGGAGGCGCGCGAGCTCGCCCGCGAAGGCAACGTCGTCCCGGTCCGCGCCCGCTTCGTCGAGGACACCGAGACGCCCGTCTCCGCCTTCCTCAAATTGCGCGCCGGCGAGCCCGATGGCGCTCCCTGCTTCCTGCTCGAGTCGGCCGAGCAAGGTCAGGTCGGCCGCTACTCCTTCGTCGGCCTCCGCCCCCGCGCGGTGCTCCGCTGGGCCGACGGTGAGCTCTCCGAATGGACCGGTGACGCCGCTCTCACCGGCGGCGCCCCGACCAAGGTCACCCCCGAGGCCGATCCCTACGGCGCCGTCGCCGCCCGCTTCGCCGCCTACACGCCGGCCCCGGTCGACGACCTGCCGCCGTTCACCGGTGGCGCCGTCGGCTTCTTCGGCTATGACCTGGTGCGCACGGTCGAGCCGCTCGGCGAGCCGAACCCGGACGAGCTCGGCCTCCCCGACATGGCCCTGATGGTCACCGACGCGATGGTCGTCTTCGACCATCTGCGCCACGAACTGACGATCCTCGCCTGCGCGATCGCCGAGGAGGGAGAGGAGATCGACGCTGCCTACGCCCGCGCCGCCGCCACGATCGCCGAGATGCGCGAGCGCCTCCGCGGCGCCGTCCCTCAACCAGCCGCGCCGAGCCTCGTCGAGCCCCCCGAGTTCACCTCCAACTTCGAGCGCGAGGACTTCGAAGCCGCGGTCGGCCGGATCGTCGAGTACGTCCACGCCGGCGACGCCTTCCAGGTCGTGCCGTCGCAGCGCTTCAGCGCCGCCGCCCCGGTCGAGGCCTTCTCGGTCTACCGCGGCCTGCGCACGGTCAACCCCTCGCCCTACATGTACTACCTCGAGTTCGGCGACTTCCAGATCGCCGGCGCCTCGCCCGAGCCGCTGGTCAAGGTCCACGGCGGGATCGTCGAGACGCGGCCGATCGCGGGCACCTCGCCGCGCGGCCGATCCGCCGAGGAGGACCGCCGCCTCGCCGAGCGGCTGATCAACGACCCGAAGGAGCGGGCCGAGCACGTGATGCTGGTCGACCTCGGTCGCAACGACCTCGGCCGGGTCTGCGAGTACGGCTCGGTGAGCGTCGACGAGCTGATGGTGATCGAGACCTACTCGCACGTCCTCCACATCGTCTCCCAGGTCTCAGGCAAGCTGCGCGAGGGTGTGACGGCGATGGACGTGCTGCGCTCGGCGCTCCCGGCGGGGACGCTTTCCGGCGCCCCCAAGGTGCGCGCGATGCAGATCATCGACGAGCTGGAGCCGGTGAAGCGCTGCTCCTACGGCGGCGCGATCGGCTACCTGAGCTGGAACGGCGACCTCGACACGGCGATCCACATCCGCACCGTGGTGGTCAAGGACGGCCGCCTCCACGTCCAGGCCGGCGGCGGCACGGTCGCCGACGCGAAGCCGGAATACGAGTACAACGAGTCGGTCAACAAGGCCCGCGCCGTCTTCCGTGCGGTCGAGGTCGCCTGCGCCCAACCGGACTGGACCTAGAACGGCGACCCGAATCATGAACGTGCTCGTGATCGACAACTACGACTCCTTCACCTACAACCTGGTCCAGTACCTGGGCGAGCTCGGCGCCGAGCTCGAGGTCGTCCGCAACGACAAGGCCGAGGTCGGCGAGCTGCTCGAGCGCGGCGCCGACCGCCTCGTCGTCTCGCCCGGCCCCTGCACCCCCGCCGAGGCCGGGATCTCCGGCGCCGCGATCCGCGCCTTCGCCGAGGCGGGCACGCCGGTGCTCGGCGTCTGCCTCGGCCACCAGGCGATGGTCGAGGCCTTCGGCGGCAAGGTCGTCCAGGGTGAGCCGATCCACGGCAAGGATGCCGAGATCGAGCACGATGGCCGGGCGATCTACGCCGGGCTGCCCACGCCGATGGTCGCCGGCCGATATCACTCGCTGGTCGCCGACCCCGACCTCCCGGACGAGCTCGAGCTGACCGCCCACCTCGGCGACGTGGTGATGGGCGCCCGCCACAGGGAGCTGCCCGCCGAGGGCGTCCAGTTCCACCCCGAGTCGGTGCTGACGCCGCAAGGGAAACACCTGCTGGCCAACTTCCTCGGGGAGGACCGGTAGATGCCCAACGACGTCGTCAGCCGCGCGATCGACGCGGTCTGCGCCGGCGAGAACCTGACCGCCGACCACGCCTCGAGCGTCCTCTCCGAGATCATGGAAGGGCGCACCGAGCCGATCCAGACCGGCGCCTTCCTGATCGCCCTGCGGGCGAAGGGGGAGACGGTCTCCGAGCTGGTCGGGCTGGCGCGGACGATGCGCTCGCTCGCCGCCCCGGTCCGCAGCGAGCGCTCCGACCTGGTCGACACCGCGGGCACCGGCGGCGGGCCTTCGACCTTCAACGTCTCGACCACCGCCGCCCTGGTCGCCGCCGCCGCGGGCTGCCCGGTCGCCAAGCACGGCAACCGCTCCGCCACCTCCAAGTCGGGCTCGGCGGACGTGCTCGAGGCGCTCGGAGTCAACGTCGACCTCGACCCGGAGGAGGTCGGCCGCTGTATCGACGAGGTCGGCTTCGGCTTCATGTTCGCCCAGCGCCACCACTCGGCGATGGCGCACGTCGGCCCCGCCCGGGCCGGGCTCGGGGTGCGCACCGTCTTCAACTTCCTCGGCCCGCTGACCAACCCCGCCGGGGCGACCCGGCAGCTCGTCGGCGTCGCCGATCGCTTCTACCAGGAGACGATCGCCGAGGCGCTGATCGGCCTGGGCGCCGTACGGGCGCTGGTGGTGAGCGCCGAGGACGGGGTCGACGAGCTCGCCCTCTCGGCGCCGACCAGGGTGATCGAGGTCTTCGACGGTCGCACCGCGGAGTGGTTCGTCGAGCCCGGCCAGTACGGCCTGGCGCCGCTGGAGCTGGGCGAAATCGCGGGCGGGACGCCGGAGGAGAATGCCGCCGCCACCCGCGCCGTGCTGGCCGGCCGGCCGGGCCCGCATCGCGACATCGTGCTGCTGAATGCCGCCGCCGCGATCTACGTCGGCGGGCTCGCCGCCGACCTCGAGGAGGGGGTCGCCAAGGCCGCCGCGGCGGTCGATTCAGGGGCCGCCGCGGGGGTCCTGGACAAACTGATCGCGGCAACGGGCCGACGCGCCGTCTAGTCTGTCCTCTTTCAAGTGGGAATCATCGACGAGCTGATCGACGGCGCCCGGGAAGGGGTGAACGCGCGGAAGCGCGATCTGCCCGTGGCAGGGCTTGAGGCGCAGCTCTCCGCACGCGGAGAGGATCGCCCCTTTCAGGAGGCGCTGGTTCGCCCTGGGCTGTCGCTGATCGCCGAGTTCAAGCGGCGCTCGCCGAGCGCCGGCGAGCTGCGGCCCGATGCCGGCGTCGCGGACACCGTCCGCGCATACGAGCGCGGCGGCTCGGCCGCGCTCTCGATCCTCACCGAGGAGCGCCAGTTCGGTGGGTCCCTTCACGACCTCCGGGCCGCGTGGGAGGCGTCGTACCTGCCGATTCTCCGCAAGGACTTCGTCGTCGACCCGTATCAGCTGTACGAGGCGGCCGCGAACGGCGCCGACGCGGTGCTGCTGATCGTCGCGGCGCTATCGGACCGGGACCTCGCCGAGCTCTACGACGAGGCGCGCGGCCTCGATCTCGACTGCC
>DATNAG010000045.1:0-10437 GCA_035572835.1 Solirubrobacterales bacterium
GCCTCGCCGATCACCCGTTTGCCGCGGGTCAGGTCGCCGTACTCGGCGGTGTTGGAGATCGAGTACTCCATCCCGCGGATCCCCTTTTCGTACATCAGGTCGGCGATCAGCTTCAGCTCGTGGAGGCACTCGAAGTAGGCGAGGCGCGGGTCGTAGCCGGCCTCGACCAGGGTCTCGAAGCCCGCCCGGACGAGCTCCGAGGCGCCGCCGCAAAGCACCGCCTGCTCGCCGAAGAGGTCGGACTCGCACTCTTCTTTGAAGGTCGTCTCGATCACCGCGGCGCGACCGCCGCCGATCCCGGAGGCGTAGGCGAGCACCACGTCGTGGGCGTCGCCCTCGGCATCCTGGTGGACCGACATCAGGCAGGGGACGCCGTTGCCTTCCTCGTACTGGCGGCGGACCAGGTGGCCTGGGCCCTTCGGCGCGACCATGCCGACGCTGACGCCCTCGGGAGCCTCGATCTCACCGAAATGGATGGCGAAGCCGTGGGCGAAGAGCAGCAGGTTGCCCGGCTCCATCCCGGCGCTGATCTCCTCGCGCCAGAGCTGGCCCTGCTTCTCGTCCGGCAGCAGGATCATCACCACGTCGCCGCGCTTCGCCGCGTCGGCGATGTCGAGGACCTCGAGGCCGGCCTCTTCGGCCTTCGCCTTGCTGGAGGAATCGGGGCGCAGCCCGACGACCACCGAGACCCCGGAGTCCTTCAGGTTGAGGGCGTGGGCGTGGCCCTGCGAGCCGTAGCCGAGGATCGCGACCGTCTTGCCCGCGAGCTTGGAGAGGTCGGCGTCTTTGTCGTAGAAGATGTCGTCGGTTTTCATGGGCGATGAGGCTAGCGGAGCGCGCTCCTCGTCAGCGCAACGCTCGCCGCATCAACTTGCCCGATGGCGTGCGCGGCAGCGCCGCGGCGAGCTCGACCCGCTTCGGCACCTTGTAGCCGGCCAGTGTGGCGGCGCAGTGGTGGCGCAGCTCGTCCGGCGTTACCTCGGCGTCGGGGACCAGCACGACCACCGCGGTCACCGCCTGTTGCCACTCGGGGTCGTCCCGCCCCACCACCGCCGCCTCGACCACCGCCGGGTGGCCGAGCAGCACCTCCTCGACCTCGGAGGGGACGACGTTCTCGCCGCCGGTGACGATCATGTCGTCGATCCGGTCACTGACGTAGAGGAAGCCTTCCTCGTCGATGTGGCCGAGGTCGCCGGTGTGGAGCCAGCCCGACTCGTCGTAGCGGCCGGGGGCGACGGTGGGACCCTGGACGAGGATCTCGCCGTCGCGAATCCGCACATGGCTGGAGAGCAGCGGCCGGCCCGCCGAGCCGAGCTTGCGCAGGGCGTCCTCCGGGGCGAGCGTGGTCACCTGCGAGCAGGTCTCGGTGAGCCCGTAGGTCTGGACGACCGTGGCGCCGCGGTCGAGCGCCTCGGCCAGGATCGACTCCGGGACCGGGCCGCCGCCGACCAGGATCGCGCGCGGGCCGGAAAGGTCGGCGCCGGCCTCGAGCAGACGCGAGAGCATCGTCGTCACCAGCGAGACGACGGTGATCCCGTCCTCGGCGAGGGCGCGGGCGACGCGCTCGGTGTCGAAGCCGTCGTGGACCACCGCGGTGGTCCCGTAGATGGCGCTGCGGATGACGATGCTGAGCCCGGCGATGTGGCTGAGCGGCATGCAGCAGAGCCAGCGGTCGGCCGGGTCGACGCCGATGTTGAAAGCGCCCCCCATCGCGCTCCAGAGGAAGTTGCCGTAGGTGAGGCCGATCGGCTTCGGCGCGCCGGTGCTGCCGGAGCTGAGGACGTAGGCGCAGATGTCGTCGGTGTCGTGCTCGCCGAGCATCGGCATGTCGGCCTCGGTCTGGGTCAGCAGGCCGGGATCGTCGAGGTCGATCATCGGTTCGGTCGCCGCGACGATCGTCGCCCGCTCGGTCTCGGTGAGGCGCGGGCTCAGCGGCAGGAGTGCGGCGCCGACCTTCATCAGCGCGTGGACGAGGACGACCTGCTCGCGGCGCGGATGCATGGTCAGCGCCGCGGTCGAGCCACGGCGCACCCCGTGGGCGTAGAGCCGGCGGGCGATCCAGTTGGCTTCCGCCTCCAGCTCGGCGTAGGTGACCTCCGCGCCTTCCGCGATCAAGGCCGTCCGCTCGGGGCAGCTCTGTGCCCGTTGAGCGAGCCAGTCGTCGATTCTCATATCGTCTGCATCATGCACCAGCGCGACCGGGGGCTCCGGTGATCTGGGTCCAGGCGGCGAGGCCGCGCACCTTGCCGGCGGCGATCGCGCCGGTGCTCGTGGGCACCGCCGCGGCCTGGCAGTTCGCCGGGCACCTGCCGCGTGTGGTCGCCTTCCTCGCCGCGCTGGTCGGCTCGATCTTCATCCAGATCGGCACCAACCTCGCCAACGACTACTCCGACGCGCGGCGCGGCGCCGACACCGCCGACCGGCTCGGACCGGTGCGGGTCACCTCCGCCGGCCTGGTCACCCCGCAGCGCGTCCTCTACGCGACCTGGGTCGCCTTCGCGGTCGCCGTCGCCTGCGGCATCTACCTGGCGATCGTCGCGGGCTGGGTCATCCTCCTCGTCGGCGCCGCCTCGATCGCCGCCGGCGTCCTCTACACCGGCGGGCCGCGCCCCTATGGGTACGCCGGGCTCGGCGAGGTCTTCGTCTTCCTCTTCTTCGGCCTGGTCGCGGTGAACGGGAGCTACTTCGTGCAGCTGGAAGAACTCGACGCGCTGCCCTTGGGCCTCTCGATCGCGGTCGGCTTCCTCGCCACCGCGATCCTCGTGGTCAACAACGTGCGTGACCTGGAGACCGACCGGCGGGCGGGCAAGAACACCTCCGCGGTGCGGATGGGCCGTGCCAACGCGGTCAACATGTACCGGCTGCTGATCGGCGGGGCGTTCGTGCTCCTGCCGTTCTCGATCTGGGCGGGCGAATGCGAGTGGTGGCCGCTGCTCGGCCTCCTCGCGGCGCCGCTGGCGATCAAACCGATCCGGGTGATGGAAACCCGCACCGACGGCCCGGCGCTGAACAAATGCCTCGCCGCGACCGGCGGCCTCCTCGCCGTCTACAGCATCTTGGTGACGATCGGTCTGCTGCTCTCGGCGTGAACTTCGAGGTAATCCCTTATGCGCTCCCGTTCAAGGAGCCGTACGTCACGGCGCGCGGAACGCTGACGCGGCGGGAGATGGTGCTGCTGCGGGTGAGGGATGAGGACGGGGTCGAGGGACTCGGGGAAGCGGTGCCGCTGAGCCTGCGCGGTGGGGTGACGCTTGGGACTGTGGTTGAGGAATTGAAGGGGCTGGCTGAGACGCCTCCCTCATTCCCGGACCTGATTGCAATTGCGTCCGGGAATGAGGGAGGCGTCTCTCGGGAGGTCGTGGAGGGACTGTCTCTACCCGCTCTCTGCGCGGTGACGACTGCGGCGATCGACCTCAAGGAGAAGCGCGAGGGCGACGACGCCTGGCATGCGCCGGTGCGGTGCAACGCGACGCTTGTGAGCGGCGAGCCGGCGGCGGTCGCGGCGGAAGCGGAGCGCTGGGCGGCCGACGGGTTCGGGACGTTCAAGCTGAAGGTCGGGGCCGGCGACGACGCCGCACAGGTGGCGGCGGTGCGGAAGGCGGTGGGGCCGGAGGCGCGGATCCGGCTCGACGCGAACGGGGCCTGGTCGCTGGCGCAGGCCACCGAGATCCTTGCCGCGGTCGAACCGCTCGGGATCGAGCTGGTCGAGCAGCCGGTGGAGACGATCGCCGAGGCGAGCGAGCTGGCGAACCGGACGCGGATCTGGCTCGCCGGCGACGAGAGCATCGTCAGCGTGGAGGACGCCGAGGAGGCGGTCCGCGCCGACTCGTTCTCGGTCGCCGGGGTGAAGCTGTCGAAGGTCGGTGGGTTCGAGCTGGGTCGGGAGATCGCGGGACGGATGCGGTCCTACGTGGCGAGCGCGCTCGACGGCCCGGTGGGGATCGCGATCTCGCGCCGCCTGGCGGAGTGGCTCGACTCTCCCCGCTTCGCCGAGGAACGCCTCGCCCATGGCCTCGCCACGCAGCGTCTGTTCGCCGCGACCATCGCCGCCACCGAGTGCCGACTCGAGGGCGACTTGCTGCACGAGGCCGAAGGACCGGGGCTCGGGGTCGTCATCGACGAGGATTCGCTGCAACGCCACCGCCTCTGACCGAGCCCGAGGCGACTTATTGTCGTATAGCGACAAGTTCTCGCCCCAGCATGGACGCCACCAACGCCAACACCGCACTTGCTTCGGCCTTCGTTGAGGAGTTGGCGCGCGGTGGGCTGAAGCGCGCGGTGGTGTCGCCCGGGTCGCGCTCCACGCCGCTCGCCGTCGCTCTGTGGCGGGCGCCGGGGATCGAGGTGACGGTGATCGTCGACGAGCGCTCGGCGGCCTTCTTCGCCCTCGGCGCCGCGCAGGCGACCGGCGAGCCGGTGGCGCTGCTCTGCACCTCGGGCACCGCCCTCGCCAACTACCACCCCGCGGTCGCCGAGGCCGACGAATCGGCGCTGCCGCTGGTCGTACTCAGCGCCGACCGGCCGCCGGAGCTGCGCGGGATCGGCGCCGGGCAGACGATCGACCAGATCAAGACCTTCGGTGAATCGGTGCGCTGGTTCTGCGAAGTCGGCACCCATGAGGCCGACGACTCGGGGCTCCTGCACATGCGCTCGGTCGCCTGCCGGGCCCTGGCCCGGGCGCGCGGGGAGATCCGCCCCGGCCCGGTCCACCTGAACCTCCCTTGGCGGGAGCCGCTCTCCCCCGTGCCGGTCGAGGGCGCGGTGACCGCGACCGACCCGCTGGCCCTGCACGGCCGCGACGGCGAGCGTCCCCTCACCGCCGTGACCCGGGTCGATCTCGAGCCGACCCAGTTCGTGCTCGACGAGGTCGCCGCCCACATCGGCGACGCGATCGCCGGCGTGATCATCGCCGGGCGACAAACCGACCGCGAGCTGCGCGAGCCGCTCGCCCACCTCGCTCGCGCCTCCGGCTTCCCGATCCTCGCCGAGCCGACCTCGCAGCTGCGCCTCGGCCCCCGCGACCGCTCCTACCTCGTCACCACCTACGACACGCTCCTGCGCGACGAGCACTGGGCGAAGGGCGTGGTCCCCGAGCTGGTCCTGCGCTTCGGCGAGCTGCCGACCTCCAAGCCGCTGCGGCAGTGGCTGGCGGCCTCCGGCGCCGACCAGATCGTCGTCGATCCGACGGGGGGCTGGAACGAGCCGACCGGAAAGGCGGCGGCGATCCTGCGGGCCGATCCGACCGAGTGCGCGAGCGGCTGGGCAGCGCGCCTGGAGAAAAGGGCCGGAGGGGCCGCCGCTCCGCAGGCGTGGTTGGAGGCCGAGGCGGTCGCGCTGGCGGCGATCGCGGAAGAGCTGGACGGGACGGGGGAGATCACCGAGCCCGCGTTGCATCTCGCGCTGGCGAGAGCGCATCGCGACGGCGACCTCGTCTACACCGCGTCCTCGATGCCGATCCGCGACCAGGAGACGTTCCTGGCGCCGGGAGACGCCGACGTGCTCTTCCTCAGCAATCGCGGCGCCAACGGGATCGACGGGCTCGTGTCCTCCGGGATCGGCGCCGCCCACGCGAGCGGCCGGCCGACCACGATCGTCACCGGGGACCTCGGGCTGCTGCACGACATCGGCGGCCTCGCCGCCCTCCGCGACGTCTCCACCCCGGTCCGCATCCTCGTGATCGACAACGGCGGCGGCGGGATCTTCCACTTCCTGCCCCAGCAGCAGACGCTCGAGCGCGCCGAGTTCGAGGCGCTCCTGGGGACCCCGCGGGGCGTCTCGGTCGAGCGCGCCGCCGCCCTCTTCGACCTGCCCTATCGCCGCCTCGACTCCCTCGGCGACCTCCCGGCGGCGCTGGCGGCGGGCACCGGCCTGATCGAGGTCCGTACCGACCGCCGATCCAACGTCGCCGCCCATCGCCGCGTCACCGAGCGCGTCCTCGCCGCGCTCAGCAGCTGAGCGAACCCGCGGCGCGGCCTTCGCCGGGCACCCAGGTCGGGTGGCCGATCAGCACTTCCCAGCCCTTGTGGCGCAGCGGCGGCACCGCGATCGGGCGAGGGCAGGTGCCGTCGGCGTTCGACTCGAAGATTCGCTGTTCGAGCACGCCGAGGCCGCCGCCTGGCGAGCGCGAGTAGGCGAGCGTGGTGCCGCCCGGGTCCCAGCTCGGTGCGTCCTCCTGGGCGTGCGGCGTGTGGGTGATGCGGACGGCGCCGGTCCCGTCGGCGGCGGCGACGTACAGCTCGCTGACCGGCACGGGTGCGTCGAAGCTATCCACCGACTGGTGATCGCGGTAGGTGGCGAAGGCGATCCGAGACCCGTCGGGCGAGTAGGCCGCTTCGGCGCTGTTCGCCTCGAGCAGGCGCGCCTTCCCGGTCACCGGATCGATCGCGACGACCTTCGGCGTGGCCCCGGTCCGCTGCACGGTCACCGCGAGCGATGAATCGTCGGGGGAGATCGAGGATGGGACCGAGTACAGGCGGTTGTCCCATTCGGTCAGCCGACGCGGCTTGCCACCTGCGGTCGAGACGATCCAGGTCGTCGTGCTGATGTAGCCGTGTTCGAGCGCCCTGAGGATGCTCTTCAGGTGCTTGAGGAAGGCCTTCGGATTCTTCAGCTTCCGCAGCTTCTTCAGGTTCAGCTTCGGCTGATGTTCGTGGGTCACCGAGTAGGCGAGCAGGCTGCCGTCCGGCGAGAGCACCGGGTCGCTCGCCCCGGTCGTCCCGGGGATCGCGCGGGCCCCGGCCCCATCGGCGGTGGCGATGTAGATCCGCTGCTCTGCCGAGGCCGAGGCGCCGACCTTGCCGCAGAAGGCGAACTCGCTGCCGTCGGCGCTCCACGAGGCGACCGGACCGAGGCTTTGCACGCCCGATCCCCTCAGCAGGGGCCGTGGGTCCCCGCCGCCCGCATCGGTGCTGACAAGGCGCGCGGAAACCCTGAACTTCGGCTTCACGGCGGGCGGCTTGCCTTCCCTGATCAGGTATTCAGCCGCCAGGAAGGTGAGCCGGGGACCCGGCGGAACCGCCGCCGCGGCCGTGCCCGCCAGGACGAGCGAGGCGACGCTCGCCACGAGGGCGATCCCGACTATTCGGCGCATCCCTGACCACGGCACGCGCCGCATACTGACGAACTGCTCAGTCGCTCACAAGCGGCAGCATCGCCTGCAGCTTGACCTCGGTCTCGGCCAGCTCGGCCTCCGGGTCGGAGCCGGCGACGACGCCGACGCCGGCGAAGAGGTGGGCGTCGCGGTCGCGCAGCAGGGCGCTGCGCAGGGCGACGCAGAATTCGCCGTCCTCGGTCGAGTCCATCCAACCGATCGGGGCCGCGTACCAGCCACGGTCGAGCTGCTCCAGCGCCGCCAGCGGCGCCGCCGCCGCGGGCCACGGCTCGCCGCCTACGGCAGGGGTCGGATGGAGCATCCCGGCCAGTTCGATCGCCGAGCGCGGCTCGGCCAGCTGGGCGATCACCGGCGTCGCCAGGTGCTGGATGTTGGCGACCTTGACGATCTCCGGCTCCGGCCCGGGCTCGACCCAGACCGCGTGTGGCCGCAGCCGGCGGACGATCCGCTCGGCGACGATCCGGTGCTCGCGGCGGTCCTTGTCCGAGCGCATGAGGCGCTCGCCGAGGTGATCGTCGACGGCGGGATCGGAGCTGCGCCGGGTCGAGCCGGCCAGGGCGACGGTCGAGACCCCGGCGCCGGAGCGGCGCACCAGCAGCTCCGGGCTGGCGCCGATGAAAGCGGCCTCCGGGGTGCCGGCGCAGAAGCAGAAGCAGGACGGGAACTGCTCCCGCATCGCGCCGAAGATCGGCGCCGGGTCGTGGGCGGCGGCGGCGCTGACGATCACCTCGCGGGCGAGCACCACCTTCTCCATCTCGCCCGTGGCGATCCGGGCTGTCGCCTTCTCGACCGCGTCTTCGAAGGCACGCGGCGGGCGGGCGCTGCGGATCCGCGGGCGGCCGGTCGGGTGTGGATCGAGCAGCGGCAGGGTCGCGTCGGTGCGCAGGCCGGAGAGCCGCGCTCCCAGCTCCGCCGCGCGCCGCTCGGCGTCGTCACCCGGCCCGACCACCGCGTTGACGGTGAGGAAGCACTCCTCCCCGCGCCGGCAGATCGAGACCTCCGGCAGGAAGAGCGAGCCGGGCTCGAACGAGCTCCAGGTCGCCGATTGCCCACCTTCCGGGTCGAAGGCGAACCCCCCGAGCCAGACCGGCCCGGCGCCGGCCGGGAGCCCGCGAGGTTCGTCGCGGATCGCGTCCCGGCCGGTCTCCCCCGCCGTCCGCGCCACCTCGGCGAAGCGCTGCTCTCCGCGCGATGCCGCCTCACGCGCGACCCCCATCCCGGCGAGGGCGAAATCGCGGTCGGGCTGCTCCCAGCAGAACCAGCGGTCGCTCGCCAGCCTGGAGGCGAAGATCACTGCGGACGGATCGTCGACCTGCACCGCGGCGGTGATGCTGACCAGCGTCCGCCTTCCCCTAGCTATGCCCCGCTCGAGCGCCCCGGGAAGGGACTCACTCGTGACCACGGGCGATCGCGATCTCCCCGGTCCGGACCATTTCGACCAGCCCGTGGGGGCGGATCATGCGCTCGAAGGCCTCGATCTTGTCGGCCGATCCGGTCACCTCGATGGTCATCGTGCGGCGCGCCACGTCGACGATTTTCGCCCGGAAGATGTCGGCGAACTGGATGATCTCGGCGCGGTTCTCGACCGCGGCGGAGACCTTGAACAGCGCCATCTCGCGGGCCACGGTCTCGTCCGGCGCCATATCGCGGATCTTCAGCACGTTGACCAGCTTGTGCAGCTGCTTGGTCACCTGGTCGATCGGGTGGACGGCGCCGTCGAGCGTGAGGGTGATGCGGGAGATGCTCGGATCGTCGGTCGGTCCGACCGCCAGGGTGTCGATGTTGAAGCCGCGGCGGGAGAAGAGCCCGGCGACGCGCGCCAGCACGCCCGGCTTGTTCTCGACCTGGATCGAGAGGATGTGCTTGCGCCCGCTCAGCTGTCCGGGGACCCGCAGGTCCTCGAGTTTGACCAGCTCCGGAGTACCTGCCTCCATCAGCGCACCAGCCCCGGCGCCTCGACCATCTCGCGGGCGGGATTGCCGGGGGCGATCATCGGATAGACGTTCTCCTCCTGGGTGACGCGGACGTCGACCAGGACCGGGCCATCGGTCTCGCAGGCCGTGCGCATCGTCTCCTCCAGGTCGGCAGCGTCCTCGACCCGCATGCCGGTGGCGCCGAACGCCTCCGCCAGCTTCACCCAGTCGGGGCTCGCGCCCATCTCCACCGCGCTGTAGCGGCGGTCCCAGAAGAGCTGCTGCCACTGACGGACCATGCCCATGTAGCCGTTGTTCATCAGGAAGACCTTGACCGGGATCTGCTCGGTCACCGCGGTCGCCAGCTCCTGCACGTTCATGATCAGGCTGCCGTCGCCGGAGACGCAGACGACCAGCTCGTCCGGACAGGCGACCTTGGCCCCGAGGGCGGCCGGCAGACCGAAGCCCATCGTCCCGAGGCCGCCCGAGTTGATCCAGCGGCGCGGCTTGTCGAAGCCGTAGTACTGGGCGGTCCACATCTGGTGCTGGCCGACGTCGGAGGCGACGATCGCGTCCCCCTCGGTCGCCTTCCAGAGCGACTCGATCATGAACTGCGGCTTGATCTCGGCGCCGCTGCCGGGTTCGTAGAAGAGCGGGTGATCCTGCTTCCAGGCGCGGATCTGGGTCCACCAGTTCTCCATCCGGCCGGAGTCGGTCTGCAGCGCCCGGTACTCGCGGGTCAGCTTCGGCAGCACCTGCTTGACGTCACCGACGATCGGGATGTGGGCGCCGACGTTCTTCGAGATCTCCGCCGGGTCGATGTCGATGTGGATGATTTTCGCGTTCGGCGCGAACTCGGCCAGCTTGCCGGTGATCCGGTCGTCGAAGCGCGCGCCGATCGCGACGATCAGGTCGGCCTTGTCCATCGCTGTGTTGGCGGTGTAGGTGCCGTGCATGCCGAGCATGCCGAGGAAGCGGTCGCTCGAGGCCGGGAAGGCGCCGAGCCCCATCAGGGTCGAGGTGACCGGGAATTCGTCGGAGGCGGCCAGTTCGCGCAGCTCCTCGGAGGCGTTCGCGTTGATCACGCCGCCGCCGGTGTAGAAGATCGGCCGGCGCGCGTTCGCCAGCGCTTTGGCGGCGATCCGGATCTGTTTGATGTTGCCCTCGGTGGAGGGCTTGTAGCCGGGCAGCTCGACCGGCTCGGTGCGTGCCTCGTACTCGATGTCGGTGCGGAAGAGGTCGGACGGGACGTCGAGCAGGACCGGCCCGGGGCGCCCGGTCGAGGCGACGTGGAAGGCCTCGTGGACGTACTCGGGGATCTGCCGCGCGTCGGTCACCTGGAAGGAGTGCTTCACGAACGGCAGCGTGGCGCCGAGGATGTCGGCCTCCTGGAAGCCGTCGGTGCCGATCAGC
>DATNAG010000046.1:0-4076 GCA_035572835.1 Solirubrobacterales bacterium
CGCCGCCGTAAGCCTTGCGCGTGACCACCGTGAGCTTCGGCACGGTCGCCTCGGTGAAGGCATAGAGGAGCTTGGCGCCGTGGCGGATGATCCCGTTCCACTCCTGGTCGGTGCCGGGCAGGAAGCCGGGTACGTCGGTGAAGGTGAGGATCGGGACGTTGTAGGCGTCGCAGGTGCGGACGAAGCGCGCCGCCTTCTCGGAGGCCTCGATGTCCAGCACGCCCGCGAGGAAGGCCGGCTGGTTGCCGACGATCCCTACCGGAAAGCCATCGAGCCGCGAGAAGCCGCAGATGATGTTTTTCGCGAAGTGCTCGTGGACCTCGAAGAACTCTTCGTCGTCGACGATCCGCTTGATCGCCTCGCGCATGTCGTACGGTTTCGACGCGTCGTCGGGGACGACGGTGTCGAGGTCCGGGTCTTCGCGCTCCGGGTCGTCGGCGGGCTCGAAGCGCGGCGGCAGCTCGAGGTTGTTCGAGGGCAGGAAGCTCATCAGGTAGCGCGCGTCTTCGAGGCAGCTCTCCTCGTCCTCGGAGGCGAAATGCGCGACCCCCGATTTCGAGTTGTGGCTCATCGCTCCGCCGAGCGCCTCGAACTCGACTTCCTCGCCGGTCACCGTTTTGATCACTTCCGGGCCGGTGATGAACATGTGGCTGGTCTCTTTGACCATGAAGATGAAGTCGGTCATCGCCGGCGAGTAGACGGCGCCGCCGGCACAGGGGCCCATGATCAGGCTGATCTGCGGGATCACGCCGGAGCATTTGACGTTGCGGGCGAAGACGTCGCCGTAGGCGCCGAGGGAGACGACGCCCTCCTGGATCCGCGCGCCGCCCGAATCGTTGATGCCGATCACCGGCGCCCCGACCTCGGCGGCAAGGTCCATGACCTTGCACATCTTCTCCGCCATGACCTCACCCAGGCTTCCCCCAAACACCGTGAAGTCCTGAGAAAAAACAAAAACGGTTCTTCCTTCTATGAGCCCGTGGCCGGTGACGACCGCGTCGCCCCAGGGCCGTTTTTTCTGCATCTCGAAGTCGTAGGTGCGGTGACGCACGAAGGTGTCGAGCTCCTGGAAGGAGCCCGGGTCGAGCAGCAGGTCGATCCGCTCCCGCGCGGTCAGCTTGCCGCGGGCATGCTGCTTCTCGACGGCTTCCTCGGAAGCCGAGTGGATCGCCGCCTCGCGCAGTTCGCGCAGGTAGACGAGCTTCTCCTCGTGGGTGATCGGGTTTTTCTCGCGCATGTAGATCAGCCGCGTCCGGGGGTGGCCGAAAGGCGGCGCGGCGATTCTATGTGGACCGGAAAACAAAAGGCCCGCCGAGGCGGGCCTTTCGTTGTCGCTTCGGTGCAGTTCCTACCCAGCGGAGCGCATGTTCATGCGCTTTAGATGAAGTTCTGGAGTTCCCGCGCAGACCGTGGAAGCGACGCTCGCCGACCCGGCGCTCAGGTGAACGGACGGCGCTGTGGTTCGGCAAGCTGGTCGAGGACCGCCTCGAGGTCCGACTGGAGGAGCCCGCTGCCATCGGCGGCGCGCAGTTCGACCCGCGTGCCGAACCCTTTCTCGGCCATCGTCACCTCGACGCCTTCGACCTCGGCGATCAGCTCCGCCAGCTCGGGCTCGGACTTCATCAAGGTTCGCGCCGCTTCAGCCATGTCGCCGGTTTCTGCCATCGCCGCCGGGTTCCTTCCGCTCTAGGAATCTGGGAAAGAACCTTCAGCGACGGGTACCGTGGCGACGTGGCGAGCGTCCCGGAGATCGAACTGCTGGCCCGGGAAAAGCTCGGGATCGAGCAGCTGCACCCTGGCCAGCTGGAGGCGACCCGGGCGGTCCTCGACGGTCGCGACACGCTGGCGGTGATGTCGACCGGCTACGGCAAGTCGGCGATCTACCAACTGGCGGGCGAGGTGCTGGGCAAGGCGACGATCGTCGTCTCGCCGCTGATCGCCCTGCAGCGCGACCAGGTCGAGGCGATCGAGGAGCACATCTCCCCCGGCGAGGCCGCCGAGCTGAACTCGACCGTCTCGGCGAAGCAGCGTCACGAGCTGATCGCGGCGCTGGAGCGGGGCGAGCACGAGTTCGTCCTGCTGGCGCCCGAGCAGCTGGCCAAAGCGGAGGTGCTGGAAGAGCTGGCGGCGACCGAGCCCTCGCTCCTGGTCGTCGACGAGGCCCACTGCATCAGCGAGTGGGGCCACGACTTCCGCCCCGACTATCTCCAGCTGGGCGCCTTCGCCGAGCGGCTCGGCCGTCCCACCATCCTGGCCCTGACCGCCACCGCCTCTCCCCCGGTCCGCCGCGAGATCATCGAGCGCCTCGGGATGGTGGACCCCGCCCAGGTGATCCGCGGCTTCGACCGCCCCAACCTCCACTTCGCCGTGCGCCGCTTCACCGACGCGCAGGGCAAAGAGGAGGCGCTGGTCGAGGCGGTCGCCGCCGCGCCGAAGCCAGGCATCGTCTACATCGCCACCCGGAAGTCGAGCGAGGAGCTCGCCGCGGCCCTCCAGGCGGCCGGCGTCGCCGCCGAGGCCTACCACGCCGGGTTGCCGTCGAAGCGACGCGGCGAGCTCCAGGACCGCTTCATGGGCGACGAGGTCGAGGTGATCGTCGCCACCACCGCCTTCGGCATGGGGATCGACAAGCCGAACGTGCGCTTCGTCTTCCACGCCGGCCCCTCGGACTCGATCGACTCCTACTACCAGGAGGTCGGCCGGGCCGGGCGCGATGGCGAGCCCGCCGAGGCGGTCCTCTTCTACCGGCCCGAGGACGAAGCGGTGCGCCACTTCCTCGCCGGCGCGGGCGGGGTCGACGGCGAGGAGCTCGAGGCGGTCGGCCAGGCGATCGAGAAGGCGGATGGCGAGGCGGACCCGAAGGCGCTGGTCGAGCGCCTGCAGCTGTCGCGCTCGAAGGTCCTGGAGGCGGTCGGCCGGCTCGAGGAGGCGGGCTGGCTGGAGATCTCGGCGGCGGGCGAGGTGCGACGGGCGCCCGGCGGCCCGGCGCTCGAGGAGGCGGTCCAGGCGGGCGTGCGGGAGAGCGGTGAGCGGCGTGAGTTCGACCGTACGCGCCTCGCGATGATGCGCTCCTACGCCGAGACCCAGGGCTGCCGACGCGACCACATCCTCAGCTACTTCGGCGAGCAGCACGAGGTCCCGTGCTGGAACTGCGACAACTGCGACGCGGGGCTGGTCGAACCCGACCAGGCCGAGCATCCCTTCCCGATCGGCGCCGCCGTCACCCACAAGAGCTGGGGCGCGGGCGAAATCCAACGCTACGACCGCGACCGCGTCGTCGTCCTCTTCGAGTCGGTCGGCTACCGCACCCTCGACCTCACCTTGGTCGAGGAAGAGGGACTGCTGAGCTAGCCGTCTGCATTTACCCCTCCTCAGCGGGGGTAGATGCAGACAGAGAGGCGCTAGAAAAAAGCGCCGCCCTTGTATTCGCCGAAGACGTCGCGCATCGCGCCGCAGACCTCGCCGATCGAGGCGTCGGCGGCGAGCGCGGCGCGGATCGGGTGCAGCAGGTTGCCGTCGCCCCGGGCGACGTCGCGGAGCGAGTCGAGCTTGGCGTCGACCGCAGCCTGGTCGCGGTTCTCCTTGAAGGCCTTGAGGCGGGTCAGCTGACGCTGCTCGGACTCCGGGTCGACCTTGAGGATGTCGACGTCGTCGACCTGGTCGGTGACGAATTTGTTGACCCCGACGATGATGTCCTGGCCCGAGCGGTAGCGCTCGTGGTAGCTGTGCGCGGACTCCTCGATCTCGCGCTGCATGAACTCCAGCGCCTCGACCGAGCCGCCCAGCTCTTCGACCTTGTCCATCAGCTCCCAGGAGCGCGCCTCGACCTCGTCGGTCAGCGACTCGACGAAGTAGGAGCCCGCGAACGGGTCGACGGTCTCGGCGACCCCCGACTCATAGGCCAGCACCTGCTGGGTGCGCAGGGCGATCCGGGCGGAGCGCTCGGTCGGCAGCGCCAGCGCCTCGTCGAAGCCGTTGGTGTGCAGCGACTGGGTGCCGCCGGCGACGGCGGCGAAGCCCTGCAGCGCCACCCGCACGATGTTGACCTCGGGCTGCTGCGCCTGCAGCGTCACCCC
>DATNAG010000047.1:0-23479 GCA_035572835.1 Solirubrobacterales bacterium
AGCGGGAAGCGGACGAGTTCACGGTGCGAGTTGAGGAGCGCCCAGCTTTTCTTCGTGAGCGCCCAGCCGCGGCGGATGCGTTTCATTCAGGGGGTTTCGGCCAGACCCGGCGTGCGCTTTAGTCCTCGCTCCTCGAAGTACTCCCACTCCTGGCGGCCGAGCTCGGTCGCGGGGGCGTCGGCGTAGACCCACTCGCGCAGGATCCGGTGCCAGTTGCGCTTCGCCCGCAGCTGGCCGAGCACAGCGACGACGCCGATCTCCATCCGCCGTCCCATAAGCTCGTCGGCGGGGATCGACTCGCGCCGCATCAGGTCGAAGTACTCGCTGCGCGGGTCGTTGGTCGCCTCGATGATCTTCATCACGATCCTCGCGTCGACTTCGACCTCGCGGTCTTCGACGTACCAGCCGCCGATCGCGTGCATGTGGTCGAGCAGCCGTTCGGCGTCGAGCTTCGACGGGTTTTTGACGAAGCCGAGTTCGTGCAGCGCGGCGCGGAACGCCTCCGGGTCGTCGCGCGAGGCGGCGTCGAAGGCGCGCTGCTCGAGCAGGATCTGCTCGCGGTCGAGTTTCTTCGTCATCCCGAAGTCGAGGAAGGCGACCCGCCCGTCGTCCATGAGGATGTAGTTGCCGGGGTGGGGGTCGGCGTTGAACTGCTGCAGGTGGTAGATCGAGCCGAAGCTGCCGCGGAAGACGATCTCGCCGAAGCGGCTGCGCTCCTCGTGCGGCAGCTCCTTGATCGCCTCGAAGCCGCGGCCCTCGACCAGCTCGGTGACCAGCACCCGCCGGCGCGAGATCCGGGTCACCACTTCGGGCACGTAGATGAAGGGATGGTCGCGGTAGGAGCGGGAGAAGGTGCGCTGGTTCTGCGCCTCGTACTCGTAGTCGAGCTCCTCCATCATCCGCTCGCGAATCTCCTCGGCGATCGCCTTCGCGTCGAGGCCGGGGGCGATCGCCCGCGCCAGCCGCACGATCGTCCCCGCGTTGCGCAGGTCGGCCTCCATCGCCTCGGCGATCCCCGGGTACTGGATCTTCACCGCTACCTTGCGGCCGTCGAGCAGCTCCGCCCGGTGCACCTGGCCGATCGAGGCGGCGGCGAACGCCTCGTGCTCGATCTCGGCGAAGTACTCCGACAGCGGTTCGCCGTCGTACTCCTCTTCCAGCACCTTGACCACCTGCTCCCACGGCATCGCCGGCGCATCGGTGCGCAGTTTCGCCAGCTGCTCCTGGTAGATCTCGCGGTACTCCTCGGGCAGGAATTCGGTGTCGATGAAGGAGGCGAACTGGCCGAGCTTCATCGCCGCGCCCTTCATCTGGCCGAGCGCGCCGACCATCTTCATCGCCGTTTCCAGGTGGCGGTCTTCGAGCCGCTCCTTGCCCTGCTCTTCCGAGCGCGCCACGTTGGCCGCCTTGGTGCCCGCGTATCTGGCTCCCTGAGCGCCGATTATCGACCCGAGTTTGGCCGACCGTCGGAACCTGCCCTTGGGGATCTTGGCCTCATCCGACACGTCAGGAGCTTGTCACAACTGCCTTTTGCCGCCGATTCTCTATCCTCTCCTGCCCGATGGCTGATGCACGCACCACTCTGAACGTCGCTCCGCGGGCCGATTTCGGTTCCCGCAACGCTCGCCGCATGCGCCGCGAGGGGCTCGTCCCCGGCGTCGTCTACTCCGGCGGCACCGAGGCGACCGCCTTCCAGGTGGCCGAACGCGACGTCCGCAGCGTGATCGCCGAGGGCTCCGCGCTGTTCGATCTCTCGATCGACGGGGCCAAAGCGCGCCCCGTCGTGATCAAGGAGCAGCAGCTCCACCCGGTGCGCGGCACCCTCCGCCACATCGACCTCCAGGAGGTCAAACTCGACGAGGCGATCCAGGCGGACGTCACGATCGAGCTCGAAGGCGTCGAGGACGCCCCCGGGGTGAAGGCCAGCGGGGTGCTCGAGCACGTCACCCGTGAGGTCACGGTGGAAGCGCTGCCGACCGCGATCCCGGACAAAATCGTCGTCGACGTCTCCGCGATGGAGATCAACGACACCCTGCAGCTCAGCGTCGTCACCCCGCCGAGCGGCGTCACCTTCGTCGTCGAAGATCCCGACGAGGTCACCATCGCCACCCTGGCGCCGCCCCGCGTCGAAGAGGCCGCTCCGGAGGTCGAGGAGGAGACCGAGCTGGTCGGCGAGGCCGAGGGCGAGGGCGGCGGCGAGGCCGCCGACGGCGACGGCGATTCCGGCGGCGACTCCGAGGGCGAGTAGCCCTCCCGAGCGTGGCCCTTTTCGGTCGTCGTCAGGAGGACGGCGAGCGGATCCTGATCGTCGGCCTCGGCAACCCCGGGTCCGAGCACGCGCGCGATCGTCACAACATCGGCTTCGACGTGGCGCGCGAGCTGGCCCGCCGCTGGGACCTCGGCAAGCCGCGCTCGAAGTACAAGGGCGAGCTCTGGGAAGGGCGGGCCGGCCCGGGCGGGCCGCGCGTCGCGATCCTCCTGCCGCTGACCTACATGAACGCGGTCGGCGACTCCGCCGGCCCCGCCCGGGGAGCGCTGAAGGCGCCGCTCTCCTCGACGATCGTCCTGCACGACGAGATCGACATCCCCTTCGGTGAGATCCGCGTCCGCGAGGGGGGAGGGCTGGCCGGCCACAACGGCCTGAAGAGCCTCAAACGCGGCTTGGGCTCACCCGACTTCTGGCGTGTCCGGATCGGCGTCGGCAGACCCGACTCGACCGACCCCGAGATCGTCTCCGCCTGGGTCCTCGGCAAGTTCCGCGAGCCGCCCGCGGAGGTCGAAGACCTGGTCGACCGCGCCGCGCGGGAGACCGAGAGGCTGGTCGAGCGGCTAGCGTCCGAGGACGAAGACGATGAGTGACGCGACCGACATCCCCGCCGCCGAGCCCGAGGCGGTCACCAGCTACAGCGTGGCCGAGGACGGGGTCGCGCTGATCCGGCTGGAACGGCCGCGGGCCCGCAACGCGATCGACACGCAGATGCTGAGCGAGCTGCTCGAGCACCTCGCGGTGGCGCGCGGCGACGACGCGGTCCGCGTCCTCGTCTTCTCCTCCGGCGACCACATGGGGTTCTCGGCGGGCGCCGACGTGCGCGAGGAGCTCGACCAGGACGCCCACGTGCGGCGGATGGAGATGTTCTCCGACCTCTACGACACGATCGTCGGCTTCCCGAAGCCGACCGTGGCGGCCTGCCACGGCGACGTGGTCGGCGGCGGCGCCGAGATCGCGATCGCCTGCGACCTCCGCGTCGGCGGCGCCAACCTGCGCATGCGCTTCCCCGGCGCGGCGCTGGGGATGCCGGTAGGCCCGGCCCGTCTGGTCACCCTCTGCGGCCTCGCGGCGGCCAAGTACCTGCTGCTGACCTCGCGCACGATCGGTGCCGACGAGGCGCTCCGCCTCGGCCTCGTCAACCGGGTCGCGCCCGCCGCCGCGACCGAGGAGTCCGCCCTCGCCCTCGCCGCCTCGGTCGCCGCCCATCCGCCCGAGTCGGTCGCCCGGCTGAAGCGGATGCTGCACGAGTGGGACGACATCGAGGGCCGCTCCGCCGCCGAGGGCATCGGTCAGGTCGAGCACGTCCGCGGGCTCGGTTTCCCATGAGCCCGATCTGGCGCCCCCTGAGGCTGACAGGCAAGGACGCAGAAGGCCGCCAAGGTGAGCGCACGAATAGTGCGTGAGCCGCAGGCGGCCGCCCGAGGACGCCGCATGTCACCCTCAGGGGGCGCCAGATGAGCCTTCGTCCCCTTCTAGATCTTGCCGCCGAGAACGAGCGCGTCCACGCGCTCGCGGGCCGGGTGCTGGCCGCCGCCGACGGCGGCGAGAGCGTCAGCCTGCGCTCCTCCCAGACCCTGCGCCCGCTGCTGCTCGCGGCGCTGCTCGAGGACGACCGCGGGCTCGCCGGTCGCCCGGCCCTGCTGGTGGCCGCCGACGACCGCGCCGCCCGTGACCTCGCCGCCGACCTGCGCGCCTACCTGACCCCGCGCCGGGTCCGCCTCTATCCCTCGCGCGGCACCGGCTACGCCTCCAGCGTCACCCCACCGCCGCATCTCGTCGGCCTGCGCATCGACGCCCTCGACGCGCTCACCCGCGAAGCCGACGCGATCGTCGTCGCCTCCGCCGTCGCCCTCGCCGAGGCCGTTCCCGACGCCTCGCTGCGGCCGGCCGGGTTCGAAATCGCCAAGGGCGACGAGATCGACCTCGGCGCCGTCGCCGAGGACCTCGTCGCGGCCGGCTACGAACGGGTCGAGCAGGTCGAGGAACGCGGCCAGTTCGCCGTCCGCGGCGGCATCCTCGACGTCTACCCGGCGACCGAGGAACGGGCGGTGCGGATCGAGCTGTTCGGCGACGAGGTCGAGTCGATGCGCTGGTTCTCGACCTTCACCCAGCGCAGCCTCGGCGAGTCCGAGCTGGTCGAGCTCGCCCCGGCCGCGGAGCTCGACGCCGACCACCGCGAGCTCGCCGCGATCGCCGCCCAGGAGGCGTCCGAAGGCGAGGGCGACACCGACCTGGCCGAGCTCCTGCCGCTGGACCAGTTTCGCGCCCCGCTCGACCTGATCCCGGCGAACGCCGCCGTCGTCCTCGCCGCCCCGGAAGAGGTCGAGCCCGCCCTGCGCGACGTCTGGGAGGACGCCACCACCTCGATGAAGGCCGAGGACGCCCGCCACCTCTACGTCGACGTCGCCGGCCCGCTGGCCGAGCGCGCCGCGCTCTCGCTCACCTCCGCGGGCGAGGACGACGACGAAGCCGAGGCCTTCCGCGCCTCCCGTGCCGAGAGCCCGGCCCGCTCGATCAAGGAGGCCGAGTCGGAGCTGGAGAAACTGGTCCGCTCCGGTTACCGCACGGTGGTCGCCTTCGACTCGATGGGGGAGGCGGAGCGCGCCCGCTACGGCCTCGACCGGATCGACGCGAAGATCCTCGAAGGCGGTCGCCTCAGCCCCGACCCCGGCCTCTCCTTCGCCGAGGCGCGGCTGCGCGAGGGCTTCGTCGCGCCGGAGCTGAAACTCGCCGTCTATCCCTTCCGCCGCCTCGTCCACCGGCGTCGCCGCGCCGAGGAGACCCCGGCCACCGGCGGCGGCCGCGGCCGGCTCGCCTTCTCCGAGCTGCGGGTCGGCGATTACGTCGTCCATGAGGACCACGGCGTCGCCCGCTTCGCCGGCTTCGAGACGCGGGAGATCGGCGGCGTCACCCGCGACTACCTCTACCTCGAATACAAAGGCGAGGACCGCGTCTACGTCCCCACCGAACAGCTGGCGAAACTGAGCCGCTACGTCGGTGCCGGCGGCGAACCGACGCTCTCCGCGCTGGGCGGCAAACGCTGGCAGAACCTGAAGGCGCGGGCGCGCAAAGCGGCGGGCGCGCTGGCGGGCGAACTGCTGAACCTCTACGCCGAGCGGCGGGCCCGCAAAGGCCACTCGTTCCCGCCCGACGGCGAGTGGCAGATCGAGATGGAGTCGAACTTCGCCTACCGCGAGACCGCCGATCAGATCGAGGCGATCGAAGCGGTGAAGGGCGACATGGAATCGGAGCGGCCGATGGACCGGCTGGTCTGTGGCGACGTCGGCTTCGGCAAGACCGAGGTCGCCCTGCGCGCGGCGGTCAAGGCGGCCGCCGACGGCACCCAGGTGATGATGCTGGTGCCGACCACGATCCTCGCCCAGCAGCACTGGGGCACGTTCCGCGAGCGCCTCGCCGACCTCCCCTTCCGGGTCGAGGGCGTCTCCCGCCTGCGCTCCGGCGCGGAGACCAAAGCAGTGCTCGCCGACTTCGAGCAGGGCAAGGTCGACATCCTGATCGGCACCCACCGGCTCCTTTCGCGCGACGTGCGCGCCAAGGAGCTGGGCCTGGTCATCGTCGACGAGGAGCAGCGCTTCGGGGTCAAACAGAAGGAGCTGCTGCGCCAGCTGAAACTACGGGTCGACGTGCTGTCGCTCTCGGCGACGCCGATCCCGCGCACGCTGCAGATGAGCCTCGCGGGGCTACGCGACATCTCGGTGATCGAGACGCCGCCCGAGGGTCGGCGACCGGTCCGCACCTACGTCGGCCCCTACGACGAGGACCTGGTCAAAAAAGCGCTGGAGCGGGAGATCGGTCGCAAGGGCCAGGCCTTCGTCCTCCACAACCGGATCGACTCGCTGTTCGAGGTCGCCGAGCGCCTTCGCGCACTCGTCCCCGGGGCCCGCTTCCTCGAAGCGCACGGGCAGATGGACGAGCACAGCCTGGAGGAGACGATGCTCGCCTTCCTGCGCGGCGACGCCGACGTGCTGGTGACGACGACGATCATCGAGTCCGGCCTCGACATCCCGACCGCCAACACGCTGATCGTCGAGCGCGCCGACCAGCTCGGGCTGAGTCAGGCGTACCAGATCCGCGGCCGGGTCGGGCGCTCCAAGGAGAGCTCCTACGCCTACATGCTCTACCCCAGCGCCGAGGCGCTGACCGAGGACGCGGCGGCGCGGCTCTCGACCCTCGCCGACCACACCGAGCTCGGCTCCGGCTTCCGCATCGCGATGCGCGACCTCGACATCCGCGGGGCGGGCAACCTGCTCGGCGACGAGCAGTCGGGCCACGTCGCCGCGGTCGGCTTCGAGCTCTACTGCCAGATGATCGACGAGGCGGTGGCCGAGGCCGGGGGGGAGGACGCCGAGCGCGAGGAGGCGCCGGAGCCGGTCCGCCTCGACGTCCCGGTCGACGCCTACCTGCCCGCCACCTTCGTCCCCTTCGAGGCGGCGAAGATCGACATCCACCGCCGCATCGTCGCCGCCCGCGAGCCGGGCCAACTGCGCCAGATCGCCGACGAGCTCGACGACCGCTTCGGCCAGCTGCCACCGCAGGCCGAGAACCTGCTGAAGCTGCAGCGGGCGCGGATCGAGCTCGGCCTGGCGGGGGCGCGCAGCGTCGATTTCCGCGGCGGCAAACTGACGGTGACTGGAGTGGAACTGGACTCGACCGGCGCCGGGGTGCTCTCCGAGCGGGTCGAGGGGGCGCTCTACGAATGGCGCGAGCAGGCGGCCTCGTTGCGCGTGCCAGGCGATCCGGAGGAACGGCTGGCGGCCGTGCTGGCACTCGCCGACGGCCTCCGCGAGGCGAAGCGGGCGGCCGAGCCCGCCGCCGCCTGACGCGGGCGTGCCGCGGCGCCGCTCAAGGCTTTAGCCACGCCAAAGAGACTTTCACTATGCTGCCCCGCTGGTGGGAGCCAAATCGGGGCGAAATAAACGGGGCGGCAGGGGCGGCCCTAAAAAAGCGACGCCGCAGGCAGGTGGACGCAAAGGCGGGGGCGCCGCGCAGCGCGTCGGCCTGATCCTGTTCGCGGTCGTCTTCGTCGCTCTCTTCGTCGTCTTCGCCGTCGCCGAGGGTCTCGGCGCGCCGAGCGTCCCCTCCGGCGACATCGCCTTGGTGAGCAATGCCCCCGAAGGCCTCGAAAATATTTCGGAAGCCGAATACAAAGCGTCGTTCGGACGGCAGTGGGCGCAGGCAGGGCTTAAAAAAGCCCCCAAAGCCGGCTCCAAAAAAGCCGAAGAACTTCACAAAGCGAGCATCGAAGAACTCCTGAGCAAGTCTTGGATCTTCGGTGAGGCGGAAGAACTGGGGATCAAGGTCACCCAGAAAGAAGTCGAAAAAGAACTCGAAAAAGTTAAAAAAGAAAGCTTCAAAACCGAAAAAGCTTTCCAGGAATTCCTCAAAGAACAGAACCTGACCGAAGAAGAAGTCAACCAGCTGATCGAACTCCGGGTCATCCAGCCGAAGATCCAGGAAAAAGTCAGCAAAGAAGCGCCGCCGGTCACGGAAGCTGAAGCGAAGGCGAAATACGAAGAAGAAGAAGCGACCGCGTACACGAAACCGCCGTCGCGGGACGTCCGCGTCGTCGTGAACGAAGACAAGAAGGAAGTCGAAGAAGCACTGAAGGCGCTGGAAGCCGACAATTCCGAAGCGAGCTGGAAAAAAGTCACCAAAAAGTACTCGCCGACGACTGAAGCCAATGCCGGGCTGCAGAAAGAAATCACCGAGGAATTCCTCACCGAACCGCTGAAAAAAGACATCTTCTCGGCGAAACCGGGCGAAGTGGTCGGCCCGGTCAAACAGGAAAAAAACTATCTCCTGCTCGAAGTCGCGAAGGTGCACCCGGAATCGGTCCAGCCCTTCTCCGAAGTCAAAACGACGATCACCACCACGCTGACCCAGGAAGCCGAACAGAAATACTTCACCGAATGGGTGGCCGGCTTCCAGTCGAAGTGGACCTCTCGGACCCACTGCGCCAGCGGCTTCGTGATCGAAAACTGCGCCAACTTCAAGGGCTCGTCCCATCCCTCGACCGCGCCTGCCTCCTGCTACGAAGCCGATCCGAAGAAACCGCCGACCGAATGCCCGGCGCCGGTGACCGCGAACCAGCCCGCCGTGCCCGGCACGGTGACCGTTGCCGAACCGGAAGGCGAACGGAAGCCACAGGGCCCGCTGGCCCCGAGGTCGGCTGCGGAAGGCAAAGGGAAAAAAGCGGCAGAAAAAGCAGCTGAAGGCGCCGCCGGAGCCGAAGAAGGCTCGGCCGCCGGCCAGGCCGAAACCGAAGCCGCGGTAAAAGCCGCTGAAGAAGCGGCCGCCGAAGCCGCTGCCAAAGAAGGCAAATAGCGCACCGCGCCGGGTCGTCTCCGGCGATTAAAGTGGCCGACTCGTGAGCACGATCTCCTCCATCCACGCGCGTCAGATTCTTGATTCGCGCGGCAATCCGACCATCGAGGTCGAGGTCGGGCTGGAGTCCGGCGCGCGCGGCGTCGCCGCGGTTCCGTCGGGCGCCTCGACCGGCGAGTTCGAGGCGGTCGAGCTGCGTGACGGCGGCGAGCAGTGGGTCGGCAAGGGCGTCACCAAGGCGGTCGCCAACGTCAACGGCGAGATCGCCCAGGCGCTCACCGGAGCCCGCGCCGCCGAGCAGGGAGCCCTCGACGAGACGATGATCGAGCTCGACGGGACCCCGAACAAGGGCCGGCTCGGCGCCAACGCACTGCTCGGCGTCTCCCTGGCCGCCGCCAAGGCCGCCGCCGCCGATTCCCGGCAACCGCTCTACCGCTACCTCGCCGAGCTCTACGGCGGTGGCGAGCCGCGGATTCTGCCGGTGCCGATGATGAACGTCTTGAACGGCGGCGCCCACGCCGACAACTCGGTCGACTTCCAGGAGTTCATGATCGTCCCCGCCGGCGCCTCCAGCTTCTCCGAGTGCATGCGCTTCGGGGTCGAGGTCTTCCACGCGCTGAAGAAGAGCCTCGGCGCCCGCGGCCTCGCCACCGCGGTCGGCGACGAGGGCGGCTTCGCCCCCGATCTCGAATCCAACGAGGCGGCTCTGCAGGCGGTCCTCGAGGGCGTCGAGGCGGCCGGCTACGAGCCCGGCTCCGACATCTTCATCGCCCTCGACCCGGCGACCAGCGAGGTGTACGAAGGCGGCTCCTACGTGCTCGAGCACGAGGGTCGCACCCTCAGCCCGCAGGAGATGGCCGGCTACTGGGGTGAGCTCTCCTCGAAGTACCCGATCCTCTCGATCGAGGACGGCATGGACGAGGAGGACTGGGACGGCTGGAAGCTCCTCACCGAGACGATCGGCGATCGCGTCCAGCTGGTCGGCGACGACCTGTTCGTCACCAACCCGGAGCGGCTGCGTCGCGGCATCGAGCTCGGCGTCGGCAACTCGATCCTGGTCAAGGTGAACCAGATCGGCACCCTCTCGGAGACCCTGGAGGCGATCCGCACCGCCCGCGAGGCGGGCTATACGGCGGTGATCTCGCACCGCTCGGGGGAGACCGAGGACACGACGATCGCCGACCTTGCCGTCGCCACCGGCGCCGGCCAGATCAAGACCGGCGCGCCCTCGCGCTCGGACCGCGTCGCCAAGTACAACCGGCTGCTGCGGATCGAGGAGGAGCTCGGCGCCGCCGCCGAGTTTCCCGGCCTGAAAGCGTTCGTCCAGCGCCCCACTTAATGAAGGAGACGGCCCGTCGGCAGCGTAGCTGCGGGCATGGCCTCAACCGCTTACGCCGGCTCGCGCGTGAAACGTCGCCCGGCCGCTCGCAAGCGGCGCCCGGGGGCGCGCCGCACGGCCAGCCGGATCAAATGGGACCGCGTCGGGCGCATCGCCCTGGTGCTGGTCCTCTTCGCCGTCGCCTACTCCTACCTGAACCCGGCGATCAACCTGTTCGAGACCTACCGGTCGACGACCGCCTCGAAAGCCGAATTCCACCAGCTGCTGCAGGAAAACAAGCACTTGCACCGCTCGATCCAGTCTGCCGACAATCCGGCCGTGGTCGCGGCGGCGGCGCGCAAGCAGGGCATGGTCGCCGAAGGGGAGACCCCGTTCGTGCTGCGCGGTCTCTCGCACTGAGGGCGCCGGGCCTCCGGGCAGATGCCTAGCTTCGGCTCCTATCTGCTGGGAGCCGTCCAGCTGATCGTCCTGGCGGCGGGCTTCGGGTTCGCCGCCTTCATGCTGAGGTCGCGGCTCCTGCCGGGTTGGCGGGGCGCTCCGGCCCGCCTGGTCGAGATCACCTTCGGCGTCGGCCTGCTGACGATCGCCGCCGAGGCGCTCGGCACCTTCGGCCTTCTCTACCCGGGCGCGCTCCTGATCGTCGCCGTCCTGACCGCCCTGGTGGCCCGTGTGACGCCGGTGCAGCCGGGCGGCGGGCAGACCGCCCGCGGCGGCGAGCTCGGCCTCTGGGCCGCCCTGGTGGCCGTCGTCGTGATCGCAATCGTCGTCTTCGACTGGGCGGTGACCGCCAAGCATGCACTGGACGCCGGGATCTTCAACTTCGACTCGCTCTGGTACCACATGCCGTTCTCGGCGGACATCGCCCAGTCGCACTCGACCACCGGGATGCACCACGTCGAGACCGTCTTCGTCAACTGGTTCTACCCGCAGAACTCGGAGCTCCTGCACGCGGTCGGGATCCTGATGACCGGGCGCGACACGCTCAGCCTGTTCATCAACTTCGGCTGGCTCGGGGTCGCCTTCCTCGCCGCCTACTGCGTCGGCCGTCCCTACGGGCGGGGCATCCCGGCGGTGCTGGCGGCGGCGATCCTCGCCGGCTGCCACACCCTCGTGGTGCGCGAGCCGGGGGCGGCGAAGAACGACCTGATGGCGGCGGCGCTGCTGCTCGCCGGGGTCGCGCTGCTGGTCGAGGCCTGGAACGCCCAGCCGCGGGAGCGCCGTCATCTCTACGGCTGGCCGCTCGCCGCCGCCGGGCTGGCGGTCGGGCTGGCGGTCGGGACGCGGCTGACGATTTTCGCGATGGCGGCGGCCCTGAGCGTCGCCGTGATCGTCCTGGCGCCCGCCGGGCGGCGCTGGAAGGCGTCCGGGTGGTGGTTCGTCGGCGGCCTCCTCGGCGGCGGCTACTGGTACCTGCGCAACCTGCTCGTCGCCGGCAACCCGATTCCGGAGGCGACGCGCCTCGGCCCGATCTCCCTGCCCCATCCGGAGCGGCTGCAGGAAGGCCGGCCCGGCTTCAGCATCTCCCACTACCTCACCGACACCGGCGTCTGGCGCCATTACTTCGCCCCCGGCGTCCATGACGCGTTCGGTGTCCTCTGGCCGGTGATCCTGGCCGCCGCGGTGGCGGCCTGCCTGCTGGCGATCTTCGCGGGCCGCGACAAGCTGGTCCGCTGGCTCGGCGGGACCGCGCTCTTCGCCCTGGTCGCCTACCTCTTCACCCCGCTCGGGGCGGCCGGGGCGGAGGGAGAACCGGTCGGCTTCGCGATCAACATCCGCTATGTCATCCCGGCCCTGTTGGCGGCGTTGGTGCTGGTGCCCCTGCCGCGCTTCCTCGACTCGCCGAAGCGCCAGTGGGCGGTGGTCGCGGTGCTCGCGGTCGCCTACCTCGTCACCGACCGTCCCGACCACGCGATCCACGACAAGGCCCGCCTCTTCGCGTTCGCTTTCGTGATCGTCTTCGTCGCCGTCCCGGCGCTGATCTGGCTGGCCCGCCGCGACGGCGCTCCCGGCCGCGCCATCGCGGGCGCGGTCGCTGCCCTGGCGGTGGCCGCGATCGCCCTCGGCTACCCGGTCCAGCGCCATTACCTGAACCATCGCTTCGCCAACCTCACCGCCGACACCTCGATCCCGGGCATGGACCTCGACGACGCCTACCGCTGGGCGCGCGGGGTGACGGACGCACGGATCGGCCTCGTCGGGACCACGGCGGGCTTTGCCGGCTACGGGTTCTACGGGCCCGACCTCTCCAATCGCGTCGTCTACCTCGGCGAGAAGGGCCCCCACGGCTCCTACAACGCGATCCCGACCTGCGCCGGCTTCCGTGCCGCGGTCGACGGCGAGGACCTCGACTACGTGGTCACGTCGCCCTTCCTCAACTTCCTCCACCCGGGCAAGCCGATCCCCTCGCCCGAGGCACGCTGGCTGCAGGGCTCCGGCGGCGCCGAACCGCTCTTCCAGGAAGGCAAGGTCACCGTCTGGAAGATCACCGGCCCCCTCAACCCGCAGTGCGGTGCCGCGAACGCCCCCCTCCACCAACTCCCCAACACCCCGCACTCAGGTTGATGGGCCGAAAACTTGCCTATATGGCAAGTTTTCGGCCCATCAACATCGTCAGCCGGTGCGGCCGCGGCTGGTGGCGACCTCGAGGGCCTCTTCGGCGCCGACGAAGGGCGCCAGGGCGAAGTAGGTGAGGAAGGGAGCGAGGCGGGGGAGATCGGCCGTCTTGCCCTTCCAGACGCCCTCGAACAGGATCCCGTAGATCGCCCCGGCGCTGGCCTCGATCATCAGGTCTGTCGGTTTGATGCCGGCCTCCAGCGCCGGCCCCAACAGGGCGTCGACGATCTGGCGGCCGATCTCGTCGCGGCTGACGAGCGCGGCCGGCCCGGCGCCGTAGATATCGACCGTGCGCAGCGAGGCGAAGGCGGGCTCGGAGGCGAGGAAGCCGCACAACTCCTCGAAGCAGATCCGCAGCGCGATCCGCCAGTCGTCGACCCGCCGCACCGCCGGAAGGACCGCCGCCAGGAGCTGGGCGCCGCTCGAGTCCAGGGCTGCCTTGAGGGCGTCCTCCTTTCCCTCGAAGTGTTCATAGAAGGTCGTCTGCGAGATCGAGGCGGCGGCGGCGATGTCGGCGATCGTGGTCGCCGGGTAACCCTGTTTCGCCACCGCGGCGGCGAAGCCGCGGATGATCCGCTGTTCGGGACTGTAGGAGGCGAAGGGGGGAGCGGTGGAGATCGGCCGGGAGACGCTCAGCCGGCCCGGGCGACGCAGCGGCCGCGATGGCGAGGTGAAGCTCATCGCCCATTCCCAGAGGCCAGGCACCAGGTCCGGCAGCTCTTCCTCACGGCGCTTCAGCAGCCGGCCGTAGATCACCTGGTAGAGCCCGCCGATGATCCCGCGCAGCAGCTCCGGCGGCATCGCCGCACGATCGGGCATCTGCTCGGCGGCGTCACGGCCGAGGAGGATGATCCAGTCGATCGCCCGGCGCACCGGGGAGATCCCCGTTTCGCCCGCGGCGTAGGACTCGACCAGACACATCCGCGCGGCGGCGGGCTGGGCGACAATCAGCCGGACAAAGGCCTCGAGCGCGCCGCGGGGGCGACGGATCGCGTCGCCTTCGCCGTCGAACTCGCCGGTGACCGCCGAGATCGCCGCCGCGACAATCTCGTCCTCGGCGGCGCGAAAGCAGTCGAGCTTGTCGTCGAACTGCTCATAGAAGGTGGCTCGGGACACCCCCGATGTGCGCAGAAGGTCCTCGACCGAGGTGGCGTCGAATCCCTTTTCCTCGCAGCTGACGACGATCGCGGCGAAGAGACGCTCGCGCTGGTCCCGCCGTGCGGCGTCGCGGTCGCCGCTGCGGCCGGGGGGCAGCCTGCGCTGCCGCAAGGTGTCGGCGTCTCCCCAGGGGGTCTGCACGATCAAGCGACATTAGTCGGCGAAGAGGGGAGCTTCGCTCTTTCTCGCGTACAAAAGCGTCATCGGCAGACGATTTTCGGGCGGCGTTCTCGGGTCGCTAGATTGCTGGGCCGTGCCTTATCCGCTCGCCAATGCGCTGTACCAGTGGGAGGAGGGCGCCCGTGAGCTGGCAGCGATCGACGACCCTCGGCGCCGGCGCCTGGCCGACCGCGTGATCGACGCGATCCGGGTCGAGCTGCGGCGCCGCATCGGCCCGACCTTCACCGCCGAGGAGCTCGCCGAGCTGTATGGCGCCGGAACCGACTGGGCCCAGCAGATCGCCCTCGACGTCGCCCCTGCGGCTTCCGACGAAGCACAGGCCCTGGCCGACGCGGCGTTCTGGGCCTACCTGCGTAACGCGGGAAATTACGCAGGCGGGCGTCAGCTGCCCGCCTGACCGGGCCGCCGGCCGAACTGGCTGGTTACTGGTCCTCGTCGGCGTCGTCGTCGGCTGGGGAGCCTGCGCGGCGGATGACGATCTGGTCGGCCTCGATCCGCACGGTGACGTCGCGTTTGCCGGCCCAGTGCTCGGTGTAGACGGGATTGTCCTTGACCGAGGCATCGAGCCAGAGGCCGTAGCCGTCCTGTTCGCCGTGATCGAAGGTCGCCTCGATCTCTTTGCGGCGACCGCGTCCTCCACGGCGGCCACGGCGACGGCGACGGCGTGGGCGGCCGGAGCCGTCCCCCTCGGCGTCCTCGTCGCCGTCACCCTCGTCCTCGGTGTCGGCCTCCTCGGCCTCTTCCTCGGCGGTGGCGGCTTCGATCTCCGCTTCGATCTCGTCCCGCAGGTCGACTTCGCTCGACCCGGCGTTCTCGTCGTCGGGCGAGAGTTCGTACTGCTTGCGGAACTCGCGCAGCTCGGTGGCGGAGACTTCAAGTTGGTGGGCGATCCATGCGTCCGTGCGGCCCTGGTGGACCCAGGCGCGGATCTGGTTCAGTTGTGGCTTCAGAGAGCGTCGTGGCATCGGCGCGCGAGTCTATTGAAAGCGGGCGGTGAGGCGCCTGCAGGGCTAAGAGATGAGCATCGAGAGCGCCTCGAACATGGCGATCGCGACGACCACCACGGTCACCGTGAGGCAGAGAGCCAGGACACTGAAGCGGACCGTGCTGTGGTGTTCGACGCGCTCGATCCGGCGCGCCCGCGAGCGATTTGCGGCGCGACGACGGAGCTGCTCGCGACGGCGGCGCTCAAGTGAGGTCTCCTGCTCGAAGGCCGTCTCGAACTGGGAGATGCTTTGCTTCATCTTCATAACGGGGAGCCCCGAAGGGCCGCGGGCACCGTAGCAAAGGATCTTGCAAAGCTCAGGCTCCGCCCGCGTTTCGACCATCGGCGAGGCTCGGTAAACCGCATTCCAGAGCCCTTTGCCGCTCCTGAAGAAGGTTCGGGAGAATCTCCTGCATCGGCAGCCGAACGATCGTTTGGACGAAAAACGGTGACGCGGCTGCAGCGCGGCGATTGTCGACCCGGGCATGCGCCTGCCGACCGCCTCGTCGGGGCGGGAAGCCGCCCTCAGGTGCCGATCCCACCCCTTTTCGTCACCGTGACGGTCGGCTCCGCGGCGCTCACCTCGGTCGCCTCCGATTCGGTGCAGGGGAGAGATCTACCGCCGCGCGCCTTATAGGAGGCGTGAGGGGACGTCCCAGCATCGGCAGCGCCGCCCTGATCGCGGCGATCCTCGCGGCGATCGCATACTCCTCGCTCCCTCGGCCGGGAGGTTCAGGGCCGGCGAGCGCGGCGAGCGGCACGACGCGGGTCGTGCGCGTCATCGACGGTGACACCGTCATCCTCGCCGGCCTCGGCTCGAGCCGTATCGTCGGCGTCGACACGCCGGAGACGGTGAAGCCGGACACGCCGGTCCAATGCTTCGGCCCGCGCGCCTCGGCCTTCTCCAAGCACGTGCTCGGTGCCGCGGGCCGCGTCCGCTACCGGGTGGCGCTGGAACCGGTCGACGCCTACGGGCGGAGCCTCGTCTACCTCTGGCTGCCGGACGGGCGTTTCTTCAACGCGATGCTGGTCGGTCGCGGCCTCGCCCGGACGCTGCCGTTCCCGCCGAACACCCGCTACGCGCCGCTCTTCGCGCGCCTCGCCGAGCGGGCGGCGAGGCGCGGAAGGGGGCTGTGGGGCCGCTGCTGAGCGCTACGGGGTGCGGCGCACGTTGGCGAGCAGGCTCGCCTTGATCTGGTCGACGATCGCCAGCGCCTCGTCCCACTCGCGCTGCCAGACGTTGCGGCCGAAGATCACGCCGCTGCCGCCCGCCTCCATCACCTCGCGGGTGTTCTGGAGGACCATCTCGTCGTCGACCTTGGAGCCGCCGGAGAGGACGACGAGCGCGCGGCCCGCCGATTCGACGCACT
The DNA here is from genome assembly GCA_035572835.1 of Solirubrobacterales bacterium. Lineage (GTDB taxonomy): Bacteria > Actinomycetota > Thermoleophilia > Solirubrobacterales > 70-9 > VAYN01. The sequence continues at coordinate 16,260 of DATNAG010000047.1, forward strand.
GGCGGATCGCCTCCTGCTGGTCGACCTCCATGTCGTTGTAGGGCGCCGGGGCGTCCTTGTCCTTCTTCGAGTCGATCTGGGGCATGTTGAGCTTGACGATGTCGGCACCCATCTCCATCGCCAGCCGGGCGGCGTAGTCGATCGCGTAGAAGGAGTTCTGACCGCCCTTCGCCTCTACCGCTTCGCCGCGCGGGTAGGACCAGACGACCAGCGGCATGCCGAAGCGGTCGCATTCCTCGCGGACGCGGCGCAGCTGGGCGAGGTCCTCGTCCTGGCGCGGCGAGCCGACGTAGAGCGTGTAGCCGATCGCGTCGGCGCCGAGCCGGACGCCGTCCTCGACGCTGGCGTTGCAGGCGGAGAAGGCCTTCGAGCCGGAGGGGATGTCGGTCTTCGCGTTGACCTTGAGGATCAGCGGCACCTTGCCCGCGTAGTCGGGGTAGTACTTCTCGGCCATGCCGATCTGGCAGGCGAGCGCCGAGTAACCGGCCTCGGCGGCGAGCCGGAACTGGTAATCCGGATCCTTCGAGGCGGGGTTGGGGAAGAAGTCCCGCGGGCCGTGCTCGATGCCCTGGTCGATCGGCAGCAGCATCAGGGTTCCGTTGCCCGGGCCGAACTCGTAAAGAAGGCGGTACAGGCGGGCGCGTTTGCCGGGGGGAAGCGTCGCGAGCAGGGATTTCTGCTCGGTCAGGCTCTTCAACTCCACTGTGATTCCTCCTCGAATAAGGGTGCCGCGCCAGTATGGCAGCGGAATCGACCCTGGGGAGCCCGGTGGCCGGGTATCCTCGACTGAGCCCATGAGTGAGACTGAGCTCAGCGTCATCTGCAAGAACTGCGGTTCGGAGGTCAGTCCGTATGTGACCGAGTGCCCGTACTGCGGCGCCCGCCTGCGGAAGCGGGCCCCGAAGCTGGAGCGACGCGGTGACGCGCTCGAGGCGCAGCGGCCGAAGCGGCGCCGGCGGCGGTTGAAGCTGCGGCGCCCGAGCCGGCCCTCGGCATCCTCCTTCGCGATCTCCGAACAGCGGCCCTACGCGACGCTGACGATCATCCTCGGCTCGGCGATCCTGCTCCTGGTCCAGAAGGCGACCGGTGACTCGCTCTCCACCTTCGGCGGGCTGATCGTCCCCTTCGGCGACGAGTGGTGGCGCTACCTGACCGCGCCCTTCGCCTACGTCGACGTCGGCTACCTCTTCGTCGTCGCGGTCGGGCTGGCGATCTTCGCCACCGGGGTCGAGCGTCGGCTCGGCACCGCCCCGACCGCGGTGCTGCTGTTCGCCTGCGGGGCGCTCGGAGTGCTCGCCGCAGGGGGCATCGCCAGCGCCAAGGGGGACATCACGGTGATCGCGGGCGGCAACGGGATGGCGCTCGGCGCCGTCGCCGCCTGGTTCGCGATCCGCCGCGCCGAGTCGGCCGGCACGATCGACGAAGAGTACGACGTGATCGGGGTCGCGGTCGCCGCCGTGGTGCTGATCGCGCTGCCGCTCTTCGCCCCCACCGCGGACTTCTTCTCCTGTCTGGTCGGCGGCGCCGTCGGCGGCCTTGCCGGGTTGGCGGCGACGACGCTCCACCACAAGGAATAGGCCAGGTCGGGCCACCTGTCGGCGACCCGCTCGGCGGGTGCAAGGGCCGTCCTCTAGGCTCGGGCGGTGCCCGATGAGACGGAGCTCGAAGCCGCGATCGAGCGGCTGCTGGACGCCGAGCGCTTCGCCGAGGCCGAGCAGGTCGTCGCCCGCGCCGCGCCGCAGCTGCAGAAGGTGCTGGTGGCGGCGCTGGCCGAGGGCGGCTGGTTCGGCGAGCCGCACGATGCCGAGACCCTGCGCGCCGCCACCGTCCCCGACCCCGATGAGCGGATCGCCGCGGTCCGCGCCCTGCTCGCCGAGGAGGCGCGGATGGGGATGATGGTTGGGGTCGCCGTCGGCTGGGCATTGAACGAGGAGCTGCGCACGCCCGTTGAGCGCGATGACCCGCGCCGCCAAGACCAAGAGGGAGACACCTGAGATGGAGATCAAGTTCCACGGCCAGTCCTGCTTCGAGTTCAGCGAGGCGGAGACGACCGTCCTCACCGACCCGTTCCTGAAGCCGAACAACCCGATCGCGGTCGCCACCGCCGAGGAGGTGGAGCCGAGCGTGATCGCGATCAGCCACGGCCACGCCGACCACATCGCCGACGCGGTCGCGGTCGCCACCCGGACCGGGGCCCACTGCGTCAGCCTGGTCGAGCTGGCCGGCTGGCTCGGCGAGCAGGGGGTGGAGAACGTCAGCGACCCGAACTTCGGCGGCACCGTCAGCTTCGACTGGGGCTGGATCAAGTTCGTGCCCGCCTGGCACACCAACACGCTGCCCGACGGCACCGTGATCGGCAACCCGGCGGGGATGCTGATCAACATCGGCGGCAAGACGATCTACCACGCCGGCGACACCTGCCTCTTCTCCGACATGAAGCTGATCGCCGAACGCGACCCGGTCGACATCCTGCTGCTGCCGATCGGCGGCCACTACACGATGGACCGCCACGACGCCGTGGTCGCCGCCCAGTTCGTCGGCGCCGCCACGGTGATCCCGATGCACTACAACACCTTCCCGCCGATCGAGACCGACGCGGCGGCGTTCAAGGCCGACGTCGAGGCGGCGGGAGCCGGCTCCGTCGTGATCCTCGACCCGGGCGAGACGCACAGCGTGTAGGCGGTTGGTCGCGACGCGGACCTGTCCGGGGACGACAAGGGACGCGGCCATTTCGGAGGCGACCCGGGCAGGCTGAGGTCGCCGCCGAAATGGTCGGGTCTCGGGGAGACGGCGGAGGGTGCGGGCGCCTGTCGTTACAGAGATGCCGGGAACCTCGACGGTCAGGGATCTGCGTGGTTCCTTATTCACGTATGGAGCAAGTTTCGAACCACGCAATTTTCTGACCGTTCGAGATCGTCGCCAAATCGCAACGGCCCCGTCCCGGGCCGCAGTGGCCTGAACCTCACCCGCCCGGGCGCAATGGCCCAAACCTTCACCGTCCCGGAGAACTGGCCGGCCGGCCAGTCCGGTGTTAGCCTCGCCTCGGGAACACGACCGAGGAGGGATCGGGATGGAGGCGAAGGAAGCGACCGGGATCCAGTCGCGGACGCAACGCGCGGACTACCAGGCGACCGCCGACCCGGCGCTGAACGAGGCGGCGGATCGCACCGCCGACATCAAGCTGCTGGGCTACGGCGAGCTCTACGACCTCTGGGAGCGCCAGCAGTGGCAGACCCAGGAACTGGACTTCAGTCAGGACCGTGAGGACTGGCACCAGCGGATCCCCGAGGAGGAGCGCTTCCAGCGCATGTACGGGCTGTCCTCGTTCTTCATCGGCGAGCAGAAGGTGGCGGAGGAGCTGGGGCCGATCATGCGGGCGGCGCCGACCGAGGACCAGAAAGTCTTCCTCTGCACCCAGATCGCCGACGAGGCCCGCCACGTGCGCTTCTTCGAGCGCTTCTATCGCGAGGTCGGGGTGCTCGAGGCGGATGGGCTGGCGGAGATGTTGTCCGAGACCTCGGCGCACCTGAATGCCGACTTCGGCCGGCTCTTCGACGAGATGTTGGGCCGGCGGACCGAGCGCCTCTCCCGGGAACCGGAGGACACCGAGGCGATGGTCGAGGCGGTGACGCTCTACCACATGGTGATCGAGGGGATGCTGGCCCTCACCGGCCAGCACTTCATCATGGAGTTCAACGAACGCGAGAACACGCTGCCGGGGTTCGTCGAAGGGTTCGGCAACGTCGCCCGCGACGAGCACCGCCACGTCGCCTTCGGCTCGGTGTTCCTGCGCGAGAAGGCGAGCGAGGACGACGGCTACAAGACCGCGATCCAACGCACCCTGGAAGAGGCGCTGCCGGTCGCCGACGGGGTCTTCTCACCGCCCTGGGCGCAAGGCGACGACGACTTCGAGCTGTTCGGCTACTCGCTCGCCGAGACCAGGCAGTTCGCCGCCACCTGCCTGACGCGGCGGCTGAAAGTCATCGGCCTGGGCTGAGGCCCGCGCTACGGGGCTTCGGTCGCCGGCGGTTCTTCGGTCGCCGGCGGCGCTTCTTCGGCCGGCGGCGCTTCTTCGGCGGGAGGCGGCGTGACGACGACCGGCGGAGCGGCGGTGGCGGTGGGCGCCGGCGTTTCGGGGGTGACGGTGACGGTCACCGTCCCTTTGCCGCCGTGGGCGCCGGGGACGGTGGTCGGGCTCGCCGCGGTGGCGGGGTCGACTTCGACGCCGCCGGTGACGCCGCCTTCGGCGTCGGAGCCGCTCGCTTCCGGATCTTCGAGGGCCACTGCTTCTTCCGGCGGGGCGACTTCTTCGGTGGGTGCGACTTCTTCCGGCGTGGCGGCGGGCGTCTGGGCTTCCGGCTTCGTGTCCGGGTAGACCGCGACGGCGGCGTTCGAGGAGATCGCCGGCTTGCTGTTTTCGATCGCCCGCTGGGGCGAGAGGGCCGCTTCGACCCCGCCGCTCGCCGGCGTCGCGGCGACCACGTGTGGCGCTTCCTTGACCACCGGCGCCACCGGAGTCGAAGAATGATGTTCCTTCGGCAGCTCGACCGCGGCACCGGCGGTGATCACCGCCGCGGTGACGACGCCGGCGACGGCCTTGGTACCGATCGCCCCGCCGAGCGTGGCCCCCAGGCCACCGAGTCCGCCCGCGGCGCTCGAGCCGCCGAGCGCGGCACCGATGCCGCTTGCCGCACCGCCCGCGGCAGCGGCGCCACCGCCGGCGGCCGCACCGCCCGCGGCGGCGCTGCTCGCGGCGGAGGAGCCGCCGAAGCCGAGCTTGGAGAGGATCGCCCCCTTGAGGGCGAAGAGCGCCGGGACCGGGAAGATCGCCGCCAGCAGCTTCTCGTTCGAGCGGACCTGGGAGCGGAAGTCGGCGCATTCCTCGCACTCGCGCACGTGGCGCCGGACCGGGGCCGAGACCTTGCGCAGGCCCTCGGCTGCTTCGGAGAGCTCGACCCGGACCTCGCCGCAGGTCAGCAGGCGGGCCTGGCTCGCCTCGGCGAGCGAGATCCGCGCCCGGACCAGGAGCGACTTGACCGAGGGGACCGTGGTCTCCATCGCGTCGGCGATCTCCTCGTAGGAGAGCGCGTCCATCTCGCGCAGCAGGAGGGCCGAGCGCTGCGTCTCGGGAAGTTTGTTGACGTCGGAGATGATCTGCCGGAACTCCTCCCGGTTGTGGACCTTCTCCGCGGTCGAGGCGGCCTCCACCTCCGGCACCATGTCCATCGATTCCTGCGCGTCGGCGCTCGGTTTGCGCAGGTGGTTGAGGCAGCGGTTGCGGGCGATCCGGTACAGCCAGGGGCGCAGGTTGATCTCGCGCTCGTCGGCGAGCATCGCCCGGTAGGCGTTGACGAAGACCTCCTGGAGGACGTCTTCGGCGTCCTCGGTCGAGCCCAGCATCTGGCGGCAGAAGCCGAGCAGGCGGCCCTGGTACCGGTCGACGATGGTCTCGAAGGCGCCCGGGTTCCCGCCGCGCGCCATGGCGATCAGCTTCTCGTCGCCCTGCAGTTTCAGCAGGGGCGACTTACGGGCGAGAAGCCCGCGGCGACTGGCGTGGGTTAGTGCTGATGCCTCCAAGATCCCCTCCAGGGAAGGCGTGGTCCGGTGCCTTTGAGACACGGTAACAACGGGCTAGTTGCGGACCGCGAAGATTTATTGCGTATTTACGCCCCGGCGCAGGCCTTTTTGCATGCTCATTGCAGACTTTCGCCTGCTCAAGGCGAGTTACCATCGCCTTGCCCGGGTGGCGAAACTGGTAAACGCGGCGCCCTTAAAAGGCGCTTCCCCAAGTGGGTTCGCGGGTTCGAGTCCCGCCCCGGGCACTTAGAACATGACACCGATTGGTGTCATATATATGATCCCGGCCATGGGTGAGCACGGAGGGCGGATCGTCGCCAAGGTTCTGAAGTCGCGCGGGGTGGACACGCTGTTCACGCTCTCCGGCGGCCACATCTTCTCGATCTACGACGGCTGCAAAGCCGAGGGGATCCGGATCGTCGACGTCCGCCACGAGCAGACCGCCGCCTTCGCCGCCGAGGGGATCGCCAAGGCGACCCGCGGGATCGGGGTCGCGGCGCTGACCGCCGGCCCCGGCGTCACCAACGGGATGAGCGCGATCGCCGGCGCCCAGTCGAACAATTCGCCGATCACGATCCTCGGCGGCCGCGCGCCGGAGATGCGCTGGGGCTCGGGCTCGCTCCAGGAGATCGACCACCTCCCGTTCGTCACCCCGCTGGTCAAGTCGGCGGCGACGGCGAAGGAGACCGACGCGATCGCCTCGATGACCGCGGCCGCTCTCGACGCCGCGGCGGCCGCGCCGAGCGGCCCGACCTTCGTCGACTACCCGATGGACGTCGTCTTCTCGGAGGCCGAGTTCGAGGTCCCCGCCGTCGCCGACCCGCCCGCCGCGACCGCCCCGCAGGGCGTCGAGGAGGCGGCGGCGCTCCTGGCGAACGCGGAGCGGCCGGTGATCATGGCGGGCACCGGGCTCTACTGGGCGCGCGGCGAGAACGAGCTGCGGGCGCTGGCCGAGGCCGTCGGCATCCCGGTCTTCCTCAACGGCCTCGGACGCGGCTGCCTGCCGGCCGACCACGACCTCTACTTCAGCCGTGCGCGCTCGACCGCCCTGCAGGGCGCCGACGTCGCCCTGGTGGTCGGCGTGCCGATGGACTTCCGGCTCGGCTTCGGCGGCAGCTTCGGCGAGGCGACCAAGATCGTCCGCCTCGACGTCGCGCCCAACGCCCTGACCGCGAACCGCCTGCCCGATCTCGACCTGGTCGGCGACGTCGCGGCCGGGCTGGCGGCGATCGCCGCGGCGGCGGGGGAGGGGACGCGCTCCAAGCCCTGGGTCGAGCAACTCACCAACATCGAGGCCGAGGCGCGCGAAAAAGAGCGCGAGCAGCTGGACGACCCGCGGGCGCCGCTCCACCCGGTGCGGATCTACCGTGAACTGGACCAGGTGCTCGACCGCGACGCGGTCGTCGTCGGCGACGGCGGTGACTTCGTCTCCTACGCCGGCCGCTACATCAACACCTACGAGCCCGGCTGCTGGATGGACCCGGGTCCGTTCGGCTGCCTCGGCGCCGGCCCCGGCCAGGCGATCGGCGCCAAAGTCGCCAACCCCGACAAACAGGTCTGCCTGCTGCTCGGCGACGGCGCCTTCGGCTTCGCCGGGATGGAGTTCGACACGATGGCCCGCCACGGCCTCGGCGTCGTCGGCG
>DATNAG010000048.1:0-2336 GCA_035572835.1 Solirubrobacterales bacterium
GATCTCGGTGCTGACCGCCTCGCGGGAGGCCGGGTCGAGCCCGTCGATGACCCGCTCCGCGGCCGGCATAAGGCGGCGCATCCGGTCGACCAGCAACAGCTCTTCCTCGACCCCGACGGTCAGGGGCGGCGAGGCGCCGAAACGGTGCCCAGGCTTGACGGCTTGTCTCCCCGACTCGTCGCGCGACATGGACGGACGTCGCAGCTACCCGCGGTCAGGGATCCCAACCCGATCCACGACCGCGGGCCGGATCGCGCCTCAACGGCGCCGATCGGCGTACGCAACTGTTTGTCTGCGCCATACTGCGTGGGACCGACCCGCACATTCCTCATTAATCGGTGATTAGTGATGCCAGACCGGACAGTGACCCAAGTCAAAGCGGCTGCATACGGCTCTAATCCTCATGAAGGTGTGACAGGAACTTTAAGCCTTGATGGAGACCCTGTACGGACGCGTCCGTTTGCGGACAAAACATTTCAATTGCTCTATGCTGCCGCCCCGATGGCCGGGGAGGATCACACCGACGACAACGAGCTGCTGATCGCGCTGCGGCACCCGCTGCGCCGGCAGATCCTCCGCACGATGGCGGAGCAGGACCCGATCAGCCCGCGGGAGATCTCCGACGAGCTGCGCCAGCCGCTCTCCAACGTCAGCTACCACGTGCGGGTGCTCGCCGACTGCGGCGCCGTCACGCTGGTCGACACAGCGCCGGTGCGCGGCTCGATGCAGCACTTCTACTCCCCCGCGATCGACGAGCCCTGGGCGCTCGCGGTTCTCGGACTGAGCGAGGACGACGAGGACGCCGCCGGGGGCGAAGGCGAGGACCCGGCGGCTTAAGGTCGGCATGGCGATGGACGCGCACGAGGAGAGCCCGACCAACCAGAGCGAAGACGCGCGGGTCGAATCGGCGCTGCTGCAACGGGTGCTCGACCTCCATCCCACCCAGGTCACCGCCGCCGAGCTGATCCGTGACCTGGCCGGCGAGGACGCCGACTTCGGCGCCCGCGACGCGGTCGAGCGGGCGATCCGCGAACTGACCGGGGCCGGGCTCCTGCACCGCACCGAGGACGGGCTGCTGACGCCGACCCGCGCCGCCGTCCACTTCGGCGAGCTGCTCGGCCGCTAGTCGACCACCAGCCGCCGGAAACCGGTCCGCAGCCGGGTCGCCAGTTCCGCCGCCGCACTTGCCGCGGCCGGATCCTCGGCGTCGGAGGCGGTGACCAGGATCACCTCGGTCGCGGCGAAGCTGCCGACCTGGTCTTCGACCGCCTGGACGATGTCCTCGTCGCCGACCCGGGCCTCGGCGACGACGCCCGCCTTGGCCAGCGAGGCGACGGAGATCACCAGCGCCTTCTGCGCATCACGGCGAGCGGGCTCGAGGTCCGAAGCCCAGCGGTCGAGGAAACCGACCCGGGCCGGCGCCAGGATCATCACCTCGGCCAGGTCGCGCCTGCCGTCGATGCCCGCCTCGGCGGCGATCACCGCGGTCGTCCGCGGGTCCTCCACCGGCCGGCTCACCACCACCAGCAGGCGCCGCCGCAGGGTCGGGTCGGGCGCCGCGCCGATCCCGCCGCGCGGTCGCATCCGCGCCGCCACCCAGAGCAGCAGCACCGCCACCAAGGCCCCGATGGCCACCCCGACCCCGGGACCGCCGAGCAGGAAAGCGCCGACGATCGAGACGACGATCGCCAGGACGAGCAGCGGCAGCTTCCAAGGCGCCACCGAACAAGCCTGCCATGGCGACCGTCGTCCCGCCCCTACATCAGGAGCCCTTCGTGATAGCCGCAGGCGCCATCCGCACCTGCGAAGTGCCCATCCGCACTGTCGCCACCTCCGTCTCGGAACTGCATTTCCCTTCCGCCCCTAAACAAGCGGATTGGTTCTTTTACTCCACGCGTTTACAGCAATCAAGTTCAAACCGGTAAAACCGAACAAATAAACGAGGTTTTAAGATCAATTCTGGATTTCTTGACCCACAGTGGTTAGTGTCTGCAAATCGGCGTGCCACCCCTTGCAAACGACCGAAGGAAGCCCCCTTGCCGAAAACTAAAAAGAAGGACGGCGTCGAACAAATCGTCGCCAAAGCCTTCGCACACCCACTGCGCGTACAAATCCTGATAATTCTGAACGAGCGCGTCGCCAGCCCGAATTTGCTGGCCCAAGAGCTCGATCAGAGCCTCAATCTCGTCGCCTACCACGTCCGCGTGCTCGAGAAATACGACTGCATCGAGCTCGTCGACACGAAGCAGCGGCGCGGCGCCACCGAGCACTTCTACCGTGCGACGCGACGCCAGTTCCTCAGCGACAGCGAATGGTCGCGGATGCCGCAGAGCCTC